>NZ_JACIFS010000001.1:0-1056963 GCF_014197475.1 Rhizobium sp. BK212
CCCCGCCGCTCACCGCGTTGGAGGGAAGGTCACATGGCTCAATTCTCAATGGAAATTATGCGCCTAACCGGCTCAGTTCTGCGTGGAAACCAACACCGGCCGCATCAGGGCAGTCATGCTGATTTTCGTGGGATCGTAAGCCATTGAAATCATGGTAAATGATTTGCTAAAGGAATGCTATCTTGGAGTTATCATTCCTCACTCCTTATGATGCACTAGGCCACGCCTAGCCATCGATAAGTACCAAGTATCGATAGTGATGGATTTGGCGGCGCAGAACCGCTAGAGTCGGGCAAGTCACAGCGCCAGAGACCGCCATGCCAGAGCCAAAAGCCCTCCCCTCCCCTGTCGATCCGGTGCTTCGCCGCGCCGAGGAAATTGATGCACTCGACGCCATCCTGCCGTTTGCCCGTCGTGATCAGCTAGCCGCATTGCTGACGGACGATGATGTCGCCACCTTAAAACATCTGGCGCAACAGGGCATGGGCGGCAACACGCTCAGGGCGCTCGCTTCCGATCTCGGCTATCTTGAGGCTTGGTGCGCGCTTGCCATCGGCTCTCCCCTGCCCTGGCCGGCGCCGGAGAGCCTGCTGTTGAAATTCGTCGCTCATCATCTCTGGGACCCTGTTGAACGTGCCGAGGATCCGAACCATGGCATGCCGGTCGAGGTCGAGACAGGATTGCGCGCCGAAGGGTTTTTACGGGTCAACGGCCCGCATGCGCCCGACACGGTGCGCCGGCGCCTGACCTCGTGGTCGATCCTGACACGCTGGCGCGGACTAACCGGAGCGTTTTCGGCGCCATCATTGAAGACCGCGCTCCGGCTTGCTGTGCGCGCCGCGCCGCGGCAAAGCCGCCGCAAGAGCAAAAAAGCGGTTACCGGCGATGTCCTGGCAAAGCTCATGGTCACCTGCGCCGGCGATCGTCTGGTCGATGTTCGCGATCGTGCCCTGCTGCTGACCGCCTTCGCTTCCGGCGGCCGCCGACGCTCCGAAATTGCAAGCCTTCGCATCGAGGATCTGATTGACGAGGAGCCGGTGCATGCCGACCCGCAGAATTCCGCCTCCCCTCTCCTGCCCTGCCTGACACTCAACCTCGGCCGCACCAAGACGACGAATGTAGAAGATAAGGCCCATGCCGTCCTGATCGGCCGTCCGGTCGGGGCTTTGAAGCGATGGATCCAGGAGGCAAAAATTGAGGCAGGGCCAATCTTCCGTCGTATCGACCAGTGGGGCAACGTCGATCGCCGCGCCTTGACACCGCAGTCCGTCAATTTCATCCTCAAGGCCCGCTGCAGGAAGGCTGGTCTCGATCCAGAGATATTTTCAGCCCACGGGCTGCGATCTGGTTATCTCACCGAAGCGGCCAACCGCGGCATCCCGCTTCAGGAAGCCATGCAGCAGTCATTTCATAAATCGGTGGCGCAGGCTGCAAGCTACTACAACAATGCAGAACGGAAGAACGGGCGGGCCGCAAGGCTGGTCATTTGACGGATTGACCCTCAAATCGCACCGTTGGCGCAAAAGTTCTACGAGGCAATTCAGGTCGCCGTCATGGAAGGCTGGAAATGTACTTGGTCTGCATCAACGCCAGCCACTGTCATAACGATAGCCTGTGCCGTCAAAATCGCGATAGCCGGAGTTGTCCTCATGACGCGGACCAACTCTGTAACGGTAGCCCGAGTCACCATAGTCGCGATAACCGACATTACCTTCATAGCGCGGGCCGCGGCTGTAGCGATAATCTGCGCCTTCATCATACCGCGGACGGTCCCTGTCCTCGATGAGAGCACCGGCAACCAGTCCGCCGATGAGCCCCGCCGCCAGCCCACCAACGATGGCAGCACTCCTGTCGCCGTGCCGGTGCTCGCGATAATCATGTGCGCTCGCGGAGCCATAGGAAGTGAAGATGCTGCCGGTCGCGACCAATGTAGCAAGTGTCGAGAGGATGATCTTTTTCATCGGCTACTCCATCAGAGCCTGTGTTGGGAGGTAAGGCTCTTTCTGGTTACTTGATGACATTGGCGCGCTGAACAGGCTGTGAATGTTGCGTTTCGCTGCCGTTCATCGACCGTTGGAGTTAAGGCCCCACGCCATCGGCCGCGGTAGAAATCAATCCAGTCATCGACCTTGGGTTAAAGATGGCGTTCCGAACAACCGACGCGGCGAGCCTTTAGGCACACGGCAATGTGAACGCCGCGCGACCCGCCAGCGGACGCAGCCGAGCTATCAACATATCGTCCTTGCAATTACGGAATTATACTCCATAAATGCAAGGATGATTGAACGTCGAATATCTACAAAACTGACTGAGTTGATCGATTCGAGCCCCGCCGTTGCGCTCATTGGCCCGCGTCAGGTCGGCAAGACTACGCTGGCTCTCGCCATAGCCGAACAACGCCCATCAATCTATCTCGACCTGGAATCGGATGCCGACCGCGCCAAACTCACCGAGCCGGAACTATATCTCAGCCAGCATAGCGACAAGCTCGTTATCCTGGATGAGGTTCACCGGCTACCAAATCTTTTTCAGAATTTGCGTGGGCTTATCGATCGGGGCCGGCGAAATGGGAGGAAGGCTGGCCATTTCCTGCTGCTCGGGTCCGCATCCATCGATCTATTGAAACAGTCGGGTGAGACGCTGGCCGGTCGCATCGCCTACCTTGAAATGGGTCCGATCGACGGCCTGGAAGTACCAGTTGATGATCTGAATAAGCTATGGGTGCGAGGCGGCTTCCCTGATAGTTTCCTTGCGGTAAATGATCGTGCAAGCCAGCGCTGGCGGCAGGACTTCATACGAACCTATCTGGAACGAGATATTCCCGTGCTTGGTCCTCGTATTCCTGCCGAGACATTGCGGCGCTTCTGGATAATGCTCGCACATCATCAATCCGGACTTCTGAATGCCGCAGAATTTGCGCGTTCGCTCGGCGTCGATGGCAAGACGGTCGCCTCCTATCTCGATCTCCTGGTTGATCTACTCCTCGTACGACGCCTTGAGCCTTGGCATGCGAATGTTGGCAAGCGCCTTGTCAAATCACCGCGGGTCTATGTTCGCGATAGCGGCATCACCCACACCCTTTTGGGACTGACCACTCAGGAGGACCTGCTTGGACACCCAGTCGCCGGGGCAAGCTGGGAAGGTCTCGTGATCGAGACGTTGATTGCAGCAGCCCCCCCCGGAACTCAGAGCAATTTTTACCGAACATTGGCTGGTGCGGAGATTGACCTCCTTCTGACGCCCCCGGGTGAACGACCTTGGGCTATCGAAATCAAGCGGAGCCTGACGCCGAAACTCGAGAAAGGCTTCTATCTTGCATGCGAAGATCTCGACCCAGCACGACGCATCGTCGTTTACCCTGGGCAGGAAACTTTCCGCCTAAAGCACGATGTGGAAGCAATGCCCCTAGCCTCGATAGGCAAAGCTCTGGTTGACCTTACCTAGCGGGCGTATCGCCTATAGAAGCCCGCTCCAGCATCTCTCTGGGCAACAATGCGCGAACAATGCGATAGCGCTCATTCAAACACACAGTTCTGCGGCATTACGCCGGTGGAAGGCCGCTGACGCGCGTTCCGTGTCGACCGGAAGACGCGCTGGAAGCGCCTCCTCTTTGATCATAAAACATACTCGCAAAGGGTCATTTCTTCGCGCATTCCTTATTTGTACAAAGCACCTGAAAAGCAGCCGCAAATACCCATGGCAAAACGACCAGCTTCAAATCAGCCGCCAAACGGGGGTAACAACCTTACGGCTCGGTAGGAGATACCAAAAGACAGAAGTCAAAACGACTGCACCGCCCAGAAGGACTGGTAGCGTGATCTCCTCGCTGTAGAAAATCCAGACCCATATTGGGCCAAGGATGACATCAAGCATGGATAATAGTCCGGCTTCACCTGAACCAATCCGGCGAGAGCCAAGCAACAAAAGCACATAACCAATGCCAGTCGTGAAAATCCCATAGAAAGCGCATGCGAGGAGTTGTGTCGATGTCGGTATCGAGTACTGCATGAGCGGAAGGGCGATGCAAAAGCAGGCCAACGCGGCCAAGACCGTCATCATCGTCGAATCCATGCTTGGAAACCGTTTGGCAATGACAATCTGCGTGGCGCATCCAGCCGTCATGATAAAAGCAGCCAGGATGCCAAGAAGGTCGTTTGCCGACATAGCTGCTCCGACCGAAATAACTACTCCCAGGAAAGCTAGACAGCCAGCGATCACGAAGCGGTATGTCACGGGGTCGTGCAGCCATAAGAAAGCGATCCCGGTCGCTACAAACGGAAGCGTGGCGTACACCGTCATGACATTCGCGACGGTCGTCCACTGTAAAGACGCAATATAGGTGATCGCCGCTACTGTAGAAACGACACATGCAACCACACCAGGCATGCCGAAAGTCCCTTTAACACCTTTCTTCGTCCATCTTCGGCGGATCAATACAAATGCGCCAAGCGTGACGAATGAGAAGGCCGACCGCCAAGCGACCATTGACCAGACATCCATGTCGGCGATGCGCACAAAAAGCCCGGCCGTGCTCCACAAAACAGCAGAAGAAATCACGAGATAGATGCCGACAAGCCTACTGCGTGCTATGCTCATATGAGGTCACTCCGTGGAGAGAGATGTGCATAAACAACCTAGTAGACGATTGGTCTAGTTATGGATGGTCAATCTGCGACGCGTGAACGCCTCATTTCCGAAGGTATGCGGCAATTGCTGGCGCATGGCTATGACGGTGTGGGGATCGGCCCGATCCTGAAGGCCGTCGATGTCCCGAAAGGGTCCTTCTATTATTTCTTTCAGAGCAAGGATGACTTCGTCGTTGCGGTCGTCGAAGCGTATGAGGAGAAGTACCGGCAGGTGCGGGAGAAATTCTTCACTGACATGTCGCTCCGTCCGCTGGCCCGCCTCGATGCCTATTTCGCAGCTCTTGAACAAGAGTATAAGGCGGCCGCCCCATATGCAGGGTGCCTTTACGGTATGATTGCCCAAAGCGCTGCAGGCCGGAGCGCAGTCGTTCTCGATGCGCTCGCCGCTTCATTCGAACGCTGGGAGAAAAGTATTCAAGGGGTGCTGGCCGCTGCGCAGCAGGATGGCGATATCGACAGTGACGAGAACATCAATGATCTAACAGCGAGTATCGTGGACGCTTACGAAGGGGCGCTCATTCGAGCTAAAGCCAAGGATGGTGTGTTGGCATTCACCCGCTTCCGTGAAATCGGGCTGAAACGTTTGATTTCGCCCACGAAGCTAAATGTCCGCTAGTCGCATTCAGCCAATCCGGAAGATTCCAATGATCCTGGCAGGTAATAAAGTGGTATCATTCCAACGAAATTGATTCCGCGTAATCAAGCTGATCGACATCCCCATTCAGAGGCGAAAGGGCATCTGCCTTTTCGGTGGCCAACGCGCCGGTGACGCAGCGTGTGCTCCCCGTTCCTGGAGTGCAGGACCTTCTTGGGAAGCCACATTCACGGTCGTCTTCGATTAACGCGGTTCCTCGAGAGAACGTGATCTCCGAGGCGATTAGTTCCCACAGATTCCCTCTCAAAACTGCGAGTAGACGATATTGGATCTTTCGCCTATCGATTGCTTATGAAATCGTCGCTCGATCATATGCCGCTTCGCAAGCAACGAGAACTCGGCCGGGTCCTCGAAATCCTCCACGAGGAATTCGGGGACGCGCTGAGGGAGGGCACGGCCGATTTCAAGAAGCGCGGTAGGATCTTGAAGATCATCCTGTTCGGCTCCTATGCCAAGGGCGGCTGGGTCGATGAACCCTTCACCATGAAAGGGTATCGCTCCGATTTCGACCTCTTGATCATCGTCAACAACCGCAAGCTCTGCGAGTTCTCCGAATACTGGTACAAGGCGGCCGACCGGCTGATCCACGAGGCCTCGATCGAAACGCCAGTGAGCTTCATCGTCCATTCCAGGCGTGAGGTGAATACCTACCTCAAGGAGGGGCAGTATTTCTTCTCTGACATTCGCAAGGAGGGCATCGTTCTCTATGAACTGGACGATGAGCCACTGGCGGAGCCCGAACTGCTTTCGACGGAGGATCGGCTTCGCGTCGCGAGAGAGCATTTTGATCACAGATCCAGGGCGGCATCGAAATTCCACAAAGGCGCGATGTTTTATTTGCGAGAAAGTGATTTCAACGAATCTGCCTTCTTAACTCATCAAGCACTCGAACAGGCCTATTCCTGCGTCCTACTCACTCTGACCAACTACGGCCCACCATCGCACAACATCAAGTTCCTGCGCTCGCTCGCCGAGGAGCAGGACCGCCGGCTGGCCGAAGCCTTTCCGCGTGATCAGCACCGGGAACGCGCCTGGTTCAACACGCTGAACGAGGCGTATGTTAAGGCGCGCTATTCGAAACATTACGAGATCAGCGAGGAGGCGCTCACCTGGTTGGGCGAGCGGACGACCGTTCTGCTTGAATTGGTGCAGCTGGTTTGCTCCGAACATCTCGAAAAGCTCAAACAAGACGGCCAGTAGGAGCCGGGTAGCGCGGCACAAGCTACGCAATCGGTGTGGTCGTTAGCCTCAGTTGCCCCCGGATCATTACACGTGGAAGACGGAAGGCTTGATCAGCAGCTTCAACGATGGCTTCAAGCCCGAGGGTGGAACTGCCGCCGAAGAACCAGCGAGCCGGCCTTGCGAGGTGTATGCGGTCAGTTCCCTGACGGATACGACAGCACCGCACTAGAGCCGGATACCGCCTATTGTGAAACCACCGTCGACAGTGATTTCCTGGCCGGTGACGAAACTGGCATCGTCCGACAGCAACCACGCCACGGTGCCCGCGACGTCTTCTGATCTGCCGTTACGGCGAAGAGGCGTGTGACTGGCGAGGCGAGCCGCGAAGACAGGGTCGATGACGTCATCGGCCATCGGCGTCAGGATGATGCCAGGGTTTATGGCGTTGACGCGGATGTTCCGTGGGCCTTGTTCCACCGCAAGGGTGCGCATCATCGCCTGCAGGGCACCCTTCGTGCCGGCATAGGCTCCGGCGCCTGGCATCACGCCACCAGCCGTCCAGGAGGCGTTGATGAGGATCGCACCATCGGCCAGAAACGGCAGGCATTGCTTGATGGTGAAAAAGGTGCCACGCAGATTGGTGGCGATCAGAGCGTCGAATTCGTCCGCTTCCGTAACAGCCAATGGCTTGAACTCGCCAAGCAAGCCGGCGTTGGCGAAGAGGGCATCCAGTTTGCCAAAGCGGGTTATCGTCGTCTGGACGGCCGCGGCGACCGCCTCGTTGTCGGCGATATCGCAGGCGATCGCGATGGCTGTGCCGCCGGCGGCCTCGATCTCCGACTGCAATTGGCTGATCGGCTCGGGCCGGCGTCCGACGAGAGCGACCTGGCCACCCTCTTCGACCAGTCGAAGGGCGGCGGCCCGCCCCATGCCCGTTCCCGCCCCCGTAATGAGGACCGTTTTGCCCGTGTATCTGTTCTGCGCCATGTCGTGCTCCTTGTTTGCAGCGTCACAGGAGTTGTAATTTCGCCCATACAAATGGATAATCGCGAAAATAATATCATCATTTAAAAGCAGAGCTATCGAATGGGCCTCTTCCGATCCATGCAGGTATTCGTGACAACCGTGCAAGAGGGCTCGATGAGTGCCGCATCCGGCAAGCTCGGGATGTCACCGGCAATGGTTGGGCAGCATGTGGCAGCACTTGAGGAGCGCCTCGGAACGCGTCTTCTGAACAGGACGACCCGCCGTCAGAGCCTGACGGATTTCGGCGCCAGCTATGTCGAACAGTGCCGAGATATTCTGGAGCGCGTGGCGATTGCCGATCAGGATGCCGAGGCTTTGCAAGCAGAGCCTCGTGGCAAGCTGAAGATGACGGCTCCGACGACGTTCGGCGCAGAGATGCTGATGCCGAGACTGCAGCGCTACCGCGCGCTTGCCCCGGATGTCACGCTGGATATCACCTTGACGGATCGCAATGTCGATATTGTCGACGAAGGATTCGATATTGCCTTCCGTATCGGCGAGTTGCCCGATAGCCGCTTGATCGCGCGCCGTCTTGCCCCTTACCAGATGATGATCTGCGCTGCACCAGACTACCTTGCTCGAAGGGGCAATCCAGGTCATCCAAGTCACCTGGCCAACCATGATGCCATCGGCTTTGCCCCGGCGGCACGGTCGCCATGGAAGCTGGCGAACGGCGACGTTACGGTCGAAGTCATTCCGCGGATATCGATCACTGTCAATAGCGGTCAGGCCGTGCGCATGGCCGCGTGCGCGGGCCTGGGAGTGATCATGCAGCCATCCATTCTGCTGCGTTCGGATGTCGAGGCAGGCCTGCTCGTTCAACTCTTTCCAGAATGGCATCTCCGTGAGCGACCGATGTCGCTTGTCTATCATCGCGATCGCCGCATGACGCCGCGCCTGCGCAGCGTCATCTCGTTTGCCATTTCAGAATTCGGCGCGACATCCGAATGGCGGGAAGATCCCCATTCCTAATGACCCGTCGTGGCGGGCTGGTCAGCCGACGGCTATCGGACTGGCGCGCTGCTTTCTCGGACGAACCGATCGACCACCGTTTTCGGCACTGACCAAGCGGCTGTTGCAATGAGCGGAATTCCTCTCGCTCGGCGGGGGCGCCTTTACGTCCGAACAAGAGCCATCGATGCCCAACGCGACGAATACAGCGGGAACAGCAGCACCACTTGGAACGTTTAGAGAACGAATTCAGGAGGCCGCTATGAGTGACAATCCGAAAAGCAAGACATCATCCAACACAGAGAAAGACCCCGACGATTGGGTCAGTGGCGACGAGCCGATGACCGGCGCGCAGCGGTCCTATCTGAAGACCTTGTCGGAACAGGCGCACCGGCCTGAAGCCTATGCCGAGGATCTGACCAAGGCCGAAGCGTCCAAGCGGATCGACGAACTCAAGCAGTCGCTCGATCTGGAATGAGCGGCCGTCTTGTCGTAGCCGATTGATTGAGGCCGAACGCCGAGGGCAGACTTTTGCGCCCCACTGTATTCCGATTGCGAAACGGCAAAAGGGCTGCTGCAACGCGAACCAGTCCGCGTGATTTTTGGTCCACAAAGGATTTACGCCGTTGGCCAGCGTGGTGGTCGCTGCGAGCACCCTCGCCGATCTTGGTTCCGGCCGCGGCCCGATAGTAGATCCCAGTTACCCGAAAGCGGCCACCGCCGCATTTGCATTGGCGATGACGTGATCGCGATCTTCAACATCTCACGAACCTCGTATCCCCGGGCCTGGGTATTTCCTTCACCTGCACTGTCAGCTGCTCGAAGACAAGCCTGGCATTTCATTGCGCGCACTGAGATGGTGTAGGTGACCCCATCGCGACCGGACTTTGCCTGGTGCGGTCGAACATGCCCGCGAACTGGTTACACTCGAAACCTCGACAAGCCCCATAATCGCATCATCTCAGCTGGAGCCGAGATATCTGCCGGGATCACATAAGGGTCAGCGGATCGTGGTGTTATGACGCTCTTGCTTTTCTTGATCGGAAGCCCGTGGCCCATGTTGCTGACCGAATAGAGGGCCACTTTCCTCTCGCCGGTCACTTTCCACGACTGCAAGCTGCCCCATGGTTTTTTCTCCAAGCGGCCGCTGCTTTCTACAATGCCCTGAACTTCGAGCCACTGAGCAACACAAGCGAGCGCATTGGCGGGCTTGACCACCCGGTCTTCCATGCCCTGCCAGATGGTTATCGGAGGCCATGCCCTGACTTCTGGCGAAATCTCGGCGATCGGCCGTCCCCATCCGCCCGGTGGCGGCGTCGCGCCTGACTTCATCGCGCGCAGGGCCGACATCGCGTCGCGGACGGATCCGAATGGCATGCCGGCGATGATTGCGGCGCCGGCAAACAGTGAGGGATAGATCGCGACAAGTGCGCCCGTCATCGCCCCGCCGGCGGACAGCCCCGCGATGAAGATCCTCGACCGGTCGATGCGATGTCGCTCGCATAGGTGCTCGATCATCTGCTTGATCGAACGGACCTCGCCGCGGTCTCGCGCGACGGCACTTGGTCGAAACCAGTTGAAGCAATCTTGCGAATTGTTTGCTCTCTTCTGCTGTGGATAGAGAAGAACGAAACCGCGCTCTTTCGCGAGCTTGGAAAAGCCCGCCGCGGCATCCAGGCTTTCAGGAGTCTGATGGCATCCGTGAAGCAAGACGACAAGCGCAGGGTTCTTCGGCAGCCGCGACGTCGGAACGAAGGATTTCATCACCAGGCGGCCCGGGTTGCTTCCAAAGGCGGTTGTCTCGACCAAAATCGGTTTCGCGGGACGGGGCGTTGAACGTTTCGTTTTGCGTCGGGTCTTTGCGACAGCTTTCTCGATCCGCTTGCTGATTTTCTTTTGAGCTCTGAGGACCTTTAATAGCGATCTGCCGAAACTGAGCTTCATAGGTCGATGTTCTCAACCCGACACAGGAGCGCTCGCAGACCCGGCCGGGCGGCCTCGCGCATGGCATCCTTCAGTGGGAACCAATGTGTTTTACGGATGCTTTTCTCCGGAAACTCGTCCGCGATGCGCGACACCTGGAGAAGATGGACGGACACATGGTAGTGGTTGGGACCCGTGTCCTTTCGATACGAAAAGGAACCGAACACGGTCGTGTCGACGAGGCCCACCACTCCGGCTTCCTCGAACGCTTCTCTGAGCGCCGCAGCGCTGGTGATTTCACCATACTCGACGCGCCCTTTCGGAATGCCCCAGCGACCGTTCCGTCGGCTGCCTACAAAAAGAATTTCAAGTCCACCGCCTTCGGTCCGACGATAGCAAAGAGCACCAGCCTGCGCGACATCGCGACCAGACAGGGTATTCGTAAGTTCCGTCTGGTCGTTTTCGTTGAGCATTGTCCGCCTCCGGTTTCGAAGCCCGCGCACGCTAGCGGGGCAACGTTCAAGAGTCCAGTTTGCTTGATCACCTCTGGTGGCACTCTCGAGTTGCGCTATTCTGGGCTTTTCTGCCAGCGGCATGCACGCGACTTAAATCAATGTTCACGCATGTATTCCATGGTGATTGTGCTTGGCCGGCAGTTTCCCCAACCGGATAATTTCGAAACCAGGCCCGGCACGATGCACGAGGCACGCATGACACCCAAGTCGTCTTCAATGAGCAGCTCGGAGCGGCGCATGCCGTTCACGGTGGTGAAATTTGCCGAGGCGACGAAATTATCCCTGATCTCGATCGACAGCCACGGAGATATCGAGTTCGTCAATCCCTCCGCCTGCGCGCTGTTCGGCTACACCAAAGGCGAGATGATCGGAAAGCCCATCACTATCATCATCCCGGAGCGGATGCGGGGCGCCCACATGGCAGGGCTGCAAAACGTGTCGGCGGGGCAAAAGCCAAATCTCGGTGGCAGGCCGGTCGAGGTGTCGGCGGTCAGGAAGGACGGCACGGAGTTTCCGATCGAAATCACCCTGTCGACCTGGCGTGGCAAACGCGGCTTCTGTGCCGGCGCCGTCATCACCGATATTTCAGAGCGACGGGAGAAGGAAGGGCGACTGTTGCGCCTGGCAAGCCAGGATACCCTGACGGGACTGCTTAATCGTCATCGCTTTTCCGCGCTGCTTGCCGATACGCTTGCTGCGGGAAACGCTGCCGCCATCATGCTCTTGGACCTGGATGGCTTCAAGGAAGTCAACGACACGCACGGACATTTGGTCGGCGATTGCCTTTTGCAGGCCGTCGGTGTCAGGCTCCCATACACGCTGCGTCCTGACGCTCATATTGCACGTGTCGGCGGCGACGAATTTGCGGTGCTGTTGCAGAATGTAAGCGACCCGCGTGCCGTTTATGCCCAAGCCGATGCTATCCTCCAGGCATTTGCAAAGCCGTTTGAACTCGGCGGACATGTCCTGGAACTCGGCACCAGCATCGGCTTTGCTCTTTCACCGGCCCACGGGGTGGAAGCCGAAGAGCTGATTGCCAGTGCCGACTACGCCCTGTATCGAGCGAAAGCCGCAGGCGGACACTCGATCCGGATGTATGACGCCACCATGCGAAGCGAGACGTCGGCGCGGCGCGAACTGCGCGATGAGCTTCTTGCCGGGATGCGTCAAGGTGAGCTGGAGCTCTTCTATCAGCCCCAGGTCAGACTCTCCGACGGTAAAATCATCGGGCTTGAAGCATTGATCCGTTGGCATCATCCCACCCGGGGCCTGCTGACGCCCGGAGCCTTTCTTCCTGCTCTCGATCAGAGCGCATTGGCTCTGGATATTGGCTGGTGGACGCTTGACGAAGCAGCGAAGCGCGCCAGCGAACTGCAGGCGTCAGGCTACAAAATCAAGATCGGCGTCAACCTCTTCCCGGGGCAACTCCGCGGCCCCAATCTCATCCACAAAGTGGCCAACGCACTTCAAAGGCACTCCCTTGCACCCGAGGGACTGGAGCTCGAAGTCACCGAAACGATCGCACTTGCCGATGACGATCGTTCTCTGGAGGCGATGACGGCCCTGCGGGAGCTTGGCGTTGGCATCGCCTTCGACGACTTTGGAACGGGATATGCTTCGCTCAGTTCCTTGCAGCGCTATCCACTGACGACGCTGAAGATCGATCGCGGTTTCATCCAGCAGATTCGCAGCAGGCCGAACGATGCTGCGATCACACGCGCACTGATCGGGCTCAGCCGAGACATGGGACTGAACACCGTCGCGGAAGGCATTGAAACCCGCGAACAGGAGGAGGCTCTCTTGGCCTTGGGTTGCCCATATGGCCAAGGCTACCTCTTCGGTCGGCCTATGCCGTTCAGCGCGGCCGTCGGTGTCATCGAGCAGAATGCAGCATCCACCCCGCCCAAAGCTGACTGCATTTGATGCTGTCCCGCGATGCATCCGACGCTTCGCCTTGACAGCTATGGCGTGCCGGGAAACCCCGGCGTCAGCAGTTTTGACCATCGCCGCGAGCGATTTTAGTTGCCGCGGCGGCGCGATAGTAGATTTCAGTCACCCGAAACCGACCCTCGAGGCGTTTGCACTGGACGATGACGTCGATCGCGATCTTCAGCATCGCGCGTATGTCGTTTCGCTCCAGGTCTCTCCCACCTTCGGATTCCTTCACCAGCAGAGTCAGCTGTTCGAATGCAAGGTCGGCGGAGTCGGCATGCACCGTTGTGATCGAACCCGGATGGCCTGAGTTCACATTGCGAATGTAGTAGAACGCGGTGCCGTCGCGCAGCTCCTGCAGAAGAATGCGATCCGGCCGCATGCGCAGGCAGGACTCGAGCAGATCCTTCGCCCCGACTTTTGCCAGCCCTTGGCCGCCCTTGGAGTAGAAGAGACGGACGTGGTTCGGCTGCGGGATGACGAGCTCCGGCGTGTCTTCAATCGAGATGATGCGTTCGCTCGACGGGATATGGCGAATCAAGGCTTTCGAGAGCGTCGTCTTGCCGGATCCTGTCGCCCCGGAGATGATGATGTTCTTGCGTGCGTAGACGGCCTCTCGCAGAAATGCCTGGTAGGACCCCGTTCTATAGAATTCCAGAAGCCTACGGTCGGCCGAGGAGATGTCCGCCTCGTGCCTCGCAACCTCGGCGAACAAGCCGCCCTGCTCAAGATCGTTGAGGCTGAGCGACACGGAAGACGGTTTTCTGATCGTGATGCTGACGGTTCCTTTCGTCGTAGCGGGCGGGATGACGATCTGGATCCGCTCGTCGCCGGGCAGCGTTGCCGAGAGGATGGGCCGGGTTTCGTCGATCGACTGGTTGGAAAAGCTTGCGACAGCGCGCGCCAGACGCATCAGCTTGTCGAACGACAGCTCCGGCAGATCATGGGCCTGCCACCCGGCCGTGCCCTCGGTGACCACCTGGGTCGGCCAGTTGACGATGATCTCATAGAGGGATTTGTCGCGCAGGAAGGGCGACAGGGGTGCCAACAGCTCTCGCACGACGCCTGAATCGGCTCCCTCTGTCATGGCGGGCTATTTCGTGACCAGGGTCGAGGCTGGCGCGAAGTCCCCGAGAACCGCCCGATCGGAGACTCGGTTGCGCGGTTCCGTCACGCGGAGGCGATAGACGCTCGAGAAATCGAGATCACGCGCAACGAAGATCGAGACGAGCTCCCCTTGATGCTTCAATAGCGTCGGCGCAATGTTGATCGACTGCTCGACGGCGATGGTCGCGGCCTGCTTGCCGGCGCTCGTCGTGTTGTCTGCATCGACATCGCTGTCCTGCAGCTGGCTGTTGACGTAGGAGGTGGCGTCGCCGACGATCGACAACAGGATCGCGCTGCCGAAACGCTCCCACCAATGGGTATCGACGTAACCGTCGACTCCGGCACGCCCAAGGGCGTCGGTTGCCGGCGACGCCAGGGTGATGATCACCCCCTTGGGCGTCTTTGCCCGGTTCCAGAGCACAAACAGGCGCTTCTGGCCGCGGCGAAGGCCGCCGCGATATTCGCCGACCACCTGCGTGCCCTTCTCCATCAGCACGACCCGGCCGTTATCCGAAAGGACGTCGCGGCTGATGACACAGCTCGTGAACCCGGGTTGGTCCGACGACAGTGCCGTCTCCAGAACGCATGGAATGGAGGTTCCCATGGCGACGATGAAGTCGCGATTCCCAAGCGTGCCGGCGCGCGAGCCCTGCAGCTGGGTCGGCGTCAACAGCCGATTGAAGCGCTGGTCCTCGTTTTCGGCCTGGGCACCGGGACCGCCCGAGTTGCTCCCGAGCGGAACGTAATTTGACGCGGTATCGGCGCTGGCGTCCTGGTCTCGAGAATGAGACGGAGAGGATTGCTTCCCACCATAGGCGATGACCGGCGCGCGTCGGGCAGCGTCGAGAAGCTTCTCGTCCTCGCCCGCCTGTTCGGGCATCCCGGGTGTTGGCAGCAGCGTTTCCGGCGGCGTGGCGACCGGTTGGACCGGTTCCTTCGCCGGCTCGAAATCCGACGTCTGCCGGATGACGACGCGTTCGGGCTGGATGCCATCTACGGGCTTATCCTGGCCGCGCATCGACCAGAGGGCAAAGCCGACGAAGGCGACGATGGCGAGCGCCACCGCACCGCGTCTCACCGTCGGATTGCTGTCGAGACCGCGGCCCGTCGTCGTTTCGGCGCGCTCACCGGGAATGTGGGTGCTGTCTTCCTCGGCCATGGCGTCCTCCTATTGTCCTGCCACAGCCTGCGTCTTCACGACGCGCTCGACAGAGGGTGAGGTCGTATTCGTATCGGGATCGATGCCGATACGGTCATAGGCCTCGTTGAAGACGCAGAGGACGTCGCCTCCCCTGCGCAGGATGAACTTGCGGCTGATCGCGTGCACCAGCACCAGGTTGTTCTCGACGGACTTCGGCACGAGGCTCTCGCTGCCGTCGGACTTTTCCATGTAGATCGCCGGCATTTCCTGGTTGCCGGCAAAGGAAAAGGTCGTGACCTTGCCATTGTCGTAGACGGCCTGCGGTTCAAGTGCCGAGGTCCCTTGAGCCGAATAGCGCCAGTTGCGTGGCCCATAGGCCTCGTGGAGAGCCAGAACCTTGTCAGCTTCTCCGGCCTGAGCTGCTTGCGCGCGGGCAGCGGTCTCCAGCTTCCGGCGTTCGGCCTCGTCGGCGGGATAGCGATACTTCACATAGAAGTAGGTGTTCTGCCCGGCCTCGACGCTGCCATCGCGCACCGTCAGCTCCATCTGGTAGCTGCGGGTCGAGCCATCCCGCCTGGTCGTGACGACCGAGATGTTCGTCACCGGCTGGTTTTCGCGGGGTTTTAAAAACAGGATGTTGCCGGCCGGCGCCACTTCCCACGCGACGCTGTTGCCGAGTGCCACATGGGCGATCTCCTCATCGGCGGCGAACTCTATCTGCACCGAAGACCGCAACGTGCCGACGATCTTGGTGATGTTATAGGGCTGGTAGTCGATGAAACGGACGCGGCTATCCTGCGATGCGCCTCGCGGGATATCGAGCGCCAGCGCGGTCGTGGTGAGTCCTGCGGTCACCGTCAGGGCGATGAGGAAACTCTGCTTCAATTGATGGCCTCCGGATCGGCGCGATAATCGCTGACGGCAAAACCAAGCGGATTGGTCAGCCGGTCGGTCGAGGACATCGGCGCGTTGACATAAGAAAAGGTGAGCGTCGCCACCCAGTGGGTGGTCCGGACGTCGTCACCACGCGTGACGGTCCTGGTATAGCGCACCGATACGACATTGGCGTTGATCAGCGAGATCGAGACGATGTTGACGCGTGCCGTCGCGCCGCGGCCATAGATATTCTGCGGAGAGTCCGGATTGCCGCCTCGGTAGATCGCCGCAAAACGCGTCTGCTCCGGCTGGGTCGAGAGCAGAGCGACGGTGCGAAAATTCTCCTCGGCCTCGCTCCAGACATAGGCTTCCCGCGCACGCACATATTTGGCGGCGAAATACTTGGTCACCGCCTCGTCGTAGCTGCCGGCAGTCGACGTCAGCGCCGAGACGACGTCGACGATGCCGGTCGAATTGTCGACCCGAACGACGAAAGGCTCGACCGTCTTCAAAGGCGTCAGCCCGGCAACGGCGACGATCGAGGTGGCGGCAAGCACGCTTGCGGCAATCGCGATAGACCAGGCGATGCGCGCCGACCGCTCCACCTGGACCAGCCGATCCTGATCGAAGCGGCGTGCCCTTTCGAAATAGCTCTTCAGACTGTCGGTACTCACGATCTCACCCCTCCTCGCATGGCCGATAGGAACCCGCGGCATCGAAATGCGCGAAGTCGGCTGGCCCCTCCGTCAGCGGCTCTTTTCCATAGGAAGACACCTGGCCGGCCGCCGTCGCCGGGACTGCGTCATTGCCGCTTTGCTTGGCGGGCTTGTTGTCCTCCCACTGCCACATGGCGCGGTTAAGCGGCCGGCGCGAATAGCCATCGCATTTGGGCAAAGGATGGGACCTCGATGCGCAGCCGGTGAACTCCAAGGCAAGGAGGAGCGAGACGATAATACGGATCATTGAAATGCAAACCTCTGAAACATTTGTCGTGGAGAAGTCGTCGTCCGGCCCCTCAAGATCTAAGACGGCGGCCGGCGGAACGGGCGCCGCGACCAACAGCTCTGGCACCATGCGAGGCGGCCCAGGCGAGCGTGCCCTCATGGGCGTCTCGGGCAGCACCATAGCCGTAGGTCAGCGACGCCCCGCCCGCTGCAAGCGCTGAGGCGATTCCGGGCAGTTGGTAGAAGACGTAAAGGGCAGCAAGGCAGATGGCGCAAAGGGCGACCGGGCGCATCATGACATCGGTATAGCTTTCGACCGCCGTGAAGGTCGTGTCGATACAGCTGATCAGCAGTGAACCGATCGCGACGACCAGGACCTGGAGAATGACGAAATTGGCGAGCTGACCGATCCAGGATTCGGTAAAACGACGGGTGGACTGGAACATCGCCAGCGCCACGAAGATCGGCCCGATGGCCAGCACGATGGCGAGCGCCAGCCGGGCATAGAGCGAGACGATATAGCCGATCGCCGCCACCGTGAAGCTCGCGCCGATGGCCATCATCCCGCCGATGCCGTTGACGATGTCGGCAGGCCAGGTGGCACGCGCCCAGATGTCCTTGGCGCATTTCTGGCCCTTGTCGAGCAGGCTGTCGAAGGTGGAGGCACTCGGTGCGCTACCCGAGTTCAGCGCCTGGGAAATCTCGCGCGGCAGCGTCTCGAAGAAAATCTGGGTGACATAGGTCTGATATTCGCTGGCGTTGCGCACCAGCATGACGATGATCGCAAGTTTCATCGCCCGGAAGGCGAATTCGACAATCGGCTCCTGGACCGAGCCCCGCAGGACAAGATAGCCATAGAGCACGACGTAGAGCGTCAGCGCCGCGGTGAGTGGGCCGCTGATCCAGCTGGTGATGTTCGACGTGCCCGACGAGATGAAACTCTCGAGCGGCGACTTGAACTGACCATCGACGAAGCTGAAGACCTGGTACATGGCTCAGCCTCCAAGCGCCCTGTTCATGCGTTCAAGCCGGAGCTTCCAGTCCGCCGCCTCGGCGTTTTGGCAATTCGGCGTCTGACGCAAGGCGCCAGGGTTGTTGCGGCATTTGCCTGTGATCTTTGCCAGCAGGGCCTGATCAGCCATCAGTTCGTCGACGGTATAGATCCTGTCGACCTCGCCGAAGCAGCCGGAAAGCGCAAGCGCGGCGATACCAGGAACGAGATATTTCATTTGAGCGCCTCTGCCATGGCATCCAGGCGCTTGCGCCAATCCTCGGCCTTGCGCTGGTCGTCGACCTGAACCTGTGCCTGCTGGACCATCTGCAGAGCCTGCATGCGCAGCACGTCGGTTTGCAGAAAGGCGGTTTCGGCCTGCAGGCGTGCCTGAAGGTCGGCGATATCCTTGGCGTCGGCTGCACCCGAGATCTGCTGGCGTAGCTGATCGATGCCGTCGATGCGCTTGGTGGCGGCATCGTAGATCTGCTGGCCGAGGCTCATCTGCCCGGCATTCTGGTTCTGAGCGCGGGCCAATTCCTGCGCATAGAAATCATTGGCATCGGTGCGATAGGTCGAATTTTCTTCGAGGAATTTCGAGGCGGAGGTGGCGAAGACACCGCTGCCCGAGCCTTTGAGCAAGCCTTCGATGGCATTGAAATCCTGCGGCAATGCCTTGCGGATCGAAGGGTCGTTCAGCAGACCGGCGACATCGGCCATGTTGGTAAGCTTGTTCAGCGATGCGTAAAGCTGCTGCGCCTGCTGGAGCTGCTGATTGAGCGTGTCGAGCTGGGATTTCAGCTGAGTGATGCTCTCGATCTGCTTGGCGATCGCCGTCTCGTCGATGACCGGAATGCCCTGTGCGAATGCCGTTCCAGCCGGCAACAGTGCAACCATCATCGCCAGAGCAAACTCTATTCTGATCCTCTCCATCAATCCGTCCTCCTTCTTTGCCGAAACACGGGTAGCCAGTCTTCCAGCCGGTCGCCGATCTCCGCCCGGATCGTCTCGGCGAGTTCGACGTTGGCGGTGCGGCCGGACAGGATGTCGAGCTCGTCGTCGAAGCCCCTGAGGTTCAATTCGGCGACGACGCTGTTGTGGCCCTGCTTGACGATGAAGCGCCGGCTTTCGACCGAAAGCTCGCGCGAGAGCAGTTCGAATTCGCGCTCCGTCAGTTTGAACCCGTCGACGTAATCGCCATGGTCGCCGCGCGGATTGGGAAGGAAGATCTGCGTCGGGCACTGCTCGATGATCGTATGGGCAATCGGCGAGACGATCGCGTCGCGCGGGCTTTGGGTCGCAAACAGCATCAGGCCGTTCTGTTTGCGGATCGTCTTCAGCTTGTTCTGCGCGAGGTCGCGAAAGCCTTCGTCCTGCAGCGCCTTCCAGAACTCGTCGATGACGATGATGATGCGCCGCCCGTCGATCAGTTGCTCGATGCGGAAGAACAGGTAGGCCATCAACGGGGTGCGGATTTCCTCATTGTCGAGGAAGTCGGTCATGTCGTAGCCGATGAACTTGGCGCCGATGCCGATGTCGTCGGTCTCGTTGTCGAACACCCAGCCGAGCGGCCCACCCCTTTCCCACCGCCTGAGCCGCGCCGCGATGCCTTCGGGGTCGGTATTGTTGAGGAAGGTGCGCAAGGCGCCGATCGAGCGTCCTTCGACCGGCAGGTCCGCCAGCCCGTCGATCGCCGAGGCGATGTCGCGCAGCTCCAGGACCGTCAGTTGACGCTTTGCCGACCCGACCAGCTGGCCGACCCAGCGGGCGAGGAACACCTTGTTTTCCGGGGTGAGTTCAAATGCCTTCAACGGCGCGCAGCCGGTGGCGACACCGTTTCGAAGCGGCAGGTAGGTGCCACCCGCGGCCCGGACGAACAGGTCGGCTCCGCGATCCTTGTCGAAGAAGACCATGTGCGGATCATGTTTTTCGAGCTGGGACAGCATGAAGTTCAAGAGCACCGTCTTGCCCGTGCCGGACGGGCCGCAGACGAAGGTGTTGCCGAGATCGCTATGGTGGAAATTGAAATAGAAGGGCGAACCGGAGGCGGTCTTCAGCATGGCGACGGCCGGTCCCCATTCATTGCCGTCTTTCCTGCCGGCGGGATAGGAATGGAAAGGGGAAAGTGCGGCAAAATTTCGCGAGGTGATGGCGCCCGATCTTGCCCGGTAGCGGAAATTGCCCGGCCCCTGCCCCCACCAGGCCGCCTCAAGGCCAAGATCCTCGCGGGCGACGACCGCACCCCCATTGGTGAGATAGGCGCGTGCCTTGGCCATATTGTCGGTGAGTTCCTTCACCGAGGGCGCAAAGACCGACAGGGCCAGATGATGTTCTCCAAGCACGAAGCGGTTCGATTCCAGATCGTCCATCGCATCGCCGAGCTCTTCGATCTGCGACGCCGCCTTGTCGCCGGCGCTGACCATCTGGTTCTGCTTGCGCCCCATGATCGTGCGCGCATCGGCTTTCGCGACGAAGGCGAAAGATTGCGTCAGGATAAGCTCGAAGGGCGCCGTCAGGATGCCGTCGAGCATGCCGCTGCGGGTGGTCGCCGGATATTCCTTCAACCCGAATATGCCGGCGTAACGGCTTGCGGCCTCATGACGGATCTCGACGGTCTCCCGCCCGAAGATCACCCGGTCCGAATAGATCGCCGAGGATATACGGCCTTCCGTCAGCGGGACGCGCTCGCGCCGGCCGCCGACGATCTGATGCAAAACCTCGCTCGGCTCGGAAAAGACGATGTCGTCCTGTTCGTAGAGGCAAAGCACACGAGGCTCGAAGCGTTTCAGCCCGGCAGTCACGTCGGAGACCTTGTCCCTCAGATGCTTCAGGGCATCCTCATCAAGCTCGACACGGTCGCGGCGCGCCTTGCGCAGGCGGGAGAGAAGATGGGCGGCTTTTTCTGCGGGATCCCGGCCCGGATGCCAGACAAGCGAGAGGTAAAGATCATTGCGAAACAGATCCTCTTCGATCATGCGGTCGCGATATCGAGCGTTCAGACCTTGCGAGAAGGGGTTGGCGAAGGCTCCGTCCGGGTAGGCGTTGTCGCGGCGGCGGATGACATGACTCCAGAGCGCCAGATGGTCGTCGGCGATATTGCGGTAAAGCGTATTGAGATCGCGGTGCAGACTGTTGAGGTCCATGACATCGGCAGTTTCGAAGGATATGCCTTCAAGCGCGACCATCACCATCAACGCCCTGGATTCGAGCGCGATCGTCGTCTCGTCGACATGACGGACGTATGGAATGAAAGTTTCGGGCCCGAGTTCGCGCGAGCGAAGCGTTGCGGTGCTAGGCAAAGCTCAAATCCTTTTCGTCATAGCGCCGGATGAGCCTCAGGGGCGACAAGCTGGCGCCGCCCCAATAGGCGGCGTTGCGCGACCGGCCGCGGGTCTCGATCCAGGAGATCAGGATGCGGAACATGTTGTGGTCATGCTTGACGAGCGTGCGGAATATGAAATGGAAGACGACGCCGACAAGTGCGTAGGCGATCGATCCCGCGGTGATATAGAGGATGGTCGTCAGCATGACGTTGACGCCCATCGCCTCCATCGTCACGCCGGCAATCATCGCCGGGCGCGTGCAGGCAAGAAACAAGATATCTTCCTCGATAGCGGCGGCTGTTTGCATGATGATCAGCTTCCGACGATCGTATTGACGAGTTCCGTCGCACCGAAGATTCCGCCGATGCCGATAATCCAGAAACCGGCGCGGCGAAGATCCATGTAGCCGAACATCCAGGCGATGCAGATGATGATGACGGCGATGACCGCAAGCAGCCTGGCAATATTGCCGGTCAGCATGTCGACGATGTTCTGCAGGACGGTTTCGACGCCGGCCGCCTGCGCGAAGGCCGGCTCTACCAGGCAGGCGCTGATGACGGCGGCCATCAGGAGAGGGGCTGCGACAGGGCGAAAGTCTGCTCTTGAGATCATTTTCGTTGCTCCGATCGTTCGTCTTGAAACACGAGAACCTGGGATGACCGCCGGACGTTGAAGACGTCCCACGATGCGGCTCCGCCGGATTGGGAAAGCAATTGTGTAGCCGGCGATATCTCCCGCCTGGCTGACGGGTCCGCGACAGGGGTTTCTTGCCGCGGCTCGGCGATAGTGAGAGACGCAAGGTCGGAAGGCAGGCGGCTCATTTCCTGGCGGACCTCAGCGTCATATTTGATCATTTCGCCAACAGACGGATCGTCACGCCCGTAGTAGGACTGAAGCATCACCTTTTCGGCTTGCGTCGCATCGGCCCCGGAGCGCAAGGCAAGGCGGTAGTAGCCATCGAGCAGAGTGGCCGTCGCCTTGAGGTTCAAGCAGGGATCGAACGCATCCGAAATCGAAAGCTTCAGTCTGCCCAGCTCCGCCGCCCCAATGCCGCCCAGACCGATCCGGATGTCCTGCCGATCGGCAACAAGGGAGGTCGCGCGCTCGATCGCCTCCGCCTTCGACGCGGGTTGGCGCTCAGGCGGCGGACCGCTGTTGATAGCAATGGCGAGTGGATTGAAGCCGCTCTCCAGACTGACGACGGCGGCAAGCGTCCTGACGTCCACCACGGGTGCGCAGTTCTGGGCGAGATCAACGAATGCCACAGCCATAGTTCAGTACCAGACCCGTTGCGTGCCCACCCCATCGATGGTGACGTCGACATAGTGGGGCTGCGATCTCACCATCGGGCGAGCGGTCGGATAACCCATGCATTGGCGCCGACCATCGACCAGCTGCCATCGCGGCGCCAAAACCGAATTGTTGCTGGAACTGCTGCTCTCCCCGAGATCGGGGCAGAACGCGTCGCTCACCGGCTGAAGGGCGATCGACACGCAGGTTATTTCCTGCCCGCGCGGACCATAATCGCTTTGCAGCCGGTATCCGCTTTCGCAGTAATACGGCTCATAGCCCGGGCGGGAACTGTGGAAGGTGGCGCCGCTGCAAGTGGGGAACGAATGCCCCTCGGCAAGCTCGCGCCAGAGCTTTTCGATCGGCGGGCGGCATTCTGCAAACTGCGTCGGGCCTCCGGGGTTGGAAAGGCACAGAATAACCTCGCAACCCCACTCATTTGCTTGCGCCCTGCCTGGTGAATTAAGATAGGGTGGCAATATGCAGCAGGCCGCGACAACCGTGTTGAACAGAAGGTTTTTCATGAGCACGACCCTTCAAAGACGTCCCATTGCGGAAGAGGTAGCGTGGTGCTAGTGCGATTTATACTGATTTATATAACACAGTAAAAAGACATGACAAGAGCAATTGCAACCCAGTGGCGTAATCTGGCTTTCTCAGGCCTTATCCTGCATGAGATCCTCGATCACCCCCAGGAAGACGAGACGCCTCAGGCAAGGCTGAAGCAGGTCGGCATGATGACGGTCCTCTACAGCATGAACCAAGCGCACCAGAAGCTAACTCTTTCCAGTATCATGGAAATCACGGCCCTAACGCGCAGCGGCGTCAAGGAGACGGTGGACCTTCTGGTGAGGCGAGGAATGTTGACCGAGACGATCGTCAAGAACTCTATGGGTCGTGGAACGGCGCGTCAGTTCGAGATCTCGGAAGCGCTTCTGGAGAAGCTAAGTTCGTTCGGAAACGAATGAGCAGCGGATTTAAGTGACGTTTTTCAGATCGTCCAGCATTCGGCTGCCATACCCTCCGGCGGATGATCTGGTAAACTGAGCTCATGATGACACCCGATCAATACAGTTTTCGCAGAGCGACACTGAACGACCTCGATTTGCTCATGGAATGGCAATCAAAGCCTCATCTGCGTGAATGGTGGAACTCGGATGAGCCATACGATGAAGAGCTGACCCTCGGGTAGCACGCTGGATTGTTTCATCCTTCGGACTTCCCTTCGCGTTCATGCAGGACTACACAGTCCATGGGTGGGAAGATCACCATTTTGCCAAACTTCCCGAGGGTTTCGCGGGGAATTGACCAATACATTGGCGACCCCGATACGATCGGTGTTGGGCACGGATCAGCATTTATCGGCGCCAGAATGCAGGCTCTCTTTGATGAGAAGGCGCCGTGATCGCAACCGATCCTCATCCTGGCAACGAACGAGCGATTGCCGTCTACAAAAAACTGGTTTTCGAACCGTTCGGACCGCCCCAGGAAACTCGGTGGGGCCTGATCTTGCCAATGATGGCGACGCGCTAAGGGTGGCAATCCACGGCAGCTTTATCCTCGGAGCAGAGCTTCTTTACATCGGCGTGATCCGACCCGGCACAGCTTAACAATCCCGAACAGGACGTCTTTGAGCGCGGCTGTCTCCCTGCCAGCAGGCGCCTAGGCTCCTGTTGTATTTAGACTAGAAGTTAGAGTTGAAGTGTCCGTGTTTGTGCAAAGTTGGAATGTCACTCCGCCCGGGTTTCGATGAGGTGGGGGTGCCATCTCGATCGAAACTGCATCAAGCCCTTTATGCGAGCCGTCGCATAGCCGTCAGCTGTTTGCCAACGCCTCTCCCCAACGTCCTTCTCGAACCGACGCGTGACATCGACCTGCAAATCAGGCCCTTGGACGGGATCGAGCGGCGGCTCACCGCACAATTCCGGTACCGATCAGTTTGACAACTACAGGTTCGCGCAAGCCAATCTGATTACACTCCTCTTTGCTGGGCAGTGAATTTTCAGAGCGTTGGTTCTTTTCAGAGCCCGGCCAAACAGGCGGTGCAGGCTTCGAAACGCTGAACTTTATTGTATTGGCTAACGCAAGAGTTTTTACATATGACGTCGATTGTTTCCTCCCTTACCAGCAGTCAGATCAGGTCTCTTGCAACGTCCACGGTTGCAGCCTGGACGACGGAAGATGTGGCCTCGCTTACCACCAAGCAGATCAGCGCCCTTTCGTCGTCTCAAATCGCTGCTTTGGACACGGAAGATGTCGATGTTCTCAGCTCGCAGCAATTAAGTGCCATTTCACAAAGTGCCATTGTCGGTTTGACCGTGGATCAACTGGCTGTCTTGAACAGCACTGACATCGAAAGCCTGAGCTCGCTTCAAATTGCGGCAATCACGACCGCGCAGATTGGCGCATTGACGACAGATCAGGCACAGGCCCTGACCTCATCTCAGGTGGGTGCTCTCAGTTCGTTGCAGCTCGCCGCTTTAAGCGCCGCGGATGTGGCGACTTTCTCGACCACCGATCTCGCGGCGATCACCAGCAAAGCCATATCGGGCCTGTCCACGGCCGCTATCGCAACCCTCTCGACGGATCAGATCTCTGCCTTGAGCGCGAGCGCGATCGCGGGGCTCACCACCAGCCAGATCGCGGCGCTGAGCACATCGCAGATCGCCGCCTTGACGACGGCCCAGGTCGGCGCCCTCAAGGCATCGCAAATCGCGGCCATGGGCACGAAAGACATTGTGGTGCTTTCCACCGCCCAGCTTGTTGCTCTCAGCACAGGTGCGGTTGCGAGCTTGACGACCAACCAGATCGCCGCCCTGAGCACGGCACAGGCCGAGGCACTGTCGGCCACGCAGGTAAAGGCGCTGAGCTCTACCCAGATTGCGGCCCTGGGGACAGACGACTTGGCCACCTTCTCGACCGCCGATATGGCGGCGATCACCAGTCAAGCCATATTGGGCTTGAGCACGGGCCTTGTCGCCGCCCTTTCCACCGAACAGGTGGCTGCCCTGAGCACGATCGCGATCGCTGGTCTGACGTCCAGCCAGATCGTCGCCTTGAGCACGGCGCAGATTGCCGCCATGACGACGAGCCAGGTCAGCGCGCTCAAGGCATCGCAAATCGCGGTCCTCGACACGAACGACATCACGGTCCTTTCCACCGCGCAGGTTGCCACCATGAGCAAAGCCGCGATCGCTGAGCTGTCGACCAGCCAGATCGTCGCCCTCAGCACCGCGCAGATTGCCGCCTTGACGACGACCCAGGTCGGCGCCCTCAAGGCGTTGCAAATCGCGGTGATGGACACCAACGACATCACGGTGCTTTCCACCGCGCAGGTTGCCGCCCTCGGCACATCAGGCATTGCGGGTCTGACGTCCGGCCAGATCGCCGCCCTGAGCACGGCACAGGCCGAGGCATTGACGACGATCCAGGTCGCAGCCTTGAGCTCGACCCAGATCGCGGCCCTGGGAACGGACGACATAGCCACTTTCTCGACCGCCGATATGGCGGCGATCACCAGTCAAGCCATGCCGGGCCTGAGCACGGCCGTGATCGCCTCCCTCTCGACGGACCAGATCGAGGCACTGAGCAAGGCCGGCATTGCGGGCTTGACGAGCGAGCAGATCGCCGCCTTGAGCACGGCGCAGGCTGGAGCATTGACGGCGAGCCAGGCCGCGGTTTTGAGCTCCAGGCAGATTGCGGCTTTAGGTACGGCTATCGTCGCATCCCTGTCCACCGCGCAGGTTGCCGCCCTCAGCACATCAGGCATCACCGGGCTGACCTCCGACCAGATCGTCGCCTTGAGTACGACACAGACCGAGGTCCTGTCTGCCGCACAGGTGAAGGCGCTGAGCTCAACCCAGATCGCGGCGCTCGGAACGGACGACATAGCCACCTTCTCGACCGCCGATATCGCGGCAATTACCGGCAAGGCGGTCACCGGCTTGAGCACGGGCCTTGTCGCGGCGCTTTCCACCGCGCAGGTCGCGGCCCTTAGCACGAGCGCGATCGCGGGTCTGGCGACCAGTCAGGTCGAGGCCCTCTCGACGGAACAGCTTGTTGCTCTGAACACGAGCGCTGTCGTTGCCCTGACGACCGGTCAGATCGCCGCCTTGAGCCCATCGCAGGTCGCCGCCTTGACGACGACCCAGCTTGGCGCCCTCAAGGCATCGCAAATCGCGGTCCTGGACACGGCCGACATCGCGGCGCTTTCCACCACGCAGCTTGCCGCCCTCAGCACATCAGGCATCACGGGTCTCACCTCCGATCAGATCGTCGCCCTGAGCACGGCGCAGGCCGAGGCACTGACCACCTCACAGGTGAAGGCGCTCAGCGCCGCCCAGATCGCGGCGCTCGGAACGGACGACTTGGCCACCTTCTCGACTGCAGATATGGCGGCGATCACCAGTAAAGCGGTAACCGGCTTGAGCACGGCCGGCATTGCCGCGCTTTCGACGAATCGGATCGCTGCTCTGGGCACGAGCGCCGTCGTTGCCCTGACGACCAGTCAGATCGCAGCGCTCGGCACATCGCAGATTGCCGCCTTGACGACGGAACAAGTTGGCGCCCTCAAGGCGTCGCAAATCGCGGTCGTGAACACCAAAGACATCACGGTGCTTTCTACCGCGCAGGTTGCCGCCCTCAGCACATCCGGTGTCACGGGACTGACCTCCGACCAGATCGCCGCCTTGAGCACGGCGCAGGCCGAGGCACTGTCCGCCTCACAGGTGAAAGTGCTGAGCTCCGCCCAGATTGCGGCGCTCGGAACGGACGACTTGGCCACATTCTCGACCGCCGATATGGCGGCGATCACCAGCAAGGCCATGGCCGGCTTGAGCCCAGACGGCATTGCAGCACTCTCGACCGATCAGATCGCCGCCTTGAGCACGAGCGCCGTCGTTGCCCTGACGACCAGCCAGATCGCCGCCTTGAGCACCAGCCAGGCTGGCGCGCTGACGACGACCCAGGTCGCGGTCCTCAGCTCAACCCAGCTCGGCGCTCTTGGGACGGATGACATAGCCACCTTCTCGACCGCCGATATCGCGACGATCAGCAGTAAAGCCATATCGGGCTTGAGCGCAGAACAGATCGCAGAGCTTTCCACCGCACAGGTTGCGGCCCTCAGCGCGAGCGCGGTTACTGGCCTGACGACCAGCCAGATCGCAGCCCTGAACACCAGCCAGGTTGCCGCCTTGAGCACCGCTCGCGTTGCGGTGCTGAGTTCAACGCAAGTCGCGGCCCTGGGGGCGAATGTCGTCGCATCCCTTTCCACTGCGCAGGTTGCGGCCCTCAGCGCCGCCGGTACGGCGGGTTTGACCACCGAACAGATCTCCGCCCTGAGCACGACGCAGGCGGAAGCATTGACGACGACCCAGGCTGCAGCGCTGACTTCAACACAGTATTCCGCCTTGGGGACGGATGATATCGCGACCTTCTCGACCGCCGATATTGCGGCGATCGGCAGCAAAGCCATATCGGGCTTGAGCACGGCCGTCACGGCAGCCCTCTCGACGGATCAGATCGCTGCCCTGAGCGCAGCAGGGGTTGCAGGTCTTTCGAGCAGCCAGATCGCGTCCCTGAAGCCGGCGCAAATTGCCGCCTTGACGACCGCGCGGGTTGCGGTGCTGAGTTCGGCGCAAGTGGCGGCTCTCGACAAGGACGCCGTTGCTTCCCTTTCCACTGCGCAGATCTCTGCCCTGAGCGCGGCCGGCATTGCGGGTCTGACCACCGAACAGATCGACACCCTGAGCACGGCCCAGGCAGCGGCATTGACGACGACGCAGGTCGCCATGTTGAGCTCGACCCAGCTTGCGGCCCTGGATGCGAACGATATCGCCGCATTCTCGACCGCCGATATTGCGGCGCTCGGCAGCAAAGCCATATCGGGCTTGAGCACGGCCGTCATAGCAGCACTCTCGGCGGATCAGATCGCCGCACTGAGCACGGCCAGCGTCACAGGCCTGACCACCAAACAGATCGACGCGCTGAGCACCGGTCAAATTGATTCCCTGCTCACCAAGCAGGTTGCGGCGCTGAGTTCAACGCAAGTCGCCACCCTCGGTACGGATGTCGTCGCTTCCCTTTCCACCGCACAGATTGCCGCCCTGAGCACATCCGGCATTGCGGGTCTGACCACCGATCAGGTCGAGGCCTTGAGCACGGCGCAGGCAGAAGCATTGACGACGGCTCAGGTCGCCGCGCTGAGCTCGACCCAGGTGGGTGCTCTGGAACCCAATGACGTCGCCACTTTTTCGACCGCCGATATCGCGGCGATCACCAGTAAAGGCATGTCGGGCTTGAGCACGGCTGTCATAGCGGCGCTTTCGACGGATCAGATCGCCGTCTTGAGTGCATCCGCGATCGCCGGGCTGACCACCAGCCAGATCGCCGCCCTCGGCACGTCGCAGATTGCCGCCTTGACCACCGCGCGGGTTGGGGTGCTCAGCTCAGCGCAGGTGGCTGTTTTGAGCACCGATGTCATCGCCGCCCTTTCCACTGCGCAAGTCGCCGCTCTGAGCGCATCCGGCATTGCGGGTCTGACCACCGAGCAGATCGCCGCCCTTTCCACTGTACAGGCGGAGGCCCTGACGACGACGCAGGTCGCCATGCTGAGCTCAAATCAGATAGCCGCCCTGCAGACGGATGATCTGGCCGCTTTCTCGACCAAGGACATCGCGGCGATCGGCTCGAGCGCCGTATCAGGCTTGTCCACGACCGCTATGGCTGCCCTCTCGGCGGATCAAATCGCGGCCCTGAGCACGTCAGGCATTGCGGGTCTGACCACCGAACAGATCAATGCGCTGAATTCCGGTCAGATCGACGCCTTGCTCACCAGGCAGATTGCAGCGCTGAGTTCGACGCAAGTCGCCACCTTGAGTACGGATCTTCTCGCCGCCCTCTCCACTGAGCAGATCGCAGCCCTGAGCACATCAGGCATCGCAGGCCTTTCCACCACACAGATTGCGGCGCTGAGCACCGCCCAGGCCGAGGCCTTGACGACCACGCAGGTCGGCGCTCTCAATTCCAAGCAAATCGCTGCTTTGAGTCCGGACGACATAGCCACGTTCTCCACCAAGGATATCGCGGCCATCAGTTCGGGTATCATATCGGGATTGTCCACCGCCGTTATCGCGGCCCTCTCGACGGATCAGGTCGCGGCCCTGAGCACGTCAGGCATTGCGGGCCTTTCCACCAAACAGATCGTCGCTTTGAGCACAGCACAGCTTGACGCTTTGACCACCGCTCAGATCGGCGCCCTCAGTTCGACACAGCTTGCTGTGCTGGATGCCGACGACATAGCCACGTTCTCGACCAAGGATATCGCCGCCTTCAGTGCGAGCGCCATAGCGGGATTGCCCACCGCTGTCATAGCCGTCCTCTCGACAGATCAGATCGCGGCCCTGAGCACATCCGGCATTGCACAGCTTTCCACCAAACAGATCGCCGCCCTGAGCACCGCACAGGCCGAGGCATTGACGACGATCCAGGTCGGGGCGCTGAGTGCGACGCAGCTTGCGGCCCTGGATACGGACGATATAGCGACTTTCTCAACCAAGGATATGGCGGCGATCGGTTCGAGTGCGATCACCGGATTGTCCACGACGGTTATCGCCGCGCTGTCCAGTGCTCAGATCGCTGCCCTGAGCACGGCCGGGATTGCCGGCCTTTCCACCAAACAGATCGCGGCCTTGGACGCCGGGCAAATCGACGACTTGCTGACCAAGCAGGTTGCTGTGCTCAACTCGACGCAGATCGCCGCCCTGAGCACCGCTGCGGTCGCTTCCCTTTCCAGCACGCAAGTTGCCGCGCTCAGCACGTCCGGTATTGCGGGTCTGACCACCACGCAGATCGCTGCGCTCAACACAGGTCAGGTTGGGGCCCTGACGACGACACAGGTCGGGGCTCTCAGCTCCAAGCAGCTTGTCGCCCTGAGCACGGATGATATCGCGGCCCTGTCAACCGCCCAGATTGCGGCGCTGAGCACGACCGGCATCGCCGGCCTGACGACCACGCAGATTGCCGCATTGAGCACGGACCAGGCCGAGGCTCTGACGACGCCCCAGGTTGCGGTGCTGAGCTCGACCCAGATTGCGGCGCTCGGAACGGACGATCTCGAGACCTTCTCGACTGCCGATATCGCGGCGATCAGTTCGAGTGCCATTTCGGGATTGAGCGCGGACACGATCGCAGCCTTTTCGACGGACCAGATCGCGGCTCTGGGTACGGCTGGCATTGCGGGCCTTTCCACCGCGCAGATCGAGGCCTTGAGCACCGATCAGCTGGAGGCCCTGACCACAGCTCAGGTCGGCGCGCTTGGTTCCAAGCAAGTTGCTGTCTTGGCGACCGCTGATATCGCGGGACTGACGACCGCGCAGATCGCGGCACTCAGCACGGCCGGCATCGCAGGTCTGAGCGCCGCGCAGATTGCCGCATTGAGTACCGATCAGGCCAGTGCCCTGACGACACTGCAAGTCGCAGTCTTGAGCTCGACCCAGATCGCGGCGCTCGGAACGGACGATCTCGAGACCTTCTCGACCGCCGATATCGCAGCGATCAGTTCGAGCGCAATATCGGGATTGACCGCAGACACGATAGCAGCCTTTTCGACGGGCCAGATCGCGGCCCTGGGCACGGCTGGCATTGCGGGCCTTTCCACCGCGCAGATCGTTGCCTTGAGCACTGGCCAGCTTGAGGCCCTGACGACCGCTCAGGTCGGCGCGCTTGGTTCCAAGCAGGTTGCTGCCTTGAGTACCGATGATATCGCGGGACTGTCGACCGCGCAGATTGCGGCTCTGAGTGCCGCCGGCATCACAGGTCTTAGCAGCGCGCAGATTGCAGCACTCAGCACAGGTCAGGTTGAGGCCTTGACGACGACCCAGGTCGGGGCTCTCAGCTCCAAGCAGACCGCGGCGCTCGGAACGGACGATCTCGAGGCGTTCTCGACCGCCGATATCGCAGCGATCGGTTCGAGCGCACTATCGGGATTGTCCACGGCCGTTATCGCGGCTCTGTCGACTGCCCAGATCGCGGCCCTGAGCACGGCTGGCATCGCCGGCCTGGCGACCACGCAGATTGCCGCATTGAGCACCGATCAGGCCAAGGCTTTGACGACGGCCCAGGTTGCCGTGCTGAGCTCAGCCCAGATTGCGGCGCTCGGAACGGACGATCTCGAGACCTTCTCGACCGCCGATATCGCGGCGATCAGCTCGACTGCCATATCCGGTTTGAGCACGGCCACCATCGCAGCCTTATCGACGGGTCAGATCGCGGCCCTGGGCACGGCTGGCATTGCGGGCCTTTCCACCGCACAGATCGAGGCCTTGAGCACCGATCAGCTGGAGGCCCTGACCACCGCTCAGGTCGGCGCGCTTGGTTCCACACAGGTTGCCGTCTTGACGACCGATGATCTCGAGGCCTTGTCGACCGCGCAGATCGCGGCTCTAAGCGCCGCCAGCGTCGCCGGTCTGAGCAGCGCGCAGGTCGGTGCTTTGAGCATCGAGCAGGTTGAGGTGCTTTCCACCACACAGATTGCCGGGTTGAGTTCGGCCGGCATCGCGGGCCTCGCCACCGACGACCTCGCAACCTTCTCAACAGCCGATATCGCAGCGATCAGCTCGGCTGCCATACAGGGATTGTCTACCGACTTTATCGCCACTCTCTCCACGGCTCAAATTGCCGGCCTGGGCACGGCAAGCATTGCCGGTCTGAGCAGCGTTCAGGTCGCAGCCCTCAGTATCGAACAGGTTGAAGCGCTTTCCACCACCCAGATTGCAGCATTGAGCTCGGCTGGCGTCGCAGGCCTGACCACCGAGGATCTGGAAAGCTTCTCGACAAAAGAACTGGTGGCGATCAGCTCGAGCGCCATATCGGGATTGTCCACAGCCGTTGTCGCCACGCTTTCCAGCGAGCAGGTCGCCGCTTTGACAAAAAGCCAGGTCGCCTCGCTGGGTTACAAGCAGGTGGCGGCCATGAGCACCGATCAAATCGCGGCCTTGTCGACGGCGCAGATCAGTGCCCTGAATGCAGTGCAGCTCGCCGCACTGGACACGGACGACCTCGCTCTCTTCTCCACCGACGACATCATCGCCTTGGGTTCAAGTGCGATTTCGGGACTGACCACCAGAGCCATCGCCGCCTTGACGACAGAACAGGCGGAGGCTTTGACCTCAAGCCAGGTCACCGGCCTGACTTCGGCCCAAGTCGCGGCACTGACCACCGAGGAGCTGGCAACCTTCTCGACCGCCGATATCGCATCGTTCAGCTCGACCGGTGTGGCTGGATTGTCCACGGACGATATTGTGAGCCTGTCGAGCGAGCAACTGAATGCTCTCATGGAAACCCAGATGGGGAATCTGAGTTCGGACCAGATAGCGGCAGTCATTTCGGTTTATCTGAATGCCTGATCGCACGGCGGGAGCGCGAGCGAGCAGCGCAAGGATTTCGGCCATCGCAAGGGTCGCAGTCCCACGCTGATTTCAACAGGCGTCTGCCCGACATGTTTAGAGCAAGCTATCGCCGTTAGCTATCGTTAGCCTTTCGCAAATGGTAGCAATGCCGGCCGTCAATTCGTGGGATGTCCATGGTCACCAATGATGCATCAGCGCCAATTCCCGTTCCGTCACTGGCTGGGATCCTGGAGCTCGCGCGCACTCAGCGCCTTTCATTCACGGACTTGTTTCAGTTCGCCGAAAGTCGCAGCGCCGTCGGGCAGAGACTCGAGGCGGCAGACGTCTATAAAGTCTGGATCGCCTTCAACGAGACTCATCCTTTCCTGCATCTCGTCTATTTCAATTATTCGGTCACCCTGCGGCAGTTGGGCGACGTGGCAGGCTCGATCCACGCATTGCGCGCCTGCTTGAAACTTAATCCGCGCTTTGGACCGGCGCACATCAATCTTGGACGGGCGTTGGAAGACAGCGGCGTTGCCACGCAGGCCATTCTGCAATGGCAGAGTTTCGTGGAGATGACTGCGGAGAGCACAGCCGACGGGCTGCTGCATCGCCTGCTGGCGCTTCAGCACATCGGGCGCGTCATGGAAAACGCGGGCCTCCTGGAAGACGCGGAAACGGCATTGTGGCAGGCGATGGAACTGCGGCCCGACAAGACGGAAGCCGGGCAACATTGGAGCGCGCTCCGCCAGCGCCAGTGCAAGTGGCCGACGCTGGTGCCGTCGGACCATGTCTCCATGCGTCACCTGCTCGATTCCATGTCGCCGCTGGCGCTCGCCTGCTTTTCCGATGATCCATTATTCCAGCTCGCCAAAGCCTACCGCTACAACAAGGCCTTCGTCGGACGTCCGGATACCAGCGGCTTCTCACGCAAGGTGCCCAAGCAGAAGACGGGAACCGGCCAGCGCCTTCGCGTCGGCTATGTCTCCTCGGATCTGCGCGACCACGCGGTCGGTTTTGCGCTTAGAGAGGTGCTGGAGCTGCATGACAAGAAGAGCCTCGAAATCTACGCCTATTATTGCGGCGAGCCGGTTGCAGGGGATGCGACCCAGGCACGCATGAAAGCTGCCGTTGATTGTTGGCGCGATATTGCCGCGCTGAGCGATGCCGACGCTGCAAGGCAGATCGCCGACGACGACATCGACATTCTTGTCGATGTCAACGGCTACACCAAGCATGCACGAACGAAAATCTTTGCCTACCGGCCAGCGCCTGTGGTGGTCAACTTTTGCGGTTATCCCGGCACCATGGCCAGCCCGTTCCATCACTACATCATCGCCGACGAACACATCATCCCGCCCGAGAACGAGATCTATTATTCGGAAAAGGTGCTCAGGATTGCCTGCAACCAGCCGATCGATCGCAAGAGGGTGATCGCCGAAAGGCCGTCGCGAGCAGAAGCCGGGCTGCCGGAAGACGCCTTCGTTTTTGCCTGCTTCAACGGCATGCAGAAAATCACGCAGGAAACCTTTGCCGACTGGATGAAAATTCTTCTTGCGACGACCGGCAGCGTGCTCTGGCTGCTCGCTGGAAACGACGATGTGGATCAACGCCTGCGCCAGGCAGCGGAGAAAGCCGGTGTCGCGCCGGAACGGCTCATTTTCGCGCCCAAGGCGCCGAATGCGAAGCATCTCGCCCGCATCGCGCTCGCCGACCTGTTCCTCGACACATTTCCCTATGGAGCGCATTCCACCGCAGCCGACGCGCTCACCATGGGACTGCCTATCCTGACATTCCCCGGCAAGAGCTTTGCCGCGCGTTTCTGCCATAGCATCGTTGCCGCCGCCGGCGTCCCGGAACTGATCTGCTCGGGGCCGCAGAGCTACATCGAAAGAGCCATTGGCTTTGCAAACGACCCCAAGAGCCTGAGAACGATCAGGGAATCCTTGCAGGCAAAACGGGAGAGCTGCACGTTGCGCGACATTCCAGCTCTTGCCGCCCGCCTCGAGGCGCTTTTCTGGCAAATGCAAGCAGAATCCGAAGGCGGTGAAACACCTGTGCCGGACTTGCGCAACCTCGACATTTATTACGACATCGGGATGGAACTCGTTCAGGACAATATCGCGTTTTCGGACGATCGGGCTTACAGGCAGGCTTACCGCAACAAGCTGGCCGAATGGCACGATTATGCGCCTTTCCCCTACGACAGCCGCCTGGCGACGGAAGGGTTCACCGCCTCGACAATAAGCGCCACCGGGAAGAGCTGATCGGCAATGCCGCGGATTGAAAAAATTGCCGTCGTCGGCGCGGGCCTTTCAGGTGCAGTCATCGGGCGTGAACTGGCCAAGGCAGGTCACGAGGTCGACGTCTTCGAAACGCGAAACCATATTGCCGGCAATTGCCACACGGAGCGCGACGCGGCGACCGGCGTCATGGTTCATGTCTACGGGCCGCACATTTTTCACACCGATGACAAGGACGTCTGGGACTATGTGAATGTCTTTCAGAATTTCCTGCCCTATAAGAACCGGGTCAAGACGACCAGTTCCGGGCAGGTCTATTCCCTGCCCATCAACCTTCACACGATCAATCAGTTTTTTGGCAAGGTGTTCAGGCCTGACGAGGCGCGCGCTTTCATCGACAGCTGCTCGGACAAAAGCATAAGCGATCCGAAGACCTTCGAGGATCAGGCGCTGCGCTTCGTCGGCAAGGACCTGTATGATGCCTTCTTCAAGGGATATACGCAGAAGCAATGGGGATGTTCGCCGGCCGAGCTTCCGGCGTCCATCCTGAAACGGCTTCCAGTCCGTTTCAACTACGACGACAATTATTTCTTCCACAAATACCAGGGCATGCCGGAGCACGGCTATACCGAGATGATCGGGCGAATTCTCGATCACACAAATATAACAGTCCATCTGGAAACGCGCTTCGATAGCGGTCTGCGCAAGAGCTTTGACCACATATTCTATTCCGGTCCGCTCGACGGCTATTTCGAATACGAATATGGCCGTCTGGGATATCGCACGCTGGATTTCGAGCGCTTTACCTATGAGGGCGACTACCAGGGCTGCGCGGTCATGAATTATGGGGATGTCGCCGTGCCCCATACGCGGGTGACGGAACACAAGCATTTTTCCCCATGGGAAGATCATGCCGGTTCGGTCTGTTATCGCGAATTTTCCAGGGCCTGCGGTCCGGACGACATCCCCTACTATCCGATCCGCCTGATAAAGGAAAAGCAGCAGCTTGGCCAATATGTCAGGCGCGCCTTACAGGAGGCTTCCGTCACCTTCGTCGGCCGGCTCGGGACCTACCGCTATCTCGACATGGACGTCACTATTCGCGAAGCGTTGGACACCGCACGGCTATATCTCTCCACGAGCGCCGGTGAGACGCCCATGCCTGCATTCTTGCATCCGCCGCTCCAGATGCCTTGATTGGCGCCGGAACGAGGACGCGAACCCGCCTTTTGACACCCGGCCGAGTCCGGCGTTGAAGTCATTTCAAAAATTTGCAGCATGCTTTTTTGGCAGTGCTCGTCCCAGTCGTTCGAATCCCGCTGCGCCGGGCGAGCGAGGGTGGCGATACGCGTTAGCGAAGTCTTTTCCGGACACGGAGGCCCTGTCGGCTCAGCCCCGGGAGCGGTCAAAAAAGCCGCAGTTCTAGAACTATTTTCTCCGATCATAGGAGTTATTTGGAATCGATCGGAATAGTCATCTCCGTTTACCGCTTATATAGTCTATTAAATTAATAGACTATAAACATGCCCGCCGCCGAATATGCGTCGCAAGAGGACCCATTTTACGGATGATCGCAATGGCCAAACAGGTGATCGAGTATGCCGGCGTTCCGGTCGGCATCGTCGTTCCAGACAAGGACCAGCTGAGGTTCATCGCCGTGAAGTTTCACGTGCATGACCTCGACGGCCAGCACTTCGCCGCGCCGTCGGACGTGCTGCGAGCAATCCACAAATTGATGTCGGCATCACAAGCCGGCATTCATCGCGCCGCCTGATCGGAGAAACACCATGGGCAGGCTACGCCAATTCTTCCGGCTCTCTGCGTTGCGCGACGAGCTCGAAACGAGGTTGCTTGCTCGAGAGTATCGCTCCCTGCTTCTCGACGACCATTTCGAAGACGGCACGGATAGGGAACTCCAATCGACATACGCGGAGCTCACCATCGAAATCTCTTCGCGCCAGTATCGGCACCGCCATTGAAAGCGCACCCGCTGTTCACGCCATCCTGAACAGCGCCGTCAGCGCTCAAGAAGTGACTGTCAACACCATCATCGACCTGTCGACCGCTTCCATTATCGATCGGCTGGCGTTGCGACCCAATCCCGAGCCGGGTTTTACCGGACCTCAAATTCGGGATCCGGCGGGACCTGCAAGGCCAGCGCAAGATGATTTGTCTGCGCCGCAAGCCCGATGATCGTTAGAAGTTCGCCATGCTGTGCATCCGTCATGCCGCGCGAACGGGCCGCTGCGGTATGGGATTGAATGCAGTACTGGCAAGCATTCGCCGTCGACACCGCTATGTAGATCATTTCACGTGTCAATGGATCGATCGCACCTTCCACGGTCATGACCGATTTCAGCGTTTCCCATACCCGCTTGAGGTTTGCGGGATCGTTCGCAAGCGCACGCCAGAAGTTGTTGATGAAGTCGGTCTTGCGCGTCGCCCTGATGTCGTCGAACACGGCTTGAACGGCCGGAATGGCCGCAGCCTCTTGGTCAGACAGGAGCTTGACTGTTGCCATCGAAAGTTCCTTTCCGGCGGCCTCCATGGACGGCCGTAAACATGATCTTTTCTTCGGTTGCGTCGGCAGGCGAGAATTCACCGACAAGAGGAAATATCTAACGCAGCCGTTTCGGGGAAGCGGGCAAAATTAGAATTATTTATCTATAGAATTTATAGATTATCCTGTTCCCTAGCCCTGTCGAGTTTAGCGATGAGATTTTCGATCGCCCGGTGGATGCCCATCGGGTGCATGTGACTTGCCGTCTTCTTCCAAGACCAACCAGGAGCTTTCCATGAGCAATCCAGTTCTCGTCAATCAGATCATTCCCGAGTCCGATGTCGTGCCGCTGACCGGCCGTGTCGGCGCCGAAATCAGGAGTATCCGCCTTGGCGGAGAACTTTCCGACGCGACGGTGGCAGCCATCAACCAGCTTCTCCTGAAACACAAGGTCATCTTCTTCCGCGACCAGCAACATCTTGACGATACCGAACAGGAAGCCTTCGCACGCCGCCTGGGCGACCTTGTACCGCATCCAACCCAGGGTCCGGTGGCCGGCACGGCTTCCATCCTCAATCTCGATTCCAGCCGCGGCGGCGGCAGGGCGGACCAGTGGCACACCGATGTCACCTTCGTGGATGCCTATCCTAAATTCTCGGTCCTTCGCGGCGTCGTCATTCCGGCAGCTGGAGGCGATACGATCTGGTCCAACACGCATGCCGCATATGAAAGTCTGCCGGCGCCGCTCAAATTGCTGGCGGACAATTTATGGGCCATTCACAGCAATGCCTATGACTACGCAGCCGTGCGCCCTCGCGCCACCGCTGAAGAGAAGAAGCATTTCGAGGAAGTCTTCACCTCGACCATCTACGAGACCGAGCATCCAGTCGTGCGTGTCCATCCCGAAACCGGCGAAAGATCGCTGCTGCTCGGCAATTTCGTTCAGCGTCTAGTCGGCCTGTCGAAGAGCGACTCCGCGAAACTTTACGAGGTGTTCCAGTCCTACGTGACCGCCCCGGAAAATACCGTGCGCTGGCGCTGGAGAGCCGGAGATGTCGCAATTTGGGATAACCGCGCGACCCAGCACTATGCGGTCAACGACTACGGCGACCAGCACCGGGTCGTGCGCCGCGCCACCGTCGATGGCGACGTCCCTGCCAGTGTCGACGGTCGCCGCAGCGTCACCCACGTTAAGGCTGCCCGGCCGAAAGCAAATGCCGCATGAGCGCGGCCGGACAGTGGAAGGACATGAAACTCGCAAGCGCTTGCCGTGCTGATCGCCTCGGCTGGCGCAGGCTCCGGAATCCACTTGAAGTCGGTTGCTGCAAAATTCCTTAAATCGGCATCGATTGAAGGATAACATCATGCAGTATGTCAAAGTCGACAGCGCCCTCTGCGTATGTGGAAATACGCGCGGCGCTGTCGTGAGATTCCAAGAGCGCACTATCGATGACATCGAGGCAGAAGGGAGATTAGCAATGAGGCGGTTTGCGACACGCGTTGCCATGATTTTCGGGATGACATTTTTCTCGGCCGTTGCGGCCGCTCGGGCCGACGAGCCGGGGCTCTGGAAGGTTTACAACGACGCCTTCAAGGGCGCGAAATATGTGGATCTGACCCATACCATCACTCCGAAAATCCCCGTTTGGGCGGGCTTCGGCAATTCAAGCTTTGCACCGGCAAAGGCGGGTGCGAATTTAGAAGGCTTCGCCAAGCAGGGCGATGTCTACACCTACGACAAGCATGGTTTCGAAGCGACGAGCTACCTGCTGACGACAGATCAGCTCGGCACGCAGCTCGATCCGCCGGCCCATTGGGCACCGGAATATGCCGCAATCGACGAGTTGCCGGCGACCTTCGCGGTCCGCCCGCTCGTCGTCATTTCTATCGAGGACAAGGTGAAGGCCGATCCCGGCTATCACCTGCAGGTCTCCGACATCAAGGATTTCGAGGCGAAACACGGAACGATTCCCGAAGGATCGGTTGTCTTCGTCCGCTCGGGCTGGTCCAAGACATGGCCGGACCCGGCGCTCTCGACCACCACGCCTTTTCCGGGCGTCAGCCTGGATGCGCTGAAATTCCTCCATCTCGAGCGCAAGATCCTGTTTCACGGCCACGAGCCGCTCGATACCGACACCACGCCCAACCTCGAGGGCGAACACTGGCTGATGCATAACGGCTTTGCGCAGGCCGAAGGCGTTGCCAATCTCGATCAGGTCCCGGAAACGGGTGCATTGGTCGCGATCGGTTATCCGAAATTCGGGGGTGGGCTTGGCGGCTATGCCCGCTATATCGCCATCTGCCCTCCGGATTGGCCGCATGGCGTGACCATCGGCTCGGTGCCGGAAGCGCCGCTCGCAAAATTTGACAAACCGCTTCACTACGATGAAGCGGCAGGCATGCGCATTCGATAAATCGGGCGGCGACATCAAGTCCGCTCGGAGAGGTCATTGCCCTTTCGCACACGCCGATCATCCACATAAGGAGGATGTTCGCGTTTGGCGGCCGCCGATGGCACGACATCGAGCTCGATGACAATGATCGAGCTCGTTTGGTCGTGGGATCGATGAGCGGTTGTAAGGGCGTCACGGCAAAGGCGCGGTCGGCAAGCAGGCACGGTCCGGATGGCGAGGCCCAGTTTTCGAAGCAAATCCCTGATACACCGAGGAAAAATCAGAAGAGGAACACATCCATGACCGCTCAACCCGTTGCCACCCGCATCGTTCTTGCATCGCGCCCATCCGGAAAGCCGGTGGCGGCCAATTTCCGGCTCGAGCGGGAGACGGTTCGGGATCTCGCCGAGGGCGAGGTTCTTCTTGAGACGCTCTATCTTTCCCTGGACCCTTACATGCGGGGCCGCATGGACGACGCCAAATCCTATGCCAAGCCGGTCGACGTCGGCGGCGTGATGGAAGGGGGCACGGTCGCGCGGATCGCACGCAGCCGCAACGCGGCGTTCAAGGCAGGGGACATCGTGCTTTCGCATTCCGGCTGGCAGAGCCATGCGATTTCAGATGGTGCGGACTTGCGGAAGCTCGATCCGCAAACCGCACCAATCACGACGGCACTCGGCATTCTCGGAATGCCCGGCTTCACGGCCTATGCCGGGCTTCGCAATATCGGCAAGCCCAAAGAAGGCGAAACGCTTGTGGTCGCCGCGGCGAGCGGCGCGGTTGGCTCGGCAGTCGGGCAGATGGCAAAGATTTCCGGGGCACGTGTCGTTGGAATTGCAGGCGGGCCTGAGAAATGTGACTACATACGCCAGGCGCTCGGCTTCGATGTCGCCATAGACCATCATGCAAGCGATTTTCCGGCACAAATTGCAGCCGCTTGTCCGAAGGGTATCGATGTCTATTTCGAGAATGTCGGTGGCCACGTCTGGAGCGCGGTGTTTCCATTGCTGAACGACTTCGCACGCATACCGGTCTGCGGGCTGATCGCGCATTATAACGAAGGATCCTCTGCCTTGAGCGGACATGATCAGCTTCCTGCGGTGATGCGCGCCATCCTGCGCAAAAGCCTCGCCATCCGCGGTTTCATCCAGCGCGAATTCGCCGATCAGCGTCCTGACTTCTATCAGCAGGCTGGAGCGTGGATCACCGAGGGACGGCTCAAATACAAGGAGGACATCGTTGACGGACTTGAAAACGCTCCAGAGGCTTTTCTTGGCCTTCTGGAAGGGAGGAATTTCGGAAAACTGATCGTGCGCGTCGCGCCCTGAAACATCGCCTTGACGTTTCCTATTTCGCGGCGCGGTTCTTTTTGCTCGTTGTCGCAACAGAACAAAAAAGCCAATCCCTAAGAAGCGGATGCCGGAGCACGTATATTCTATGAAAAAGATAGATACACTTTAATTTAGCCTCATCCTATTCCGGAGGCTATGATGAAGATTACAAGACGCGCTTTCACGGCGGTGGTGGCAGGCGCCATCGCGACACCTTTGACGCATGTTCGACTGGCTGGCGCAGCTGACAAGGTCGTGCGTATCGGCTACCAGAAATATGGAACTCTGGTGCTTCTCAAAGGCAAAGGAACGCTGGAGAAGAAGCTTGAATCGGTCGGCTACACGGTTGAATGGACCGAGTTTCCAGGCGGCCCTCAACTGCTCGAGGCGCTGAACGCCGGTGCCGTCGATTTCGGATCGACCGGCGAAACGCCGCCGATCTTCGCCCAGGCCGCCAACGCTCCGCTCGTCTACATCGCGCACGAGCCCCCTGCCCCGCGCGGCGAAGCCATACTTGTCCCGAAGGACAGCCCTATCAAATCGGTCGCGGAGCTGAAGGGCAAGAAGGTCGCCTTCAACAAGGGCTCGAACGTGCATTACCTGCTCGTCAAGGCGCTCGAAGAAGCCGGCTTGAGCTATGAGGACGTGGAAGCATCCTTCCTCGCCCCGGCCGACGGTCGCGCCGCCTTCGAAAAGGGCGCGGTCGATGCTTGGGTCATCTGGGATCCCTTCCAGGCAGCGGCGGAAGTGGCGGTCGAAGCGCGAGAACTCAGAAACGGCGAGGGCATCGTTCCCAATCACCAGTTCTATCTCGGCACCAAGGCGCTGGTCGACGGCCACGCCGAGGCGATCGATGTCTTGATCGAGGCCATTTCCGAGATCGACGAATGGACCAAGTCCGATACCGCGGCTGCGGCGGCCGAGCTGTCACCGTCGGTCGGCATCCCCGAACCTGTGCTCGTCAAGGCGCTCGAGCGTCAGTCCTACGGGGTCAAGAGCCTGGATGACACCGTCGTCGCGCAGCAGCAGAACATCGCCGACACGTTTTTCAAACTGAAGCTCATTCCCAAGCAAGTGAAGATTGCGGACGTCATCCGCAAGAGCAAGGCGTGATCCCCACCTGAGATCCTGGTCCCAGCGGGAAGGTCTGGCCAACCTTCTCGTTAGGAGCCGCGTTGTGAGCCTGCCGAGTGTAGCAAACCTCCGGCACGTGAGACGTTATGCGTCATCATCCCTGGAGCCCGAAGGAACGGAACGACTGATGCGGTTAGTTGGCGAGGCCCCCGCGCACTACGCCTTTTGGACGGATATCGTCGTGCTCCATCCGTCGCTACAATCATCGCGCGAAATGACGGGGATGGGGGATGCGTCAGGGCTATCGCAATCCACAGAAGAGACCGGTGCTTCTCAAGTTTCCGGGTTTGGTCATCGGCGCGCTCGCGTTTGGTGCGGCCGGCGGCTGGACCGCGAGCGACTTGCTGGCCTCATGGAGCGCTTCTGGCGGCTCCGGACAATCGTGCAGGATCAAGGGCAACATCTCCATCAACACGGGCGAGCGTATCTTCCACCTGCCGGGGCAGCGACGCTACGCAGAGACGAAGATCAGCCCCCAGTTCGGGGAAAGATGGTTCTGCTCAGAATTCGAAGCGTGGGCCGCCGGCTGGCGGAAATCGAAATCGTGATGCTTCGGCGTGGGGCCGGAGAAGCTTTGGCGCGGGCATGCCGCAGAGACCGGGCCGCATCGACTTAACACGTTCTCGGGGAAACGATGGTGCTACGGATCGGGGACTAACCCAGCCCCGATCCGTCAATCCAAGTTGACGTGAGAATCCTCGATAAGCCTTTAACCGCGCTCGCACCGGCGCCCGTCGTGGGACACCGCGAAGTCGCAGCAGTATCGGCTGCTACTCTCCCGTTTGGGGGTTCCTTGCAATTCGTTCGCCGGTTTGGGGGTTTCTTGCCCCTTCGCCCTGCACTTTCCCCGAGCCTGTCGGACCACTCTCCTTGGAGCCAGGCGCTTCGGCTCCGTTTTGCGGCCCGCCCAACCAATCATCGGTCTCGCCGGTACGCTGCTCATTCCATTTAAGCTGGCCCCGAAGATCTTCAGATACTGGCTGGGGAGGCTTTGCCGTGCCAGACGAGTTGGAAGGAGCGGCTTGGCTGGGGTCTTCGGGCGCAGCCGCGTATTCTGGGGGGTCTTGGATTGTCTTCTTGGCGGGAGGCGTCTTAGAGTTATCGGTCATCACGATCTCCACTGTTGCGCCTTGTTGGATTGGGTAAGGCGGACCAACGAAAATTATCAGACCAACGAATTGAAAACTACCGTAGGATTTAATGGTATATTTTACTGTCTCAGGTTGTAAACTTAGATCGACCGGCGAGAGCGGCGGAAAAGATTTCCCTCGAAGACCTCACAGAGGACATAGCGCCGCGGATTGCTGACCAGCCTGAATGCTCGCCCGCAGACGCTTTTACGTGCTATGATGGGCCGCACGGCTCAATCTCGACGTCGGCAATATGACAGATGGCCGAAAGCTACTTTGCCCCGGCGTAGAGAGTTTGCGCCCAGCACGGGTTCGAGCCCCGGAGCGCTGGGTGTGTTGCCTTTTTTGCTGATCCGAGGCGAGGAGGTTGTTCATGTCCACGAGTAGTGTCGACCGCCCGCTGCAACCCGGCGACCGGGCACCGAATGTTGTATTCGACGCGATCTCGCGCGAAGGCAAGATCGCGCTCGATGATTTTCGAGGCCGCAGCCCGTTACTGATCGGTTTGTTTCGAGGCCTACACTGTCCGTTCTGCCGGCGTCATCTCGCGGCGATGGCGCAACTCAACCCGGCCCTGAAGGAGAAAGGCATCGAATGTCTCGCAGTGGTCAAGACGCCAGTCGAGCGGGCGCGGCTCTACTTCCGCTACCATCCGCTACCCGACCTTCTTAGCGCATCCGACCCGGTGGGGGCTTCACATCGCGCCTTCGGTTTACCCATCCTCGAGTTCACGGAGAATGAAACCGAATGGCCGCACAAGCTCGGAATGGACGCGGTCATGACAATGCGGATCGATCTGCCGGGGGAGTTGCCCGTGCCGATGAACCCGGCTGCGGCGGGCGACTTTCTTGAGAAAAAGGACTGGTATGAAATTACGGCGGCCGACCGGCAGATTATGATCGCCGGTCACATGCCGCTTATCGGCGAGTTCCTGCTCGATCGGGAAGGCACTGTGCGCTGGAGTTTCACAGAAGCCGAAGAGGAAGGCCAAAATCTATGCCGGGCGCCGAGTCCCGAAGAATTGATGTCCGCAGCTTCCCAAGTCGCACATCTATAAGCTGCTGAAAATCTCGACGACCACCGTCCTCAGACGGTCGGCAGCCTTTACCAATACTCGGCGGACTCGCAGGGCTTCCCGTTGTTGACGATGATCAGCAGGTCGAAATCCGCCCGATAGCCCTTCGTTGTGAAGGGTTCATCCACCCAGCCACCTTTGGCGTAGAAGCCAAACAGGATGATCTTCAGGATCCGGCCACTTCCAACACCGCGCCTAATTTAACTGTTGGCGAAATGATGTAGGGCCAAGCCGAGGTCGGATACGCGCCTAAGCTCCTCGGCCGCGTGCATCTGCCTGTGGCTGATCGGGTCCGTATGACTGCCGCCGGCTAACGGCTCGCGGCCGTAGTCGATGGCGCTTCCCATAAGGCGGGGAACCTCGTCGCAGCTGCGAGCTGAGCGGCGTCGATCCGGCCGCGCGAGGCCAGCATCGTGATGTCGCTCTCCTTGATGTTGATGATCGGCGGGACCGTGCGCGGTTCGTCGCATCTGACGGATGTCGAACCAGCGACCCCTTGACCCCAGGAATTGGAGCCGTGATCGACGGTTTTGCCGCCGATCGCGACGCCTTCCAGCATTGTCAATGTCCGGACCTGGACTTGGGCCTCAGATATGCAGGGCACTTCCCAAAGCTTTCAGCGCCGCCTCCATCACCGCTTCGCTGCGGGTCGGATGTGCATGGATGGTGCCTGCGATGTCTTCCAGACGCGCACCCATCTCGATGGCCAGCGCAAAAGCCGCCGAGAGCTCGGAGACCCCGGCGCCCACCGCCTGCAGGCCGAGCACGAGATTGGTGTCGGCGCGGGCCACCACGCGCACGAAGCCCTCTTCGGATAGCATCGTCATCGCCCGACCGTTGGCGCTGAACGGAAACTGGCCGGTGCGGATTTCATAGCCTTGCGCCTTCGCCTCTGCCGGCGACAGGCCGGCGCTGACGATCTCCGGGTCGGTGAAGCAGATGGCGGGAATGCATCTTTTGTCCCAGGCCCGCTTCTTGCCCGCAATGATCTCAGCCACCATCTCGCCTTGCGCCATGGCCCGGTGGGCAAGCATCGGCTCGCCGGTCACGTCACCGATCGCATAGATGCCGCGCATCGACGTGCGGCAACGATCGTCGATCCTCAGATAAGGGCCGGCACGATCGAGATCGAGCTCTTCGAGACCCGACCCAGCCGTTCTCGGGCGGCGGCCGACGGTGACGAGGATGCGGTCCGCCGGCAGGCTTTGCTGACGGCCATCCGGTGTTTCGACGATCAATGCGTCGCCATCGTCGGCAAGGCCGATCGCCTTGGCGCCGGTCAACACCCGGATACCGCCTTCGGCCAACTTGCGCATGACGGGCCGCACCAGCTCGGCATCATATTGGGGCAGCACCTGCGGCGTCGCCTCGACGACCGTCACATCAGATCCCATCTTGGAAAAGGCCGTCCCGAGCTCCAGCCCGATATAACCGCCGCCGACCACGACGAGTTTGTTCGGCAGCTCGGTCAGCGACAGCGCCTCTGTCGAGGACATGACGCGGCCGCCGAAAGGCAGATCGGCAAGCTCCACCGGATCGGAACCGGTGGCGATCACCACGGTCTCGGCCCGGATGATCTGCTGGCCGGTTTCCGTCTCCACCTCCACCGTCTTGCCGTCGCGGAAGCGGGCCCGACCGTGGACGATCTTGACCCGCGCCTTTTGCAGCAGTCCCGAAACACCGCCTGTGAGCCGGCCGACGATCCCGTCCTTCCAGGCAATCGTTCTGCCGAGATCGATCGAGGCGCCTTCGACGCGGATGCCCATCGGGTTCCTGCCAGCCAGCATCTTTTGCGTCGCGTCGAATTCCTCAGCCGCATGGATCAGCGCTTTGGAGGGAATGCAGCCGACCGTCAGGCAGGTGCCACCCGGTTTACCGGCCTCGACGATGACGGTATCGATGCCGAGCTGTCCGGCGCGGATGGCGCAGACATAGCCGCCCGGACCGGCGCCGATGACGAGGAGCTTGCAGAGGATCTCTTTCATGGATCTCAGCCTTCGATGAAAATGAGCGCCGGCGTTTCGATCAGCGTGCGGATGCGCTGCACGAAGTTTGCCGCATTCCAGCCGTCGATGATGCGATGGTCGAAACTGGAGGAGAGGTTCATCATCTTGCGCGGCACGAATTGCGCGCCGTCCCAGACCGGTCGCGTGGCGATCTTGTTGACGCCGATGATCGCCACCTCGGGATGATTGATGATGGGTGTCGAGACGATGCCGCCGAGCGCGCCGAGCGAGCTGATGGTGATGGTGGAGCCGGAAAGCTCATCGCGCGTCGCCGTCCCGGATCGTGCTGCTTCCGCCAGCCGGTTCATCTCGGCGGCGCAATCCCAGATGCCGCGGGCTTCCGCATGCCGGACCACCGGCACGGTCAGGCCGGCCGGCGTCTGTGTGGCGATGCCGATATGGACGGCACCGTGGCGGGTGATGATGCCGGCATCGTCGTCGAAGGTGGCATTGACGTCAGGCTGCTCGGAAATCGCCTTGACCAGTGCGCGCATCAGGAAGGGCAGAACAGTCAGCTTCGGGTGGCCTGGCCTGCGGTCGCCGTTCATGGTGGCGCGAAGCTCCTCGAGCGCGGTCATATCCACTTCCTCCACATAGGTGATGTGGGGGATGCGCGAGGCGGAAAGCACCATCTTCTCGGCGATGCGGCGGCGCAGGCCGGTCAGCTTGATCTCCTCGGTCGCCGTCTTCCTGGCAAAACCGTTCTTCACTGCTGCGGGAGCGGCTCCTGGGGTCAGGAATTGCTCGATATCCTCGCGCAGGATACGCCCGGCCGGTCCTGTCCCCTGCACCTGCCTGAGATCGACACCGCTTTCCCTGGCAAAAAGCCGCACCGAGGGAGCGGCAAGCGGCTTTTCCGTCGATGCAGCCGCCGGCACTGGCGCTGGCGCTGGCGCTGCCGGGGTAGGTTTTGCAATGTCGGCCATGGGGGCTTCGGCAATCGGCGCCTGCCCAATCACCACAGGCTGCGTCTCGCCGACATCTCCCGCCGTCTCGATCCGCACCAGCGGGGCCTTGACCGCGATGCGGTCTCCGACCTCGCCGGCAAGCCAGATGACGGTGCCATGGACGGGCGACGGAATTTCCACGGTGGCCTTGTCGGTCATGACGGCGGCAATCACCATGTCCTCGCGGACGGGATCGCCTGTCTTCACGTGCCATTCCACAATCTCGGCCTCGGCGACCCCTTCCCCGACATCGGGCATCTTGATGATGAATTCGCCCACGGCTCAGGCCTCCATGACTTCGGCAAGCGCCCGCCCGACACGGCCGGGACCGGGGAAATAGTCCCACTCCTGCGCATGCGGATAGGGCGTGTCCCAGCCGGCGACACGCACGACCGGCGCCTCGAGATGATAGAAGCAATGTTCCTGCACCAGTGCTGCGACCTCGGCGCCGAAGCCCGACGTCAGGGTTGCCTCATGCACGACGACGCAGCGCCCCGTCTTGGCGACCGATTTGACGATCGCATCGAGATCGAGCGGCAGCAGGCTCCTCAAATCGATCACCTCGGCATCGATGCCGGCATCTTCGGCTGCGGCAAGCGCCACATGCACCATGGTGCCGTAGGCAATCACGGTCACCGCCGATCCGACGCGCCGCACCTCGGCCTTGCCGATCGGAATAGTGTAATGGCCATCGGGCACCTCGCCGAGGTCATGCTTCGACCAGGGCGTCACCGGCTTCTCGTGATGGCCGTCGAAGGGGCCGTTATAGAGCCGCTTCGGCTCCAGGAACATGACGGGATCGGGATCCTCGATCGCTGCGATCAGCAGGCCTTTGGCATCGTAGGGATTGGAAGGCACGATCACCTTCAGCCCGCAGACGTGGGTAAAAAGCGCCTCCGGGCTCTGGCTGTGCGTCTGGCCGCCGAAGATACCGCCGCCGGTCGGCATGCGCACGACGATCGGGCAGGTGAAATCGCCGTTGGACCGGTAGCGGATGCGCGCCGCCTCCTGCGTCAGCTGGTCATAGGCCGGATACATGTAATCGGCGAACTGGATTTCGACACAGGGCTTCAGCCCGTAGGCGGCCATGCCGATCGCCGTGCCGACGATGCCGGATTCGCTGATCGGCGTATCGAAGCAGCGTGTTCTGCCGTATTTTGCCTGCAGGCCCTGCGTCGAGCGAAAGACGCCGCCGAAATAGCCGACGTCCTCGCCGAAAACGACGACATTGTCGTCCTTCGCCATCGAGACGTCCATGGCGCTGCGCACCGCCTCGATCATCGTCATCCTGGCCATGTCAGTACCCCGCCTGCTGCCGCTGACGGCGGATATGCGGCGGCATCTCGGCATAGACGCCCTCGAAAATGTCGCGCACCGAGGGCCTGCCGCCGGCGTGCAGGGTGCCGTGCGCCTCTGCCTGGCGCTGCGCCTCGATCACCTCATCCATGATTTCGGCTTCCGCCTGCACATGCCGCTCCTCCGACCAGACACTCTTGACGATCAGATGTTTCTTCAGCCGCAGCACGGGATCTCCGAGCGGCCAGGCCTCCGATTCCGTCTTCGGCCGGTAGGCGCTCGGATCGTCGGAGGTCGAGTGGGCGCCGACGCGGTAGGTCACATATTCGATCAGCGTCGGGCCGAGATTGCGCCGCGCGCGCTCGGCCGCCCAGCGGGCGACCGCATGGACGGCGAGATAATCGTTTCCATCGACACGCAGCGCCGGAATGCCGAAGCCAAGGCCGCGGGCGGCGAAGGTGCCGGAGCCGCCGCGGGCGATGCCCTGGAAGGTGGATATCGCCCACTGATTGTTGACGATGTTGAGGATGACCGGCGCCTTGTAGGTCGAGGCGAAGACCAGCGCCGAGTGGAAATCCGATTCCGCCGTCGATCCGTCGCCGATCCAGGCCGCGGCAATGCGGCTGTCGTTCTTGATCGCCGAGGCCATCGCCCAGCCGACGGCCTGCACATATTGGGTAGCGAGATTGCCCGAGATGGTGAAGAAGCCGTGCTCCTTGGAGGAATACATGATCGGCAGTTGCCGGCCGCGCAGGGGATCGCTCTCGTTCGAGTAGATCTGGTTCATCATCTCGACCATCGGATAGTCGTCGGCGATCAAGAGGCCCGCCTGGCGATAGGTCGGGAAATTCATGTCTCCCTTCTCGAGCGCCTTGCGGAAGGCGCAGCTGACGGCTTCTTCGCCGAGATGCTGCATATAGAAGGAGGTCTTGCCCTGCCGCTGCGCCATCAGCATGCGGGCGTCGAAGGCCCGCAGTTTCATCATGTTGCGAAGCCCGGTCAGCAGCTCCTCATCGGAGAGCGACCCGGCCCAGGGGCCGACCGCCTCGCCGTCGCGGTTCAAAACACGGATGATGGAATAGGCAAGATCGCGGATGTCTTCCGACGCGACATCCACCTCCGGCCGCGGCACCGCGCCGGCCTTGGCAATCCTGACATTGGAAAAATCAGGCTGGCCGCCAGGTCGGACGGCGGGTTCGGGGACGTGCAGGCTCAAACGAGCAGAATCCACCATGTCGTTTCTTTCCTCCCTTGCCGGCCTTGCCCCTCTCCTCCGAGAGCCGGGCCGGATGTCGTTCTATAGATTGCGGGCGATCACCATGCGCTGCACGTCGCTCGTTCCTTCGTAGATCTGGCAGATGCGCACATCGCGGTAGATGCGCTCGACCGGATAGTCGGCCATGTAGCCATAACCTCCATGGATCTGGATCGCATCGGAGCAGACACGCTCGGCCATCTCGGAGGCAAAGAGCTTCGCCATCGAGGCTTCCGACAGACAGGGCAGCCCCGCCTCCCGGAGCGAGGCGGCATGAAAGACGAGCTGCCGCGCCGCCTCGATCCGCACCGCCATATCGGCAAGGCGGAAGGCCACGGCCTGGTGCTCAAAGATCGGTTTGCCGAAGGCCGTGCGCTCGCGGGCGTAGTCGCGCGCCGCCTCGAAGGCCGCCCGCGCCATGCCGACGGCCTGCGCCGCAATGCCGATCCGCCCGCCCTCGAGATTGGCGAGCGCGATGCGATAACCTTCACCTTCCGCACCGAGCCTCAGCCCGGCCGGGATGCGCATGTTGTTGAAGGCGATCTGGCAGGTATCGGTGGAATGCAGCCCAAGCTTCTCTTCGACGCGGATCACCTCGTAGCCTGGCGTCTCCGTCGGCACGATGAAGGCGGTAATGCCTTTCTTGCCGGCGTCGGGATCGGTGACGGCAAAGACGATGATGACATCGCCGTTCTTTCCCGAGGTGATGAATTGCTTGGAGCCGTCGAGCACATAGTGGTCACTGTCACGCCGCGCCCGGGTCTTCAGGTTCGAGGCATCCGAACCCGCCTGCGGCTCGGTCAGCGCAAAGCCGCCAATCCATTCGCCGTTGGCCAGTTTCGGCAGGAAACGCTGCCGCTGCTCCTCGGTGCCGAATTTCAGGATCGGCACACAGCCAACGGAACTGTGCACGCTCATGATCGTCGAACAGGCTCCGTCGCCGGCGGCGATCTCCTCAAGTGCTGCGGCATAGGCGACCACGCCGGTATCCGAGCCGCCATAGGCTTCCGGCACCAGCATGCCGAGCAGCCCGAGTTCACCCATCTCCTTCAGTTCCTCGCGCGGAAAGAGATGCTCCCGGTCGCGTTTGGCTGCCCCCGGCGCCAGCCGGTCGCGGGCAAAGTCGCGGGCGAGATCTGAAATCTGCTGCTGGAGGTCGGAAAGGATCATCTGTTCTCTCCTCCTATTGCCGCTCGATGGCGACGGCGGTCGCCTCGCCGCCGCCGATGCAGAGCGCCGCCATGCCGCGCTTCAGATCGTAGCGCTCCAGCGCCGCAAGCAGCGTCACCAGGATCCGGGCCCCCGAAGCGCCGATCGGATGGCCGAGCGCGCAGGCGCCGCCATGCACATTGACCTTCTCATGCGGCAGGTTGAGATCGCGCATCGCCGCCATGGCGACGACGGCAAAGGCCTCGTTGATTTCGAAAAGATCGACCTCCGACAACGATAAGCCGGTGCGATCGGACAGTTTCTGCAGCGCACCGATCGGTGCGGTAGCGAAAAGATTGGGCGCCTGCGAATGGGTGGCATGGCCAAGGATGGTGGCAAGCGGCTTGAGGCCGCGATGCTCCGCCTCGGAACGGCGCATCAGCACGAGGGCTGCCGCGCCATCGGAAATCGAGCTGGAATTGGCGGCAGTCACCGTGCCGCCGTCTCGGAAGGCCGGTTTCAGCGTCGGGATCTTGTCGAGCTTCGCCTTGCCGGGCTGTTCGTCGCGGCTCGCCACCTGCTCAGTCCTGCCGGATTTCACCGTAACCGGCACGATCTCGCGGTCGAAACAGCCTTCGGCAATCGCCTTCTGCGCCCGCGTCAGCGAGGCGATGGCGTAGCTGTCCTGCGCCTCGCGCGTGAACTGATAGGCCTCGGCGCAATCCTCCGCGAAGCTGCCCATCAAGCGCCCCTTGTCATAAGCATCCTCCAGCCCGTCGAGGAACATATGATCCACGACACGCCCATGGCCGAGCCTGTAGCCGCCACGGGCCTTGTCAAGGAGATAGGGCGCATTCGTCATGCTTTCCATGCCGCCTGCAACCGCCACCGAGGCGCTGCCTGCGGCGATCAGGTCATGCGCCATCATCACGGCCTTCATGCCCGAGCCGCACATCTTGTTGACGGTGCTGGCCGCCGTCGCGAAAGGCAGGCCGGCATGGATCGCCGCCTGGCGCGCCGGCGCCTGGCCCTGCCCGGCCGGCAGGACACAACCGAAGATAACCTCCTCGATCGCCTCGGCCGCGATGCGGCTGCGCTCAAGCGCTGCGCGGATCGCCGTCGCTCCAAGCTCCGGCGCTGTCGCCTCTTTCAGCTCTCCCTGAAAGCTGCCGATCGGGGTGCGCGCTGCACCGACGATGACGATGGGATCCTGCAAAACCATCTTTCCTCCTTGGGGCGACGCGTTCACCGCGCGCCCATCCGCAATGCGCCGTCGAGGCGGATGACCTCGCCGTTCAGCATGTTGTTTTCCAAGATATGGCGCACCAGCCCGGCAAATTCCGCCGGCCGGCCGAGCCGCGGTGGAAAGGGCACGCTCTTGCCGAGTGCGGCCTGAACCTCAGCCGGCATATCAGCCATCATCGGCGTCTCGAAAATGCCGGGCGCGATCGCGACGACGCGAATGCCGTGACGCGCAAGCTCGCGGGCGATCGGCAAGGTCATCGCCGCCACCCCACCCTTGGAGGCGGCATAGGCTGCCTGGCCGATCTGACCGTCGAAGGCGGCGACCGAGGCCGTATTGACGATGACGCCGCGTTCGCCTTCGGCATCCGGATCGGTCTTCTGGATCGCTGTGGCGGCAAGCCGGATCATGTTGAACGTGCCGATGAGATTGATTCCGACCGTGCGGGCAAAACTTTCCAGCCGATGCGGCCCGTCGCGGCCGATCACCTTTTCGGCCGGTGCGACGCCGGCGCAATTCACCAAGCCGCGCAAGCCGCCGAAGGCGTCGACGGCAGCGGCAACCACCGCTGCTCCCTGCTTCTCATCGGCCACGTCGGCCTTGACGAACTGTGCAGCGCTTGCGAATTCCCAGGCGACATGTTCGCCCGCTTCGACATTGAGATCGGCGATCGTCACGCGCCCGCCTGCCTCGACAAGCGCGCGCACCGTGGCAGCACCGAGGCCGGAGCCACCACCGGTGACGATGAAGCTTGCTCCTTGGATCAACATGAATCTGTTCCTCCCTGCCGGCGGCGACCGCCTCCAAGCGCAACCGACGGGTACGATTCTATTCGCTCCACCTATTGCAAGCGATGACAGAAATGCTCCATTATTTCGGCCAGTTTTGCCATAGCGAGGGTGGGGTGGCCGAAATCGAGCGACGGATGATTGCGCCGGCCTTTGTCGAGGAGGCGCTCGACAGCCTGCGGCGACTAGATAAGCCGACGCAGCCTATTCTTGCGCGCGTGGGACTGCCCCGGGTCGACCAGCCGGTCTCGGCAGAAACCTACGGCGCGCTGTGGCTGGCCATCGCCGCCGAGCTCGACGACGAATTCTTCGGCATGGGCGGCCGACCGATGCGCAGCGGCAGCTTCACACTGCTCTGCCACTCTGTGCTGCATGCGCCGACGCTGGGTCATGCGCTTCGTCGGGCGCTGCGTTTCCTCGATATCGTGCTCGACGATCCCAGGGGACAGCTCGTCATCCGCGACGGTCTGGCCGAGGTCGAGCTTCGGGATGCCGGCGGCCCGCGTTCGGCCTTCGCCTACCGTACCTATTGGATCATCCTGCACGGCATCATCTGCTGGCTGGTTGGCCGGCGCATTCCGATCCGGCGCGTCGATTTCCGCTGCGCCGAGCCTAAACAGGGCGCCGACTACCGGCTGTTCTTCGGTGCGCCGGTGCGTTTCTCGCAAGCCATCAGCCGGCTGGGCTTTGACAGCACCCTGCTCGACCTGCCGATTTCACGCAGCGAACAGGCGCTCAAACAGTTCCTGCGCGGCGCGCCCGCCAATATTCTGGTGCGCTACCGCTATGATGCCGGCATCGCCGCAGCCGTGCGCCGCCGCTTGAGTCAGGCAACACCTGCCATGTGGCGGAGCTTCGCCGAGCTCGCCGCTGATATGCGCATGCCGCCCTCCACGCTCCGCCACCGCCTGCACGACGAGGGACAAAGCTATGCCGCCATCAAGGATGACATCCGCCGGGATCTCGCCGTTGACCTGCTGCTGAACACGCCGAAGACCATCGGCGAGATCGCCGTCCAGCTCGGCTATTCCGAGCCGAGCGCCTTCTTCCGGGCCTTCAGGAAATGGATAGGCAAGAGCCCTGAGGCCTTTCGGCGGGACGGAACGGAAAATCGAGAGGATGTCAGTCGAATCGATTGACTCGTTCTGACCGGCCCCGCGCGTTCGCGAACATGACGGCAATCTTCATCACGAAGGACTTGCTGAAGCGACCAAGAACCTCCTGATGAGGCTCGATGTACCAGGAACGCTCGACGATATCGTAATTGTATTCGTCGACGACGATCCAACTTTGTTTGAGATCACCGAGACCAGCACGCCGACGTTCGATATCGGGAATTTCCAGCGCAGCCCTTCCCGACGGCGGCGGTTGCGTGGTGATTGCCAGAAGGGCGAGATGCGTATTTCCATCGCTCGCACTGCGGATCGCAATGATGACACAGACCGGGCGCTGTTTGCGCCACTCCGTCTCACCACGCTGCTGCTGCCATGCCCAGAGATAGGGATAGGTTATCACCTCGCCAGGGCGAAACTCATGGTTCATCGTCGTAACTTTCCCCGCGCGCCAGTCGCTCAATCGCCTCGCCGAACAATTCGGCATGCTCATCCGGCATCTCCGAAATGTGATGCGCGCGACGCGGGTCCTCGCCGCTGCGCATCCTCTGATAGTGTTCATAGCTCATCAGCACGAAACGGGGCTTGTTGTGGCGGGTAAGAATAACCGGCTCGCGGCTCGCGACATCGGTGACATCACCAATCTGTTTATTGAGATCACCTGTCGTGAACTGTCGCATGACTATACTCTCCGGTTTAATTTCCATATATTCCATATTTTCCATCTTTTCAAGAAAATGGCGTTCACGCGCCCTCGACGAGAATTCTCAAGGCTCTCCACCCGTATCATTCAAGGGCACTTTGACCCCGCCGCAACCCGCGCTACATATTTCAGCGGGAGGAGTGCCATGTTTGATTTTTCGCTCGGCGAAACCGCGGACGCGATCCGTGAAACGACGGCGCGGTTTGCTGCCGCTCATATTGCTCCGCTGGCTGCGGAAATCGACGAAAGCAACACGTTTCCACGCCACCTCTGGCCTGAGATGGGCGCCCTCGGCCTGCATGGGATTACCGTCGAGGAAGAATTCGGCGGCGCCGGTCTCGGTTATCTCGATCATGTCGTCGCCATGGAGGAGATTTCACGGGCCTCGGCTTCCGTGGGCTTGAGTTACGGTGCCCATTCCAATCTCTGCGTCAACCAGATCCGCCGCTGGGCCTCGCCGGAACAGAAACGCCGTCATCTGCCGAAACTGATCTCCGGCGAACATGTGGGTTCGCTTGCCATGTCCGAGGTGGGCTCCGGTTCCGATGTCGTCTCCATGCGCTTGCGTGCCGAGAAAAAGGGGGACCGCTATGTTCTGAACGGCGCCAAATTCTGGATCACCAACGCGCCGCATGCCGATGTGCTGGTCGTCTATGCCAAGACCGATCCCGCAGCCGGCCCGAAAGGCATTTCCGCCTTCATCGTCGAAAAGGGCCTGCCGGGCCTCAGCGTCTCCAAGAAACTCTCGAAGCTCGGCATGCGCGGCAGCGATACCGCCGAACTGGTCTTTCAGGATTGCGAGGTGCCGGCCGAGGCGCTGATGGGCCGGGAGGGAGAAGGCGTGAAGATCCTGATGTCCGGCCTCGACTACGAGCGCGCAGTGCTCGCCGCCGGGCCGCTTGGCATCATGCAGGCCTGCCTCGACGTCGTGTTGCCCTATGTCAGCGATCGCAAACAGTTCGGTAAGCCGATCGGTGACTTCCAGCTGATGCAGGGCAAGATCGCCGACATGTATGTCGCGCTGAATTCGGCGCGCGCCTATGTCTATACCGTTGCCCGGGCCTGCGATGCCGGCCGCGCGACGCGCACGGATGCGGCCGCCGCGATCCTCTTTGCCAGCGAGAATGCCGTGAAGGTCTCGCTGGAAGCGATCCAGGCACTCGGCGGCGCCGGCTATACCAAGGAATGGCCGGTCGAACGCTTTTTGCGCGACGCCAAGCTCTACGATATCGGCGCCGGTACCAACGAGATCCGCCGCTACCTGATCGGCCGGGAGCTCATCGCATCATGACGGTGATTTCGACTGCGATCGACCGCGATAGCGAGACCTTCAAGGCCAATACAGCCAAGAACAAGGCCCTTAGCGACGAACTCCACGACCGCTCGGCGAAAGCGCGCCAGGGTGGATCGCAGGCAGCGCGCGAGCGCCATACCGGCAAGGGCAAGCTCCTGCCGCGCGACCGGATCCAGCTGCTCATCGATGCCGGCAGCCCGTTCCTGGAGATCGGCACGCTGGCGGCCAACGGCATGTATGATGATGAGGCGCCCGGCGCCGGCATCATAACAGGCATCGGCCGTGTTTGCGGCCGCGAGGTGATGATCGTCGCCAATGACGCGACGGTGAAGGGCGGCGCCTATTACCCCCTGACGGTGAAGAAACATCTGCGGGCGCAGGAGATTGCTCTGCAGAACCGGCTGCCATGCCTCTATCTGGTCGATAGCGGTGGCGCCAATCTCCCGCATCAGGCCGACGTCTTTCCCGACCGCGACCATTTCGGCGCGATCTTCTACAACCAGGCCCAGATGTCGGCCGAGGGAATCCCACAGATCGCCTGCGTGTTGGGAAGCTGCACCGCCGGCGGCGCCTATGTGCCCGCCATGTCCGACGAGACGGTCATCGTGCGCAATCAGGGCACGATCTTCCTCGCCGGTCCGCCGCTGGTGAAGGCCGCGACCGGCGAGATCATCTCGGCCGAAGAGCTCGGCGGCGCCGAGACCCATGGCCGCCGCTCCGGCGTTGTCGATCATGTCGCCGAGAACGATGAACATGCGCTGCTGCTCGTGCGCGATATCGCAGCCACCCTCAACACTGTGAAATCAGTCGATATCGACCTCCAGCCGCCGCGACCACCGAAACTCGATCCCGAAGATCTCTGCGGTCTCATCCCGGATGATGTGCGTTCACCCTACGACGTGCGCGAGGTCATCGGACGGATCGTCGATGGCTCGGAACTGCATGAGTTCAAGCCGCTCTACGGCACCACGCTGGTCTGCGGTTTCGCCCGCATCTGGGGCATGCCGGTCGCCGTCATCGCCAATAACGGCGTGCTGTTTTCCGAAAGTGCGCTGAAGGGCGCCCATTTCATCGAGCTCGCCTGCCAGCGGCGCATACCCTTGCTTTTCCTGCAGAATATTTCTGGCTTCATGGTCGGCGGCCGCTATGAGGCTGGCGGCATCGCCAAGGACGGGGCCAAGCTGGTGACGGCCGTTGCAACCGCCACCGTGCCGAAGGTCACCGTCATCATCGGCGGCAGTTTCGGTGCCGGCAATTACGGCATGTGCGGCCGCGCCTATCGCCCGCGCTTCCTCTTCACCTGGCCGAACAGCCGCATCAGCGTGATGGGCGGCGAACAGGCGGCCTCCGTGCTTGCCACCATTCGCCGAGATTCCATGGAGGCGCGCGGTGAGAATTGGCCCATGGAAGAGGAGGAAGCCTTCAAGGCGCCGATCCGCGCCGGCTACGAGGCCGAGGGCAATCCCTATTATGCCACCGCCCGCCTTTGGGACGACGGCATCATCGATCCACGCCAGACGCGGGACGTGCTGGGCCTTGCCTTTTCCGCCTGCCTGAATGCGCCGATCCCGAAAGGGCCGCGCTTCGGCCTGTTCAGGATGTGAGGCGTCGATGATGGAAAGCCTGCTCATTGCCAACCGGGGCGAAATCGCCCGCCGCGTCATCCTCACGGCCAGGATGCTCGGCATCCGCACCATTGCCGTCTATTCCGAAGCCGATGCCGGCCTGCCCTTTGTCAGGGAGGCGGACGAGGCGATCGCCATCGGCCCCTCGCCGGCCCGCGAAAGCTATCTCTCGCCGCAGCGCATCCTGGAGGCTGCCCGCAAGAGCGGCGCCGCTGCGATCCATCCGGGCTACGGCTTCCTGTCGGAAAATGCCGATTTTGCCGAGGCGGTGGAGAAGGCCGGCATCGTCTGGGTCGGCGCGCCGGCCGCTGCCATCCGGGCGATGGGGCTCAAGGATGCCGCCAAGGAATTGATGCAGGCAGCCGGCGTGCCCGTGACCCCCGGTTATCTCGGATCGGACCAGGGCGAAGAGAGGCTGGCGGCGGAAGCCGAGGCCATCGGTTATCCCGTACTCATCAAGGCGGTTGCCGGCGGCGGCGGCAAGGGCATGCGCCGCGTCGACCGCGCGCAGGATTTCGCCGAACGTCTCGCCTCCTGCCGCCGTGAGGCGGCCGCCGCCTTCGGCGACGACCGCGTTCTGATCGAACGCTATATCGCCAATCCGCGCCATATCGAGGTGCAGGTTTTCGCCGACAAGCTCGGCAATTGCGTGCATCTCTTCGAACGCGATTGTTCGCTGCAACGCCGTCATCAAAAGGTGATCGAGGAGGCCCCTGCCCCCGGCCTCGATGCCGCCACCCGGGCGGTGATCTGCGAGGCGGCGGTCAAGGCCGCAAGAGCGGTCAACTATGTCGGCGCCGGCACCATCGAATTCATCGCCGATGCCTCCCAGGGCCTGCATCCTGACCGTATCTGGTTCATGGAGATGAATACGAGGCTGCAGGTAGAACACCCCGTCACCGAGGCGATTACTGGCGAGGATCTGGTGCTCTGGCAGTTGAAGGTCGCGAGCGGCGAGCCCTTGCCGAAAAGCCAGGACGAGATCGCCATGAATGGCTGGGCCTTCGAAGCCCGGCTCTATGCCGAAAATCCGGCCGCCGGTTATCTGCCTTCGACCGGCCGGCTCGACCATCTGCGCCTGCCGCAATCCGTCCGCGTCGACAGCGGCGTCGAACAGGGCGATGAGATCACCGCCTTCTACGATCCGATGATCGCCAAGATCATTGCGCATGGACCGGACCGCGAGGCAGCCCTTTCGAAACTTGCAGCCGCCTGCGCCGAAATCGAGGTCTGGCCGGTCAGATCCAATGCCGGCCTGCTTGCCCGCATCGCCGTCGATCCGGATTTTCGCGCCGCTCAGATCGATACCGGCTTCCTCGACCGCCATGGCGATAGCCTTGTGGCGACGGAGCCGAGCGAAATCGCGATCGACACCGCAGCCGCCGTGCTTTCAAGAAATACCGATGATGATCCCTGGGCCGCGCTTGCCGGATTCCGCATCGCCGACGCGGATGACAATCGGGTGCGCATCCGTATCGGCGATCACCTCTTCTGGGGGCAATCACGTCGGAAGCCTGAGGCAAATATCGTCACGATTGGTGAAACGACCGTACTTTTCGACGGCGGCAATGCCTGGCCGATCAGCCTGCCCGTCGCCAGCGAAATCGAGGCGAGCCAGGGTGCGGGCGATGGCGCGATCCTTTCGCCGATGCCCGGCCTCGTGATTTCGGTGGATGTCGCCGAAGGCGATCATGTCGCCAAGGGGGAGCGTCTGCTGACGGTCGAAGCGATGAAAATGGAGCATTCGCTGCGCGCGCCTTTTGACGGCATTATCGGAAAACTGCAGGTTTCCACCGGCGCCAGGGTCTCGGAGAACCAGCTGGTCGTCACCGTCACGAAGGAGCAGGATTGATGGCCGGCCGCTATTTCGACGAATGGACGCTCGGCGACCGCATCGCCCACGAGATCCGCCGCACGGTCACCGAGACCGACAACCTGCTGTTTACGACGCTTTCCCACAATCCGCAGCCGCTGCATCTCGATGCCGATTATGCGGCCGGCACCGAATTCGGCCGGATCGTCGTCAACGGCACCTTCACCTTTGCGCTCACCGTCGGTCTTTCGGTCGGCGACACCACGCTCGGCACGCTCGTCGCCAATCTCGGTTACGACAAGGTGACGATGCCGAAGCCGGTCTTCATCGGCGACACGCTGCGGGTGGAAACGGAGGTGACGGAACTGCGCCGCTCGAACTCCCGCCCCGACGCCGGCATCGTCACCTTCCGGCACATCACCCTGAACCAGCGCAGCGAGATCGTCTGCCAGTGCCTGCGCACCGTCATGCTGAAGGTAAAGCCGTCATGAGACTTCGCTCGCTGCTCTTCGTGCCCGGCGATCGGCCGGAGCGTTTCGAGAAAGCACTCGCCTCGGGCGCCGATGCCGTCATTCTCGATCTCGAAGATTCGGTTGCACCCGCCAACAAGCCACGCGCCCGCCAGGCCGTCCAAGAATTCGTCCTGCGCCAGACTGGCGAAACCAATCTCCTGATCCGCATCAATCCCCTCGCCTCCCCGGAGTTCGAAAACGACCTTGCCGCTCTGAGTGGCCTCCATCCTTTCGCGATCATGCTGCCGAAGGCCGAGGGGGCGGCTTCGGTGCTGAAGCTCGCAGGCTCACTTGCACCTGAAATCCCCATCTTGCCGATCGCAACCGAAACGCCGTCGGCGATCTTCGAGATCGGCAGCTACCGGGACGTCGCGGCCAGCCTCTGCGGCCTTACCTGGGGTGCTGAGGATCTGCCTGCCGCGATCGGGGCTGCGACCGCGCGACGGACGGATGGCCGTTACACGCCGCCTTACGAGCTTGCCCGCTCGCTGACGCTATTTGCCGCCCATGCCGCCGCCGTTCCGGCCATCGACACCGTCTATCCCGATTTCCACGATCATAGCGGTCTCAGGGCCTATGTCGGCCGCGCGCGGCGCGACGGCTTTTCCGGCATGATGGCCATCCATCCGAGCCAGGTCGAAACGATCAACCACGCTTTCACGCCTGACGCTTCCGAGATCGCCTGGGCGGAGAAAGTCGCCGCCGCTTTTGCCGCCAGGCCGGACGCAGGCGTCATCCAGCTTGAGGGGCGCATGCTGGATATGCCGCACCTCAAGCTTGCCCTCCGGCTCCTGAACGCCGTCGGACGTTAGACAACCGCTCCGGCGGGCCTGGAACGATGCCAGCTCAATCGTAGGGGGAATAACATTGCCTGCGCGGTCCCCTGGAGGGCTGAAAGCTATTGTCATAGGCTGAATACGACCGGTACCGGCGCGCGCACCAAGCATAGTGTCTCCCGTCATATTCATTCGAATATTCCTCCGATGGCGGAGGAGCATCGGGCGGTGGCGGCATGACAACGGTTGGGAGCCCCGGAGGGCCGGGAATCAACGGGATGGGGGGCGGAACTTGCGCCATGGCAACCGATTGCGCTGCCAGAAACAGCGAGACCGTGGCGAACACCAGTAAATAATTCATCGGAAACTCCTCATGTTGCGGTGCATCTCTGAAAGGTGCCCGCCTGACGTCAACGGCTGAACTTCAGATCCGGCTTGTCGCCGTCCCAGCCCTGAAGCCCTCCGGGAACCGAGCGGAATCGAAGACAGTGCGTACCCATCTTGCCGGATATGCACATCGCATCGTCCTTGACCGTCCAGGTGACGGGGAGCGCAAAGGGCATCGGACCGCGAATGCTTCCGGTGCCGTCCTTCTCCAGGGTGACTTTGAGTGCCTTGCCATCCGGCGCCAGTGCCGACCAGGGAATTCCATCGGCGAGGATTGCGGCCGCCTTCTCGGACGGCAGGAACTGTTCCTGTGCTGGGAATGCCGGGCTCGCCGCGAGTGCTGCCATCACCGCCCCTGCAAGCCGTAGATATGTCTTCATGTCGATGTCCTTTCTGCTGGTTTTTGAAATGCCACAGCCGCCATGCCGCGCGTGATAGATGACCGCCGCCTGGCTGCTATTGAGAGACCGCCGCGCCCTTATCGCTCCAGCTCGGCGGCAGACCGAGCTGACCGGCGACCGCCCCTTTGATGCCGGGCGCGGGTCCGAAGGCCTTGCAGGCGTCGTCTTTCGGATCGCTGTCGAACGACGCCTTGATCTTCTGCATCAGCCGGATGGACGATGTTGCCTTGAACGGATCCTGACCCTTGATCAGCATGCGGCTGAAATCGGCGCCGAATGCCGATGACAGGGAATAAGCATCCCCGACCGAGGATATCCGTGCCTTCGTCGTCAGCATGTTCGCGCCGCGCGACCAGATCATCGCCGCCTGCTGCGTACCGTCCTGTCCGACCGCCTCGGCTTCCGCCGACAAGCCGCCGAGACCGATCGGAATCCTCGGGATTGGAACCATTGCCACCGAAGCGCCGAGTGTGGCGACGGTGGAGGTCGCGGCAACAGCACGGTTCGTGGCGACGATGTCGGTGACGGTCGCATGGACGACGAGATCCGCCGGCTGGTTTGGACCCACGACCTTGAAACGGTCGCTGAGACCCCTGCACAGCGCCCGGTCGATCGCATTGGTCAGGAGTGCCAGGTCTTTCGGTTCGAAAGAACCGCCGCCGGCATTCTCGACCCTCGTCGGAGCGATGCGCACCGTTTGCGCGGCAAGAACCGCCGGCGAATTCACCCGCAATTTTGCGTTGGTCAGAGAACCGCCCGAGACCGCCATTCCCGCATAGGAGCCAAGCGAGCTGCCCTGCTGCAGGGGTACGTTCGTGCAGGAAGAGAGCAAGGCGAGGAGGACGGCGCAAACGGCCGCCTGCGTCGGCATTTTCACGGGTTGAATGTTGGAAGCCATCGGCGAATCTTCTGAACCGGGATCATCGATTCAGCTTTTAGAGAGGCCAGCGTTAATGGCGGTAAAGCCAGTGTAAAGTTGGGTAAAATATAGAAATATAACGGCCGCGGGCAGCATTTGACCGGCACCGCCGCGGATAGAGCAATTCCGTTTTTCTTCGAATCATGGAATTGCTCTATCTCTTTGTTTTCACGCAATTCCGGGCGCAAAACCGCTGCACACTTTTGCTGGAATTGCTCTAGCCGGGCGGCCGATCAGCCCGACTTCGCCACTCGCTTCGAGGCGACAGGCTCTTCTTGGGTGAGGTAACCGGCGCCGACGGCGACATAGAGATCCACATAGTCCTTGGCAACCTGCTGCACGGTAGCGGCAAGGCTTGCCTGAGCATCGGAGACGGACCGCTGGGCGTCGAGGACATCGAGCAACGACGAGGCGCCGTCCTTGTAGCTTGCGGTCGACAGTGCCAGGGATTCCTCCGCCGTCTGCACCTGCCTGCGCAACGGCGCCAGTGTCTGCGTGTCGCGGCGAACTGCCGACAGCGCGTTTTCCACCTCTTCGACCCCGTTCAGCACCGCCGCTTTCCAGGCGAGATACTGCGCCCTCGCATCCGATTTCTCGATATCGACATTCGCGCGCAATTTGCCGCCGTCGAAGATCGGCAGGTTGAGCGTCGGTCCGAAGGACCAGCTGGTGAGGCTCGAGCCGCCGGCACCCGAGGATTTGACCCAGCTCGGCGAGATCGAACCGGAGAGCGAGATCGACGGATAAAGCTGGGCTTCGGCAGCACCGATATCGGCGACGGCCGCCGCCAGCTCGCGTTCGGCCTTTCTTATATCAGGACGGTTGCGGATGAGATCGGCCGGAATGCCGGCGCGAATATCGCCGCGGAAAACCGGCTGACCGGCGCTTTTCTGCAGCTCGTCCATCAACGAGGCCGCCGGCATCCCGAGCAGCGTGGCAATGTGATGGGCCGATTCGGTGAAGCTCTGTTCGAGGCCGGGAATGTCGGACTTTGTCGACTGCACCAGGCCCTCGGCCTGAACGACGTCGAGGCGGGAGGCCGCACCTGCCTTGAGCTGCAGCTGCGTGAGTTCGTAAGTTTGCTGGCGGGATTTCAGGCTCGCCCGTGCAAGCGCGATGCGCTCCTGGTAATAGCGGGCGTCGATATAACTCTCGACCAGGTCTTTCAGGAAGGTGAGCTTTGCATTGTCGGCCGTCGCATAGGCGGCTCCCAGCGAGGCGATGGCACTCTCCTTGGAGCGACGGTACTGGCCGAAGATGTCGAGCAGCCAGGAAAGGCTGGCCTCACCGCCTGTGGTATTCGTGGTGCCGACCGTCGTGCGCAGCCGCCCCTTTTCACCGGATACCGTGTGCGATGCGTCGACACTGAGGCTCGGCAGACTGCCGGCGCCGGCAACCGTGACATTGGCGGCAGCCGAATTGATGCTCTCGAGCGCCTGCAGCACATCGAGGTTTTCGCTGAGGCCATGGGCCACCAGGCCGTCGAGCCGCTTGTCGCGATAGGCCTTCCACCACTCAGCCGTCACGACATTGCCGTTGCTTTTGGTGGTACCCTCTTCGAATTTGGCGGGAAGCGGCATCTCAGGGGGAACGTGATCCGGACCGCTGACGCAGCCTGCGAGCAGCAGCGTGAAGGCGGATGCGGCGTAGCGGAGGGATGATAGTCTGGTGCGGAGCGACGGACTCACTGGCAAGCTTTCTGAACCGGGATCGGAGATCCAGGCTTAGCGAGGCCAGCGTTAATGGCGGTAAAGAAACTGTAAAGTTAGGTAAAATCCCGGGATGCTTGATCATCAACCGAACCATAGGGCGTCGGCCGTCTCGGAAGTTCCAGCGTGATCGCCAGGCCTCCGGCGTCAGGCAACGACGCATGCGCACGCCCGCCATGGCGCTCGATGGCCTGCCGGGTGATGGCAAGACCCAGGCCGTATCCGCCTCTTGGCACCGCCTCTTTCCCGCGTGAGAACGGCTGGAAGATGCGTTCGAGTTCGTCGCGCCTCACGCCTGGCCCCCGATCGGTGACGCAGATTTTGAGGCGCTCGGCCGCCGCCTCGCAAGACACGGATATGTGCGAATGTTCGGCCGTGTATTTGACGGCGTTGCGCACGACGTTTTCGAGTGCCCGGTAGAGCAGCTCGCCTTCGACCTCGGCGCGGAAGCTGCCGTCGACGCTTGTCGTGATCGACACATCTCGTGCCTGGGCTTCGAATGCGGCGTCGCCAAGGATTTCATTCAGCAGTTCGATGACATCCAGGGCCTGGGTCTTCAGCGGCAGGCCGGAGCCGGCGGTGAGCCTGGCAAGGGTCAGAACTTCGCCGACCAGCGCGTCGAGCCGTTCAACCTCCCGGTCCATTCGGTCCAGCATGGCGCCGAGTTTGGCCGGGCTCTGCCGAAGAACGCCGACGGCAGCCTGCAGGCGGGACAGGGGCGAACGCAATTCATGGGAGACATCATGGAACAGCCGCTGCTGCGCATCCTGAAGCTCCTGAAGCCGCGCGGCGGTGGAATCGAAGTCATGCGCCAGCGCAGTGACTTCATCCTTTCGGCCGGCCATCTGGTCGCCGATACGGAAGTCGAAGCGGCCATGGGCGAGCGCGCTCAGGCCGTCGCGCAAATGCACGACGGGTCGAATGAGATAGCGGGCGAGTGCTGCGGCAGCGACCGTACTCGAAACGAAAATCGAAAGCCAAGGCACCAGCAGCGCCAGGTTATCCACCACGTTGAGAAGGAAGTTCGCTTCCGGCGCCACGGAGATCCGGTAGCAAATTCCGTCCTTCAGAATGGACTTCGTCTCTGCCCTACCTTCGTCTCCGCACGCAGGCGACCCCATGGTTTTCGAAAGAGTCAGGCCCAGCGGCACCGTATCTTCACTTGAGCGGATGAAGCGCTCTGCGGCGTCCTCCCCATCCCTTGCGAGGACGTTCGCAGTCAGCTTCAGAATGATCGCTCGCTCCTGGTATTCCCGATCGCGGCCAGGCGGCGGGATCTGAAAGAGGTTGACGATCACGATTATAACAGTGAGCGTCGTTGCAAGCGTCAACCAGATCGTCGCGAAGAATTTCCAGAAAAGCCTAGGCATGGTCAGTCCACGAGAAGTTGATAGCCCTGGCCGCGAACGGACTGGATCCAGGATTGCCCGTCCTCCCTCAGTCCGAGCTTCTGGCGCACGCTGCTGATATGGACGTCGATACGGCGATCGAACGGGGTCAGCGGCTTGCCGAAGGCCCGTTTCGAAATGTCCTGCTTCGACACGAGCTGGCCGGCGCTGCGGGCAAGCACTTCGAGCAGGCTGAACTCGGTGCCGGTCAGCTCCAGGCTTTCTCCGCGCCATTCGGCGATCCTGCTGCCCGGATGGAGCACGAGCTGCCCCGCCCTGATCGTGTCGGTCGACGCGCCGGCTGCCGGCTGCCCCGCCCGGCGCAGGATGGCGCGCAGCCTCGCCGCCAGTTCGCCCGGCGAGCATGGCTTCGGCACATAGTCGTCGGCACCGAGATTGAGGCCCGATATCCTGTCCACGTCATCGCCCCTTGCGGTCAGCATCAGCACCGGAACCTGGCTGAGCTTCCTGATCCTCTGCAGAACCTCGATCCCGTTCATCCGAGGCATCATGATGTCGAGCACGATGATATCGACCGTATTGCCGGCAGCAGCGGCAATGGCAGCGCGACCGTCCGTATCCGTTACGACGTCATATCCCTCTTCAACGAGATATTCCTGCAGAAGCGTCGTCAGCTCGGCATCGTCGTCGATGAGGAGAACCTTGTTCATTCACTTCGTCCGTCATTAATTCGATGAAGCCATACAGCACAAACACCGTCGCGTGAGCGAGTTTTACCTATCTTAACACTAACTTGACCGCACTTAACGTTCGCCCCGTTACTTATCCTGCCATGACATGGACGCGCGGCGAGGCCGGTTGCGCGCATGAGTGGCAATCATCCGCCAAGTTGGCGCGGATCGGGAAAGGGCAGCGATGCCTTTGACCACAAGGAGTGCATCGTTGAGAAAACCATCTGGAATATTCGCCACCGCTCTTATTGCGGTAGCGCTTCTGCTGCCGCTGCGCAGTGCCGTGGCGGATCAAGCCGCCGCCGCCGCCCTGACCGTCTCGCTGGCGGCGCCGGCTGAGCGGGACTGGCCGGAAACCGTTCCGGCAAGCGGCTGGCTAAAACCCTGGCAGGAAGCCATCATCGCCTCCGAGACGAGCGGACTTCGCATCACCGAAATCCTGGCCGATGTCGGCTCCGTGGTTAAGAAGGGGCAGACCCTCGTCCTGATGTCGCAGGACAGTGTGCAGGCCGATCTTCGCAAGCAGGAGGCGGCCGTCGTGACCGCGAAGGCAAACCTCACAAAGGCAAAGGCCAATGCCGATCGCGCTCGCCAGCTTCAACCCTCCGGCGCCCTCTCGGACGAGAAGATCGTCGAATATCTTGCCGACGAACAGACCGCGGCGGCAAGTCTCCAATCCGAAGAGGCAGCGCTCGACAGCCAGAAGATCAAGCTCGACCAGACAACCGTCACGGCCGTCGATGACGGTCTGATAACCTCGCGCTCGGCCGAGCTCGGCGCCGTCGTTTCCTCCGGCAGCGAATTGTTTCGCATGGTCCGCCAGCAGCGGGTCGAATGGCAGGCCGAGGTTTCCGCCCGCTACCTCTCGCGCATTTCGGAAGGATTGCGCGTCGACATCGACGGGCCGGACGGACGCCGCATTCAGGGCAAGGTGAGGCTCGTCGGACCTTCGATCGACACCAATACGAGCCGGGCGATCGTCTATGTCACCCTTCCCCAGGACGTTCAGCCGCGCACCGGTCTTTATGTCACCGGCACCGTCGAACTCAGGACCACGCCAGCGCTGACGGTTCCCGAGACCGCGATCGTTTTCCGTGACGGGATCAACTACGTCTTTGCGGTCGGCGAGGACAAGCGGGTAAAACGGGTGCGGGTCGAGACCGGGCGCCGCAATGACGGCGAAGTCGAGATCATCTCGGGCATTGATAAATCGGCGAGAGTGGTGACGTCGGGCGGAGCGTTTCTGTCGGACAACGATCTCGTGAAAGTCGCGGGAGAAGGCTGATGAACTTTTCCGCATTTTCAATCCGCAATCCCGTACCGGCGATCCTGCTCTTTGCGATGCTTGCCGTCGGCGGCCTGCTGGCCTTCAAGCATCTGGCGGTGCAGAACTTCCCTGATATGGATCTTCCGACCATCAAAGTGACTGCGACGCTCGACGGCGCCGCACCTTCGCAGCTGGAAACCGAGGTCGCCCGCACGATCGAGGACAATCTTGCCTCGCTGAGCTATCTCGACCACATCACGACAACGATTACCGACGGCTCGGTGTCGATCAGCGTCTCCTTCAAACTGGAGAAGGACAGCGAGACCGCCTTGAACGAAGTCCGCAATGCCGTAGACAGCGCAAAGTCCGATCTGCCGGCGCAGATGCAGACGCCAAGCGTCAGCAAAGTCACCGTGCAGAATTCGGCGCTGGTCACCTATGCTGTCCGGTCTTCCGTCCTCAACGAAACCGAGCTCTCCTGGTTCATCGACAACGATCTGACCAAGGCGCTGCTCTCGGTGCCGGGCGTTGGACAGGTCAATCGTATCGGTGGTGTCGATCGCGAGGTTCACGTCGACCTCGATCCGACGACGATGGCCGCATTCGGCGTCACGGCGACCACTGTGTCGGCGCAGTTGAAATCGGTTCAGGCCGATACCTCAGGTGGCCTCGGAGAGATTGGCGGCACCCGTCAGACCTTGCGCACGCTCGGCGCCGTTGCCTCGGTCGACGCGCTGAAGGAACTGCGAATTCCCCTGGCCAACGGGCAGCAGGTTCGCCTCGACGACGTCGCATCCGTCACCGACAGCTTCGCGGAGCGATCTTCGATGGCCTATCTCGACGGCAAACCGGTGGTGGCGGTCGAGATCAAGCGCTCGAACGGCTTTTCGGACAGTGGTGTCGCCGCGGACGTCGACAAGGCAATGAAGGAGTTTGCGGCCAAGCATTCCAACGTGCAGATCGAGGAGGCCTACAGCACGATCGGGCCGATCCTCGACAATTACGACGGTTCGATGCACATGCTGTACGAAGGCGCGATCCTGGCGATCGTCGTCGTCTGGCTCTTCCTTCGGGACTGGCGTGCGACGATCCTGTCGGCCGTGGCGCTGCCATTGTCCGTCATACCGACCTTCCTCGTCATGTACCTGGCCGGATTCAGCCTTAATATCGTCACCCTGCTTGCGCTGTCGCTCGTCGTCGGCATCCTCGTCGACGACGCCATCGTCGAAGTCGAGAACATCGCCCGCCATTTGCAGATGGGCAAGCGGCCGATCGACGCCGCTCTGGAGGCGGCCGACGAGATCGGGCTCGCCGTCATCGCCACCACCTTCACCCTGGTCGCCGTCTTCCTGCCGACGGCCTTCATGAGCGGCATACCGGGGCTCATCTTCCGCCAGTTCGGTATCACCGCCGCCGTTGCCGTCCTCGTTTCGCTCGTTGTCGCACGCCTGCTGACGCCGATGATGGCCGCCTATTTCATGAAGGCCCATCCGAAAGAGGAAAAGGACGGCCGCATCATGCGCGCCTATATGGCAATCGTGAAAGCCGCCATGAACCACAGGAAGACCACGGTGGCCGTGACCGCCGTCGTCGTCGCGCTTTCGCTGGCCACGATCCCGCTCCTGAAATCCGGCTTCCTGCCCGCTTCCGACGACGCGCGGGCCCAGATCACGCTCACCATGCAGCCGGGCGCCACCATCGAGCAGACAGACGCCACGACAAGGCAGGCCGCCGATATCGTCGGCAAGCTCCAGGACGTGACGCATGTCTTTTCCGCGGTCGGTTCCGCATCCTCGGGCGGCGGCCCAGATTCCAGCACCTCGAGCAGCGTCGGATCCGCGACCATCGTCGCCGTGCTCCCACCCATCGGCGAGCGCGACCGCAAACAGTCGGAAATCGAAAACGACATCCGGCAGGCTCTCTCGGTCCTTCCCGGTGTGCGGATCGCCGTTGGCGGCGGCGGCAACGGCACGAAGCTCGAGATCACCCTTGCCAGTGACGACGCCAACGCGCTCGACAGCGCCGGCACGGCGCTTGAAGAACAGCTGCGCACGCTTCAGGGCATCGGCGCGGTGACATCGACCGCGGCCAGGCAGGCGCCGGAGATCCAGATCACGCCCGATTTCGCCCGCGCAGCAGCGCTCGGGGTGACGTCGAGCGCCATCGCCGAGGCCGTGCGCGTGGCGACGGATGGAGAATATTCCGCCGATTTGCCAAAGCTCAACCTGCCGCAGCGCCAGGTTCCCATCGTCGTCCGCTTCAGCCCCGAGACGCGCACCAAACTCGACGACATCAAGAACATGCGGGTGTCTGGGACGAACGGCAATGTCGATCTCGGGTCGATTGCCGATATCCGGATCGGCGGCAGCCCGTCGGAAATTGACCGCATCGATCGTATGCGCAATGTCACTCTTTCAGTCGAGCTCAACGGCCGCATCCTGGGCGACGTCAACCGCGAGGCGCAGGCGCTGCCGGCGCTTCAGCATCTGCCATCGGGCGTCACCCTTGTCGAACAGGGAGAACTCCAGCGCAGTTCGGAGCTGTTCCAGAGCTTTGGTCTGGCGATGGCAATCGGGGTTTTCTGCATCTACGCGATCCTCGTTCTGCTCTTCCACGACTTCCTGCAGCCCCTCACGCTTCTGATGGCTCTGCCGCTCTCGCTCGGCGGCGCGCTGGTGCCGCTGGTGGTGACCGGAACCAGCTTCTCGATGGCGGCCGTCATCGGGCTGCTCATGCTCATGGGCGTGGTGACGAAGAATTCGATCCTTCTGATCGAATACGCGATCATGTCGCGCCGCCAGGGCATGCCCCGGTTCGATGCTCTTGTGGATGCATGCCACAAACGCGCGCGACCGATCATCATGACCACCATTGCCATGGCATCCGGTATGCTGCCGGTGGCCCTCAGCCTGACAGGCGGCGATTCCAGCTTCCGGCAGCCGATGGCGATCGTGGTGATCGGCGGGGTGATGATGTCGACGCTGCTCAGCCTCGTCGTCATCCCTGTCATCTTCACCTTCGTCGACGACTTGAACGAGGCGCTCAGGCGCCTCGTTCACCGGACCGGCCCGGAAACCGCCGAGGCCGAACCGCATCCATCCAACGATCACACGACGATCACCTTCAAGCCTGAGCTTTCGAAGCGGGGGCAAGGTCAGAGATGACTGCTCTCGCCGGGTTATTGGCCAGAAGGTCCCGCGCCCGATAAGGGCGACGCCTGGCGATCGTCAACCTCTTCGGTCGAGTTCCTCTCCCCCGGAACGAGACCGCGGGACGTAATGCCCCCGCAGGCGGCATCGTGCCGCCTGCGCGTCCTGCACCGTGTGGAAAGTCCAGGCATGCATCGCGTTGGTGGCAACTGCCCTCGTTTGAATCTTTACCAAACTTTACACTTCCTTAACCGCGCTTAACATCCGAACAGCTATTAGAGTTCGACCTCAGCTCAATCCGGAGTGTCGTGTGTCCAAGGCACATCGAAATATTCTGCGTTGCCGCTTCGCGGAGCGGAAAGTCATACTTGCCGAGGCTTCGCGATGCATTCTCAAGTTTAAATCAAGTTATGAGTATTGTTATACTTTCTTGAGCGCACTCTTTATTATGGTAATTCAGTTTTATATTTCAAATCATTACGGCACAGCGCCTCATTTCTTGAGACTTAGGAGCAAATCAGACCGTATGGAAAACGCTCGAAAAGAGCGTGATGCTCTGTCGGAAGACATTTCAATTGGTGGAACGGGGTGATTGATGACATGCTCCGGATTAGATCGAGTTCAATACCCTTTTGGACGCCAGCACTCCCTGGCTATGGCGATCGCGGTGACCGGTGGGCTGCTGATGTCGATGCTGCTCAGCCTCATCGTCATCCCTGTCATTTTCACACACGTCGACGACCTGAACGAGCCGGAAACCGCCGACACGGAAGCGCATTCATCCAACGATCACACGACGATCACCTTCAAGCCCGAACCTTCCAAGGGAGGGCAAGGCCAGCGATGGCTGCTTTGGCGCGCACTGCGGCAGAGAAGATGGGCGGCGTTGCAATGGCAAGAGGGTCGCAACCCGATACGGGCGATTCCTGCCGACCTCAGTGACAACCTCTTCGGTCGAGTTCCTCTCCCCGGAACAAGGCCGCGGGACGTATTCCCCCCGCAGGCGGCGTCAGCCGCCTGCGCGTCCTGCCGTCGTTGACCCGGCTTTCGGGATCGCCGGGTCGCGGGCGAATTGAAAACCACCGCCATCCCTGAAAATCGCCAGGTCTAACGACCATGCTTGGCACGCCAGGTGGCAAAATCCTCGATATTGCCCGGCTGTGTTGCCGGATAGAGGCCGATGATCGACTGACCGGCCAGCACCCGTTCTGTGACGAAATCCTCGTAAGCCGTCATTTCCACCGCCTCATCGGCAATCTCGTCGGCCAATTCGGCCGGAATGACGATCACCGCTTCATCGTCGCCTACCATGATATCGCCGGGCCACACCGCCACATCGCCGCAGCCGATCGGCACATTGATGTCGAGCGCTTGATGCAGCGTCAGATTGGTCGGCGCCGACGGGCGGTTGTGATAGGCGGGGATCGACAGTCCGGCAATTTCCGGGCTGTCGCGAAACCCGCCATCGGTGACGACGCCTGCCACGCCCCGCACCATCAGCCGCGTCACCAGAATAGAGCCGGCGGATGCGGCGCGCGGATTTTTGCGGCTGTCCATCACCAGCACCGCCCCGGCCGGGCAGCTTTCGACGCAGGCGCGCTGCGGATGCTCCGGATTGCGGAAAACCTCGAGCTTGTTCAGGTCTTCGCGCGCCGGAATGTAACGCAGCGTATAGGCCGGGCCGACCATGTTCCGGCCTTTACCGGCGACCGGCTGCACATCCTGAATGGTCTGGTTGCGCAGGCCGCGCTTGAACAGCGCGGTGCTGATGGTGGCAACGCTGACTTTCATGAGTTTGTCGCGCGTGGTGTCCGAAAGTGTCGTCATGCCTGCATGTCCTCCTGGAAAATGTCTGGCTAGAAAATATCCGGTTCCCCTGCCGCCGGGCCAAATTCCGGCAGCAGATAGTCGAAATCGCAGCCCTTGTCGGCCTGGCTGACATGCGACGCGTACATCCAACCGTAGCCACGGCCGAAACGGTCGGCGGGCTTCACCCAGGCGGCACGGCGCCGCGCCAGTTCGAATTCGTCGACCAGCATGTCCAGCCGGCGGTTGGGAATGTCGATCCTGACGATGTCCCCATTCTGCAAAAGGGCGAGCGGGCCGCCGACATGGGCTTCGGGCGCCACATGCAGCACGCAGGCGCCGTAGCTGGTGCCGCTCATGCGCGCATCCGAGAGCCGCAGCATGTCGCGATGCCCTTGTTTCAGCAGTGCCTTGGGCATCGGCAGCATGCCCCATTCCGGCATGCCGGGACCGCCGAGTGGCCCGGCATTGCGCAGCACCATCACGTGATCGGGCGTCACATCAAGCGCCTCGTCCTCGACTGCCGCCTTCATGTCGGGATAGCTGTCGAAAACCAGGGCGGGACCTTGATGGACATGGAAGCGCGGGTCGCAGGCCACCGGCTTGATCACCGCGCCATCGGGCGCCAGATTGCCCTTGAGCACGGCCAGCGATCCCTCCGGGTAGATCGGGTTGGAAAGCGGCCGGATTACATCGTCATTATAGACCTTCGCGTCGGCCAGCGCCGCACCCAGGGTTTCGCCCGAAACCGTCATGGCGCTGAGATCCAGCCGCTCCCTGATCTGCGACATCAGCGCCACGAGGCCGCCGGCATAGTAGAAGTCTTCCATCAGATAGGTCTTTCCGGAAGGGCGGATATTGGCCACGACAGGCGTGGTGCGGCCGAGCGCGTCCAGATCATCCAGCGTCAGCGCGACCCCTGCCCTGCGCGCCATCGCCAGCAGATGGATGACCGCATTGGTCGAACAGCCGGTCGCCATGGCGACCGTCGCCGCATTGCGCACCGCCGCCGGCGTCACGATCCGGTCCGGCGTCAGATCCTCCCAGACCATGTCGACGATCCGGCGTCCTGACTGGGCCGACATGCGGATATGATTGGCATCGGGCGCGGGAATGGATGAGACCCCCGTCAGCGTCAGACCCATCGCATCGGCAATCGCGGTCATGGTCGAGGCCGTGCCCATCGTCATGCAATGGCCGTAGGAACGGGCAATGCCGGCCTCGATGCCGGCCCATTGTTTATCGGATATCGTTCCGGCGCGCCGTTCGTCCCAATATTTCCAGGCATCCGATCCCGATCCAAGCTGCTGGCCGGCATAATTGCCGCGCAGCATCGGCCCCGCCGGCAGGTAGATCATCGGCACCCCGGCGCTGAGCGCCCCCATGATGAGGCCCGGCGTGGTCTTGTCGCATCCGCCCATCAACACCACGCCGTCGACCGGGTGGGCCCGGATCTGCTCTTCGGTCTCCATCGCCAGAAGGTTGCGATAGAGCATGGTCGTGGGCTTCATGAAATTCTCTGACAGCGCCAGCGCCGGCATTTCCACCGGAAAGCCGCCGGCCTGGAGCACGCCGCGCTTCACGTCTTCGACGCGATGCTTGAAATGGGCGTGGCAGGGATTGAGATCCGACCAGGTCGACAGGATGCCGATCAGCGGCTTGCCGGCCCAATCGCCGGCGTCGTAGCCCATCTGCATCAGGCGCGAGCGATGGCCGAAGCCGCGCAGGTCTTCGGATGCGAACCAGCGCGCCGATCGCAGGTCTTCCCGTGTCTTCGTCACTTTCAAAGACATGCCGACATGCCTCCATCCACGTAAACTATGTGACCGTTGACATAGCTTGAAGCGTCCGAAGCGAGAAAGATACAGGCGCCCGTCAATTCCTCAAGCCTGCCCCAGCGGCCGGCCGGCGTGCGCCGTTCGATCCAGCTCGAAAACTCCGCATCGGCGACGAGCGCGGCATTGAGCGGGGTATCGAAATAGCCGGGGGCTATGGCATTGACCGCCAGTCCATAACGCGCCCACTCGGTCGCCATGCCTTTGGTGAGATTGCCAAGCGCACCCTTGCTTGCGGTATAGGGCGCAATTCCCGGCCGGGCGAGCGCCGTCTGGATCGAAGCGATGTTGATGATCTTGCCGCGCCCGCGCTTGATCATGTGGCGGGAGACGGCTTGCCCGACATTGAAGGCGCTGGAGACGTTCGTGCGCATCAGCAGCTCGAACATCTCGGGGTCGAACTCCTCCAGGGGCGCGCGATGCTGCATGCCGGCATTGTTGACCAGAATATCGATCGGCCCGCTGGCTTGCTCGAATGCGTCGATGGCGGTACGCACGGCCTTGGCGTCGGTCGCATCGAACAAAAGTGTCCGCGGCGGCGTGCCGGCACCGCCCAGGCCCTCGGCTGCAGCGGCGAGCTTTCCAGCATCACGGCCATTGAGGACGATTTCGGCGCCTGCCGCAGCAAGGCCCTGAGCCAGGCTGAAGCCGATGCCCTGGCTCGATCCGGTGATAAGCGCCCTTTTGCCGGACAGATCGAACAGTTCAATACCCTTTGGCACGGCAGCACTCCTCATGACAGCGGCGTCATCGCTTCGAAATCGGGCAAGGCGCCGCTCGCATAGCCGACGGCCCCGAGCGAAGCGATGGCGATCCGGCCGTCGCGGATCGACAGCAGCGGTCCATCGGGACCCTGCTCGTAGAGATCGGGATGAGCCGCGGCAAAGCGCGCCTTCTCTGCCTGCGGCGCGCCCTGCATGCCGGCGACATAGTGATGACCGTTGCGCTCGACATGGGAGAGGCCAAGCAAGGACACCAGCGCCAGATCCTGCTGCACGGCAAGCCCGGCCTGGCAGGTCAGATCCTCGCCCGAGAGGAACAGTCCCGGCACCGCTCCGGTTCTGATGCGGATCGCTTTCATGAGCGAGCGATAAATGCCCTTGCAGGTTTTCGAGGAGACGCCGGTGTAACCGAGCCCGCGGGCGGGGGCGAAGGCCTCGTCGCCGTCGTCGCTCTCATCGATCAGGAAGGGCAATTGCGCCGCGAGAGCCCCGAGCGGCGTTTCCATGGTGATCGCGCGTGAGAACGGCTGTTCGACAAAGGCGATGGCCGCGCGCAGCCTGGCGAGCTGTGGCATGGCCTCGATCCGCTCCAGCAAGGCGGCAAGCTGTTCGGCAGAGCCGAACTGTTCGTTGCCGTCGACCGTCACCCGATAGTCGGGCACCCTCTCCAGCACGGCGGCGATCCGCAGCAGGCGGTCGATATCGGCCTCGATAGCGCCCGAAAGCTTGATCTTGAACCAGTGATTGCCATAGCGCCTGATCACCGCCTCGAGGCTTTCCGGCAGGCCGTCGTGCACAGGATGGACGATATCGCCCTCTGTGATCGGGTCGAGAAGCCCGATCGTATGCCGCGCCGAGATCGCGCCGGCAGGGCGAAGATCGGCCAGCACCGCCGAGGCGGCGTCCGCGTCGATATCGCCGGGCAGCATCGGGCCGCCGATGCCGACGAGATTGCCTCGCACCGCCTCGAAGAAGGAAAGTCCCGCAAGGCGGCAATAGGCATCGAGCGCGGCGCGGGCGATCAGCGACGGGCCGAAACCGGCGGCCAGCGGATTTCCAGGCAGGCGCCGCACCGTTTCCATCTCGTTCAGGCGGGCTGCGGCAAACAATGTCGTCGGCTGAGACGGTTCGAGCGAGGCAGCGGCAGCCGCACGGATCGAGGTGCGCAACTGATCGACATTTTGCGCCGGCGTCAGCGCCGGATCCTTGTCGAACCATTTCGGCACCATCAATTCGGCGGCGCCGCCGATGGCGGTTCGCCCCTTTTCGTCCTCGACGCGGACCCCGAGGAAGGCTTGCGGCGCCTTTTCAAGGGTGGCCGCGCCAAAGCGGAACGGCAGACGCAGGCTGATATCGCGCTCGAAGGCGTCGATCTCGATGATCTTGATGCGTGGGGCAGTCACGGAACCTCCAATACTTCTGTCCACCGTCACGCCATCCGGTCGAGCATGGCGCGGGTCACTTCATGCCGGAGCGGTTCGCGGCGAAGCAGCCGGCCGATCTCGTCCACCATGGTCTGTCCCTGCGCGAAATGCGCCTCTTCAGTATGGCCGGCAGCATGCGGTGAAATGGTGACATTGGCCAGGGCCGGATCGCGGAACGGGCTATCCGGAGGCAGCGGCTCGTCGTCAAAGACGTCGAGCGCCGCCTCGATACGGCCGGAGCGGATCGCGGCGAGCAGCGCTGCCTCGTCGACCAGCTGCGAGCGCGCCGTATTGATGAAGAGTGTGCCGAGGCGCAGCAGCGCCAGTTCGTGGGCACCGATCATCCGGCGCGTTTCGGGCAGGACAGGCGCATGCAGGGAAATCACGTCGCTTTGCACGAGCATATCGTTCAGCCCGGCGCTGACAACGCCGAGGGCTGCGGCCTCGCTCTCATCCAGGAACGGATCGACGACCAACACGCGGCAACCGAAGGGAACGAGCAGGCGCATCACCGCCCGCCCGACATAGCCGGCGCCGACGATGCCGACCGTTCTGGCGCCCAGCAATCTCTGCGGCACGGCGGCGCGAACGTCGAGCCATTCACCACCATTGCGCAAGTGATGATGCAGCCGATGAATGCCGCGCATGGCGAGCAGCGCTTCGGCGACGACGAATTCGGCAACCGAGGCGGCAATTTTCGAGGCGGCATGGGTCACGCGAAGGCCATCGTCGAACAGACGCGCCGGGACCAGTGTGCGGACACTGCCTGCCGAATGAGCGACAAGGGCGAGCTGCGGATGGCGGGCGCGCACGGCGGGGTCGAAGGGCGGTGTGCCCCATCCGGTGAGGCATGCGGTGGCGCCTTGCAGCAGGTAGTCGACATCGCCGGCGTCGATTGTGGCGCCGGCCGGCCAGCGCACCGCGCCAAGGGCGTTCAATTGGGTTATCGCCGCATCGTCCAGCATCATCCGGCGGGTCTTTTCGGTCAGCAATACGGCAATGACGGGAGCCTGTTCGTTCATGGTTCTACTCTTTCGCTGCGGCGACCAGGCGCCTGAGATGGGCGAGATCGGCGCGGACCTTGTCGAGCGCCTGTTGCCGGGGAACCCGGTATTGCGAATGCACCGACAACACACCGGTAAATCCTGTCGTCACCATATGCCGAACGATGTCGCTCCACGGCACCATGCCTTCGTCGAGCCCGTACCAGTCCGAATGCCATGCGCGCTGGCCGTGGGCTCCGTAAGTGCCGGGGAACCAACCGCTGTTCTTGACGCCCATGCAGCAGAACCACGGATCAAGAATGTCGAGGGTCAGACGCCAGTCTTCGCTTCCCTCGCGAATGATCTGATTGGCCGGATCGACATAAGCGCCGATCCTGACGGGATCTCGCCCGGCCAGCAATTGCACCGCCAGCGCGCCCGAGCTGTGCAGGGTCCCGCCGTGGAGCTGGATGGTCAGCGTGACGGCGAAGCGTTCGGCCAGGCGCTCGAAGCCGTCGAGATCACGCCGCGCCTCATCGAGCTGAACCTGCCAGCGCCGCAACGGGTCGTAACGCCAGAAGCCAAGCCTGATCTGGCCGATGCCGGCCTCGCCGCAACAGCCGAGAAGCCGGGATGCGGCATCGTCGGGCCGTGTGGAATCGATGGTCGCCATCGGAGCACGCACCCCGGCTGCGGCAAAGAGTTTTACGGCCTTGACGATCTCGTCCGGCCTGTCTGGGGAAACGGCATGGCCATCTCGAATGAGAAGATCGGCACAATCGAATCCCAGGCCGGCAGTGATCTCGGCCGCCCTCTCGAGCGGCAGGCCCTCCAGGGTCTTGGTGAAATAGGCGATATCCATGGATCAGATCCCAGAGAGAAAGGCGCTGTTCATGAGCGGGCGATACAAAGCTCGCTGCGGCGGCCGAATGCATCGCGGGCGCAGACCGCATACCGCACGCCCTCCGGCGGCGACATATGCAGGAATGCGGTCGAGATCAGCGGCGCGGGACTGACCTTTTCAAACGTCCCGCCATCGGCGCTGGCCAGGACATCGTAGAAGATGGCAGGGCCGGCATCGCCGGCAGCCCAGAACAGCATGCGCTCCTCCCGGCCGCCGAGACCGAGGTAGCGTTCGACGACAAGGCCGGTCGGTGCAGCCGGGGCCGCGCTGGTGTCGGGAACGACAAGCACCTGCGTCAGTGACGGCAGCGGCACATCGAGATCGACACTGATCCGGCCGTCGTCGCAGGCGACGACGCTGACTGGATGCAGCAAGGCGGGCTCCTGTGCCCGGCGCAGCTCGGCAAACTGCGCTTCATCAGGTGCCGGCGGCGCGCCGACCGGCTCGAAGGGGCCGCGCGGGTTGCTTTCGTCGCGCTGGGCTTCCCAGACCTCCATCGGATTGGTGAATTCCTCGTCGATGCGCAGCAGGCAAAGCGCATGGCGGCCAGGAACCAGGCCGCTCACCTCGAGGCGGACGGCGGTCCGGCCCGAACGGTTGATGGCATCGACACTGTGGATGAGGCTGATGGAAACACCGCCGCCCGGCAGCCGTGTCGGCAGGATCGCCAGGCCATCCTGGTCGGGAGCAAGCGGCGGTTCGGCCGTCACCTTGCAGACGGTATCGCCAAGCGTTGCGAGCAGTTCCATCGATGTCAGGCCGGGCTTCTTGATGATGTCGAAGGGCGGCGCCCGATCGACATCCGTCACCACAGTGCTGAGATCGGTCTTGTGCTCCCATTGCGCCTTGGTGAAATTGCGCGGGCCGAAATAGGCAAAGATGGTGCGCTGGCTCCAGCCGCCGATAAAGGCATGGTCATTGCTGAGGAAGGTGAAATTCGCCGCTTTCGGGGCGATGATGCGGCGGTCGTGCTGTTCGATGATGCGGGCGATGATCCCGGCGTAATAGGCTTTGCCGTGCCAGCTATGATGATCGCTCCAGCCGAGCTGCGGATCGCATTCGTCGTTGATCACGGGCAGGCCCGCGAGACGCGGGTGATTCTCCTTGAGATAATCGACGACGAGAAGCGTGCGGTCGACGATGCCGTTGGTTTTCGGGGTCAGATCTTCCTTGCTGCCATTGACGCCCTTTTCGTGGATCGAGATGTAGTCGAGTCGAGGCGCGGCGGGCCGTTGCCGGTCAGGCAGCTCGTGCCGCTGTCGCAATGCGCCATCAGGGCGCGAAAGATCGGCGAGAGCGTGCGGGCGGTGCCAGGCCCGCCCATCGGCAGGCTGGGATCGACGGCATCGAGGCCGGCGACGCAGGCGTCGTAGTAATTGGTGTAACCCTTGATCCCATAGGTCCACCAGCCGGAGTCGGCCTCGTTCGTCGTTTCGAAATACCATGTTCGCAATTCGTCCATGCCGTAACGTGCGCCATAGCGATCTGCCGTCACCGTCACGAGATCGCGCCAGCGCTTGACCTGATCCATATCCTCATAGTCGGTGAACACACCCGACGGGTTGCCCATCAGCTCGAAGAACGGCTTCAGGCGGTGTTCGATCATCACGTCGAGCGCGCGGTCGAGCAGGGACCAGTCGTAGCCGGCCCCGCCCTTTGCGCTCAGCAGATTGTAGAGATAATGCACACGCAGGAACTTGATGCCCTCATTCGGCAGGCCGCCGATATAGGCGAGCATCTGGCGCATCTCGGGCTCGAGCAGCAGCTCGGCCGGCGAAAAGCCGGTGCCGCGCCAGAACCGGTTGAACGGGCGCACCGCTTCACCGGCATCAATATTTATTCGCGTACGTTCACGCATGGGTCGTCTCTCCTTGGGCGGAAATTTGGCGGCGCGCCGCAAAGCCGGCACACGGGGCCAGGAGCCGGATTATTTGAACTTGTCGCGCATCGCATCGATGCCGGGGATGGTTTTGGTCAGATGCTGATGGGCGGGGTCGAAGCGCTGGATCAGACCTCGGCGATGCTTGCCGACCAGGATGGTGAAGATATAGCCGCGATGCCCCGGAGAGGTGACCGTCGGGTGGTAACCCCGGTCGACCAGGACAGTGTCGCCGTTGCGGGTCATCAGGATCTTGACCGGGCCGTCCTCGTCATAGGTGATCTGACTGCCGAAGCCGGTCTCCGGCTGGAAGCGGTAGTGATAGAGTTCTTCGTGCCGGGTCTCGACATCGCCGTCCTCGGTATCGTGCTTGTGAGGGGGATAGCCGGACCAGCAGCCTTCGCCGGCATAGAGTTCGCTCACCAGCAGGTTGCCGCAGCGTCCGTTCTGTCGTTGGCCGAGCAGATGGACGATCCGCCGCTGGCTGTGCGTGTCAGACGAACCGACATTGACCGCATCGACCTCATCCGGCGTCACCCGAAACGGGGCGTAGCGGGTGTCGCAGAGACCGCCGGCGATGGCGACCTCTGCCGGCGCGCCACGAGCCGATATCCGGACATTGACGCCGACGGGCGCGTAAACCGAGTCCGCATCGCCTCCCCAGATATCGGCTCGCCGGCCCACGGCTTCGAACATGATGCCATCCACCTCGATATCCACCTGACCCGATAGCACGACGTAGAGGCTTTCGTGCGCGGGCAGCCGCCGGATGTCCTGCTTGTTGGAGGCAAGCGTGACGAGATCGAAGTAGATGAGATCGAGCGTCGCGGAGGAGGTATCCACGATGGGACGCTGCTCGGAGCGTGGAATGAATTCAGGCATCAATTGAACTCCGGAACGGTACGGTCGGCGAAAGGATTAAGCGACAGGGATTCGGCGTGGTGACAGGCCACGGCGTGCCCATCGGCGGTGACGGTGCGCAAGCCCGGCACCTCCTGCTTGCAAAGGCCGGTGGCGTAGCGGCAGCGCGGATGAAATGCGCAGCCGGGCGGCGGATGAGCGGGGTCGGCAACCTCGCCCGCCAGCCGGATGCGTTGACCGTGGCGGCGCATCCTCGGATCGGCGATCGGCACCGCCGAGAGCAGCGCTTCGTCGGCGCCTTTTCGACGACCCGGCCGACATACATGACGGCAATATTGTCCGAGATGTGCCGGACGACCGAGAGGTCGTGGGCGACGAAGAGATAGGTCAGTCCGAACTGCTCCTGCAGATCCTGCAGCAGGTTGATGGTTTGCGCCTGGACGCTGACATCGAGCGCCGAGACGGCCTCATCGGCAATCACCAGGCGCGGATTGGACGCCAGCGCCCGGGCGATGCCGATGCGCTGGCGTTCACCGCCGGAGAAAGCATGGGGATAGCGGTGCATATATTCCGGCCGCAGGCCGACGCTCTGCATCAACTCGGCGACCCGATGTTCGAGTTCACGCCCCTTGGCGATGCCGTTGACAGCAAGCACCTCGCCGATGATGTCGATGACGGGCAGGCGCGGATTGAGCGAGGATTGCGGATCCTGAAACACGATGCGCAGGTCGCGATGGATTTCGTCGAGGGCGGAACCGGACAGCGTGGCGAGATCGACCGTGCCACCGCTGCGGCTACGATAGCGGATTTCGCCGCTCGTCGGCTGATAGATGCGCAGGACCGTGCGGGCAAGCGTCGACTTGCCGCAGCCGGACTCGCCGACAATCCCCAGTGTTTCGCCATCCTCGACGCGAAGCGAAACGCCGTCGACCGCCTTGACGTGGCCGACCACACGCCGGAATGCGCCCTTGCGAATGGGGAAATGCATCCTGAGATCATTCAGTTCGAGCAGAGGGCTTCGTTGGATCATGGGATCGGCCATCATCGTCCTCCTTCGTAAAGCAGACAGCTGGCGACATGCCGGTCGCCGATGGCGACGGGCTGCGGATCCCTTTGGTCGCAAAGGCCGGCCCTCGCCTCTTTGCATCGAGGATGAAAGCTGCAGCCCTGGGGTCGGTTGAAACGCGAGGGCACCATGCCGTCGATGATCGCCAGCCGTTCGCTGGGTTGTCCATGCATGCGCGGCACCGATTGCAGCAGCGCCTTGGTGTAGGGGTGGGCCGGAGCGTGGAAGATCGTGTCGACATCGCCTGCCTCCACGACCCGGCCGACATACATGACGACGACTTCATCGGCGATTTCGGCCACCACGCCGAGATCATGGGTCACGAACAGCACCGAGAGCCCGAATTCGGCCTGCAGCGAGGCAAGCAGATCGAGGATATTGGCCTGGGTGGTCACATCGAGCGCCGTCGTCGGCTCGTCGGCGATCAAGAGCTTGGGGCGGCAGGCGAGCGCGAGCGCGATGCAGACGCGCTGGCGCATGCCGCCGGAAAACTGGAAGGCATAGCTTTCCATACGCTCGGCCGGCCTGGGAATGCCGACCAGAGCCAATGTCTCGATGGCATGCTCGCGCGCCTCCTTCTTTCCCATCTTCAGATGCAGGCGGATCACTTCCACCATCTGGTTGCCGATCGTATGAACGGGGGAAAGGGCCGCCATCGGCTCCTGGCTGATCAGGCCGATCTGGGCACCACGGATCGCCCGCATATCGCGGCCGCGCGGATCGAGCGCCGCCAGGTCGACGGAGGGTGCTGCGGGATCCGGCCGGTAGCGGATTGCTCCCGAGACGATCCGCCCTCCGCGCGGAACCTGGTTGAGAATCGAGCGGCCGGTAATGCTCTTGCCCGAACCGGATTCGCCGACGACGCAGACCGTCTTGCCGCGCGGAATGGAAAAGGAGACGCCGTCGACCGCCCTGATCGTGCCCGCACCGCTGAAGAAATGGGTCCTGAGATCGTCGACCTCGATCAGCGGGTTGCGAGCACCGTGCCGGTCGCCGGTGGTGGCGAAATTAGGATCAGTATTCATAGGGATCTGCAGCATCGCGTAATCCATCACCGAGGAAATTGAGGGCGAGCACGGTGACGATCACCGCAAGACCGGGAAGAAACAGCCAGGGCGCGCTCGTGACCGCGAGAATGTTCTGCGCCTCCTGAAGGAGCACGCCCCAGCTCACGACAGGCGGGCGCAGTCCGATGCCGAGGAAGGAGAGCGCAGTTTCCGCGAGGATCATCGTCGGGATGGCGAGCGTCACCGAGGCGATGATGTGGCTCATGAAGGACGGCACCATGTGCCGCCAGATGATGCGCATCCGCGAACAGCCATCGAGACGTGCGGCAATCACGAAATCCTCCGTCTTCAGCGACAGGAAGCGCCCGCGCACCACCCGCGCCAGATCGGTCCAGCCGATCAGCGACAGGATGACCGTGATCCAGAGATAGACCAGGATCGGATCGGCGCTGATCGGAACGGCAGCCGCAAGGCCCATCCAGAGCGGGATGGTCGGGATGGAATTGATGAGTTCGATGGAGCGCTGGATCACATCGTCGACCCAGCCGCCGTAGAGCCCCGAGATGCCGCCCAGGATGATGCCGAGGATGAGACTGATTGCGACCCCGATCAGTCCGACGGACATCGAAACGCGGGTGCCGTGGACCGTCCGGCTGAAGACATCGCGACCCAGCCGGTCGGCGCCGAACAGGTAGAAGGGTTTGCCCATCTCGGTCGGGCCGATCAAGTGCCGGTCCAGATTAAACAGGCCCCAGAGCCGATAGGGTTCGCCTTTCACGAAGAAGCCGATGGGAATGACGACGGCCGGATCGGCCACGTAATTGCGGCTGAGCGCGATCGGATCGACCTTCATCGAATAACCGTTGACATAGAGGGGATGAAACTGCCCCGCCGCGTCGTGGCCGGCGAATCTGATCTGCTGCGGCGGCGCATAGGTGTAGCGGGAATCATAGGTCTGCGATGAAACCGGAGCGAGAACCTCGGCAAACAGGGCGACCATGTAGATCAAGAAGATGACGACGCCAGCGGCCAGCGCCAGCCGATGGCGACAGAAGCGCCGCCAAATGAGCTTCCACTGCCCGGCGACCGCGTCGGAATTCTGGATCAGTTCAGGTGATAGCGCGATGGCTTGATCGGTCATATCTCTCGTCCTTCAGCCGTTGCGAATGCGTGGATCGAGCCAGGCAAGCAGCAGGTCCGAGATCAGCGTGCCGATCAGCGTCAGCATGCTCATCAGCAGGATGAAGGTGCCGGCCAGATACATGTCCTGGGCAAACAGGGCGTTGAGCAGCAGCGGCCCGGTGATCGGCAGGCTGAGAACGATGGAGACCACCACCGAGCCGGAGACGAGGTGCGGCAGCACCCAGCCGACGGTCGAGACGAACGGGTTGAGCGCCACCCGCACCGGATATTTCAACAGCAGCCGGATTTCGCTCAAACCGCGGGCACGGGCCATGTCGACATAAGGCTTGTTGAGCTCGTCGAGCAGGTTGGCGCGCATGATGCGGATCAGCGCTGCGGTGGCGCCAGTGCCGAGAACGACGACCGGGATCCACATATGCGAAATGAGATCGCCGAGCTTGGCCCAGCTCCAGACGGCGTTGATATAGGCGGGCGAAAACAGCCCGCCGGTACTTTGGCCGAAATACTGTGCCGAAACATACATCAGCACCAGCGCCAGCAGGAAGTTCGGGATGGCAAGGCCGAGAAAGCCGAAGAAGGTGGCGACGTAATCGCCCGCCGAATATTGCCGCACGGCCGAATAGATGCCGATTGGAAAGGCGACCGCCCAGACAAACAGCAGCGTGGTGACCGATACCACCATCGTCAGGCCCATGCGGGCCCAGATCAGCTCGCTGACCGGCTTGTTCCAATCGAGGGACTGGCCGAAATCGCCGCGCAGCAGGATGCCGCTGATCCATTTCCAGTATTGGACCGCCCAGGGCTGATCGAGGCCATAGCGTTCGCGCAGGCCGGCGATGACACCGGGATCGATCGTTTCGTTCTGGGAGGCCAGACGCGCGGTCATCGCGGTCAGGAAGTCGCCGGGCGGCAACTGGATGATGATGAAGGTCACGACTGAGATCGCGAACATCATCGGGATCATATAAAGCAGACGTCTGATGATGAAGCCGGCCATGGTCAAGCTCCTTCAATCGCCGATCGCCGATCGGATGATTGGGACTGGGCTGGTATTGCTGGGACGGCACCCGGAGACGCCATCCCTGTCGGTCGCGTGCCGTTACTGCTGGTAGTAGAAGGTCTCCGGCTTTGCCGGTCCTGGCGTCATGTAGAACGATGTGCTGGGGATGACCTTCGGGACATTGCGCATATTGGTCTTGACGATGCCGACGCGGTCCGGCTCCAGGTTGGTGCCGATGACGTAGAATTCGTCACGGGTGATCGCCAGCAGTTCCTTCATCGCCGCCAGCTGCTTTTCGAGCGTCGGCGCTTCCTGTACCTGCCGGTAGAGATCCATCTGCTTCTTGGCAGCGGGGCTCGGCTCCTCAGCGTTCGGATCCTTGGGGTTCTGGTAGTAGAGGCCCCAGGCCGTCGCGAAGCTCGATTCATATTCGTGCGGAAAGTACCATTTGGGGTCGAGCAGGCCGAGGAAGTCGTAGCCGCCGCCGCCAACCCATCCCAGGCCGTCATTTTCATTGTTCTGCAGCCGGGAGAAGATCAGCGAACGTTCGGCCGGGCGGGGCTGCATGTCGATGCCGACGGCCCGCCAGTAGCGCTGGATCATCTCGAGCGCGTCCACCTGGATCGGGCTTCCGGTCAAAGCGTCGATCGCAAAGGTAATCCGCTTGCCGTCCTGGCCGAGGCGATAGCCTTCGGCGTCATGTTTGGTCAGGCCCGCCTTGTCGAGATATTGATTGGCGAGATCGACATTATATTCCAGATACTGCGTCGCCATCTTTTCGTCGTAGAGCGCGGTGCCTTCACGCGGCGCTGCCTGATAGGGTTTAGCCTGTCCGGCATAGATCAGCTGGTTGAGCTCTTCGCGGTTGATGGCATAGCTGAGGCCGATGCGGAAATCCTTGTTGGAGAAGACGGCGCGCAAGGCCGGATTCTTGTGCGTCTGGTTGAGGGTGATCAGCAGGGCGTTCGACCACGCCGGCCGGGCGATAAACAGGCCGTAGCCGCCCTTCTCCTGGTTCTGCACGATCACGGTTCGGGCGTCGGTCGTCTCGATGAAGCGATTCTGCATGTCGATTTCGCCGCTGATCGCCTTCAGGATGATTGCCTGGGTATCCTGCATCACATCGATGGTGATCCGATCGAAGTAAGGCAGCTGGTTTCCTGCCGTATCCACCTTGGCATAATATGGATTGCGTTCGGCAACGACCTGCGTGGTCCCGTTATAGGGCGCGGTCAGCACCCAGGCATCGAGTGTCGGGCGGCCGAGATCGCGCCAGCGGCCGGGAAAGCCGATCTTGTTGTTGAAGAGCTGGACCCAGTCGGTTGCGCCGGCTGCTTTCACCAGGGCGTCGATACCGTCGGGATTGAAATCCTTGTGGAATTGCTTGAGGTAGTGCGCCGGTGCGGCTGCCAGAATATCGGAGCCGCGCACAGTGGCCATGTTCATCAGGAACAGGCCGTTCGGTGCGGCAAACTTGAAGACGACCTTGTCGTCGGCGAGCTTTTCGACCTTGACGGTCTCCCCGCCTGCGGTCAGCCAGTCGGGCGCTGCAGGCGTGATCTTGGTGTTGCGCAGCACGTTCTCGTTCCACCACACCAGATCGTCGGCGGTGAAGGGCTCGCCGTCCGACCAGCGCGTGCCTTCGCGCAAGGTGAAGGTATATTCGGTGGCATTGGCATTGACCTCGACGCTTTTGGCGATATCGGGGATCACCTCGGTCCATTCCGGGTTCCAGCGGACCAGTCTCGTATAGCCGATCGAACGCTCGATCTCGCTGTCGCCACCGCCAAAGGTGGCCGTGCGCCAGGTGCCGCCATAGGTACCGACCGATTCAAGCGGCGTGAGCACCAGCGGCTCCTTGGGCAGCCGTTTTTCCACAGGCGGCAGCTTGCCGGCATCGACCAGCGCCTTCAGTTCCGGCGATTCTTCAAAGCCGAATGCGGCGCCGGCCCAGCCGGCGCCAATGAGGATCGCCGCGGCAACGGTCGAGACAACCTGCTGTCTTAAGATTCTGACGTGTTGCATTCTTTCCTCCCAATATTCCGCTCTAGGTTATCGTTAACGTATTCTCCTCTTTCTCGAACGTTATCGTTACCGTACAATCTTGTCAAAGAGATTCTCCCTGCCTTGCATTGAGCCGGAGTTGCCTTGGCTTTCCGGGAAATTATGCTAGTTATCGTTATCGTAAGTTTCTAACCCCTCCGAGAGACAGTCCCGTTGAGCCGCCCTAAAGAGCCAGAATCCAAAATAACCATCGCCGATGTTGCCCGCGCCGCAGGAGTGTCGCCGATGACGGTGTCGCGCGTGCTCAATGACCAGGGCGGAGCCAGTGCGGAGACCAGTCAACGGATTATTCTGGCGGCGAGCGAACTCAACTACCGGCCCAATCCCTTTGCGCGCGGATTGCGGTCCGATCGATCGAAGGCCATCGGCCTTCTCGTTCCCGACATCACCAATCCGTTTTTTCCCGAAGTCATCCGGGGAGCCGAGGATGCCGCGAGCGCTGCCGGCTACAACCTGCTTCTGTCCAATGTCGTCGAGAACAGCAAGCGGGAGGAAGAGCTCATCGAAACGCTGCTCAGGCATCGGGTCGACGGGATCATCGTCTGCAGCCCGCGACTGCCCGATGCCGCCTTGCATAAGGCGCTTGCGCCCCACCGGGCCGTGGTGCTCATCAACCGCGAGGCGCCCAACGAGGTCGCCGGGACGATCGTCACCGACTACGAGACAGGAGCATCGCGCGCCATCGACCATCTGGTCGAGCGCGGACGCCGCAAGATCGCGATCATCGCCGGGCCGCGCAGTTCGTTTGGCGGCAAGAGCCGTCTTGTCGGAATTCGCAAGACGCTGGCGGCCCACGGGCTGAAGGCGCAAGGCATCGTCTATTGCGATCCCACCGCCGCCGGCGGCCAGACGGCGGCCGCGCAATTGCTGGCGGAAGCGCCCGGCATCGATGCGCTTGTCTGCTACAACGATCTTAATGCGATCGGCGCCATGAAGGCCTGCCGGGCCGCCGGCATTTCGATCCCCGGGCAGATTGCCCTGATCGGTTTCGACGACATTCCGACGGCCGAACTGCTGTCTCCGGCGCTCACCACCTTGCGGGTGCAGAAGCGGGAAATGGGGGAGGAAGCTGTGCGTCTGCTGCTCAGCCGCATCGCCACCAGAAACCGCCAGCACGGCATCGTCATCGTGCCGGAGCTCATCATCCGTGAAACGACCTGAACGCCCCGGAGCATGATGCCGAAACGTGTGAGCGGTCTTCGGACGACATCATGCTCCAATCTTAAAGTTTGGAACGGGAGGAATATCCGATGGATATCGACAATCTGCAGTCACTGGCCCTGCCTGAGGAGAAGAAGGCCTGGTTCGTTCACGACCGGTTCGGCATGTTCGTGCATTGGGGGCTGTACGCGCTGCCGGCACGCCATGAATGGGTCAAGAGCCGCGAAGAACTGAACGACGCCGACTACCAGAAATATTTCGATCACTTCGATCCCGATCTCTACGACCCACGCGAATGGGCGAGGCGCGCAAAAGCCGCCGGCATGAAATATGTGGTGCTGACCACCAAGCACCATGAAGGCTTCTGCCTCTGGGATACCCAGGCCACCGACTTCAAGGTGACCAACACGCCTTATGGGAAAGATCTGTTGCGCCCCTTCGTCGACGCCTTCCGCGCCGAGGGCCTGAGGATCGGCTTCTACTATTCGCTGATCGACTGGCATCATCCCGACTTTACGGTCGATCCGCGCCACCCGCAGCGCAATCATCCGGATGCGCTGAAAATCAACGAAGGCCGGGATATCAGCCGCTATGCCGCCTTCATGCGCGAGCAGGTGCGCGAGTTGCTGACCGAGTTCGGCCAGATCGACATCATGTGGTTCGATTTCAGCTATCCGCAGTGGAAGCTCGGCGAACTGGTTGGAAAGGGCCATCAGGATTGGGAAAGCGAGAAACTCGTGCGCCTGGTGCGCGAACTCGCCCCTGATATCATCATCAACAACCGGCTCGATCTCGCCGGCCTGCAGCCCGATATCGTCACGCCGGAGCAATATATGCCGCGGGCCCGGCCGCTACGCGACGGCAAGCGCGTCGTCTGGGAAGCGTGCCACACGCTCAGCGGCTCCTGGGGTTATCACCGCGACGAGGACACCTGGAAAAGCACGGAGCAACTGGTGCAGATGCTGGTCGGCACCGTGGCCATGGGCGGCAATCTGCTGATGAATGTCGGGCCGACGGCGCGCGGCACGCTCGACCACCGCGCGATAGCTGCCCTTGCCGCTTATGAGGAATGGATGGCGATGCACGAGCGCAGCATTGTCGGCTGCAGCCAGTCCGACTTCACCGCGCCGGCCGATTGCCGCCTGACCCAGAATGGCGATCGTCTCTATATCCACCTCTTCAACTGGCCCTATCGCCATCTGCATTTCGATGCGCTGGCGGGCAAGATCGAATATGCGCAATTCCTGCATGATGGCAGCGAGGTCACCTGGCTGCGCCCGTCCGCCAATACGTTATGGGCAAACACCCAGTTCCCCGTCGGCGAGGATCAACTGACATTCGTCCTGCCGGTGCGCCGGCCTCAGATCGTGGTCCCGGTCATCGAAGTCAAGCTCAAGGCAGGGAGTGCCCCAGGCGTCCAGGATTAGAAGGTGGTGACCAGCTTGCCTGAGCGGACATATACCCGCTCAGGAGAATGGCTCGGCCGGTCCCGCCGCCGGATGCCGACAACGGGCTCAGGGATTGGCTGCGGTAGTCTCCACGAAGAACTGGTTGAGCTGCTTCATTTCAAGCGCATGAGCGCGCTTTCTAAGAGCGACGGCCTGTTTGAGCGTCTCAAGCTCATCCGTTATGTCAATGAGATGAGCCTCGGCGACGAGCATCTCGGCTTCGATCCTTCCCTGCTCTCTCAATTGCCAGGCATCTCGGATGCGGAATTGAACGATGATCGTGCCGAAAAGCGCCGCGAGCGCCGAACTCATCATAGGAAGCCATTGGGGAACGGCCGTGCCATAGGCCGAAAACAACGAAGAGAGGCCGCTCAGAACGATGATCCCCATTGTGAGAAAATTCCAGAGATACTGGTTGACCCTGGAGGATCGCGCATACCAGTTTCGATGCGTCCGCAGGTCACGCAAAGCCTGCCTTTTGATCTCCACCGTATCCGATGGAAGCATCCTTTCCGCTCTCTCTCGAGCAAACTCCCGTCTTGCTGCCAAAATCACGTTGATGACAACGATGGTTATCCCGAAGGTAATCATGAACCAGGAGATGTAGCTCAAGGGAATTTGGTCGAGGATGACGTTCGGAGGAAATTCCGGCTCAAAAACCTCAATTAAAGCGCCAAGCGATATCAAGAATACAGATAAAACAACAACCGCTATAGAAAGCATCCCTAATATATTTCTATATCGTGATGGCAATGGCATTTGCTGCTGCAAAGCAGGGTCATCGTCCCTCTTCCTGAACAAATCCATCACCCTATCCTCGGGGTTGGAGGTTTGACCACAGTCAAACTTGCAACACACGAAAAATCAAGTAACGTTTACTAATGATACTTGATTAGGCGATCGCCGGCGGCTCTATCGCTTGCTTCAGGATAAGCTGATTGCCACCGGCCGGTCGAGATCGCGAGCGATATAATCCTGGATCTGGCGGACGATCTGCCCGGCGTGAGCGATCGCCAGCTGATCGGCCCGTTCGGCGTCGCCGGCCTCGATCGCGGCGATCATCTCCTCATGTTCGTCGACATATTGGCCCGGCAGGCGGTCGTCGAAGGTCGAATAATACAAGCGAAGAATGCGCCGGCCCTCGTCGAGCAGCCTGGCGAAGAAGGCCGTATAATAGGAATTGCCGGCCAGTTCGGCGATCGCCACGTGAAATTCGCGGTTCGCCTCGATCATCGCATAGGCGTCGCGCGCGGCAACGGCATCGGCGAAGTCCCTCTGATGCGACCGGATCACCTTCATGACTTCGGGGTTACGCCGCTGGGCGGCGCCGCGCGTCGTGACCCGGTACATCAGCGTCAACGCCTCGAAATAGGTGGGCAGGCTGGCGAAATCGATCGTCGCGACGATCGTGTTCCTGTTCGGCAGGGTCGTGACCAGCCCATCGGCGGCGAGCCGCAACAGCGCCTCGCGAATGGGAGTCCTCGACATCCCGAACCGTTCAGACAGCCGCACTTCATCGAGCGGACTGCCGGGCTCCAGAGCCATCGACAGGATTTCCCGGCGCAGCGTGATATAGACGCTCTGCGTGCCGGAACCGCGCACCCGCACATTCTCCGCCTCGTTCTGCATCCGCGCCTCCGCTGTCATGAGAGCCTTGTATTGCGTTTCGGCCGATTCCCGCAACGGCAGTCTTCCGCCTGCAAATTTCAGGATCGTGCCGGATTGAATCTTGTCGACAGTTTGTATATAACGCGATCAAATTCAAGGAGGTCGATCGATGACAACAGGATGGAAGGGCGTATTTCCCGCCGTAACGACACAATTCAACGAAGATCTTTCCGTGGATCTGGCTGCGACCCAACGCGTCCAGGACGCGCTGGTGAACGACGGCGTCAACGGGCTGATCGTCATGGGCACCTGCGGCGAGAACAATTCGCTCGATCCCGAGGAGAAGCGCACGATCCTGAAGGCCGCCGTCGAGGTCGTCAACGGCCGCGTTCCCGTTGTGACAGGCGTCTCCGAATTCGACACGCGCCGTGCCGTCGCCTATGCCCGCGACGCCGAAAAACTCGGCGCCGATGGCCTGATGCTGCTGCCGGCCATGGTCTATGTGCCGAAGCCGGAAGAGCTGATCGCGCATTTCCGCACCGTCGCCGAGGCGACCTCGCTGCCGATCATGCTCTACAACAACCCGCCGGCCTACCGCGTCAATATCGGCGCCGATGTGCTGAAGGTGCTTGCCGAGGTGCCGAATATCAAGGCGGTCAAGGAAAGCGCGCCGGATCCGCGCCGTTTCACCGATCTCATCAATGAATTCGGCGATCGTTTCGACATCTTCGCCGGCCTCGACGACGTTGCGCTCGAAGGCCTGATGCTCGGCGCCAAGGGCTGGGTCTCCGGCCTCACCAGCGCCTTCCCGGAGGAATCCGTGCAGCTGGTGGCTGCCGCCGAACGCGGCGACTGGGAAGAAGCCCGCAAGATCTATCGCTGGTTCATGCCGCTCCTGCATCTCGATGCCGAACATGATCTCGTGCAGTCGATCAAACTCGCCGAGCAGATCATGGGCCGCGGCTCCGAGCGTGTCCGCCTGCCGCGCCTGCCGCTTTCTGGCGCCCGCCGCGCTGAAGTTACTGCGATGGTGGAGAAGGCCGCGGCCACGCGCCCCTCGAAGATCCGCCAGGCTGCCTGAGACAACGGGGCCGGCAAACGCCGACAAGCGGTTGCCGGTCTTTCCATTCTCGCTACTTTTCGGGCGAGAGCCCGTTGTCGCCCGGCCGCGGCAGACCTTCTGGCTTTCGTTCCTATCTCGTGTTCTTGGAGTTTCCGGAACGGATCAGGCTGTTTCGGCTGACGAGCGACGGTATCTGGAAAATATGCTCGGCAGCTGTGCGGCCTTCTATTCTGGAAATGAGGGTTCGCGTTGCGATCTGACCGAGTTCCCTGCCCGACTGGTCGATGCTTGCGAGGTTGACGAGACCGAGGGCTGCCGTAGACGAGTTGTCGTATCCGATGACGGCGAGATCTTCGGGCACGCGCACACCCAATTCCATCGCCAGGCTCAGAAGGGTGATCGCGTCGAGATCGCTCCAGCAGAATACGGCGCGCGGCCTGTCTTTCCGCGATAGGAATTTTCGCATCGCCTCTTCCCGCTTTGGCGAAGCAATGGGAATTTTGCCGATCGCTGGCGAGGAGCCGAGCCCGCCACGCTGCATGGCCCGGCGGAACCCGATCTCACGCTGGCGCACGACGGAGACCGCGTGCCCTTGGCGCTCGCCAAGGCTCAGCATTTCGACGTCGCGATAGCCGCAGGCCAGAAGCGCTTCCACGGCGATCTCCGCACCGCGCTGATCGTCTGCATTGACGGTATCGAAAGCCGTGGCGCTGGCATCGTGGTAACCGACCGCGACGATCGGTATCTGGACTGCGAATTTAGCGAGGATCTCCGAGGGCAACCGCGGCGCAACGAGGATAAGGCCATCCATCTTGTAGTCGATCATCGACTCGATCAACGACGTTTCCAGTTGCACACGCGCATCGCTGACGCCGATCATCGCCTGATAGTGCGAGGGCGCCAGCACCCCGTTGACGCCGGCAATCACCTCCGGAAGAAAGGGATTGCGGATGTCGATCAGGAGCACACCGATGGTGAAACTCCGGCCGCGCAGCCCGCGCGCCGCCCGCGAGGGGCGATATGCGAGGGCCTCGATGGCATCCATCACCCTTGCGCGCAGTGCGTCACTGACGCCGTAGGCATTTCGCATCACCTTGGAAACCGCTGCGACCGATACGCCTGCATGAGCTGCTACGGTCCGGATCGTCACGCGATCGTTTCGTTGCGGCTTTTGTTTTTCTTCGACTGACATGAAATCTCTGACTTGCGGCTGCGGGCCGCCAACATCGCCCGCAGAACCACCATGACAGACTGGCAACGAAAATTCTATTGCGCTTCCGAAGAAAATGTAGAACGTTATATGGAGAACGTTCTACAACTCGTCGGGAGGACTTGATGAACTTTCAGCCGGCAGCCATCAGCGGCAACCTCGTTTTGCGTGCCTGGTCCGGGGATATGATCGCGCCACTATCGGATAGCGGTCAGGGAACGGCCGCAAGCTTCGTCTCCAAGACTTTTGAACATGATGGCGCCAAGCTTCCCGTCGAGCTCTTTATCTCCGCACTTGGCCTCTACCGCTGCTTCATCAACGGCGTTCGCGTCGGCGACGACCTGTTGACACCCGGCTGGACCAACTACGACGATCGCCTTGCCTATCAGCGATATGATGTCTCGAATCTGCTCAAGCCGGGCCAGAACCGCATCGAAATCTGGCTTGCCGACGGATGGTATCGGTCGCCTTTGATGTGGGGCGCCCAGGCGATCCCGAATTGCTGGGGCAACAGGATCGGCGCCATCGCCGATCTGCTCGGACCGGATGGCAACCTTCTTTCCACCGACACCACATGGCGAAGCGGTCTTCTGCCGATCCTGAAGTCCGGGATCTACTTCGGCGAAATCTATGATGCCCGCCAGGAAAATTACGCCGAGACCCATGGCACCGAGAAGCTGGACTTCGACAGGGCGCTGCTTGTCGCGCATGAAACGGCTGCAGTGCGCGAGTTGCGGCCACTCACCCCGGTTGACAGCTGGACCGACGATAACGGCAGGACCGTCTACGATTTCGGCCAGAATGTCGGCGGCTATGCCAGATATACGGTCCGCGGAACCGCCGGTGCCGAAATTCGGGTGGAGCATTCGGAGGTTCTCGGCCCCGACCGTCATTTCGACAATCGCAACTATCGCACGGCGGCCGCCCATACCGTCTACACGCTACGTGGCGACGGCGACGAAACCTACGCGCCGCATTTCACCTTCCATGGTTTCCGTTATGCCCGGGTGACCATCACAGGCGTCGCAAAGATCCTGTCGATCGCATCCGTCCCGATCTCGTCGGTCCCCGATCCGGCCGGCGGTTTCACGTCGGGCAATGCGCTGGTCAATCGCCTCGTCGAGAATACCATCTGGTCGCAGCGCGCCAATTTCGTCGAAGTACCCACCGATTGCCCGCAGCGCGACGAACGTTTGGGCTGGACGGGCGACGCCCAGGTATTTGCCGCAACCGCTTGCTGGCTGAGCGACAGCCAATCCTTCCTGAGGAAATATCTGCGCGACGTGATGGCCGACCAGCGCGAGGACGGCGCCGTCTCACACTTTTCGCCGGATCCGACACGTCTGCATCCGGCCGATTTCCCGGGCTATGCCGGCTCGACCGGCTGGGGCGACGCGATTGTCGTCATCCCCTGGGTACTCTATACCCATTACGGCGACCGGGCAGTCCTGGCGGAATGCCTGGATTCGATGGTGCGTTGGGTCGATTTCGTCTGGTCGATCTCGGACGGTCCGCTGGTGCGCCCGCCGTCGCATTGGGGTGCCCGCGGCTTCACCTTCGGCGACTGGCTGCAGCCGGTCGGCGACAACCGGAAGCCTCGCCCGACGATCGCCGACGATTGCGCGGCGACGCTCTACCACTTCATCTCGACCGACCTTCTGGCAAGGATCGCAGCCACGCTCGGCGAGCATGCGCTTGAAGAGCGAATGAAAAGCCGCGCCGACGAGATCCGGCGGGCATTCACCAACGAATTCATCACGCCATCGGGACGGCTCGCGCATAACGACCAGACGTCCTATGCGCTCGCCTTCCTCCACGAGTTGATACCGGCCGAGCACAAGCAAGCCGCGCAGCAGCATTTCCGGCAGGTGATCATCGATGCCGACTACAAGATCGGCACCGGCTTCATCGGCACGCCTGCCCTGCTGCCGGCGCTGACGAAGCTTGGGATGGACGATCTGGCCGAAAAGGTCTTCCTGCAGGAAGATGTACCGGGCTGGCTCTATCAGGTCTCGAAGGGAGCGACGACGATCTGGGAGCGCTGGGATTCCATGGCGCCCGACGGCACCATCTACGAACCCGACATGAACAGCTACAACCACTATGCCTATGGCGCCGTCTGCCAATGGCTGTTCGAAAGCGTCGCCGGGATTTCGCCGAGCCCGCGCGCACCGGGATTCGCCGAGGTGATCGTCGATCCCGCACCGATTCCGTCCCTTTCGCCGGTTTCAGCCCATCATGACGTGAGCCAAGGGCGCATCGAGGTTGGCTGGCAGTGCGACGGCAACGAAGTCACCTATGTGCTGACGCTTCCGGAAGGCTGCATCGGTCGTTTCCGGCCCGGAAAGCGACATCAAAACCCGTCGCTCAATGGAGCGCCTGTGGCCGAGGAAGCCGTTCTTCCCGCCGGAACACACAGACTGGTCTTTTCCCTACCCGAATCTTGAGGAGCATACACGTCACACCGTTCAGAGGAGGAACGTCATGACACATCGGATAAAGCTCATTCTTGCCGGCACGTCCGCGCTTTTGGCATTGGTCGCGGCCGGTCCGTCGCATGCGGAAGTCACGCTGTCATTCCTGATCGACAATAACCCGGACACAGTCGCGGCGGCCGAGGCACTGGTTGCCGCCTATCAGGCAAAGGCACCCGACGTGACGATCGAAATCGAGCCGCGGGCCGGTGGCGGCGAAGGCGACAACATCATCAAGACGCGGCTGGCGACCGGCGAGATGTCCGATGTGTTTCTCTACAATTCCGGTTCGCTCTTACAGGCGCTGAAACCGACGCAGACGCTTGTCGATCTGAGCGGCCTGTCGTCGCAAGCGAAGGTCGACGAAAGTTTCAAAGCGGTCGTGCGTGCCGATGGCAAGCTCTATGGCGTTCCCTTCGGCACGGCGATGGCAGGCGGGATCCTCTACAACAGGAAAATCTACCAGGACCTCGGCCTCTCCGTCCCGAAGACATGGGCCGACTTCATGGCGAACAACGCGAAGGTCAAAGCTGCCGGAAAGGTCGCCGTGGCGCAGACCTATCGCGACACCTGGACCTCGCAGCTGTTCGTTCTGGCTGACTATTACAACCTGCATGCGGCCGTGCCGAACTTCGCCGCAGACTATACCGCCAACAAGGCAAAATACGCCGAGACGCCTGCGGCCCTGAAGGGCTTCGAACGTCTGAAGGACGTTCACGACGCCGGTCTGATGAACGAAGATTTTGGCGCGGCAAGCTACGACGATGGCCTGAGAATGGTCGCAACCGGCGAGGCGGCGCATTATCCGATGCTGAGCTTCGCGGTCGGCGCCCTCAAACAGAATTATCCGGACAACCTCAACGATGTCGGCTTTTTCGCGCAGCCGAGCGACGACGCTGCGACCAACGGCTTGACGGTCTGGATGCCGCCAGCCCTTTACATTCCGGTGACCAGCCAGCACGCCGAGGAAGCACGGAAATTCGTCGATTTCGCGGGAAGCGTCGAGGCCTGCAAGATCATGGTGGAAACCAACGCCGTTCAGGGGCCTTCCCTGATCGACGGCTGCGACCTGCCAGCTAGCGTACCGCCTGCGATCAAGGACATGCTCCCCTATTTCGAGGCCAAGGACAAGACGACGCCGGCGCTGGAATTCGTTTCGCCGATCAAGGGACCGGCTCTCGAGCAGATCACCGTCGAGGTCGGCTCCGGCATTCGCCAGCCCGCCGAGGCAACGAAACTCTACGACGACGATGTCCGCAAGCAGGCCAAGCAGCTCGGCCTGCCCAACTGGTAGCGGTCTTTCGGGCCAGTTATCCTCGCTCCTGACGGAGCGAGGCTCCACCCGATCGAAGAGATTGAGATGACCGAGACACGCCGCCGCTCGCGCAAGTCGCCCTACCCGCTCTGGTTTTTCATTCCCGCCGCCATCATCTACGGCGTGCTGTTTCTGTTTCCGACGATATCGTCTCTCTGGTTCAGCCTGACGCGCTGGGATCTTTCGACGGCCGAATTCATCGGGCTTGAAAACTTTCAGCAGTTCTTTTCCGAACCATTCCTGGTCAAAGGGCTCGTCAACACGCTGATCTACGCCGTGACGACCTCCGGCCTGAAGACGGTCTGCGGACTGCTGCTGGGCGTGCTGCTAACCAGCAATATCTTCGCCCGCGGTTTCCTGCGCACGCTGGTCTTCTTCCCCGTCCTGGTCTCGACGATCGGCATTGGCATCACCTTCACGGTGATGATGCATCCGACCAAGGGCATCATCAATGTCACGCTCGAGACGCTCGGCATTCCGGGACCTGGATGGCTCACCAATCCGGCGCTCGCGCTTTTTTCGGTGGCTCTGGTCGATGTCTGGAAGGGTGTCGGCCTCGCCACCCTGATCTTCATCGCCGGTCTTGCCGCAATCAGCCCCGATTATTACGAGGCGGCGAGAATTGACGGCGCCACGCGTCTCCAGCAATTTTCCCGGATCACTCTGCCGCTCGTGCGTCCGGCCACCGTCATCGTCGTGACATTGTCGCTGATCGGCGGGCTCCGTTCCTTCGATCTGATCTGGGCCATGACCCGCGGCGGGCCCGGTTTCTCCTCCGACGTGATCGCCTCGGTCATCTACAAGCAATACCAGGCGGGTTTCTATGGCCTGTCGACGGCCGGAAACGTCATCCTGTTTGCGCTGATCGCGGCAATCATCCTGCCCTTCACCCTGTGGTTCAACCGGCGCGAGGTCGGGGAATGAGAAACGTCCGCCCTTATGTGACCGGCGCGATAGCCCTTGCGGTGGCGGCGATCATCTTCGTCATGCCGTTCGTCTTCGTCGCTCTCCAGGCGGTCAAATCGAAATCCGAAGCGTCCCGGCTCGATTTCGAATTGCCCGAGCATTGGCTGTTCTGGGATAATCTGGTGGCCGTCTTCAAGGCCCGCGACTATCAGCTTGCGCTTGCCTATTTCAACTCCACCCTGATCACGGTCGTCTCGGTCACCATCCTGATCCTGCTGTCGGCGATGGTCGGATATGTCATGCAGCGCCGCAAGACCGTCTGGAACAGGGTGGCCTCCATTGCCCTCTTCATGGGCCTGATGATGCCGCCGGCGGTCGTGCCCACCATCGGCCTGTTGCAGGATATCGGCCTGTTCAAGACCATGACCGGGATGATCCTGATCCAGGTCGCCTATAATCTCTCCTTTTCGATTTTGCTTTATCGGTCATTCATCTCGACCATACCGCGCGATCTCGATGAGGCGGCGCTGATCGACGGCGCCAAACCCCGGCAGATTTTTTTCAGAGTGGTCCTGCCGCTGCTGAAACCGGTGACCGTGACCAATGTCGTCGTGCAGTCAATCGCGATCTTCAACGATTTCACCAATCCGCTCTACTACCTTCCCGGCAAGGAGAACGTCACGGTGCAGCTGACGCTCTATAATTTCCAGAGCATGTATACGAGCCAGTACAACCTGCTCTTCATGAACATCCTCCTCGTGACGATCCCGCCGCTGATCGTCTTCATCTTCTTCAACCGGCAGATCGTCGCGGGTATGACGGCCGGCGGCGTAAAGGGGTAGCAAATGGCTGAGCTCACTCTGAAACAGGTTCGCAAGAGCTTCGGCGCCCTCGAAGTCATCAAAGGGGTCGATCTCGAGGTTGCCTCCGGGGAGTTCGTGGTGTTCGTCGGTCCGTCAGGATGCGGGAAGTCAACGCTGCTGCGCATCATCGCCGGCCTGGAAGACACGACCTCAGGCACGCTGACCATCGGCGGCAAGGACGTCACCTATGCCGAGCCCTCCGAGCGCGGCATTGCCATGGTGTTCCAGAGCTACGCGCTCTACCCGCATATGACCGTCGCCGAAAATATCGGCTTCGGCCTTTCACTCGCCCGCCGCCCGAAGGCGGAAATCGCCGCCAAGGTCGCGGCGACGGCGGAAACGCTGCAACTCACCCAGCTCTTGGAGAGAAAACCGAAAGCCCTCTCCGGCGGCCAGAGGCAGCGCGTCGCCATCGGCCGGGCAATCATCCGCGATCCCAAGGTCTTCCTGTTCGACGAGCCGCTCTCCAATCTCGACGCTTCGCTCCGAGCCCAGATGCGCCTCGAAATATCAGATCTGCACGCCCGGCTGAAATCGACGATGATCTATGTCACCCACGACCAGGTCGAAGCCATGACGATGGCAGACAAGATCGTCGTCCTGAATGGCGGGGTGGTCGAACAGATCGGCAGTCCGATGGAGCTCTACCGTAACCCCGCGACACCCTTCGTCGCCGGCTTCATCGGCAGCCCGAAGATGAACCTATACGGCGGCGAGACGGCACGGCGATTGAACTGCACGACCTACGGCATCCGTCCCGAACATATCAGGCTGTCCGAAGGCGCCGGACAATGGCAGGGCAGGATCCGGCATTTGGAGCGGCTCGGCGCCGACGCGATCCTCTACCTCGAGGTCCCCGAACTCGGCGAGATGGTCGTGCGCGCCGAAGGCGAGACGCCGTTTACGCCGGGCATGACGGTCTGGGCAAATCCAGTCGAGGGAGCGGAGCATCGATTCTGAGGCGCGCTGCCCGATCCAATTCCGCACCAGACGAAAAGGCCCCGGCCAACATCGCACTGAAAAGTCTGTGGAGTGTCAGGCGACGCCTACTTGTCGAAAGAAACAAAGGTCTCGCCGCCAAGCCATGCTTCTGTCGACCTTCCTCGGCACGCTTGCCACCATCGGCCTCAGCCGGCCATCCTGCCCGGCGCGGGCAACGCTGACCGCCATTCTGATTTCACCGATGATCGTGCCGGTCATCGTTTCGGCGTCGGCATCTATTATGCCTTCGCCGCCGTCGGTTGCTCAACAGCCTGACCGGGTTGGTGCTGGCGCATACGGCGATCGGTGCACCCTTCGTGGTGATCACCGTGACCGCGACACTCGCAAGCTTCGATCACAATCTGATGCGGGCGGCATCCAGCCTCGGCGCCGCCCCGGTTGAAGCGACCTTGCGCATCATGCTGCCCATCATTGCGCCGAGGGTGGCGTCCGGCGCCCTCTTCGCCTTCGTCACGTCGTTCGACGAAGTGGTGATTGCACTCTTCATCGCCGGTTCCGAAGAACGCACGCTGCCGCGCCAGATGTGGAGCGGCGTACGGGAAACGCTGAGCCCGACGATCGCCGCCGTCGCCACGCTCCTCATTGTGTTTTCGACACTATTCCTCGTTACGATCCAATGGCTGCAGCGCCGCGCCAAACGACAGAAGACTGCGCATAGAGATTAATTCAAGGGGGTTGGACATGCAGATCGAACGCTACGAAACCGGAAAGCGGATGAGCCAGGCCGTGACCTATGGCGGCTTCGTCTTCCTCGCAGGCCAGGTCGCCATCGACGCACCAGGCACGTCCGTCCGCGAGCAGACCACCAACATCCTGGCGCGGATCACGCGGCTTCTAGAAAGCGTGGGCAGCAATCCGACGCGGATCCTCAGCGCAACCATCTGGCTTGCTGATATCTCCGAGTTCGAAGAGATGAACATCGTCTGGGACGCCTGGATGCCCCCAGGTGATGCGCCGGCGCGCGCGACGGTGGAAGCGAGGCTCGCCGGGCCGGAATTCGCCGTGGAGATCGGCATTATCGCAGCGACTGGCAATTGACAGTCCGTGCCTCGACCCAGCCGTCACATCCGCAAGCGGCTCCGATGTGACATACAGTCGATGCTGACGACAGGCATTCTGGTCCCGGCCAATTTAGGCAATGCCACCGAGGCATACGTATTTAAGCTCGGTATATTCGTCCAACCCGTGCCTTGACCCTTCGCGGCCGAGGCCCGACATCTTCACGCCGCCGAACGGCGCTTCGGCGGTGGAGACGAGACCGGTATTGACGCCGACCATGCCATATTCGAGCGCTTCGGCTACGCGAAATACCCGCGACAGATCGCGCGCGTAAAAATAGGAGGCCAGTCCGAACTCGGTGTCATTTGCCTGTTCGATGACGTCCTCTTCGTCGCGGAAACGAAACAGCGGGGCAAGCGGCCCGAAGGTTTCCTCGCGGGCGACCTGCATGCCGGCAGCGACATCGCGCAGGATCGTCGGCTCGAAGAAATGGCCGCCGAGCGCGTGGCGCTTGCCGCCTAAGACGATCCCGGCACCCTTTGCAACGGCGTCGCTGATATGGCTTTCGACCTTGGCAACGGCATTGTCGTCGATCAGCGGGCCGAGCACGACGTCGCGCTCCAGACCATTGCCGACCTTCAAGCCCGAAACCGCCTTGGCAAGCTTGGCGGCAAAAGCCTCATAGACGCCGTCCTGGACATAAAGCCGATTGGCGCAGACACATGTCTGGCCGTTGTTGCGGAACTTGGCGATGAGCGCGCCTTCGACGGCAGCGTCGAGATCGGCATCGTCGAAGACGATGAAGGGGGCATTGCCGCCAAGCTCGAGGCCGAGCTTTTTGATCGTCGGCGCGCATTGCCGGTAAAGCAGTTCGCCCGTCCGGGTGGAGCCGGTGAATGTCAGCACTCTGATGTCACGGCTTGATGTCAGCGCACCGCCAATGGCGGCTGCGTCACCGGTCACGATGTTGAGCAGCCCCGGCGGCAGGCCGGCACGCTCCGCAAGAACCGCGATTGCAATGGCGGAGAATGGCGTCTGCAGCGCCGGCTTGAGGACGACGGCACAGCCGGCGGCAAGCGCGGGACCGATCTTGCGGGTGATCATCGCGTTCGGAAAATTCCAGGGCGTGATCGCCGCCACCACGCCCGCGGGCTGGCGCAGCACCAGGATCCGCTTGTCCGGCTGATGCCCTGGGATGGTCTCGCCGTTGATTCGCCGTGCCTCTTCGGCGAACCATTCGATGAAGCTCGCACCATAGGTGATTTCGCCCTTGGCCTCGGCAAGGGGTTTTCCCTGCTCCAGCGTCAGGATCATCGCCAGATCGTCGCGGTTTTCGATCATCAGGCGGTGCCATGCCTTGAGAACGTTGGCGCGCTCCCCGGCGGTCTTCTTCGCCCAAAGCTTCTGGGCAATGACGGCGGCGCGGATCGCGTCTTCCGTTTCCGCCGCACCAAGGTCTGGGACCACCCCCAGCGGCTCGCGCGTCGCCGGATTGCGGACCGTCGCCGCCTTGCGGCCTTCGGCTTCGATCCAGCGATCGGCGATGGGGCATGCCTGGCGGAACAGCGAGGGATCATTGAGCTTCATAGGACAACTTTCAACAGAATACGTGAGCGGCGCCGGGATCGAAATCCAGATGGACTATATCTCCACGGCTGAGCCCGGCAATAGCCTCATGACCGAACGGCAAGCGGACCGAAAGCGCCTCGCCTGCCGCCGTTTTGGTCGAGACGTGGATATTGTTGCCGAGAAAGGTAATGTCGCTGACCGTCGCGGCAAGACCCGCGCCGGCCGCCCGGGCGCGCGACAATCGAATGCGCTCGGGCCTCAGCATCAGGGCTGCCCTTGCACCGGAGGTCCCTTTTCCATGCACCGGAATTTGATTGAAGATGGTCCCGCCGCCCAGGGTAATGGTGGCTTGTCCGTCGGAAGATGACACCAGGTCGCACGAAATGAAGTCGCTGTCGCCGATGAATTCGGCAACGAAGCGGGTCTTGGGATTGGCATAGAGTTCGGGGCCGGTCCCGATCTGGTCGATGACGCCCTTGGAAAAGACGGCGATGCGGTCGGAGAGCCGCAGCGCCTCCTCCTGGTCGTGCGTGACATAGAGGATCGTCACTTCGGTCTGCTGGTGGATCCGGCGGATCTCATGCTGGATTTCCTCGCGCAGCTTCTTGTCGAGCGCCGATAGCGGCTCGTCCATCAGAAGCACCGGCGGATCATAGGCGAGGGCCCTGGCAAGGGCGACGCGCTGTTGCTGGCCGCCGGACATTTGCGCGGGCTTCCGATCCTCGAAGCCTTCGAGCCGAACGAGGCGCAGCATCTCCTTCACCTTGCTGTCGACCTCGGCCTTGGACTTGCGCCGGACCTTCAGCGGGAAGGCGATGTTTTCCCCCACCGTCAGATGCGGAAACAGGGTGTAGCGCTGGAACACCATGCCGATGTTGCGCTTGTGCGACGGCGTGGCCAGCAGGGTCTTGCCCTCCAGCGTGATGTCGCCTTTCGTCGGATTTTCAAAGCCGGCCAGGATGTAGAGGGTCGTGCTCTTGCCGGATCCGGACGGTCCGAGAAAGGTCAGGAACTCCCCGCGCCGGACGTCGAGATTGACGTCGTGCACGGCGACGACAGGGCCGTATTCCTTGCGTATTCCGCGGATCTGAAGGAATGGTTCTTTCATTGTTTCAGTACCTTACGCACGACGGCAACAAGCGCCATCAAGATGATCGTCAAAAGGATGAGAAGGGTCGACGCGGCGGCGACTACAGGCGTCAGATCTTGCCGCAGCGTCGCCCATACCTTCACCGGCAGCGTCTGCAGGGTCGGACTGGACATGAAGATCGCCACCACCACCTCATCCCAGGATGTCAGGAACGAGAAGACGGCAGCCGAAAACAACCCATGGCTGATCGCCGGCAGGGTGACCCTGATCTTTGCTTCCAGAGGCGAGGCGCCGCAGAGAACCGCCGCATCCTCGATCGACTTGTCGAAGCCCTCCAGCGCACTTGATATGGAGAGGATCGAGAAGGGCAGCGCCAGAACGAGGTGCGAAATGACGAAGCCCGCCAAGGTGCCGCCCAGGCCGATCCTCAGAAAGAAGGCATAGAGGGCAACCGCAAGGACCACGACGGGAAGGATCATCGGCGTCAGGAACAGTGCTTTCAGCGCGTCGCGGAACAGGAACGAACCGCGCACCAGCCCGAAGGAGGTCACAAGCCCGAGCAGCACCGACAGGATGGTGACGATGACCGCGATCTTGAAGCTCGTCAAAGCGGATTCCAGCCAGCGCGGATCGGCAAAGAGCTCGCCGTACCATTGAAATGTCCAGCCGGGCGGCGGGAAGATCAGCCACTGGGAGGAGCCGAAGGAGAGCGCCGCGATAAAGACGATCGGCAGCAGCAGGAAAGCCGCGGTCAGAAGCGTTATCGTCAGCAGGATATATTTCCACCAGCCGAGGCGGTCGAAATTGAGCAGCATGTCAGCGCCCTCCCGGGTTCTGGTTGCCGAAGAAGCGCAGTTGCACGGCATAAAGCGACAGGGTCACCACGAGGAGAACCAGCGCCGCAGCACCGCCCATGCCCCAGTTGACCAGCGACTGCACGAATTGCGCGATCAGTTCTGCGAGCATCATGTTGGCGGTGCCGCCAAGAAGCGACGGCGTGACGAAATAACCAAGCGACATGACGAAGACCATGAGGGCGCCGGCCGCCATGCCGGGCATCGCCAGGGGCAGCAGGACACGGGTCAGGCATTGCCACCGGTTGGCGCCGCAAAGGGCGGCCGCCTGCAGGGTCGACGGATCGATCTTCTTGATCACGCCGTAGAGCGGCAGGATGATGAAGGGCAGCATGATATAGGTCATGCCGATCGTGACGCCGGTCAGATTGTTGACGAGTGCCAGGGGCTTGTCGATCAGGCCCATTCCGATCAGCATCTTGTTGATGAGGCCCGTCCGCTGCAAAAGCACCATCCAGGCATAGGTGCGGGCCAGCAGGTTGGTCCACATCGACAGGAGCAGGATGGCAAAGATCACCGACGCCAGGCGCCCGGGCATGATGGCCAGCGCCCAGGCCACCGGGAAGCCGATCAGCAGCGAGATCACCGTGACCAGACCCGAGACGATGAAGGTGTTGGCGAAAATCTTGAGATAGGTCGCGGAGCCGATCAGCTGCGCATAGTTTCCAAGGCCCGGCACGGGTTCCAGCACGCTTCGCAACAGGAGCACCGCCACCGGTGCGATGAAAAAGATCCCCACGAAGGCGAGCGCCGGAACGACCCCGCTAAAACCTGTTGGCCTGCGCACCTTTGGCAGGGGCGCTATTGCAGCGGAGGCATCGCTATACGTCGACATGACAGTCCTTCCCACCCGTCAGTTTCCACAGGCGCCGAGGCCTGACAAACGGGCACTGACGCTGCGGGAGGCACGGCGAACATTCGCCGTGCCCGTTCATCTCATCTTCCAGGCTATTTCGCCTGCCAAGCGTACCACTTCTCGCCGATGGCATCGCGGTTCTCAGCCCAGTAGTTCATATCGGCATTGACCTGGCTTGCCGTCTGCTGGTCCGGCAGGGTCTTGGCCGTCTCCGGATCCATCAGTTTGGCCGAGTCGACGTTGATAGGCGCATATCCGGTGGCCTTCGCCAGGGCGGCCTGCGGTTCGGCCGAGGTCGCCAGTGCAATGAACTTCATCGCGGCTTCGACATTCGGCGAACCCTTCGGCACGACGAGCGCATCGGCAGCGGTGATGTTCTGTTCCCAGGACGTCTCAACCTTGATGCCGGTCGCAGCAAGTGCGGTCATGCGGCCATTCCAGACACTGCCGAAGGGAGCCTCGGCGGATGCCAGAAGCTGCTGCGACTGCGCGCCGCCCGACCACCAGATGATATCGGATTTGATCGTATCGAGCTTCTTGAAGGCACGATCGAGATCAAGCGGATAAAGCTTGTCGGCAGGCACGCCGTCGGCAAGCAGCGCAGCTTCGATTACACCGGGAGCCGACCATTTGTAGAATGTACGCTTGCCCGGAAACTTGGCGGTGTCGAACAGATCGGCCCATGTCTTCGGGCAGGCGCTGACGGCATCGGCATTGCAGCCGATCACGAAGGAATAATAGAAGCTGCCGACAGAATAGTCGGTGACGAAGCGCGGATCGAGCTTGGATTTATCGATGACGGAGAAATCGAGCTTCTCAAGCTGGCCGTTCTTGCCGGCCTGGGCGGCATAGTCACCTTCGACGTCGACGACGTCCCAGGTGACCTCACCGGCCTCGACCATCGCCTTGAGCTTGCCGTAGTCGGTCGGTCCATCCTGCACGACGGTGATGCCGGTCTTCTCGGTGAACGGGCTTGCCCATGCCGCCTTCTGCGCGTCCTGGGTCGTTCCTCCCCAGCTGGAGAAGACCATGTTGTCGGCGTGTGCCGGTGCAGACACAGCCACGAATGCGGCAACCGCCGCGAAAGCAAATGTTGTTTTCATGTTCCCTTATCCTTGTTCTGGTTTGTCCTACGGGTATGCCTATGCCGTCAGTGCGCCTCGCTCCTGAGAGAAAAGTTAGCTGGCTTCATAATCTTGTTTTCCGCCACTTCGACCAGATCGCGGATCTTGGGCAGGAAGGCCTGCCACCGGGGATCGGCCATAAGCCTCTGGCGCCGCGCCTCCCGGTCGTCCAGGCTGGTAAAGGCCCAGATGTGGACGATCTCGTTGATCGTCCCGATTTCCGAAAAGAAGTAACCGACGAGTGTGCCGAGATGGCCCTTCTGGATCTCGATCCCCTCTTCCTCGACGACCTTGAGATATTGCGGGATCGTGCCGTTCTTCAGCCGATAGGTCCGGATTTCGTAAAACATCGGCGCTACCTCATCACGAAGGGATCGGGGATCGGATCGTCCGATGTCCTGAGCCAGATCGTCTTGGTGCGGGTATAGTCGAGCACTGCTGCCATGCCGCCTTCCCTGCCATGGCCCGACAGGCCGAAACCGCCGAACGGTGCGATCGGCGATACGGCGCGGTAGGTGTTGACCCAGACGATCCCGGCGCGGATCCCCTTCATCAGTCGGTGCGCCCGGGTGAGATTCTGGGTGAAGACGCCGGAGGCCAGGCCATAACGGGTGTCGTTGGCAAGGCGCAGCGCCTCGGCCTCGGTCTCGAACGACACGACGGACAAGACCGGCCCGAAGAATTCCTCGATCAGCGAGGGCGAGGCGACATCGTCGCAGTCGAGGATCGTCGGCGGGAAATAATAGCCTGCACCGTCGATCTTGCTGCCGCCCGTGACAAGGCGGGCGCCGCTTTCGATCGACCTGGCGACGAGCGCGCCGATATGGTCCTGCTGGCGCTTGGTGGCAAGCGGGCCGACTTCGGTCGCCATATCGAGCGGCGCACCGATCCGGATCGCCTCCGCCTTCTCGCGCAGCAGGGCGACGAACTTGTCCTTGACGCTGCGCTCGACGATGAGGCGCGATCCGGCAACGCAGCTCTGCCCCGTTGCCGCAAAGATGCCCGCGACCTGGGCGTTGGCGGCGCTTTCGAGATCCGCATCGGCAAAGACGATGAAGGGTGACTTGCCGCCAAGTTCAAGCGAGGTGGAAGCGAGGTTTTCGGCCGAGTTGCGAACGACGTGCCGGGCGGTTTCAGGACCGCCGGTGAAGGCGACATGCGCGACCTTCGGGTGCCGCCCGAGAGCCGCACCACAGGAGGCGCCGAAACCGGTGATGATGTTGACGACGCCTGCGGGAAAACCCGCCTCGTGCACGAGGCGCGCAAATTCGAGAAGCGGCGCCGGCCCGTCTTCGGAGGCCTTGACCACCATGGTGCAGCCGGCCGCCAGCGCCGGGCCGATCTTGACCGCCGACAGGAAAAGCTGGCTGTTCCACGGCACGACCATCGCAACGACGCCGATCGGTTCACGGCGAAGCCAGACATCCATGTCAGGCTTGTCGATCGGCAGATAGGCGCCTTCGATCTTGTCTGATATGCCGGCATAATAGCGGTAGTATTCGGCGACATAAGCGATCTGCGCCGATGTTTCGCGGATGATCTTGCCGGTGTCGCGCGTCTCCAGCTCCGCGAGGACCTGTGCGTTGGCGGCGACCAGATCGGCCAGCCTGTAAAGCAGCTTGCCGCGTTGCGTGGCCGTCATTTTCGGCCAGGGGCCTTCGTAAAGCGCCCTGTCGGCCGCGTTGACAGCCAGATCGACATCACCTTCGCGCGCTTCGGGCATCTCAGCCCAGACCGCGCCAGAGGCGGGATCGATGCTCGGATAGCTGGCCTCGCCATCGGAGAATTCGCCGTCGATATAGTGCTGGAAACGCCGCATGGTCTTACTCCTGAAATGCCGGCATGACCTCGGTGATGAAGCGTTCGAGCGACGCCTTCTTGCGCTCGAAGCTCATGCCGGTGTCGATCCAGAAGGAATATTCGTCATAGCCGAGCGCTTCATACGCCTTGAGCCTGGCGATGACGGTCTCAGCGTCGCCAACCACATTGTTGGTGCGCATGACCTGATCCGAGAGCATCTCGTTTGCTCTGATCTGTTCGTCCGGAATCCGTTCAATCAGGCCCTGGGTAACCGGCTTCTCATTCTTGAACCAGGCGAAGAAATAATTGTAGTAGACGCTGAGTTCATGGGCGGCCTGGGCGACATCGTCCTCTGACGAGCCGACATAGGTATGGCGCAGCAGCATGATCTTCGGCCGCTCGACATCGGGATTCTTGGCGCAGGCGTCGTTGAAGCGCTCCATCAACGACTGGACCTCGTCGTCGCCCTGCCAGAGCGGCGTCACCTGAACGTTGCAGCCGTTGGCAACGGCAAATTCATGCGAGTTCGGATCGCGCGCCGCAACCCAGATGGGCGGGTTCGGCTGCTGCAGCGGCTTCGGCGCCGAGGTGGTCGAGGGAAACTTGAAGAACTCCCCGTCATGGGCGTAGTCGCCGGCCCATATGCCCTTGACCGCCGGAATAAGCTCGCGCATGCGCTGGCCGGCGCCCCAGGCATCGAGACCGGGCAGCAGACGTTCATATTCGAAGGAATAGGCGCCGCGCGCGATACCGATATCGAGCCTTCCGTCGCAGATGATGTCGGCCATGGCGGCCTCGCCGGCTAGCTTGATCGGGTGCCAGAAGGGGGCGATCACCGTCCCCGTCCCAAGCCGTGCCCGCGATGTGCGGCGCGCCAGATCGGCAATGGTCACGAACGGGTTGGGCGCAATGGTGAAATCCATGCCATGGTGCTCGCCCGTCCAGATCGCATGCATGCCGCCCTTGTCGGCAATCTCGCAGAGCGCGACGAATTCCTCATAGAGGCTTTTGTGGCTCTGGCTGGCGTCGAGCCGTTCCATATGGACGAAGAGGGAGAACTTCATGATTTTGCGCCCTTGGCTGGAATGGGATGAACGGTGCCGCCGGTCTCGTCGCCGAAATAGACGCCGAAATTGCCGATCGAGCTTTCCATCGCAAAACGGTTGACGATATCGGCGGTCGAACTGGTCTTGAACTTTGCCGCAACCAAGGCGTCAGGTTTTACGAACCTGCCGCCGGCAGGCTCGCCCTCGCCGGCAACGGCGTGATAGACGATGTGCTGCTTGCCGTCGCTCTTGCCCTCATAGACCGAATAGAGAAAGCCGATGCTGACCTTCAGCCCGGTGAGCGACTCCAGGTATGTTTGCAACGCCTCGGTCGGGTTGCCATCATAGGCGTCGACGCTTGGCAGGGAGAGCACATCCTCGCCGAGCAGCAGTACCTCTCCGCGGCGCTCGACGACGGCGGCCAGTTTGATATTGCCCTCGCTTGCCGCGGAAACCGCCTTGCTTGCCAGCGTCGGCGTGAAATAACCGCCGCGCGCATAGCCGAGACCGTTGCGGCCGCTATTGTCGAAAGCTTCGATGCGTCCCATCAAAATGACGTGGTCGCCGGCCTCGATGACCTGTTCCATGGCGCATTCGAACCAGGCCGCCACATTCGAGAATATCGGGCAGCCTGCCGATCCCCTCGCCCACTCGACCGCCGCAAACCTGTCTTCGACCGGGCGCGCAAAAGTGTTCGACACGTCTTTCTGCGTTTCCGAAAGCACGTTAATGGCAAAATGCGGCGCTCCGGTCATGATGGCGAAATTGCGCGACGTCTTGGCAAGGCAGACGAGCAGCAGAGGTGGATTGAGCGAGACCGAGGTGAAGGAGTTCGCCGTGAAGCCGATCGGATTTCCATCCCCGTCGCAGGCGGTGACGACGGTCACGCCTGTGGGAAAAGCGCCGAATGCATCTCGCAATGCCCTTGGGTCGACAGTCTGGATTGTCATCGTTCATCCTCCCCGAACGACAGCCACTCAGCGAGCAGCGAATTGACGATATCAGGCGCGGTCAGGTTCACCATGTGACGATGACCTTCGACGATACGGACGTAGCCCTGCGGCGCAAGCTCTGCCATTTGCGTCGCCATCAGGGGTGTCGAATTCGGATCATCGGACCCCGTCAGGAACAGGGCCGGACCGGCCACATCCTTCCAGCCATCGGCGTAGGTCTCGTCTCCGCCCGCAAAGGCAGCGTAAGCGACGGCATAGCCCTGGGGATCAACGAGGTTCAGCCACTTTCGTGTCAATTCACGCGCAACGATGCTGTCCGCATCATCGCCGAACCAGCGGGCCAGAGGCCCTTCCTTGTCGACGCCCGCCACCGGAATGGCCGCAGCCCGCGCCAAGACGGCAGCCTTGGCTTCAGGGTCGCGCCTGTAGACGCCATTGAGGTATGCGACACGGCTGATACGCTTGCCAAAGGTCGCTGCCGCCCCTCCCGATACCAATGCGCCCATCGAGTGCCCGGCAACATTTGCCGCGTCGATCGCCATCTCGTCGAGAAAGCGGCCGAACCAGGCGACGAATTCCTCGAGCCGACTGCCTGCCGGCAGCTTTGCGCTCTCACCGTGTCCCGGCATGTCGACGGCGATGACGCGATGGTCCGCAGACAGAAATGCGATCTGCGGAGCCCAGGCCTCGAGCCGCATGCCGACGCCGTGAATGAGAACCAGCGGCTCACCACTGCCGGCCTCGTGATAGGCCGTGCCGCTTGCCGTCTTCTTTCGGGGCAAGGCACCGGCGGCGTTCGTTGCTGCAGCGGTGCCTGCGGTCGATCCGGCTGTCAGCATCTCAAAGCGCTCCCTCAAACGCCCGCAGGATTGGCGACGTCCTGCCCCAGGTCCTTCAGATCCTGGTAGCGGTCGCCGATGCGGTGATGGGGGCGTCCGCCTATCGAAGCACCGAGGGCCACGACGATCTCGTCGGCGGCAGGCGCGTCGGGGATCGACGTCTGGATGGTCAGGTAGTGCGAGCGGCGACCCTCATCGTTCTTGTCCATCAGCGGGATCATGATCGGCGCGTTGGCAGGACCGCGTGTGTTGCAGAAGGCGAGATAGGACTTGGCGCCGACGGCTTGGCGATAGAAATTGCCGAAGCGCAGCGTATGGATGAGCGCCGATCCGTGTTCGATCTCGCCGTCCAGGCCGACGACCGCGGACTTTCCATATGCTTCGACGGCGTCACCGGAGCCGACCGCATCGATGATCATCTTGGTCAGCAACTCGCCGAGCACCGGAGCGCCTGCATGGATTTCAGGCTTGAGGTCATCGACGAAGCCACGGCCCGCCCAGGGATTCTTCACGACCGCGAAGGCGGTAAACAGCTTCAGCGGAACCGCCGCGGCCTTGCCGCCCTCGATCAACGTCGTCTCGATCTGCAGTCCCGTCTTGCGAATTTGAATGGCCACCGAACACCTCATTTCTCAGTTTCGTATGATGGTATACCATAATATATGAGTGTCAAGTTCGTTCCCGCGAAGACGCGGACTTAGACAATCCTCCCAAGATACTCATTCAAAAACAAAGGCTTATCCGTTGAACGCGATCGCCGCAGATCAGCTGCTGCCAATGTTGGCCGGCTCCCGAATCTCGACGTCGGCACGCGTGCGCATTCGACGCTCCGGAAGCACTTTCCTTCTTTCAGCCTGTGGTGAACCGCCAGGGGCCCCGCGGCGGCCCGCAGGCGCAACGAAGCCGGACGCCACAACCATCCCAGTTCCTATGATACCGCCTCATATATTATTTATTATGGCATACCATCACATTGAGCAAAGTTGAGTGTCAAGCGCGGAGTATGAATTGTCGTGAATTGCACGGGGTCATCATGGCGAATGCCGTCTGCATCCGGCCGGTATGTGGATTCAGTTCCGTGCGGCAGCTCGCTCAACGTCCATGCTCCGCAAAGGGACCTTGATACGGCTTGACGCATTTGTCTGCGGGCGCCTATCGAGCTTTGATCATTCTCGCCCGGGGAATGAGCTTGTCGCCACAAGAAAAACGCATGCGGATGATCCGTCAGGTCGTGATCATCGGCATTGTGCTCCCCGCCTTTTTGGACTTCACCGTCTACCGCCTGAAGACAGGCAATTTTGGATAAATGCGCGCCCTTGCGCAGTGAATGCGTATGTTTCCCAGAAGGATTATGACCGCGGGTCGGGAGAGGGAAAAAGCCGTGTCGTCGATCTATCTCCTTCCGCACATTGCCGAAAGCGGAAATCCACATGCGTCCTGAACGTGGCGCATCGATCGAAGCGAGCTTTGCGTCGGAGAGCGTCAAAGCCGGTCTGCTCGCACGCCTTGCAAGCTCGCAGGGGGTGCCCGCACTTTGACGCAAATTGCCTTGTTCGATGTGCAGAGAAGGTTGCCGGTTTGGCACGCGATGTCGGAGGTGTTCCTCGACAGCGAATTGCAGGCAAAGGACTATCGCCGGATCGCCAAGGCGCTCGACATATCCGGATACTCCCTTGCGGAGCTCCGATCCATCCTGGAGGACGAGGTGGCCCCGGCATTTGCATCAAACCTCTGCTCCGTTGCAGGAGAATGGGCCGGTTGGCGCGAGAACGATGTCCAAACCATCATGTTCCAATCGCTGTCGCGGCGACGTTTTCGTCTTCTGTCATGGCTGAAACGGGTGTTGCGTCGACGGCATATCGAGCAAGAATGGGAGAAGATCGCGCAATTCCTCGAACAGGGATGAGGCCACCCTCGCAATATGCCGCAATACCGCAGCGGCCTGCGCCTCGCCTATTCGGCCGGCTTCTTGGCGGACAGTACCGCTTCGGCGATCGCGCTCGCAGCGGCGACGTGATCCATCGCCGCCCGGTAAGCCCCCTCGCCGTCGCCGCGGCGGATGGCATCGACGATCTTCGACATCTGTGCCGGTCCTTCGATGCCGCGCCCCTCCGTCTTGATCGTCATCGAACGCAAGTGGTTTATGCGCACGGTGAGGAGGTTGACGACGCCCCAGGCAACGTGCCTGTCGACCATCGTGAACAGTGTTTGATAGAAGGAAGAGGTGTTGGTCAGCACACCCGCCATATCGTTATCGCGGTAACTGTTGCGAATCCCACTCAGGGATTCCTCCAGCGCGGCGACGATCTCGGGGCTGCGGCGCTCGGCGCATAGCCGCGCCGCCATGCCTTCGAGCGCGCCGCGGATCTCATAGATCTGTTTGGCTTCCTCGATGTCGAGCTGCGCGACGATCGGCCCCTTGTTCGGCAGATTGGCGACAAGCCCTTCCGATTCGAGATGTCTCAGAACCTCGCGCACCACCGTTCGGCTGACCCCGAGCTGGGCGCAGAGATCGCGCTCGACAAGGCGATCTCCGGGACGGAAATATCCGTTGACGATGGCCTCGCGGACCTTGTCGAGCGCCAATTCCCGCAAGGTCTTTGCAGGACGCTCGACTCTAATGGCGTCCTTCAGAGCACCGCTCATTCTGTACCTCAGTGTTGGACTGACTTCGCACGCTCAAATTCCCCAGCGGCAGCCGAATGCAAGAATCGTATTATGGCGTACCAGATACTGTAGCTGTCGGCGACCGACAATTCAACAAGCGCCGTGCCGCCCGGAAAGGTTCAGCCTCTCGAAACGATCTCCTCGGCTACGGCCTTGGCTTGCACCCGGATATCCGGAACGGCGGTGATCTCCCAGAATTGTCCCGCCGTCAGGGCGCCGACTGCGAAGAGTCGGGCCGGCGAGATCTCGGACGGGGCTGTCACCTCGGAAGCGGCATTCACCTGGATCCCGAGACCAAGGGGATCGGGGACGATCAATTGAAACCGGCTCATCTCCTTCAGGAGCGGTGAGTGGCTGATCCCGGCGCGCTCCATTCCCGTGCAGTTGACGAGCCAGTCCGCATTGATCCCGGCGATCTGCGGCGTTGCTCTCACCCTGTAGCTGGCAAGGAGCCTGCCCTCCTGGGCTCCGAGCGATTTCAGGAAACCCGCGTGGAAACGAACGATTCCGTCCGAGACCAGCTTCTCAAACTTGTCGAACACGTCGGGCGCGACCCGATGGCGATGGATATTCCACCAGGGAAGCGCATGCCTGAGGAATCGCGACCGTTCCTTGCTGGAAAGCCGTTGCCAGAGAGCCTGCGTTGCGGGCCTCAGACCGTCCATCACGCCTCGCCAGTCGGCAACCGTCCTGCTCTTGCCCCGCAAGCTCTTCAATATCTCGCTGATCGTATCCGGAAGCGCCTCGACGTCGATCGGCAATGGCGCCGGCAATTCCCTCGCATGTCCGAGCGGTGCGAGCCCGCGCCGCGAAAGTACATCGATCCTGCCGCTATGGCCGTGGGCGCGTAGCGCCAGAACCTGATCGATCATCGTCAGACCGGATCCGAGGATGCACACCGCATCGGACGATGCGACGCGCCTTAGCCACGAAAGCCGCCACGGGTTCTCGATGATCCGTGATCGCAGCGATGGCGGGACGCCATCCGGATCGACCGGAAGGCTGGCATTGCCGACACCGAGACAAAGCACCACGTTCCTGCCGGCAATCTCGTCGCCATTACCGAGATGGAAGGCCAGCGTGCTGCTGTAACGTTCCACGCATCCGGCCGCCTTGGCCTTGATGAAATCGACCCGGCAACGACCGTCCCGCTTTCGAAGCAGCCGCGCAAGTGTGTCGCGGACATAAAGACCGTAATCGCTGCGCGAGGCGAAATCGCCTGCCTGCATCAGGCGTCCATGACGTTTCAGCCAGTCGACAAAGTCGTCGGGTTGATGCGGCAGCAGGCTCATGCGGCCGGCGGGAACATTGAGGCGATGGAGATAGAGCTCCGTTCGGTACGCCGTCCCGCGCCCGAAACCGGGATCGTCGCCGACGACGGCAACCTTCGCCGAGGCGGGAAGCTGCTCGATGAGATTGCAGGTCACGGCAATCGCTGAAAAACCGGAACCGACCACGATAACATCGTATATCAACGCATTCTCCCTGAAGCTCCGCAACGCCCGGCGAGACATTTCGTCATTCACGCCTCGAGATCGCTCGCCGTGCCTTACGGATCGCACAAGCGGCAGAATCACGAAACAATTATCTCTATCGTCTATAAATATAGTTTGTTATTTCTCCCGCTAGCCCGTTCCCAACCATTACCCTTTTGCGGGTGAGATCGAGGGCCGTGCGGCCCTGAACAAAGGGGCTCAAAATGAATTTCAGGACTTTGGTTGCCGCGATCGCTATCGGCGTCGGCACGCTTGCAACGACTGTTATCGCCGAAGCGGCGGACCAGAAGGTGGTGGTCGGCTATCAAACCGATGCCTTGCCGTCTTCCGTGGCGATCGCCAATGGCGAATTTGCCAAGGAAACCGGGTATGACATCGACTTCCGCAGATTTAATTCGGGCGCCGAGATCTTTGCGGCGATTGCCTCCGGTGACGTTCAGGTCGGTTATGTCGGCTCCAGCCCGTTTGCGGCTGCAGTATCACGCGGGCTCGAGGTCAAGGCCTTTTACCTCGCCTCCATCTCGGGCATCGACGAGGCTCTCGTCGTCCGCAACGGTTCCGGCATCGAAAGCCTGAACGATCTGAAGGGCAAGAAGCTTGCTGCCGCGCCTGTTTCCACCGACCACTATCAGCTGCTGGCGCTGATCAAATCGTTGGGCCTGACCGAAAAGGACGTTCAGGTCTTCGCCATCCCTCAGCCCGAAATCGTCGCCAGCTATAACCGCGGCGATATCGACGGCGGCTTCGTCTGGGATCCGGCGCTCACCGAACTGAAGAAGAACGGGAAGGTTCTTGTCACCTCCAAGGACGTGGCGGACAAGGGTGCGCCGACATTCTCGGCCTGGGTCGCGACCTCGAAATTTGCCGCCGACAACCCGGCATTCCTGAAGGGCTTCGCGTCGGTCATCAACAAATACTACGCATCCTTCGCCTCGGACAAAGCCGCCTGGGGTCCCGACAGCGACAACGCCAAGTCGCTCGCCAAGCTTCTCGGCGGCACAGCCGACCAGCAAGCATCGGCCCTGAAGAACCTCACGCTTCTGACGCCTGAGATTCAGGCATCGGATGCCTGGCTCGGCGGCGGCGAAAAGGCGGGTGCCGGCAAGATCCTCAAGGACACGGCATCATTCCTGAAGGAACAGGGCAAGGTCTCCGACGTGCTGGCCAATTACGGCGCCTTCGTCACCGCCGACGCGCTGACCGGCGTCAGCAACTGATCCTCCCCGACGCCGGCGCGGCTTGCCGCGCCGGCGTCTAACATGCGAGCAGGAATATGCTTAAAGTCGATCACGCCAGTGTTTTCTTCGCAGCCCGCGACGGGCGGACCGTTCACGCGCTTGATCGCGTGTCTTTCGACATTCCCGAACGGGGTTTCGTCGTCGCGCTTGGAGCGTCGGGATGCGGCAAATCAACTCTTCTCAATGCGATTGCCGGTTTCCTTCCGCTTTCGGAAGGCCGGATCACGCTCGACGGCCGCGCGGTCGAACGGCCGGGTGCCGATCGCGGCGTCGTCTTTCAGAAGGACTCGCTGCTGCCGTGGAAATCCGTCGTCGACAATGTCGCGCTCGGTTTGAAATTCGCCGGGGTCAAGCGCAAGGAGCGCGAAGCGCGCGCCCGGGAGTTGCTCAGGCTCGTCGGCCTCGATGAATTCGCCGGCGCGTTTCCCTACGAGCTGTCTGGCGGCATGCGCCAGCGTGTCGGCATCGCGCGTGCTCTGGCGACAAATCCCGACATCCTGCTGATGGATGAGCCGTTCGGCGCGCTCGACAGCCTGACGCGTGAGCAGATGCAGGAACTGCTGGTTTCCATCTGGGATAAAACGGCAAAGAAGGTTTTCTTCATCACCCACTCGATCGAAGAGGCCCTGTTCCTGGGTACGCAGGTCCTGGTCATGTCGCCTCGACCGGGACGCGTCGTGGCGCGTTTCGATCTGGATTTCGTTCGCCGCTTCGCCGAAACCGGCGACGCCCGATCGATCAAGGCGTCGCCGCAATTTGCCGAGCTGCGCGAGGAGATCCGCGCCATTCTGCACAGCACCGAAGATTTAAGGAGCGCCGCATGAGCGATATAGTCCAGGCATCGCCGATTGCGACTGGTAGTGAGGACCGCCGGGTCAAGCTGGTGAAAATGGCAAGCTTCGGAGCCGGTGAGAAGTCGACGGTGGCCATCAGCATTGCCACGGCGCTTGCCATACTGCTGCTGTGGTGGGTCGTATCCGCGCTCGGCGTCGTTCCACACCTATTCCTGCCGCGTCCGGACGAGGTGCTGACACAGATCGGCGCCGTCTATCGCGACGGTTACGCCGGCGCGTCACTGTCCGAGCATATTTTTGCAAGCCTGTTCCGCATCGTGGTCGCAGCCCTCATCGCCATTTCCGCCGGCATTCCGCTCGGCTTGCTCATGGGACTGAACCGCTGGGCAAAAGGCGTGCTCGACGCACCGATCGAGTTCTACTGGCCGCTTCCGCCGCTCTCCTACCTGCCGCTGATGATCATCTGGCTCGGCATCGGCGAGACGTCGAAGATCACGCTGCTGGTGCTGGCGATGTTTGCGCCGATCTGCCTCTCGGCCCAGGCCGGCGTTCGTTCGCTGCCGATCGAGCGGGTCAATGCCGCGCGTTCGCTGGGCGCGAGCCGGCTGCAGCTCTTCCTGGACATCGTCCTGCCCTCCGCCCTGCCCGAAATTCTCACCGGCATCCGCATTGCGCTCGGTGTCGGCTGGGGCACACTGGTGGCGGCCGAATTGATCGCCTCCACGCGCGGAATCGGTTTCATGATCATGTCGGCTTCACAGTTCCTGGCGACCGACGTCGTCTTCGTCGGCATCGGCATCATCGCGATCTGCGCCTTCACCTTCTCGGCCGCCATCCGCTTTCTGGAGGCGTTCCTCGTGCCCTGGAAAGGCAAGCTCTGACCGAATGGCGGGATGGCGCGCCATCCAAACATCGGCTTGCGTACGCGATATTCGGTGCAGCTCGGGGGTTGACGTCAACCTCCGAGCTCGCCCGTTAGGGCCATCCTAGATTCACCGAGTATCGAAAATTCGCGGCATCGCTCGTGGATGTCGCGATCGGTCAGTGCACAGTAACCGCATCGGCCTGGCGCTGCTGCAGGCTGCGGACCAGCATCACGGCCTCCCTGACGATTGCCGAAAATGTTGCATCATCGGCCTCTGCGATCCTTCCGGTCATATTGCGAATGATTGTCGTCAAATGGATAATGGAATGGCGATGCTGCGGATCTTCCGATCCGATTTCGGCATCGGCCATGGCAAGCAGCGTCTGAACCAACCGCTCCATGGTTTGCCGGCGCCTGGTCCTCGGGTCGGCATTCGGATCTTCGCTCAGGCGCAGGAGGTCGGCGGCAATGTCGGACATCCGATTCCACTCACATCGCAAAAGCCGGCGGCATGGCAGCGACATGCCTTCGACCGCGCGTCTGCGCCTTCAAGGTCTGCAACAGGCGGTAGCCGTTGCGCCAGCGGCCGAAGCCGCTGGAAACATTGATATGGCCGGCAAGGCCGATATTCCTGGTCTCGGCATTCCACAGGCGGCCAAACAGGGTCAACCGATCGACCGTCATGTAGGCATCGTTCATGCTGCCGACGACGATACTCGGAAAGGGCAGAGGCGCCGTCGGCATGGCGCCAAACGAGATATGCCCCGGATGCAGAATTTCCGTGGCCGGCAGATCGCACGGAGCGACGAGTAGGGCTCCTTTGACGCGGCGCGCCGCACTTCGCCCGGCCAGCCGGGCGGCAAGCAGGCATCCGAGACTATGGGCAACCAGATAGGCCTCACCGGCCTCCTCAAGCGCGCCTTCCAGTCGCAACAGCCAGCTGTCCAGATTCGGATGATCCCAATCGTCCTGAGCGACGCAACGGCTGTCCGGCTGATCCTCCAGCCAATGCTGCTGCCAATGCCCTTCTCCCGAGCCGAAAAGCCCGGGAAGAATAAGTACATCGATCATCTGGCGCCATCCTCTCCCGGGCGGCGCGCCGGTCCTTTTTCCCATCGGGGCAAACATCTGGCACCATTCATCGGATCAACCCGATCACCAGAGCGAACAGGAATGTGAAAGAGCTGACGATCGTGCAGATCCCGGCCGCATGCCTGAGCTGCGACATGACGCTGCTTCCCGCCCTTCTCGCATTGTGCCGACGCAGCTCGGTCTCAACGACAATCGCCATCACACCGCTCTCCTCAATACCAAAGGCCTGGCATGGCGCCCCAATAATGGAGCTCGTATTCGCGTGCGGACCAATCGCGCTCTTCGTCGCGCGTGAACAATCCATTGGCAGGCGCGTGCGCAGCCGGCGCCTTCGGCTCGAGCAATCGGCCAATCGTCAGTTTCAGCCAGAGGTGAAAATCAAGCTTCATGCGAACCTCCTGTCAGGGACTGGTACTTTTCAGCGAGAACTTTTGTTTTCACGCAATTCCGGACGCAAACCGCTGTGCACTTTTGCTGGAATTGCCCTAGGACATCAGCGAATGACGGCTCGCATTGGCGAGAAGATCGCGGAGCGATGCTGTCGGTCCGTAGAGCATCAGCAGGCGGTTCTCCTCGCGTTTGGCGAGGCGATATCGTCGGGCGAATTCGAAGACGCTCCACAATTGATCGCTTGGCCCCGGCCTTTCCGCATCATCCATTTTCGCCTCCTGAGATCGAACCATGGCGGCGCCCCTTACTCGGCCGCCGCCAGTGCAGGGTTTGCGTCCGGGAAGAAGGCAGCCAATTCGCCGATCACTTCGTTGATGCGGGCCAAAAGCGGATCGGATGAGACCGCATAGTCGGTAAAATCGCGATCGGCCGCATAAACGGCAGTCGGCAAGGTATGGGCCATGAAGAAACCGAACAGCGGCCGAAGCTGATGCTCGACCATCAAGGCATGCCGGTCACCGCCGCCTGTCGCGGTGATGATGATCGGCTTGCCACGAAGCTCGTGCGGATCGAGCAGATCGATGAGGTGCTTGAAATGGCCGGGATAAGAGCCCTTGTAGGTCGGCGAGCCGATGATCAGGGCATCGGCCTGCACGATCTCGTCGACGACATGTCTGGCCTGCTCGTCGAGGTCCTTGCGCCACAAGGCCCTGCCCAGCGATGGACCGACATCATTGAGATCATAGGTCTTGCTCGCAAATCCGTAACGAATGCTCGCGCGGTCGGCGACGTGGCGCACGAGTGCCAATGTCTTCGAAGGACGGTTGAAGCTGCCAGCAATGCCGACGAGTTTGAAACCTGACATGGTTTTTCCTCTCTTTGGATTGCCTCAACTATTGTCTACAAAATTGATAGATTAAAGGAACGTGCATCTCTCCTTATTCGGCTGGTTGAAAAAAACGTTCGCTCTCGCCCCGGCACGCACAGGCTGAAGGGCGATCGTCACCGGTTCTCGCGACCGCAGGCAGAAACGGGATATCGGCTCCAATGGGGAAAGACGTCGTGGAACATGGAAACACCGCGGGGGCGGTCAATGCCGTCACCAGCAAAAAGCGCCGGTGAACCGCTCGGGCTAAATGGCTTTGCCGCAAGGGTGGATATTATTGGTATAAGATTTCCGGTTCAGCGGAACGATTGGATGACACGCTCTGCCCTTTCCGTCGCAGAAAATATACATTCCTTATAGATTTTAGCGGGAGTTTTTCATGCCATTGCAGACGGCTGATGTCATCGATTTCCAGGCTTACCGGCAATCGCGCTGCAAAGATGCGGCTGATGCGTCAAAGGCGCTCGCGCCGGCATCTTTCGCGATGCAGCCCGTTCTGATGTGGGTGCCCTATTGGGGTTTTATCCCGGTGATGGCAATGGGCATTGCCGGATATGGCGTCTGATCAAGCGCTTCTCTCCGACGTCGAAACCATAGACGCCGCCGAGCAGATCACCGTTCAGACAGGACAGAATTTGCGGCGCATTCGCACCCGCCGCGGCTATTCCCTGGACAGGCTGGCAAAGATCGCTGGCGTCAGCCGCGCCATGCTCGGCCAGATCGAAACGGGCAAAAGCAGCCCGACGCTCAGCATTCTCTCGAAGATCGCGCTTGCTCTCGGCATTCCCTGCGCAGCACTGATTGCCGAACGCGGCGAGACCTCGATCATTACAGTGCCGCGGGCAAGATCGAAAATCCTCGCCTCGTCCGAAGGGCGCTTCCGGACACGGGCTCTTTTCCCCTTCGAAGGCGAGCGAAAAGTAGAATTCTACGAGCTGAGGATCGCTCCGCACCATAGCGAAAGTGCCGATGCCCATCAGCATGGAACGGTGGAAAATCTGGTCGTTGCCCAAGGCACCGTCGAAATCATCGCCGGCAGGCAGGCGCCGCATATCCTGGGCGAAGGCGACGCCATCATCTTCGATGCCGACGTGCCCCATATCTACCGCAACATGACGGGAACGGAAGCGATCCTCTACCTGGTGACGACCTATCTCGAAGACGTTCGCGTCTGACGCAAAAAGAGCCCCCGTCTCCGGAGGCTCTTGGTCATTTCCTCTAAGAGGCCAATGGCTCAGGCGGCCATCGTGCAGCACATTATCATGCCGCCGCAGTTCATCATGACAGGCATGCCGCCGGACATCATCGACATCATGCGCTTGCAGCATTCCATGAACATGTCCTTGTCCATGCCTTCCATCGGCTTCATTTCGCAGACCATGCCCTCGGCAGTCATCGTGCACTTCATGGCGCCCATCATCATCATCATCGGCATGGAGGCCATCATCGGCATCATGGCGCCGTTCATCATGGGCATGCCTGACATCATCGGCATCATTCCACCCATCATCGGGTTCATCATGGCGGGCATCATGTTGTTCATCATCGGCATCATGTTCATGGCGGGGTTCATTGTCTCTCTCCGATCAATATAGCGGCGTTTCGCGTTTCGCTGAAACGGGAGATAAAAGAACTAATTAGAGCAAACAATGTAAAAAAATCTTCCCCCATCTTTTCCTCCAATAGAATGGAACGGTTTCGATGGGAATGCGCAATATTGCCAAGATAACGGAATTCCATCCGCTATCATCGCCCGAGCGGGACGATCGCTCTGAACAGTCTCCCTGAATACGCCAGGAGAATTAAGTCCCCCACGCCATTGTGAAGGACTTTCTGAAAGTCTGTCGTTTCCGAACTAAGTTTCCGATATCTCGACCGACAGATCCGGGCCGAGCGCCTGCAGGAAGCTAGCGGCATCGAAAATGGCTGCCGGCGCCTTTGCGCCGATATCGCGGATGCGTCCCGAGAGGATACGCTGGACCGCTTCACAGATGATCGGAGCCGTGACGGCGTAGATGTCTTGTCCCTGTGCGACAATCTGACGGCGCACGTCACCCTGCGTGACGATCACTTCTACTGCAAAGCGCTGCGCCGAACGCCCAGATTCGTCGACTGCCTGCGGCGGAGGCGTCGACGAGTCGCGAACATCCCGCAGAGCGGTTGTGCTCAAGAAGGTGTGCAGTTCCTTCGTCCGGACGTGCCGGGCGATCAGCGGCACTTCCGAAAAGGGAAGCTCGACGAAAGTCTGCCGGCCGAACGGGGCCGGTAAAATCGACACCCTTTCAGCAGGCGGTTGAGGCACCGGCTCCAGCTGCCCACCGCTGACGGCCAGGCGCCGTGCAGTGTTTCTTTCTCCGGTAACGCGTGTGCCTCTCGTCGGCAGCCAGCTGTCAAGCGCAACTCGAATTTCGATGTCGTCAGCGTGCTCCCACTCGTCCATGACAGCTGCCACGAGCAGGTCGGCCAAGCCGCCATAGAAACCCATGGCCGGGATGACGGCTATGCCCGCTTCCCGGGCCGCAACCTCATGCCTCTCGAACGTGGCCTGCACACTCGGTTGCTCGGCCGTCACGTCGAGATAATGAATCCCCGCTCGCAATGCGGCACGCACCACTGCGTCGGCGGTGTCCATGAACGGGCCGGCGCAGTTGATGACCGCCGCCGCGCCGGCTAGCGCCCTGTCCAGTTCCCCGTCATCCTCGACCGCTGCTTCGCGGCATTCGATGCCGCGCTCTGCAAAGCCCGCAGCCGCCAGCCGCTGGGCATTCCGTCCAATCGCGATGGGCTTGAGACCGCGCCGCAACAGTTCGGCGACGACAAAACGACCGGTATGGCCGTTCGCTCCCAAGACCGCGATAGATTGGGACGTCTTCGTGATGTCGGCTTCGTAGATGGTCATTGTTTTCTCCTGCGCTACAGACCTGTCTGTATTCAATAAAACATACAGGTCTGTAGCGTGTCAATCCGTTTGCTGTTATGCTGGCGACCTTGGAGGTACACGAATGTCGAAAAGCGCAACGAACTCCCGTGCCTCTGGCGGCAACGAGGTGCGGGATAGAATTCTCGAGACGGCGTCGGAACTCTTTTACCGGCGCGGCGTGCGTGCTGTCGGTGTCGATCTTGTGGTCGAAAAATCCGGCGTCGCCAAAACCAGCCTCTACCGCCATTTCGGCACGAAGGACGACCTCATCGCGGCCTTCCTCAAGCGCGAAGACCTGGACTTCTGGAGCACCTGGGATCGCGTGACGGAACAGCATCCGGACGATGCCGAGGCCGAGCTCGATGCACATTTTGAGTGGATCGGCGAACGGGTCGGGCGGGAAAACTACCGAGGCTGTCCGCAGATCAACACCGCAGCCGAATTTCCCGAAGCGGATCACCCTGCCCGCAAGGTCGCCGAAGCCCACATGCGCGAGATGCGGCGGCGTCTGAAGACCATCGCCGAGGAGCTTGCGGTTGCCGCGCCCGATCGGCTCGCCGGTCAACTCGCGGTTCTGATCAACGGCGCCTTTGTCAGCATGCAGCTCTTTGAACCCGGCGAGGCCACCGGTTTGCTGCGCGATGCAGCGCACGCCCTGATCGCCGCCAGCCGTAGCTGATCACACTGGACATCCGCTGAAAGTACAAATTGCAGAGCTGTGAAATGGGGGCAAAAGGAAGCCGCAAGACAGGGCGACTGAGCAGCCCCCAAATCCCGGCTTTTCAAACATCATTGCCCGGTCCGGCTCAGGTAGAAATTTTAGGAATGATGAGGATGCGTGGGATCGTCGTGCGGCTTCAGGAAAAACCGGCGCGCAATATCCCCATAGCCATCATAGACAAGCCCGCCATTCAACCGGACAAGCGTTTCGCGGTTTTTGCGATAGACCGCCGGAAGGCGATACCATGAGATGCCCGGCCGGCGGTGATGGAGAACGTGCAGATTGTTGTAGAGAAACAGCAAGCCGAAGAGATGGCTGTTTTCGACGATGGCGGTGCGCTCCTCATGGCTTTCAGCATATCTGTGCTCGGCATAGGATCTCAGCCGCGTCATCGCAGCACCCGTATAGACGAAAGCAAGATAGAGCCACAGCGGCATACCGCAGACGACGGTCGACCAGAATAGGACGCCGACGACGCCGATGCCGTGCGCTGCCCATATCCGCCGCCGTCCCGGTTCGTCCGCCCGTATCAGCCGCCATTCCTGCCCAAGGAAACTCAACAGCATCACCACAGGACCGATGGTCAATCGGCCGAACAGGGTGGTATTCCACCGGGCCAGCAACCGCCCGGTCGCACCGAGCTGCTCCCAGGCGGCCTTGGTGAAATAGGAAGATTCCGGATCCTCGATCGGATCGGTCAGATATTCGTCGCGATGATGCTCCAGATGGCTTTCCCGATAGATCGGATAAGGCAGCCACAGCGACAGCGGTATCGACCCGATCGCATCGTTTATCGCCTGGTTTCCCGTCGGGTGGCCATGAATGACTTCGTGCTGAAGCGATCCGTGCCAGGCAATCAGCCAACCTCCTGCGATCATGACCACGAGCGGCGGCAACGATTGGCACCACCAGGTGAGCGCCAGAAACCCGCCATGAATGACGAGTGCAAGAATGACCGTCGGCCACTCCGTCGAACGCGTGGGAACAATGGTCCCGGCGGCCCGCAAAGTCCTGTCGAGCATGCGTGTGATTTCCCCATCAACCACACCAATTTATCGCAGGGCATCGGCAGAATGGAATAAATTCCATCTATTTTATAGACTTATGTGAAAAAATCCGTCTCTAAGGCTTGTCGCCGTGAAGATGACGTTCGAGGAAGGACAAATTGTCCTGCCCCCAATAGATCTCGCCATCATAGACATAGGTAGGAAAGCCGAAGACGCCGCTGTCGCGGGCATGCACGCGGTCCGCCGACCATTTGTTCTGGACATCGTCGTCGGCTTGTCGCCGAAGAAGTGCTGCGCCATCGAAACCTGCCGAGGTCACGATCGCCTCGCGCACATCGGGCTTGCCGATATCCTCCGCCTCGCTCCAGAAGGCATGTTGCAGAGCGCGGGAAACGCCGATCCAATCCTGTCCGTCGAGATAGGCGGCAATCACGAATAGGGATGCAGGCGTCGGATCGCTCAAATCCGGGCGATGCTCAAGCCGCAGGTCCTTGCCGCGCACGCGCGCCCAGCGCTTGAGATCCCGCGTCCAGTAGGCACGCCGGATCTCCGGGCGATTGCGCGAAAAGATACCGCCGTTTTCCTCGACCACCGTCGTCAGATAGGGTGTGATGACGACATCGTTCTTCGCCGCAAGTTCGGCAAAGGCGTCGAAGCCGATATAGGCCCAGGGCGAGCCGATCGAAAAGAAATATTCTACCGATTTTGTCACTGATGCATATTCCCTAAGAGGTGATGGTCCGGCGTCGTACGGGCGACGCCTTTCAGGAAGCGGCACGGATGCCGGATTGCGCTTTCCATCCGAGCTCCGGTGCAATTGTCGTCACGAAGTCGTGGAGAATTTGGCGATATTCCGCGTGCTCGAACTCGTAAGGGAGTTCCAGCCTCAGCTCGCTGACCTCGGGCAGGATCGGATCGGCAAAAAGCTGCGCCAAAATCTCGTCCGACGTGCCGACGATATCACGGGCGAAAAGCGTGCGCCGCTCGCCCTGTGGCGAAAGGGTCCGCTCGTGGCGGCCATCGGCATAGTCTCGATATCGGCGCCGCGTTGCCGCATCGGCGCTGTCGAAAGGCACGATGACGCGGCCCAGCGCGACGCGGCGCTGCTTGCCCGCGGCGCGAAAGGTTTCGATTAGCCGCGATTGCGCGGTGAAGAAATCATCCGTTCCCTCCCCCGTGATCACATTGCCGGTCAACAGGTTGAAGCCGTTGCGGCCGGCCCATTCGGCCGAGCGCTGCGACCCGCCGCCATACCAGATCCGGTCGATCAGGCCCTTGGCATAAGGCTGCAGCCGCGGCCGCTGCGGGCCGAACGGTGTCTTGATCAAGGTCTGCTCGTCGCCGAGATAGGTGCCGCGCAGATTGTCGGCAAAACGCGCCACGCGATCATGCGAGAAATCGTAACCCGTCCAGTCGCCGTCGAAGACGAGCGGGGCGACCAGGTCTGCGTGCAGCGGCCGGCCGGCGCTGACGCCGATATTCAGCCGCCCGCGCGACAGAATATCGACGGTGGCGAGATCTTCAGCCAGCCGATAGGGGCTTTCATAACCGATCGGAATAACGGCGGTTCCGAGCTCGATCCGGCTGGTGCGCTGCGTCGCCGCCGCCAGGAAGGCGCTCGCAGAAGAGATTCCAGGCTCCAGGTGCCGCTGGCGGACCCAGGCGCTGTCGAAACCCAGATTCTCGCCATATTGCAGCTGCTGCAGCGTCTGCTCCAATCCCGACAGCGGGTCGTCGTCGGGATAGTTGCCGGGGGTGAGGAAGCCGATATGGCCGATGGATATATTGCCCACTCGTGCCATCCCATCAATATTTCGGCAGGCCGGGCGGGTTGGTCTCCGACGCCGGCAGGGCCTCCTCGGACAGGTGCCAGTGGTCGAGGATTTTTGCGTATGTGCCATCCTTGATCAGGCCGTTGGTGGCGACAGTCAGCGCGTCGGCCAGCCCGCTCCCCTTGCGGGTGGTGATCGCAACATCCGAGCGATCAGGCCAGCCGGCGCTCAGCGTGCCGACACGCCTGATGTTCTTGTCGCGCGCGGCAATGAAGACGAGCTGCGCATGCGGCTGGACGATGACATCGGCCCGGCCGGACCGCAGCGCGAGAAGACTTGCTGCCTCGTCGTCGTAATATTGCAGCTCGATCGGCTTCAGGCCGGCGGCGACATCTTCCTGGCTCCACTTCACCAGGATACGCTCCTGGTTGGTGCCGGCGCCGACGATGATCCTGAGGCCGGCGGCGTCCTTCGGCTCCTTGATCGAGGTGACGGCACTGTCGGATTTCACGAAGAAACCATGCAGCCCCTGGCGGTAGGTGGAGAAATCGAATTTCTCCTTGCGCTGCTCGGTGACGCCGACATTGGAGATGACGGCGTCATATTTGCCTGAGGTCAGGCCGAGTGGCCAGTCGATCCAGGCGACGGGCACGATCTCCAGCGTCAGGCCGAGGCTGTCGGCAATGGCATAGGCATAGTCGGGATCTGCCCCGACCACCGACTTGGCGTCCGTGGCATAGGTGGCAAGTGGCGGGCCGCCGGGGCTGACGGCGATGGTGAACTTGCCGGGTGTGACGAACTTGAATTCCCTAGGAATGGCAGCGATGGCCGCATCGTTCCTGGCGGCATGAAGCCGGCCCGGCTGTTCCGGGCTCAGGTCAAAATCCTCGGCCGCGTGGGCGGAACCGAAACCAGTCAATGCTGACACCAGGGCTGCGAAGAGCAAAGTGCGAGATGTCGGATGGATCGTCACGTTCAATATGTCTCCGTTTGCGTCGAGAAGTGGGAACGGACCGGCGCGCTACCCTGTAACGCCGGTCCACCAGACCAAGATTACGAACCGCTCTTCGGCAAGCCGGGCGGGTTGGTCTGAGCCTTGTCGATTGCCTCGGGACCGAGGTTCCACGTATCGAGGATCTTGCGATAGGCGCCACTGGCGATCAGATCGTTGACGACATCGGTCAAGGGCGCTGCCAGGCCACTGCCCTTGCGTGTGGTGACGGCAATTTCTGCCGTGATCGGCCAACCGCCGCTGACGGTGCCGACGAGCTTGGTCTTGCCGTTTATCCCGGCCGAATAGGCCTGCGTCGCGTTTACGCTGAAGACGGCATCGGCTCTGCCGGACTGGACGGCGAGATCCTTGACCGCATCGTCGTCATAATATTGCACCTCGATCGGCTTCAGGCCGGCGGCGACATTCCGGCGGTCCCATTCCAGCAGGATCTTCTCCTGGTTGGTGCCGGCATCGGTGATGACCTTCAGGCCGGCAATATCCTTCGGCTCCTTGATCGCCGCAATCGGGCTGTCGGCCTTGACGTAGAAGCCGAGCTCATCCTTGCGGTAGGTCGAGAAGTCGAATTTCTCCTTGCGCTCTTCCGTGACGGTCACGTTGGAGATCACCGCATCGAACTTCCCCGAGGTCAGCCCCAGCGGCCAATCGGCCCAGGCGACGGAAACGAGCTCGAGCTTCAGCCCCAGGCTGTCGGCGATCGCCTGCGCCAGATCGACGTCGTAACCGATAACGGTCTTGGAATCGGAGGCATAATCGTGCAGCGGCAGATTGCCGCTCGAGCTGATGCCGACGGTGAAGACGCCGTTTTCGACGAACTTGAAGTCCTTGACTTCGGCAATGCGCTTCTCGTTCTTTTCCACCCTCAGCCGGTTCGGCTGCTCGGGGCTGAGATCGAATTTCTGCTGCGCCTGAGCGGAACCGAAACCGATCGCGGCAATGGTGACGGCTCCCGTTATCAGCAGCCTTGCCCTATCTGTAAATGTCATGCCCCTTCTCCATTTCATCTTTGGGTTGTAGTTATTGTCATTCAGCCAGAGCAGCCCGTCGCGGCCCGGCATTTCGCCAGCGCTATCGGGCGCTAGAGAACCTTGGCGAGGAATTCCCGTGTTCGGGGATGTTCCGCTTGCGTGAAGATGCGGGCCGGCGGGCCGGCCTCCAGAATGCGGCCGCCGTCCATGAAGACGACGGTGTCTGCGACTTCGCGGGCAAACCCGATTTCATGGGTGACGATGACGAGCGTCGTACCGGTGCGGGCAAGCTCCTTGATGACATCGAGCACTTCGCCGACGAGTTCCGGATCGAGCGCCGAGGTCGGCTCGTCGAAGAGCAGCACCTTGGGACGGAGCGCCAGGGCGCGGGCGATCGCCACGCGCTGCTGCTGGCCGCCGGAAAGCTGGCGCGGATAGGCGTTGATCTTGTCGCTGAGGCCGATGCGGGCCAACAGCTCCTGCGCCAATTGCACCGCCTCCTCGCGGCTGACGCCGCGCACCTGGACCGGCGCCTCGATGAGGTTTTCAAGCACGGTCAGATGCGGGAACAGATTGAAGCTCTGGAAGACCATGCCGATATCGGCGCGGCGGGTGAGAATATCCTTTTCCTTGAGCTCGTAGAGCGTGTCGCCCTTCCTGCTGTAGCCGACGAAATCGCCGTCGACCGAGATGAAGCCTTCATCGACACGCTCCAGATGGTTGATGGCACGCAGAAGCGTCGACTTGCCGGAACCGGACGGGCCGAGGATTGCGGTCACGCTGCCGGCGGGAAGGCTGAGCTCGACATCATCGAGCACCTTCAGCGAGCCAAAGCTTTTGGAAATACCATGGATACGCACCGCACCACCCGTCCGCAGGGCCGCCGCATCATCGAAGCCGGGCCTGCGCACTCGCTCGCTCGCCGTATCGAGAGCTAGCAGCGGACGGCGGAAGCGTTCGAAGAATGCCTGGAAGGGCAGCGGTGTCGGATTGCGCACGGCACCCTTTGAGAAATAGCGCTCGATATAGTGCTGGGCGACCGACAGCACCGTCATGATGATCAGATACCAGACGGTCGCGACCATCAGCAGCGGAATGACTTCGAGATTGCGGCGGTAGATCACCTGGACGGTATAGAAGAGCTCCGGCAGCGCCAGCACATAAACCATGGATGTGCTCTTCGCCAATCCGATCAGCTCGTTAAAGCCGGTCGGCAGGATCGAGCGCATGGCCTGCGGCAGAACGATGCGGAAAGCCTGGCGGCGGCGCGGCAGGCCGAGTGCGGCGGCGGCTTCCAGCTGACCATGATCGACTGAAAGGATACCGCCGCGCACGATTTCCGCAAAGAAGGCCGACTGGTTGAGCGTGAGGCCGAGAAAGGCGGCGGCAAAGGGTGTCAGCAATTGCACGGTGGGATAATCGAGGAAGACGGTATCGGTGAAGGGGATGCCGATCTTGATCGTCTCATAGAGATAGCCGAGATTGTTCAGGATCAGCAGCAGCACGATGACCGGGATCGAGCGCAGCAGCCAGATATAGCCCCAGGAAAGACCGGAAAGCAGCGGCGACTTGGAAACGCGGGCAAGCGCCAGCGCCGTTCCGAGAATGGAACCGGATATGGCGGCAAGCGCGGTCAGGAGCAGCGTCCTTCCGAGGCCGACGAGCACGGGCTCGGCAAAGAACCATTCGGCAAAGACGCTCCAACCCCAGCGCGGATTGGTGAAGGTGGAATAGAGCACGGCGATGATGACGAAGGCGGCGAACACCGTGCCTGCCAACCGTTCGGGATGGCGCGCCGCCACGATCCGGTACCGGGAATAGTCCTTCGATTCTGCCGTCCTGCTGCCGGGGTCGATGCCGGCGAAATCCGTCGTCAGTGCCATTGTGCTTCCCTTTTATGATTGTCGGTCTTTGCCGCTTTCAGTAATTTGCGCCGGCCACGCGCAACCGCGGCTCGGCATCGTCGAGAGCAGGCTCGGCGAGATGGGTGATGTCCTTTTCGAAAGGCAGGCTCTTGTAGATCTCGGGATCGGCTGACGTGTCGAAGAGCGCGGTGTAGCCATAGTTCAGATAGAGGCCGACGGCCTCGGGTTGGCGAAAGCCTGTCGTGAGATAGATGCGGGCATAGCCCTGGCGGGCGGCCTGGGCCTCCAGCTCCACCAGCACCTTGCGGGCAAGGCCCTGCCGGCGCAGATCGGAGCGCGTCCAGATACGTTTGAACTCGGCCGTGCGTTCGTCATAATGCTTGAAGGCGCCGCCGCCGATGGTTTCGCCATCGCGGATCAACAGCAGAAAATTGCCATCCGGCGGCGCAAAGGCTTCGGGGGGATAGCGGTTGAGCTCGGCGGCCGCACCTTCGGCATTGAAATAGGTGCCGTAGCGGCTGTCATATTCGTAGATCAATTCATCAATCAGCGGCTTGGCGCGCGGGTCGAGAGGACTGGTATAGAGAAACGTATCGCTCATATCGTTCATCACCCGTTGTCATCAGTGAGGAAGGTTTCGGCGAGCCGCACCCAATAGCGGGCGGCGGGCGCGATGATCGCGTCGTTGAAATTGTAATGGGCGCTGTGGAGAGGAGCGCTGTCGCCATTCCCGACGAAGAGGTAGCTGCCGGGGTTCGCCTGCAGCATGAAGGCGAAATCCTCGCTCGCGGTTCTCGGTCGGAAATCCTTCTCGATCGCCGCTGGACCAAGAGCGTCATATGCGACCCGGCTGGCGAATTCGGTTTCCCCGGCATGATTGACCAGCGCCGGAAAGCCGAGGCGATAATTCACATCGGCCTCGGCGCCGAAGCTTTCGGCCTGGGCATGGGCAAGGGCCGGAATGCGCTCTCGCAACAGTTGACGGACGATTTCGCTGTAGGCCCGCATGGTCAGCTGCATCTCGACGCTTTCCGGGATGACGTTCGAGGCGGAGCCGGCATGGATCGAGCCGACGGTGACGACCGCCATCTCCTGCGGATCGACATTGCGCGAGACGACGCTCTGCAGCGCGGTGATGAAGGAGGCCGAAGCGAGCACCGGATCGACGGTGCGGTGCGGTTCGGCGCCATGGCCGCCCTTGCCGATGATCTTGATGATCGCCTTGTCGACCGAAGCCATGGCCGGGCCGGCGACGAAGCCGAATTTGCCCGTCGGCACACCCGGCCAATTGTGCAGCCCGAATACCGCATCGACGGGAAAACGCTCGAACAGACCTTCCGAAATCATCTTGCGGGCGCCGGCGCCAATCTCCTCGGCGGGCTGGAAGATCAGCCGCAGCGTGCCGTTGAAATTGCCGTTCTCTGAGAGATAACGGGCGGCGGCGAGCAGGATCGCGGTATGTCCGTCATGGCCGCAGGCGTGCATGACGCCGGGATTGCTGCTGGCATAGGCCAGCCCGGTCGCCTCCTCGATCGGCAGCGCATCCATGTCGGCGCGAATGCCGATCCGCTTCTTGCCGTCGCCGCGCCGGAGGGTGGCGACGACGCCGGTGCCGGCAATGCCCGTCGCCACCTCGTAGCCCCAGGCGGAAAGGTGAGATGCCACAAGCTTGCTGGTTCTGAGCTCCTGGAAGGCAAGCTCCGGATATTGGTGGAGATCGTGGCGAAGCGCGATGATCTCGTCGAGGTAGGCAGCGATGCCCTTCTCGACCGGATCGTTGCTGCGCGGGTTTTGAGCGATGATATCCATGACGGTTCGCCGGCGCTTCAGGCGCCGACGGCCTTTCCGCGTTCGAGCTGCTCCGCATCCGCCGCATAGCGGCTTTCGCGGAAGGGTAGGCCGAGATGGTCGCGCAGCGTCTCACCCTTCAGGACCGGATCGAAATAACCGCGCTCCGTGAGGATCGGCAGAACGTATCTGGAGAAATCGTCGAAACCCTCGGCGATGACGGGAAAGCCGAGAATGAAGCCGTCGGCCGCGCCCTGATCCACCCAGCGAATGATTTCGTCGGCGATGTGCTCGGCGGTGCCGATGAAGGCGGTGCGCGGCGTTGCCGAATCGAGCGCGACCTGGCGGAGCGTCAAGCCCTTCTCCCGCGCCGTCCGTTTGATGCGGTCGGTGGTGGCGCGGAAATTGTTCCTGCCGATATCGCCGAGTTCGGGGAACGGCTCGTCCAACGGATAAACACTGAAATCATGATGATCGAAGAAGCGGCCGAGATAGAGCAGCGCCTCCTCTATCGTGACGAGGTTGCGGATCGCCTGGTACTTGGCTTCCGCCTCTTCCTGCGTCGCCCCGACGATCGGCCCGATACCCGGATAGATGCCGACTTCCGCCGCCGGACGCCCATGAGCGATGACGCTGTCCTTCAACTGGCGATAAAAGGCCTGCGCCTCCTCGAACGGCCCGCCATTGGTGAAGACGGCATCGGCATGCTTGCCGGCGAGCCTGATGCCGGAATCCGAGGCGCCCGCCTGGAACACGACCGGCTGGCCCTGCTTGGAACGGCCGATATTGAGCGGTCCCTCGATACGGAAGAACCGGCCCTTGTGATTGAGGCGATGCATCTTCGTCTTGTCGGCATAGACGCCGGTCTCGCGATTGCGCACGAAGGCGTCATCGTCCCAGGAATCCCATAGACCCTTGATCGCATCGATATAGTCCTCGGCGATCTCGTAGCGCAGTTCGTGTTCGGGATGTTCGCGGCTGTAATTGCGCCCCGAACCCTCTAGCGGCGAGGTCACGGCATTCCACCCTGCCCGGCCGCCGCTGATGAGATCGATCGAGGCGAACTGGCGGGCAATGGTGAAGGGATCGCTGTAGGAGGTCGAGACCGTGCCAACGAGGCCGATTTTCGAGGTCGAGGCGGCAAGCGCCGAGAGGATGGCGATCGGCTCGAACCGATTGAGGAAATGCGGGATCGACTGCTCGTTGATATAAAGCCCGTCGGCAACGAAGGCGAAGGCGATGCCGGCCGCCTCCGCCTTACGCGCCGTCTTGACGACGAAGTCGAAATTGACGCTGGCATCGGCCGGTCCGCTTGGATGTTTCCAGGCATTCATGTGGCCGCCGGGACCTTGCAGCATGATGCCGAACGTGACGTGTTTCTGAGCCATGGGATCAATCCTTCTTGGAAACGGTCAGGCGACGAGGGAAAGCCGCTCCGCGGCGAGCAGTTCGATGGAGGCAAGACGCTCGGCGACCGAAAGCGCCGGCGTGTCGAGCACGAACTCCTTGACCCCGTAGCTGCGGTGAAGCTCGTCCAGCTCCTTGCGGATCTGCTTCGCCGTGCCATGCAGCACGCTCGGCACCTTTTCCTCAGTGCGGTAATCGGTGACGCCGGCCTGGCGAGCGAATTCGGCCGCCTGCTCCTCGCTGCCGACATTCACGGTCTGGCCGTTCGGCAGGAACACCTTGACGATGCGCAGTTTGCCGACGCGCTCGCGGGCGTAGTCCTCGCTTTCGGCGGCAAAGGCTGCGAGCGCCAGGATCGGACGCTTGCCGCCGGATACCCGCTCATAGGCCTCGAAGGTCCTGCGCAAATTGTCCGGATCGCCGTTCAGGTGACCGGCAAAGACAAGTTCCCAACCCTTCTCGGCGGCCAGCTCGGCGCTTTCGACGCTGGCGCCGAGCAGGAAACGTTCGGGAGCCGTCGGCGGGAAAGGGGTCGCCTGCGCACCATCATAATTCGGGTCGGCGGCGAGATAGGTGTTGAGATCGGCAAGCTGGCTGGCAAAATCCGGCTTCCTGGATGGATCGACGGCTAGCTGGAGAGCGCGCGTCGACAGCGGAAAGCCGCCCGGCGCCTTGCCGACACCGAGATCGACGCGGCCGGGCGCAAGCGAAGCCAGAAGATTGAAGGTCTCCGCAACCTTATATGCGCTGTAATGCTGCAGCATGACGCCACCGGAGCCGATGCGGATTTTCGACGTCTTTGCGAGAAGGTAAGCTATCAGCGCCTCTGGCGCCGAGCTCGCCAGATTGGACATGTTATGATGCTCGGCGACCCAGAAACGGTGATAACCAAGTTCCTCGGCCCGGGCAGCAATCTTGACCGTCGCCCGCAACGCATCTGCGGCGGTTAAACCCTGTTCGATCGGGCTTTTGTCGAGAAGACTGAGGAGGTAGGTCATGACGTCACGATCGGATCCCTGGTTGCAAAGCTTAGTCTATAAAATCAGTAGACAAACATCATTATAAGAAATGACATTCTCTTTCGAACACGCTGAGTGAAAAAAAGATGGCCGCACATAAGATGGAAATCGCCTGCCCAGAACTGGGTCTCACCGGCAGCGGAGGGCTTCTTTCAATCGACCACTCAAGGATCAATTTTCCGGTCGAAAGGGCGTAAGTGAATGAAGCTGTCAAAACAGCTAAAGCCGATCAGCGACCTCAAGGCGCATGAGCCGACGATCCTTCGGACACTTAAGGATCATTCGCAGCCGGTCGTCATTACGCTTCACGGAGAAGCGAAAGCTGTCCTTCAGGACGTCGGCCAATATGAAGAACACAGGAGACGCTGGCGCTCACCAACCGGCAGGTCGAGGAGGGCAAACTGCGCCCCGCTGCGGAATCCTTCGCACGGATCAGCAAACGTCTGGCCGACAGCCAATCCTAATTCATTATGGTGTTCTTTTCGCTGAGGACGCGGAACGCGACATCGAGAGCCCATGCACCGAGCCTGAGGGATTTCCCAACCCGTACACCAGCCTGGCCGCCATCAGGGGCGTCTTACCGCATAGGCGTGCATTATGTGCGCGACGTCCTTGTCCATATCTTGAAGCTGACCGGCTTCTACGAGCAGGCAAGCTATACGATCCAGCCCCCAGACACGATCCGGCAGTACCATGGCCGATTCCTGCCGGAGGACAAAGCCGCCCTAACCGCCCGTATCTCATAACCCATTGATGCCACAGCAAACGTGCCGTTAACCAGAAGTGATATCGCCTATTACTTCCGCCGCACGGGATGGACTTGTGCATTTCTCCCTCACTTCCGAGAAGGATTCGTTATCGAAGTGAGGTCTTCAAGGTGTCCTTACGTTCCCATAGATCGTGGCACCGCGCCGCGACATTCTTTCGCGGGGGCCGACACCACGCAGTAGACCAGCCACAAACAGCGAGGCTCGCAAGAATTTTGCCGACCTCTTCGAACGCGCCGACCAGGGCGAGGAAATTACCATCATGCGCGCCGACACCGTCTATGCCCGCATCGGTCCAGCCGATACGACATTGTCGAAAAGGGCCTGCTGCACGCCCGTTGCAAAGCTTGGACCTCTTTGCATTGGTGGCACCTCTCATCCATACGATCCGCAAAACCAAAGAGCTCTTTCGAAGGCTTTGGGGATGGAGCTCTTCATAGCAGCCTGCAGAGACTTTTGCCCGAGCTTAGCCACCGCCGCCGCCCACACGGAGCCGAAGACCTATCCAAATTTCCGTCCGGCCGACGCATTTGCCCGCAGAAGAGCCATCAGCATCGGGCCGATCGCGAATTCTCCCTTTTCGCTTCGTCGTGTCAGGCCACGAAGATAGCCACCAGCCGAATTAATGTGGCCACCGCGCTCCAGGATGCATGCCATGACGGTTGCCGCGTTTTCCGGACCCATCACATTGGCGGCCTCTTCGTAGGCCGACGGACTGACGCCGAGCATCGAGCGAACCGTGACCGCCGCGGTCATCAGATCGCGCCAGTTGCGGATGATACCGCCCGGACCATAGGCGAGAATTTCCGGGCAGGCTTGCAGAACCAAGCCGAGCGGGAAGGATTTCAGTCGGTCACCATCATTGCGGCCGCCTGTCCGTAGACTGTGCTCTTTCTCGCACCGACTCGAATGGGCTGCCTCAGCTCTACCCTCTTCTGACGTCGCGGCCCGTCGCCCGTTGTCTTGCTCCGGCATCGCGCCCTGCTTCGTGTCGAAGTCTGGTTCAAGTTCAGAATTAGATTCGGGATTCGAATTCTGTATGTGGCGCTCAATATAATTGGCATTGCCGCGCTCTTTTATTGATTCAATCCGAATTTCCAACCGGTTAAGGACATCTGCCCGCAGAGTCGTCAATTCATCCAGCAACAGTTCGAGCTGCGACGCCGTCGGGGATCGGGGCAGGCCTTCGATCAGGTCTCGGAACTCGCAGTACAGGCCTTGCCAGTCGCCAGGGATCTGTTCCTCGACGGCTGCTTCGATCAATTTTGCGATGTCGCGACGGCAGAGAGTGATGCGTTCGCGCAGACGCTGGACATGCAGCCGCTCGGCCATCACTTCGGCTGCGAGTTGTTCGATCTCGCTAGCACGGGCAAGCAGTGGCGCAAGCGAGAAGCCGAACGCCTCGTTGACCTCCCCTGCCCTGTTCCTGCGGACATAACGCTTGCCGTTGGGGCTGTCCTTGCGCAACAGCAGACCTGCCTGGACGAGCGCGGCGAGATGACGCCGGACGGTCTGCTCGGCCATGCCGTGCGTTCTGAGCGAAAGCTGGATGTTTGATGGGAATACGATCAAACCGTTTTCCTGCGCCAGCTCGTTCTTCGGATAAAAGCTCAAAAGAGCGTTGAGTACGGCAAGCGCTCGATCGCTGATGCCGAGAAGCGGCTTTGCTTCGCAGAGCGCGCGAAACAATCTCCACTTGTCGACGGACTGATCAGTCTTGATCTCGCGTGCCATTACCTGGCTTGTGAGCATGCCAAGCGTCATTAACCGCCGCCCGAAGGGCGTCGTCACATTCCCGGTTTCCATATCTTCCACCTCAACGAGGCAAAAGAAATCCGCTCGCCAAAACGGCGCCAAAAACTCTTGACAGCGATTCTCGGAAGTGCGATTCTCGGAGGTGTTCAAGACTACGAGGAAAGCTTCCGTGACGGTGACGTTCGGGGGCTTTTTTCTTTTGCGCGTTATCTCCTATCCGGATTGTCAGCTGACAATCCGGTCTGACTGCCTCATTTTCCCTCATTCTCCTCTTCGAACTCGGCGGCGAGGCTTACCAACCGCTGAGCCAGGAATTCCGAAAACGCCGCCGATTTGACGGTGATGCGAAAGGTTTTGCCGGAGCGGGCCACCAAAGCAAGCGGAGCGCCACCCTGGGCCCGGAGGGTCTGCTCGGCCCGCTGCGGTGGGGTCTTCTCCTCCAGCGCTTTCCAGATGACATCAAAGCGGCTGTTGGTGTCCAACGCCAGGAAGCCGCGGGCACCGATTGCGGCCTGGGCCTTCTTCTGCCCGCCCGTCTCCCTGAATTTTTCGGCAAACGCCAGCCAGCGCGGGCGTCCAACCTTGGGAGCCGGCCCAATGGCGAGAATAATCTCGGGGTCGATGGTCTGAGCCACCTGCAGGAGCCGTGAGGTTTCCGGCTTGTCGGTTGTCAGCGCCGTGGCGATCATCTCGCGGCTGAATCCATGCTCATCCAGGCGGCGCGCAAACAGTGCCCGCTCGATAAAACTCAAGTCGACTCGGGGGCCGTTTTCCTGGCCCTGTGCGAGGATCAGCTCTTCATCCGTGAGCTTTCGCACGACGGCCTTGACGGGAACCCCGATCTCTGCCGCGGCTCGCAGGCGCCTGTGGCCATAGGCGGCCTGGTAGTGCCCAGCCCTTACCGGGTCCGGCCGTACCAGGATCGGAACCTGCTGGCCGCTGTCCCGGATCGATTGCTTCAATCGCTCGAACTCTGCATCCCTATCGACCGGGATACGGTCGCGGATAAAGGACATTTCGACGGCAGCCGGATCGATCTCCAGTACCTTGTCGCCGGAGGCCAGCGATTCACGCAGCGCCTTGGCGGCAGCCGCTTCCTCTCCCAACCGGCCAAGCGACAAATTCATCGCCTTGACCGCTCCCGATGGGCGGTGCGGCGGCTGCGCGATTGGCGCCTCCGGCCGTGTCGGCTCGACGGCGCCGACCATGCTTTTCAGGATGTCGCGTCCCTTTGGGCTCATGTCCTGCTCCATGCGCTGCGGATGAGTTGCTCGACCTCGGCATTGACGCTGTCGACGGATTCCACCCCGCGGTCATAGGTCTGACGATGCATCGTCTCGCGTCCTGCCTCGTAGATTGTCTGCTTAGAGAGTCCCGCATCCGAGACAGCCGTCGACTTGACCATCATCGCCGTCAGCACGCGCTCGCCGAACAGACTGCGCAAGAAGGCGACGATCTGCGCCTGCGGCCCATCATTGGGCTCATAGCGGGTGATGAGATAACGCATCCAGTCGTAATCCAAATTGCCGCCTGCCTGTTTGACTACGGCCAGCAGGTCGGAGGTCATCGTTAGGAACTGGTTCATCGACGCCACGTCGAGCATCTGCGGATGGACGGTGATCAGGACGGAGGTTGCGGCGCAGAGGGCAGACAGCGTCAGGAAGCCCAGGGTCGGTGGGCAATCGATGATGACGACGTCGTAGTTCTGCTCCAGCGAATGCAGCGCATTACCAACCCGCATGAAGAACATGTCCTTGTCGTCGCGGTTGGTGTCGGCAAGCGCCTTTGGCGTATCGTGTTCGAACTCGTGCAGTTCGAGATTGCCGGGAATGAGATCGAGCCCAGGGAAATAGGTCTGACGGACGATGTCGCTAACATCGCGGCGCGTCTCGTCATATTTAATGGCGCCGTAAAGTGTCTCGTTTTCGCCGACATCGAATTCGGGCTGATATCCGAGCATCGCCGACATCGACGCCTGCGGATCGAGGTCGACGGCGAGCACGCGGTAGCCACGCAGAGCCAGGAACTGCGCCAGGTGGACTGATGTCGTCGTCTTGCCGGAGCCGCCCTTGAAATTGGTCACGGCGATCACCTGGAGATGGTCGCCCGGTCGGCGCATCGGCAAATAGGAGGGTTTGGTGCGCCCGAGGTGCTGGCGCATCGCATGGATTTCCTCGAGCGAGAATACCCGACGGCCAGCCGCCGTCTTTTCCGGACTGATGCTCTCGACCTGGGCGGCGAGATGACGAACATAGCTGTCGGTGACGCCGAGCAGCTTGGCTGCCTCGGTGCTGCTGAACCGCCGCAACGATTTGCGGGCATTGGGTGAAAACAATCGCTCGAACAGCACCTGCAGCTGGCTGCCGAGCATCGTCGAGTCCTGCGCAATCGTCTCGTCGATCGAGACTGGACTCGCTCTCTTGGCTTTCTCAACAATCGCGACCTTGGTCGGCATTCACGCAAATCCTGATAAATCGAGTGATTTTGCGCAAATGATCGTGAGTCTGCTGATTCCGTCAAGCGGTTTCTTGGATGGCCAATCTATTATAAAATGGATTCTGCAAAAAAATCATGTGGAATTCCGGAATCTTAGCACCATTGTCAGCTGACAACGACGGCCTGCTCCGGGTCGATGAAAGCCAGCCTCAAAGTATCGCGGCACATAATCGATACGACTCAGCGTCGCTAGCGCTCCATCCAAGCGCACCTTCGGACGCCTGGCATAGACCGATCAGGTTGTTCGATTTCTCATTTGTAGGCGGACGAACGGTACAGGTTTTCGGCTTCCAGCCCGCGGACGGGTTCATTGCCGGAAGGCTTGTCATTTGCGTCCTGGGTTTCGGCATCGCGGCGTGACGCTGCAAGGGCCAGCATTTGTTCGAGACGGCCCGCATTGAGCGGAGCGCTTATTCCCTTGAAGTTCATTGACACATCCTTCGTCATAGATTGCGTGAAGCCGCAGAGATAAGCGTAATTCGAACCCGCCGATAACCGCCAGGCAGCGTTATCACCATCTTTTCCTGGGGCCGGGAAGGGGAGGGCCTCCATCTTTCAGGTGGTTTAAAAATGCAGCGACCGGCGGCCACGATGGGGATTTCGGATCACTCTGCTTACCAAGTTGGAAAGGAGCCTCGCAGACACAGGCCGGGCGTGAAAGGAAGGCGGCCCATCTTTGATAGCAAGGGCGAGCCGGCACTGCCGCTGATCGTGCTTCATCGCGGTGGAGGTCTTCCTGCAGAAGCGCTTTGCTGCGCAGCCTATCGGGGTGAGGGGACATTCGGCCTTGGTCTTCTCCGCCCCAATCTAAGTCGGCGAGCAGCTGGTATCAGAGGGGTGGGGCTTCGGTTGCGTCAGGATCCTGTCAATGGCCAAGCGATCACAGTCCTAGTCCTGTGCCGGCGTCAGAACGGGGTCATAGCTGTAATCATGCCGGGACGACGCGGCCTCCACGTCGAAGATCGCAATAGCGCGCTAGGCGAATCAGGCATCAGCCGATATGATCGGCAGGCCAGCGGGTTCACGCAGTATCGTTCAGCTCCCGAGCCAGTCCCCCACCTATACGCTCCGCAAAACCACGATCCTTCCTAGAGGAACTGATTGATGAGTTTGCTTCCGTATACGGAATTCTTCTTTGTTTACCGCATGTTTACCATAACGCCCCCGATCACCGCCAAGCCCGCATCGCCGCCCATCCGCGCGCCTTTGTCATTTGGTGCTACGTGAGGAAGGGGGTGAGCCTATCGCGCCTTCGTTGCCTCGCGATTGGTAAAATGCGCGTTGCCCAAACCTGTACCGATGGTCAGCACGGCCCATCTCGACACGTCGTTCATATAAGGGATCTGCGACAATCCCTGCACGACGGCATCGTTGTGCATCATCACGAATGTGCTGTCGTCGCCGATCTCGGGAATGGCCTTCATCAGCGCGCCGGGAAGGTTGAAGCTGTCGCTCTCCCAGTTTCCGCCCGGCAGGTTCTGTCCGCCGCGTTCGATGGAGCCATCGGCTTTGATGATTCCGGGGCATGCGATCCCGATGATGGGCGCGGGTTTGAGATTGGCTTTCTCAGCCTTGCCAATCAGATCCTGCAACATCGCGGCCAATCTCTCGATGGTTGCGGTACGGCTTGGCTCGTCGTCGGCGTGGCGCCAGATGGCTGATTCCCAGACGCTCGCATCTTTAAAATTCGGTACGTCGTTCTTTCCGAATTTAACGACGCCGGCGCGAACATTTGTCCCGCCGATGTCGACGGCGAGCATCGCCTCGTGGCCTTTGAAAATCCACGGCGGCATCAGGTGAACCGCGCCGATCAGTCCGGCCTCATCGGGATGGTGAACGATCGGCACCACCTCGACATCAATGCCCGCCACCTTGAGAAGAACCATGGTCCTGGCGATCGCCAGCTCGCCAAAACGGCTCTGCCGGAAGCCACCGCCGACGACGATGCGTTCCGTCCTGCCCCAGCGCTTGTCTTTGAGGAACTTTCCGATCACGTCGGCAAAGTCCTGGGAAAAGTCCTCCACCGCCCCCATGACCAATGCCGCCGCCTCCATATCGTCGCCTTTCAGAAAGGCATCGATCTTCTTCTTGGAAAGCTTCGCCGTCGCGGTCTTGCCGATCGGGTCATCTCCGACCTTGCGGATGCGCTTTCTCCAGTCGTCGAGCTTCTGTTGGAAAGTCTTCTTGTTGGCGTTGTCGCCAACGAAACCATCCTTGTCACGCAGTTCGTTGTTGTAGTCGTCGATCGTCACCAATGGCAGATTTAAAGCGCCATGTGCCAGCGGGGCGTTGACCTCATCACGGGGATCAGAACTGCTTTTGGCCATCAATGTACCTTCTACGGCGCGAGTGCTCGAACGGGCGGCGAGATACAACGCGGACTAGCCTCAGGATGTTCCGGAGTCTGAAAAGCCACCTTGTCCTTGTTGGCCGGCGACCTAGCTTCAATCATTGCAGAGTTTGGAGAATACCGTGCAGGACGACACCGCTACCCAGGAAATGCTTTCACTGGTCTTGGAAGAGCCGGACCATTGGGCGATGTTTCTCGATATCGACGGGACGCTGCTCAATCTTGCGCCCACACCGGATGCGATCGAGGTCCCAGAAGCGCTTCCCGGACAACTTCATCGCCTGTCGAACAAGCTCGGCGGTGCCCTGGCGCTGGTCACCGGACGATCACTTTCTTATGCCGACGAGCTGTTCAAACCCTTTGAATTTCCGACAGCCGGCCTGCACGGTGCCGAGATCAGAAGCGCCACCGGCATGCAGACGGTCGAGGCGACACCTGAGTTTCAGGCACTGAAACATGCGCTGACCGCGGAAGCCGAGCACTATCCCGGTGTCTTGATCGAAGACAAGGGCGCGGCCGTTGCCGCCCATTACCGTCTCGCACCCGAATATGAAAAGGTGCTTGAAGACCGCATGCAATACTATGCCGAGCTCGCCGGACCGAACTGGGCATTGCAACTCGGCAAGAGGGTATTTGAATTGCGGCCGGCACGGTCGAGCAAGGGCGATGCACTGGAGCGATTTTTCCAGTCCGATCCCTTCAGGAACCGCTGCCCGATTACGATCGGCGATGACCTGACCGACGAGTCGATGTTTGCGATCGCCAATGCCCGCGGCGGCGTTTCCGTGCGTGTCGGCGCGATCGGCACCCCGAGCTGCGCCACGAGCCGGCTGTCCTCCTCTGCACTGGTCAGAAACGTCATTGCCGCCTTGGCAGCCTGAACTGCGTCCTCGGACGATATGCATGCGGATTGTTGCCGTCTTTCCGTCCGCTCCGCAGCGTCAATTGTCAAAAAAGTATCGGTTTTGACTGGGAATCGTGGTGGCGGGCGTGAAACGAGACCACTACACTCCCCTTAACAATAAAGCCAAAAAGGGAATTTGGCGGGCTGGCGTGGAGCCGTCCTCGGAGGAGGAAACAATGGAACCTGACTTGGAAGTCATTCAGATCAGGCCGGGCGAATCTTTCGCAACGAAGGCGCACGGCTATCCCTACCATACGGTTCGCTGGCATTTTCACCCCGAATACGAACTTCATCTGGTCGTGGCGACGACAGGACGGTATTTCGTCGGCGATTTCATCGGCGAGTTCGAGCCTGGCAATCTCGTGCTGGCGGGGCCTAACCTTCCTCACAACTGGATCAGCGATGTCCCGAAAGGATCGAGTATTCCGCTTCGCTGCCAGCTCATCCAGTTTAGCGAGAATTTCATCAGCGACACGATGAAGGTGTTCGCCGAACTCGGTCCCTTCGATGCGGTTCTCGAAGCCTCCCGCCGCGGCGTGCTCTTCGGAGCCGACACCAGCCGCGAGGTTGCTCCCCTGATGAACGAGGTGCAGCAGGCGCACGGCGTGCGTCGCATCGAACTGTTCATGATGATCGTCGGCCTGCTCAGCCGGGCGCAGGATTCCCAACTTCTCGCCAGCCCGAGCTATCTGCCCGATCCATCGGGATACATGTCGGCCGGCATCAACAAGGCGCTCGCCTATATCAGGGAAAATCTGACGAAGTCCTTCGACGAAGCCGATCTCGCAGCGATTGCCGATCAGTCGACAGGCGCCTTTTCGCGCGCCTTCCGACGCCATACCGGCATGTCGCTGGTACAGTATGTGAAACGCCTGCGCATCAATCTTGCCTGCCAGATTTTGATGAGCGATGACCATGCATCGATCACCGATATCTGCTTCGAGGTCGGCTTCAACAATCTGTCCAACTTCAACCGGCAGTTTCTCGCGGAAAAAGGCATGACGCCTTCTCGTTTCCGGCGATTGCTGGGTGACAATATCAACGTGGCAAAGGCGGCCTAGAGGAGGAGTCGAAAGGGCACAGCCCGAGGGAGGACAAAGAGGAGGAACCAAAACTGACACTGACTTGAACGTGGGCGCGCGATGAGCGCGCTCGCGATCGGAGATGCTTGTCCTCAAAACGTCAAACCGCAGGGACAGGCGCGACCGTTCATTCAGCCGAACGGCCAGAGCAGAACAGTGCAATCGCGAACCTACACAATTTTACCAATGGGAGGAGATGGAAATGATGAAATTCTCGACAAAGTCGGCAGGCGCCGCGGTCTTCGTTCTGTCCTTGCTGGGCGGTACTTCCGCCTTTGCGCAAGCAGCCGTTTCGGATGCGACAGTTGCATTCCTCATGCCCGACCAGGGCTCGACCCGCTATGAGGAGCACGACCATCCGGGTTTCGTCGCGGAGATGAAGAAGCTTTGCGCGTCATGCAAGGTTCTTTATCAGAACGCCGATGCCGATATCGCAAAACAGCAGCAACAGTTCAATTCGGCGATCACCCAAGGCGCCAAGGTCATCGTGCTCGACCCGGTGGATTCGGCAGCGGCCGCATCGCTCGTCCAGCTCGCACAGAGCCAGGGCGTGAAGGTCATTGCCTATGACCGTCCGATTCCAAAAGGCAAGGCCGATTTCTACGTCTCCTTCGACAACAAAGCGATCGGCAAGGCAATTGCGGAATCGCTCGTTCAGCATCTCAAGGCTCAGAATGTGCCGACCGATGGCGGTGGCATCCTGCAGATCAACGGTTCGCCGACCGATGCGGCTGCCGGGCTGATCAAGGACGGCATTCACGAGGGGCTGGCGAGCGGCGGATATAAGACGCTTGCCGAATTCGACACACCCAACTGGCAGCCCTCGAATGCGCAGCAATGGGCAGCCGGCCAGATCACCCGTTTCGGCAAGCAGATCGTTGGCGTGGTCGCCGCCAATGACGGTACCGGCGGCGGCGCAATTGCAGCTTTCAAGGCAGCGGGCGTCGATCCCGTGCCGCCGGTGACCGGCAATGACGCGACGATCGCGGCACTACAGCTGATCATCTCAGGGGATCAGTACAATACGATCTCCAAGCCGAGCGAAATCGTTGCCGCTGCCGCTGCCGACGTCGCCGTGAAGCTCCTGGCCGGAGAAACGCCGAAGGCCGAAATGACGCTGTACGACACGCCGGCGCAACTTTTCGTCCCTGCGGTCGTCACTGCCGAAAACCTCAAGGCTGAGATCATCGACAAGAAGATCAACACCGCCGAGGAGCTGTGCACCGGCCGCTATGCTGACGGCTGCAAGAAGCTCGGCATCACGAAGTAATCCGCAACGGGAAGCGCGACCGGTTCGCCGGCTGTGCTTCCCGCTTCGCTTTCCTGAAAGGCCAGGCGATGTCTGAAACCTCCCATACCCTTCACCCCTACCGTCAGCCTGTCCTCAGCCTGCGCGGAATATCGAAGAACTTCGGGGCTGTGTCGGCGCTCACCGATATCGAACTCGACGTGCATGCCGGCGAGGTTGTGGCGCTGGTTGGCGACAACGGCGCCGGCAAGTCGACATTGGTCAAGATCCTGGCCGGTGTGCACCAGCCAAGCTCGGGCACGATCCTGTTCGAGGGCAAACCGGTGAACCTGCCGAGCCCAAGTGCTGCTCTCGGGCTCGGCATTGCAACGGTATTCCAGGATTTGGCACTTTGCGAAAATCTCGACGTCGTCGCCAATATCTTTCTCGGCAAGGAACTCAGTCCGTTTCAGCTCGATGAGGTCGCCATGGAGATCCGCGCCTGGCAGCTCTTGAACGAGCTTTCGGCTCGCATTCCAAGTGTGCGCGAGCCGGTCGCCTCACTCTCCGGAGGGCAGCGCCAGACCGTGGCGATCGCCCGATCGTTGCTGCTTGAGCCGAAACTGATCATGCTCGATGAACCCACAGCAGCGCTTGGCGTTGCTCAGACCGCCGAAGTGCTTGACCTCATCGAGCGCGTGCGGGAACGCGGCCTCGCCGTCATCATGATCAGCCACAATATGGAGGATGTGCGCGCCGTTGCCGATCGCATCGTCGTCCTTCGTCTCGGCCGCAACAATGGCACCATGCCGCCCGACGCGTCCAACGAACAGCTGGTCAGCGCCATCACCGGCGCCGCCAACAATTCCGTCTCCCGCCGCGCGTCGCGCCGCCAGGCGCAAAGCCGAGAGAACGAGGAGGGCAGGCCATAATGAAGACCATCCAGAATGACCCGGCGGCGCCGGCGCTGCTCGACCGGCGTGACGAGAGAGTGCGCCACGATGACAGTCTGGGAGGCTCGATCCAGGCCTTTTGGGATCGCATCCGCTCCGGCGATCTCGGTTCCCTGCCGGTCATTGTCGGCCTGGCGATCATCTGGACGGTGTTCCAGGCGCTCAATCCGGTGTTTCTCTCCAGCAGCAACCTCGTCAACATGCTGTTCGACTGCTCGACGGTCGGGGTCATCTCGCTCGGTATCGTCTGCATCCTGATGGTGGGTGAGATCGACCTCTCCGTCGGCTCCGTCAGCGGCTTCGCCTCGGCGCTGGTCGGCGTCTTCTGGGTCAACCAGGGTTGGCCAGTGGTCCTGGCAATCCTCGCCGCCATGATTGTCGGCGCCCTCATCGGCTCGCTTTACGCGTTTGTCTTCAACCGCTTCGGCATGCCGAGTTTCGTGTCCACCCTGTCCGGGCTACTCGCGGTTCTCGGCCTCCAGCTCTATATCCTGGGAGCGACCGGTTCGATCAATCTCCCCTACGGTTCCTGGCTCGTCAGTTTCGGCCAGATCATGGTCATGCCGGATCCGATCGCCTATGCGCTGGTGTTACTTGCCGGCATTGCCTTTTTCTTTTCCGGCTACCGTACGGCGACACGCCGGCGGGCAGCCGGCCTGTCGGCAAAATCGACCGGCGGGCTGCTGCTGCGCGCCGTCATCATCACGCTCGCCCTGGAAGCCGTCGCATTCTATCTCAACCAGTCGCGCGGCATTCCGTGGATGTTCGGCCTTTTCGTCGGACTCGTCGCCGCAATGAACTATGCGCTGACGCGCACGAAATGGGGGCGCTCCATGCATGCCGTCGGCGGCAACAGGGAAGCGGCCCGCCGCTCCGGCATCAACGTCTCGCGCATCTATACGAGCGCCTTCGTCATGTGCGCGCTGCTGGCGGCAGCCGGCGGCGTGCTGTCGGCCGCACGGCTGGCGACGGCAAGCCAGCAGGCCGGCACCGGCGACGTCAATCTCAACGCCATTGCGGCAGCCGTCATCGGCGGCACGAGCCTGTTCGGTGGGCGCGGCAGTGCCTACTCAGCCCTTCTCGGCATCATCGTCATCCAGTCGATCGCCAGCGGGCTGACGCTTCTCGATCTGTCGTCGTCGCTTCGATACATGATCACCGGTGCTGTCCTTGCCGTCGCCGTCATTGTCGACTCGCTGGCACGCCGATCGCGGATCTCGCACGGCCGAGCTTAGAGCAATTTCAGCAAAAGCGCGCAGCGGTTTTGCCGTCCGGAATTGCGTGAAGACAAAGAGATAGAGCGCTTCCGTGATTCGAAGAAGAACGGAAATGCTCTCACCAACTGGGAAAACAGAGGAAGAAAATGGGACAGGATCTGTCTGGAAAAGTCGCGGCCGTCACCGGGGCGGCGTCGGGTATCGGACTTGAATGCGCCAAGGCTTTGCTTGCCGCGGGCGCTCGGGTCGTGCTGGTCGACCGCAATGAGGAAGCGTTGCGGGAAATTTGCTCGAAACTGGGCGCCAATGCCATTCCACTGGTCATCGAACTCACCGATCCGAAAAGCGTCGAACGGATGATGCCGCAGATCCTGGAAAGAGCCGGCCAGCTGGATATCTTCCACGCCAATGCAGGCTCCTATATCGGCGGTGAGGTGCTGGGTGGCGATCCTGATGCCTGGGATCGGATGCTCAATCTGAACGTCAATGCTGCCTTCCGTTCGGTGCATGCCGTTCTGCCGCATATGGTCGAGCGCAAGACCGGGGATATCATCCTGACGAGTTCCGTTGCTGGCATGATCCCTGTCGTCTGGGAGCCGATTTACACCGCGTCCAAACACGCGGTCCAGGCATTCGTCCATACGTTGAGGCGGCAGGTGGCCAAACATGGATTGCGCGTCGGCGCCGTCGCTCCAGGCCCCGTGGTCACCGCTCTTCTCAGTGATTGGCCGCAGGAGAAGCTGGATGAGGCGCTCGCCGCAGGCGGCCTGATGGAAGCGAACGAAGTGGCCGAAGCGGTGCTCTTCATGCTGACGCGCCCACGCAACATCACCATCCGCGATCTCGTCATCCTGCCGCAGAGCGCCGACATCTGACGAAAGTGCGAACGCCCACGTAAGAGGAACCGAACATGATCTTCGACAGATTTCGCCTGAACGGACAGGTGGCGCTGGTGACCGGCGGCACGCGCGGCATCGGGCTTGCCATCGCCGAGGCGCTCGGCGAGGCGGGCGCCAAAGTCATCATTACGGGCCGGGCCCGCAATGCGGCGGCGGAAGATCGGCTCTCCAAGGCCGGCGTCGAATGCGATTTCATCGCCGCCGATCTGAGGAAGGAAAGTGCTGCCGACGAGCTCGTCACCGAAACCCTTTCGCGCGCGGGCCGGCTCGACATCCTCGTCAACAATGCCGGCATCGCCATTCACGGCGACAGCGGCGAATTCTCCGATGCCATCTGGCGCGAGATCATGACCATCAACCTCGACGCCGTCTTCCGCGCCTGCCGCGCCGCGCTCGCCCCCATGCGACGCCAGCGCGGTGGCGTGATCCTCAATATCGGTTCGATGTCGGGCATCGTGTCCAATATTCCGCAAAACCAGGTCGCCTATAACACCTCCAAGGCGGCCGTCCACATGATGACCAAGAGCATCGCCAGCGAGGTTGCCGCCGAAAACATCCGCGTCAACGCCATCGCACCCGGCTATATCGAGACCGATCTGTCACGCGGCGGCATCGACAATCCCGACTGGTTCCCGACCTGGCGCAGCATGACCCCCATGGGACGCGTCGGGCAGCCTGAGGAGGTGGCCGGCGCTGCACTGTTTCTCTGCTCGGCCGCGGCAAGTTATGTCACCGGCGAAGTGCTTGTCATCGACGGCGGTTATACAACGCGGTGAGACGCAGGCCTCGGGGTCGGGGAGCTCGGTTCGGTGCCGCCCACGTCTGAGGCGCAATTCAGCAATCTCTCCTCAGCCCTTTGAGAACTGAACCGGGATGGTGATTTCAAACTCGGCGCCGTCGCCGGTCGTCTGCAGCGGCCGGATCGTACCGCCATGGGAGCTCAGCATGGCGCGGACGATGCCGAGACCCATACCGTGCCGCCCTGCTCGCGGCGGGTGGAGAAGAACGGCTGTTCGGTCGCTGGCCGACGCTGAGTTCCAACAGGCTGGCGCCGTACCGAAAAGCGTTTTCGGCAAGGGGACGCAGCGAACATCACCCAATCAGTTGACTGGCTTGCCGAGATTTGTGAGCGGATCGTTGAAAAATGCCAGGACGCCTCATCGGAACCTTGGCGCACGTTTGGCATTGTGAAGCAGTTCGCAGGCGGTCGCGAACGGCCCAAAAAGTTTGAGCAACAGCGCTTGTTGCTCGGCGTCTATACGGTGTCGCGCGCAGAACTCGGTAACGGACCAGACTTTGGTCAGATCGTCCGTTTCGATTTGGCTGGGTTCGATATGTTCGGTCAACGGCGTATCCTCCGATACATCGAGCCTACCGCTCTCCGGCGTTTATAAGAACTAGCTAAAAAGAACTATGCCGTTTTGCAGACCTTCTGACAAGCGGAAATGAAAACGCCCGCCAATTGCGCGGCGGGCGTCGTGTCTTACTGATCTACCGTTGTCGCTCAAGCGATATGGGAAGAATCAAAATCCGTGCCGGTGATGTTGAGCGTCACCTTGGCGGTGTCCGTGTGGCCTTCGCCGTCGGAGATCTTGTAGTAGCGCAGAACTTCCGTGTAGGTCTGGCCCGCATTCAGATCGCTCGTCAGTTCGTAGGTGAATTCGCCGTTCGACTTGACATGGAACGTGCCATACGTGCCGGCGACGTCGGTAACGGCGTCATTATTGGCATCGACCTTGGTGCTCAGGAACTGGCGGAGGAACATCTTGCCGTTATCGCCGGCAATGTCGTTGTCCAGAACGTTACCAGCGATGGCGCTGCCTTCGGTGAAGTGGAAAGTATCGTCGACCGCGATCGGCTTGACCTGAGTGACGCCCTGGATGTTCAGGGTGAACAGACCGACGTCGGTATGACCGCTGCCGTCGGAGATCTTGTAGGAAACCTTCTCCTGGTAGGATTCACCATTGGCGAAGCCGATCTTGGCAGCGTCGCTCAGGACATAGGTGTAGCTGCCGTCCGGCTTGACGAAGAAGGTGCCGTAGTCGCCCTGGATCTCGGTGACCTGGCTGTTGCCGCTCTTGGCGCCAACGCTCGCGCCGTCGAAGGCACGCAGGAACAAGTGGCCGTTATCGGATGAATCGTTGGAAAGAAGATTTCCGGAAATTACGTCAGTTTCAAGAAAAGTTGCACTATCATCAGTTGCGTGTATCGGCGAAGCCATCGCTCTCTCCTAAAATTGTTTATCATCGGGTCAATTTCGACCTCTGCGAGCCGCTCCTTTAACAACCTATTAATACTACAAGTCAATGGCCTATTTAACGGAAGGTTAATTTGGCTGATGGTCTCCACGTTGCTTCCATTCCGGCGAAATAATGTCACATTCGAGCCGAATCTTAGAAATTTCGGCCCGAACTACACCCGGATAACTTGAATAAAATCGTATGAAGTATATCTGAAGGCGACTGGCGATGCCGACGTCGTGCTATCTGGGCCATCCGTTGCAATCGCAGCCGCCGATACCTATGTTGCGGATGTGCCCGATCCAAGCAAAATCGAAGCCCGCTTCTGGCCTGATTGAGGCGCTTTATGCATCGGTGCGCCTAGGGCCAGGTGATGCGCAATCCCACAAACAATCGATGACGCGGCCACGGCCGACGAAGGATTTCATTTTGAACGACATACATACAGCCACCGCCGTTGCGGCGGCGAGCCCGCGTGAGGATGACGAAGCTGTCCGTAGCGCTGCCAAGACTTGGAAGCCGTCTCCCTGCCTGCTCACCCGCCGTGAATTGCAGGCTTTGATCGCCGAGCAGCTCGGCTGAGCGCGATTGGCGCACCATCCAAACAAGGAGAACTCGAAATGCAGGTACTCGTCAGAGACAATAATGTCGATCAAGCACTCAGGGTCTTGAAAAAGAAAATGCAGCGCGAAGGGCTGTTTCGTGAAATGAAGGAACGGCGCGCTTATGAGAAGCCGTCCGAACGGCGTGTCAGGGAAAAGGCGCAGGCGATCAGCCGGCACCGCAAGGCCGCACGCAAGAAGATGCAGCGTGAAGGTCTGATCGCCGCGCCAAAACGGGCGGTGGCCGCCCGTTAGCGACCCATTCCGACCGGGTTTCGGCGGTTACATTCCCTGAAAGGAACAGACAATGGACGAACTCAATAGCCTCACCGTTTCGGAAGAACGCCTCGAGGATTGCCGCGATGTCGTGGAGCCGGATCTGCAGGATCTGATCCAGAGTGCTTTGACATCGGGCTTTTCCCGTGAAGAAATCCTCATCGCCGTCAGCGAACTGGTCGCGGAAGACTTCGCAATGGTCATGAAAACCCCAAGCGTCCATTGAGGCGCGGGCGCAGTGGCTATCAGAGCGTGGCTGCCGGCGCGGAACATCGGTCGCGGCAGATGGTTACTCCGTCTCCTTGACAGATGGAGATGATGATGGCCGAGCATGACGATGCGATGCGGGTATGGGAGCTGATCGACAAGATCGGGTTTTGCATGCTGACAACGCGCAGCAGCGACGATCTCAGAGCCCGCCCGATGTCCGCCTATACCGCGCAAATCGAGAACGCGATCTATTTTCTGACGGATGTCAGCAGCCACAAGGACGATGAGATCGTTCGCTGGCCAAATGTGTGCCTGGCCTTTGCCGACACCAAGGGACAAAAATATGTTTCCGTGTCAGGCACAGCCGAAGTGCAGAACGACCGCGACAAGATCAGGGAATTATGGGCGACGCCGGCAAAGGCGTGGTGGGACAATCCTGCTGACCCCTCCATCCGCATCCTCAAGATTACCCCTTCTTCGGCAGAATATTGGGACAGCCCGGGCACCATCATCAGCTATATCAAGATGGCGGCCGCCGCGGTCTCGAACAGCAAACCCGATATGGGCGACAATGCCGAGGTCAAACTCTGACGCTGAGATACGTTTTGCAGACGACGGGCCTTAGGCCTGGTTTGCCGATGCCTTGACGAAGTCGATGAAGGCCCGCAGCGGTGCGGGCACCAGGCGCCGACCGGGATAATAGAGGAACGGCCCGGAAAAGCTCTGCCACCACGGTTCGAGGATGGGTTCGAGCGCACCGCTGTCAAGATGCGGGCGCAGCCAGTCCTCGAAAACGGAGATGATCCCCGTGCCCGATATTGCGGCGTCGACGGCAAGATCCATTGCCCCGCCGACCCTCACGATCAATGGTCCGGTCGGTTCGACCCGTACCACCTCGTCGTCTCGCTCGAATTCCCATGGGGACGTCAGCGCACCGCTGGCAAAACGACCCAGCAGACAGGCATGGCCGAGCAACTCGCGAGGGTGTTGCGGCCGGCCACGGCGATCGAGGTAGTCGGGCGAAGCCGCAGTGGCAAAACGCTGGATGCGTGGCCCGATCGGCACTGCGATCATATCCTGCTCCAGCCGCTCGTCATAACGGATGCCTGCATCGCAGCCGGCAGCCAGCACGTCGACGAAGCTCTCCTCTGCAACGACTTCCAGCCGAATGTCGGGATAGGCGGCGAGGAACGGTGGAATGATGGCCGGCAGCACCAGCCGCGCCGCGCTGACCGGCACGTTGAGGCGCAACGCACCAGCCGGCCTGTCCCGAAATCCGTTGACCACGTCGAGGGCAGACTCCACCTCGCTCAAGGCAGGGCCCAGCCGATCCAATAGACCCTTGCCCGCTTCGGTGGGGACGACGCTGCGCGTCGTGCGGTTGAGCAGCCGAACACCGAGCTCGGCCTCCAGGCGTCGCACCGCTTCGCTGAGGAAGGAGGCGCTGCCGCCGCTGGCGCGCGCGCCCTCGCGAAAACCGCCGGCCCGCGCCACGGCAACGAACGCATTCAGATCACCCAGGTCGACTTTCATTGTTCGCCACTCCGCACAACCCGTGCGGTTTGTACCTGATTATCCCACGCGTCGACAGCGCCTATCTTGGTGTCATCTCTTGAAAGGAGTGAGACCATGTCCATTATCGATCAGGCCGGCAGTTTCAATCTCGGCGGTCGCAGCGTGAAGCGGCTCGGCTACGGCGCCATGCAGCTTGCCGGCCCCGGCGTGTTCGGCCCGCCCAGGAATCATGGCGCGGCCCTGGCCGTGCTGCGCGAGGCGGTGGAAAGCGGCGTCAATCACATCGACACCAGCGACTTCTACGGCCCGCACGTCACCAACCAGATCATCCGTGAAGCGCTCCATCCCTATCGCGACGATCTCGTCATCGTCACCAAGATCGGCGCCCGCCGCGGCACGGACGGATCATGGATTCCGGCCTTCTCGCGGGAGGAACTGACGCAGGCAGTCCACGACAATCTCCGCAATCTCGGCCTCGATGTGCTTGATGTCGTCAATCTCAGGATCATGTTCGACGTGCACGGCCCAGCCGAAGGGTCGATCGAAGCACCGCTGACGGTCCTCGCCGACCTGCAGCGGCAAGGTCTGGTTCGTCACGTCGGGCTGAGCAACGCCACATCGAGGCAGATCGCCGAGGGCCGCCGGATCACCGAGATCGTCTGCGTGCAGAACCAATACAATCTGGCGTATCGGGCCGACGACGAGCTGATCGACGATCTCGCCCGCGAAGGCACCGCCTACGTGCCGTTCTTCCCGCTCGGCGGGTTCACCCCGCTGCAGTCGTCCACCCTGTCCGATGTCGCCGCCCGCCTTGATGCCACGCCCATGCAGGTGGCGCTCGCCTGGCTGCTGCGTCGCGCGGAAAACATCCTGCTGATCCCGGGCACCTCGTCCGTCGGCCATCTCAGGGAGAACCTCGCCACCGCCAGCCTCGCACTGCCGGATGACGCCGTCTGGGAATTGAACCGCATGGCTGATATCGCCGCCTGACGGTTATCGCAAGATCGCAGCTGATCCCCGATCGCTACGCCACGCTATTGCATGGCGTAGCGGCACAATTCTGGGCCGCCGATTGCGGTCCCACTTCAATAGCGCTCCGGCACGAGCATTTCAGCCGGAACCGGCGCCCTATTGTAATCGGCGTGACGGATGCGGTCCGGCAACTGGATCTCCGGTTTCGGAACATCCTCGTAAGGGATCTGCTCGAGAAGATGGGCGATGCAGTTCAACCGCGCCCGTTTCTTATCCACGGCCTGCACCACCCACCAGGGTGCATCCTTGGTGTGCGTGCGCGCCAGCATCTCTTCCTTGGCCTTGGTATATTCCTCCCAATGGACACGGCTCTCCATATCCATCGGCGAGAGCTTCCACTGCTTCAGCGGATCGTGGATGCGCATCTTGAAGCGGAATTCCTGCTCTTCGTCGGTGATCGAAAACCAGTACTTGATCAGCACGATCCCGGAACGGACCAGCATCCGCTCGAATTCAGGCACCGAGCGGAAGAATTCCTCGAGTTCATCAGGGGTGCAGAACCCCATGACGCGCTCGACACCGGCGCGATTGTACCAGCTTCGGTCGAAGAGCACCATTTCACCGGCTGTCGGAAGATGCGGGACATAACGCTGGAAATACCATTGATGCCGCTCCCGCTCGGTCGGGGCGGGCAGCGCGACCGTCCGGCATACGCGAGGATTAAGCCGCTGGGTCACGCGCTTGATCGCGCCTCCCTTGCCGGCCGAATCCCGACCTTCAAACAGTACCACCACTTTCAGCTTCTTATGCTGAACCCAGTCCTGCAGCCGCACCAGTTCATGCTGAAGCCGGAAAAGCTCCCGGAAGTAGATCTTTCGCTCGAGCGTCTGCTCCGCCGGTTCCGACATTCCTTTGGCGACCAGATCGTCCAGCCGGTCTTCCTCCATCTGCATTTCCAGCTCCTCATCGAAGCTGTCGGCGATTTCGGCCTTGATCCGGTTGAGCTGGTCCTGATGTGATTGCGACATGGCCTTTTCCTTTTGCTTCTTTTGACAGGAGCATGTCAGTGCGAAGTTTGTGTGACGACCACTTCGCGAAGACCAAAACGGCTACTTGCCTCTCTCGTTCCACGCACTCGACAGAAACAGGTGCCGAGTGGGATCAGTGCGTCTACAGCTGCCCTGCTCGGTACTGGTCGACAAGGTTCCGGCAGGCGCGGATCGTCAGGGCCATGACGGTGAGCGTCGTGCCGGCGATGCCGCTGCCGGGAAAGGCGCTGGCATCGGTGACGATCAGGTTCGGCGCATCCCACACCTGGTTGTAGGGATTGAGCACCGAAGCCTCCGGGGTTTCGCCCATGCGCGCGCCGCCCGTCTCATGAATGGCCGCGCCCATGCACATGGTCTTGCGGAACCATGTGCGGAACATGAAACGGCTGAAGGCATCGGCTTCGGGAAAGGCGCCTTTGCCCATCTCCTTGAGGCCGGTGGGCGAACCAATGAATTCGAGGTCGCCGCCGACCTCCTTGATCATGGCAATCAGCGTTTCTTCCTGCCTTTTGAGCAGCGCCTGCTCCTCCTCCTGCATGACGCAGCGGATATGCGGCACGGGAATGTTCCAGGCATCCCTGCGCTTGGCGTCGAGCGTGATGCGATTGTCGGCATAGGGCAGCATTCGGCCGAAACCAAAGAAGGCGAGACGCGCATCTGCGTCCGCGGAGACCGGCGCCCGGCCGACGCTTCCCTGGTAGTCGAAATCGCCGCGGGCGGCGTCGCCCTCGCCGAAGCGGGGAATGAAGATCCCGCCCGACGGATTGTAGAACGGGTCGGTCGGCGCGGACTCGTCCGTCGCCCAACCCTTGGCCTTCGAAAAGGAGCCGAACGCGAGACACGGAAGCTGATCCATGAAATAGCGGCCGAGGGCGCCCGAACCGTTGCCAAGCCCGCCCGGATGTTTCGCCGAAGCCGAATTCAACAGCAATCGCACGCTCTCTATCGGCGAGGCCGAAAGCACAACCATCGCAGCCCGCGCGGTCGATACTTCGCCCGTATTGCGATCGATGAACTCCGCGCCGGTGGCGCGGCCCGTCTTCTCATCCGTGGTGATGCGACGAACGACGGCGTCGTAGCGGACGCTCAGCTGGCCGGTCGCCTTTGCTTCGCGCAGCGGTCGCGGCATGCGGTCGGCATCGGGCGCGATATAACGCCAGGAGACGACGTTCCGCTCCGGCCAGCGGCTTTCCACCGCCTGCTTAAAGGTCTGTTCGGCCGGCGTCAGGCTGGCCGGCTTCGCATAGACGCCGTCCGGCAGTGTCGCCACATTGTCCTTGTTGCCGTAGAGCCCGAGATAGCCCTCAACCTCGTCGTAGAAAGGCGTCAGCTCTTCATAGGAGACCGGCCAGTCGATGCCCTTTCCCGTGCGCGAGCGGAGCTTGAAATCGTCGTCGGTCCAGCGCAGCAGCACCCGGCCGAAACTGTGGAGGCGCCCGCCGCCCTGGCGGCCGCGGATCCACAGGAAGGGCGCGCCCTTCGGCGTCGTATAGGGGTTCTTGCGGTCGTTGACGAAGAAATGGCTGAAACGCTCGGTGAAAAACGCCGCACGCGCCTGGATCGGCTGGCCCTTGAGAGTGGCGCGCGCGCGCTCCCAGATATTGATGCTGCTTGCCGGCGCCTTCTTGCGGGCGGGATCGAAATCCTTCGGCCCGACGGCGGGACCGGCCTCGAGCAGCAGCACCGACAGTCCTTGGGCCGTCAGTTCTTTGACCGCAAATGAACCCGCGGCGCCGGAGCCGATCACCAGCGCATCATAGACGATCTCAGCCATGTCTTTTCAAATCCTGTCCTGGAGGCAATCCTCAAAACGGCGCGAAACGCGCCCGGAATTGCGGGAAAACAAAGGGACGGCACATCACAGCCGCGATCCATCGGCGCCGAAGAGGGACGCCTTGGCGATATCGAGCCCGGGAGCCAGAGCATCACCGGGCTCAAGGGTCACGTCGCCCATCAGCCGGAGCGAGAGGCTTTGGTCTGCCCAGTCGAACCAGACAACAGCATCCGGGCCCATCGGCTCGACCACAGAAACGCGGCCGGGAATGGTGGGCAGGCCACTGGTGAACCCATCGAGCACAAGGTGTTCCGGGCGAAAGCCGAGTGTAGCCGGGCCGTCCGCCGCAACGGCACGGAAAGAATAACCGGAAAGATCGATGGTCAGCCCGTTACCCCGGAAGACCGGCGCCCCGACGCTGCGCTCGATCCGGCCCTCGATAAAATTCATCGCCGGAGCGCCGATGAAACCGGCAACGAACAGATTGGCCGGGCGGCGGTAGATCTCGGCCGGGGAGGCGAGCTGCTGGATCACGCCATCGCGCATGATGGCGATGCGGTCGGCAAGCGTCAGGGCCTCGACCTGGTCATGGGTGACATAGATCATCGTATTGCCGAGGCGCTGATGCAGCTTCTTGATTTCGACGCGCAATTCGTTGCGCAGTTTGGCGTCGAGGTTCGACAGCGGTTCGTCGAACAGGAAAACATCGACTTCGCGCACCAGCGCCCGGCCGATGGCGACGCGCTGGCGCTGGCCGCCCGAAAGCGCGGCCGGGCGCCGGTCGAGCAGCTTGTCGAGGTGGAGAAGGGCGGCGGTGCGGGCAACACGCGCCTCGATCTCGGATTTCGGCAGGCCGGCGACGCGAAGTCCGAAGGAGAGGTTTTTGCGCACCGACATGCGGGGATAGAGCGCGTAGGACTGGAAGACCATGCCGATGCCGCGATCCTTCGGCTCCTCCCAGCTGACGTTCTTGCCGGAGATCCAGACCTCACCTGATGTAATCTCCTGAAGGCCGGCAATGGCGTTCAGAAGCGTGGACTTGCCGCAGCCGGAAGGGCCGAGCAGCACCAGGAACTCTCGTGGCGCGATGTCGATCGACATCTTCTCGATCACCGTATGGTCGCCATAGGCGATCTTCAGATCCTTGACGGAGACGGCAGATTGCATGGAAGCGTTACCCCTTGACGGCGCCGGCCGCGATGCCGCGCACGAACCAGCGGCCGGACAGGAAATAGATGGCGAGCGGAACAATGGCGGTGAGGATGGTCGCCGCCATGTTCACGTTGTAGGTGCGCTCGCCCATCGTGGTGTTGACGATATTGTTGAGCTGCACGGTCATCGGCAGGTTGTCGCGCCCGGCAAAGACGAGACCGAGCAGGAAGTCGTTCCAGATGCCGGTGAACTGCAGCATGGAGACCACGACGACCATCGGTACGGCAATCGGCAGCATGATCTCGAAAAAGATGCGCCAGAAGCCCGCGCCGTCGACGCGCGCCGCCTTGCAGAGCTCTTCCGGCACGCTGACGAAATAGTTGCGGAAGAGCAGCGTCACCAACGGCAGGCCGAAGATGACATGCACGAGGATGATACCCGCCAGCGAATTGTAGAGATCGATATTCGCCATCGCCCGGACCATCGGATAGAGGAAGATCTGGTAGGGGATGAGGCCGCCGGCCATCAGCAGACCGAAGAGCAGGTTTGCCCCGCGCGGCCGCCAAAGCGACAGCGCATAACCGTTGACGGCGCCGATGAAGACCGAGAGCGCGACCGAGGGAAGGGTGATCGCCACCGAATTCCAGAAGCCGCTGCGAATGCCGACGCAGACGGTTCCCATGCAGGCGCCCGACCAGGCGGTCATCCAGGCAGAGAAATCGAGCGTCGCCGGCAGGGAAAAGATCTGCCCGAGCCGGATTTCGTCCATGGACTTCAAGGAGGTGACGACCATGGTATAGAGCGGCAGAAGGAAGAACAGTGCGGCGACGACGAGGAAGGCATAGAGGCCGATGCGCCCGGCGGTGATCCGTGCCGGTTTCGGCCCGTTCGGATGAGGATCGGCCATCACGCGGCTCCCTTCGCTTTGTCGCGCATGTGCATGATGTAGCGGAATGGGGCGACGGCGATGATCACGCCGAGGACAAGCACCGTCGCGCCGGCTGTGGCGAGGCCGAGGTTCTGGCGTCCGAACAGATTGTCCATGATGAATTTCGCAGGCACCTCGGTCGCATTGCCGGGGCCGCCATTGGTCATGGCGACGACTATGTCATAGGTCTTGATCACGCCCATGGCGAGCAGCATGCCGGCGGCGGCCAGCGCCGGCCCGAGCTGCGGCAGGATGATCGAGACATAGATCCGCCAGACGGGAATGCCGTCGATCCGCGCCGCCTTCCACTGCTCGGCCTCGATGCCGCGCATGCCGGCGAGCGCAATGACCATGACCAGCCCCGCGCCCTGCCAGACGCCGGCAAGCACCAGCGCATAGATCGCCATGTCGCGGTTGACCACCCAGTCGAGGACGAAGCTTTCCCAGCCGAGCGAGCGCACGCTTGCCTGGATGCCGAGCGTCGGATTGAGCATCCATTGCCAGATCAGTCCCGTCACCACGAAGGACATGGCGTAGGGATAGAGGAATATGGTCCTGAAGGCGCTTTCGAAACGGATCTTGCGGTCCAGTGCTGCGGCCAGCAGGAAGCCGAGCAGCAGACAGCCTGCGACGTAAAGGACGCCGAAGATCAACACGTTTTGCAGCGATGCCAGCCATTTGGCGGAAGAGAAGAGCTTCGAATATTGGGCGAAGCCGACATAGCTCGAGGACGGAAAGAGCGTCGAATTGGTAAAGGACAGCCGGATCGACCAGGCCATGGTGCCGATGAAGACCACGACCGCAACGAACCATGTCGGCAGCAGCGCGATGGTGGCGGAAAGATTGGGCTTGCGTTTGACGGACATCGGCCAGCTCGTTGACGGAATGGAAAGCAGGGCTGGCGCCGCCGCGCGAGGCGGCGCCCGGCAGCTGTGGCGTCGGGTCAGACCGACGCCACAGTCACTATCCTACTCGAAGATGGCGAAGAAGTTTTCGGCCGCAGCGCCTGCATCGTTCGAGCCGCCGCTCCAATATTCGTCGACGAAATCGTCGAGCGCACCGACCTGCTGGGGCGTCAGCACGATCGCCTGATCCGGCACGATGGCGCCGGCGCTCATCAGCTCGACGCCCTTCTGGGCGCAGGCGTCCAGCTTCGACTTGTCGACGTCGGCGCGCATCGGAACCGAGCCCTTCTTGAGAGCAAATTCGACCTGGATGGTCGGGTCCATGACGACTTCGGCGAGCAGTTTCTGGGCCTTGTCGGTTTCGGCCTTGCCTGTTTTGGGGAACCAGAGGGCGTCGGCGATGTAGACCATGCCCTTCGACTCCGGAACGATCATGCAGCCGTAGTCCTTGCCCGGCTCCTTGCCGGCGACGGTGAATTCGCCTTTGGCCCAGTCGCCCATGAACTGCACGCCGGCTTTGGCGGTGATCAGCATGGCGGTCGCATCGTTCCAGTTGCGGCCGGCGGCACCCGCGTCGACATAGCCGCGCAGCTTACCGAGGACTGCAAGTGTCTTTTTCACGCCCTCGACCGATGCCGGGCTCTTGTCCTTGTCGACATAGATCTTCAGGAATCCGTCGATGCCGACCTGCGAGAGCAGGATCATGTTGAAGACCTTGGTCTGCTGCCAGGGCTGGCCGCCCCAGGCGACCGGAACCATACCGGCAGCCTTCAGCTTGTCGAGATCGGCAAAGAGCTCGTCCCAAGTCTTGGGCTCTTGCGCGATGCCGGCCTTGCCGAAGGCTTCCTTGGAATAAAAGAGCCAGCTTTCGCCATGGGCACCGGTCGGCGCAAGGTAGACCTTGCCGTCATAGGAGATGAGATCATGGATCGATTTCGGCAGGGCGTCGGCCCATTTGCCGCCGGCGGCCACGTCGTCGATCGGATTGAACAGGCCCTGGTTGATGAAATCGGCGGCAGCCAGCCCGATGACGCCCTGCTTGGCGCCGGGCGCGTCACCGGCGACGATGCGGTTCTGGAAGGCGGCATCGGCGGCGCCGAAGCCGGCGATCGAGGAATCCTTCCAGACGCCGCCGCGTTTTTCGAACTCGGTCTTGATGACGTTGAGGGCCGCCGCTTCGCCGCCCGACGTCCAGGACGACATGATCTCGATCGTCGGCTTGTCCTCGGCATGCGCCGAGGTCATGAGACCGGCGAATGCCACGCCGGCAAGAAAAAGCTTCATCATGGTCTTCATAGTTCCACCTCTTGAAAATGCCCTCTTTGCGGGGCGTTTGTTGTCGTCGGAATTGTTGTCAGCGATAGATCGGCAGGAGCGCCTGCCGGACGAGCGTGAGCCCGTTGGCGATGTCGCGGACGGGATCCGGCGCGGCATCGAGTTCGAGGATCGCCCAGCCTTCATAGGCCCGGTCGCGCAGCAGCCGGATCCAGGCCGGCCAGTCGACCCGTCCGAGGCCGAAGCTGCAGAAATAGGGCTGGTGGCGTTCATGGATATGCTTGTCGATCGGCGTGTCGGCGGGCATCGGGCCGATCGCATCCTTCCAGTGGGCGATGATCATGCGCTCGTGATGGCGATCGACGAGTTGGACGGGATCGGAGCCGGCAACGATGATGTGGGCGGTGTCCGGACACATGTGCACATAGGCCGGGTCGGTCAAAAGCATCATCAGATCGACGTCGCGCGCGGCGGCAAAGATCGAGTGCGCCTCGGTGTGCAGCGCCAGCCGTACGCCCCTGGCATGGAGGGTCGCGCCGAGCCGGTTCAGAAAATCGGCGATCACCTTGGCGCGGTCGAAATCATGGAACTGCACCGGCTGGGCGCCGAGCGTCTGGCGTAAGGGCGCGCCGATCACCATGATGTCGCTGCCGCAGGCTTTCAGGAAGTCGGCATAGCGTTCCGCCTTGTCGATCAGCGCGCGCTGGGCCGCGGGCTCGGCGAAGTCGCCGGCCGCCTCAAGTTCCGCAAAGAAACCGCTGCACAGCGTCAGACCGCGTGTTGACAGCTCGGCTGCGAAAGCATCGACGGAACCATAGGTCTTGATCGCGTCCTGCCAGTTGAAGGGAGAAAAGGTCAGCTCGACGCCGGTAACGCCGGAGGCCTGGACACTGTCGAGGATCTTGTCCCAGAAGGCCCGCGGCTCGGCGCGTGCATGGTCGACGATCGCATCGTGGCTGTCGACGCCCCAGAAGCCGGGATGGAAGAATGTCACGAGATCGACGCCGAAGCGCAGCCTATCGCCAGAAGCCATAACCTATCCATTTCTCGAGGCATGACCTACCCGCGTGCGGAAGGAGAGTTCCGCATCCAATAAGCCATGGATTTTCAACGCATTAAGAAATGGCAATCGTTTGCCATGACTAGATAATAGCCAAGCCGGTTTTTTAAGCAAGCGGTTTTTGGCAAACGTTTGCTAAAAACCGTCGCCTGTCCTAGAGTTGCAAATCGAAGCATCCGGGAGAATGAAATAAACATGAACAAAAACAAGGATGTGGCCGGAGAGGAACCATCGGGCGCTTTGATGGCCGATGTTGCCAGGCTCGCCGGTGTGGCGATATCGACGGTCAGCCGGGCGCTCGCCAATCCCGGACGGGTCAACGAGAAGACGCGCGCCAAGATCAATGCCGCAGCCAGGCAACTCGGCTACACCCCGAATGCGATGGCGCGCGGCCTCAGGGTCGGCAAATCCAACATCATCATGATCATCCTGCCGGGATCGCTCTATTACGGCGTCTCGCAGATCATTCCGCAGGTGCTGCAGAGCATCAACAAGTCGCTGATCCAGGGCGGCTATAACCTGATGATCGCCAACCTCGATCGCGACGAGATTTCCGAACGGCATATTCTCGACCTGGCATTCGGCGGCAGCGTGCGCGGCGCCATCATCCTGTCGTCGAAGCTTCCAGAGGTGGACGGGCGTTCGCTGGCGAATTCCGGCCTGCCGATCGTGTCGATGCTGCTCGACATGAGCGATGCCGGCCTGCAGAGCGTGGTCACCAACGACCGCGAGGCAGTGCGCGACGTCACGGCCGAACTGATCCGGCTGGGCCATCGACGGTTCTTCTATCTCGCCGGGCCTGAAGGCAATTATCACGATGTCGAGCGTTATGCCGGCGTGCTCGAGGCGCTCGAGGCGGCTGGCCTGTCCGACGAGCTGGTGCGCCGCTCGGGTGGTCATCTTGATTATCAACACGGCTTCGATATTGGAGTGCAGGCAGCGGACGATTTCGCGCAACTGACCGAGAAGCCGACAGCGGTGATCGCCACCAGCGACGACATGGCCATCTCATTTGTCAGCTGCATCCAGCGGGGGGGCTTGCGCATTCCCGATGATCTGTCCGTCGTCTCCTTCGACGGCTCGCCCGTCTGCGAATTCTCCTCACCGCCGCTCTCGACGATCGAGCAGCCGGTGGAAGAGATGGGACGCGCGGCGGTCGATCTGCTGCTCGACGCCATTGACCAGCGGCAAAAGACGGCGGAGGTCCGCACCGTCATCCGCAGCAGGCTTATCCTGCGGGAGAGCGTCGCCGCCCCGAAGAGCTGATGATGACGAAACCGGCCTCGCTGGCGAGATGCCCTATCGGGCGCTGATTGCACTCCATCAAAACTTCGTCTGACCCCATCAGTCTGCACGTCGTGCTACGAAAAATCACAACACCGAGCGACTTGCGATGTCAGGTCCGCGCGGTGGAATTCTGAAATTCCGAGCACGCACATGGACCTCTCGAAGATCAAGACGCTGATCGACTTTGTCGGACGATCGAACATTAGCGAGCTGACCGTGACTGAAAAGGACGTGACGGTGCGGATTTTCCGCACGTCGCCGGGTCAGGAGGCTGTTGCCGAGCCCTCGAAGGAGCCGGAATCGACGACAAATCCCGTCTCCCAAGCGCCTTCGAGCGTCAAGAAAACCTCCTATGCGGTAAAGGCGCCCGTCTTCGGCGTTCTGCACAAGGCCCCGGCGCCCGGGGAGCCGCCATTTGTCGCGATCGGTGACGCGGTGGAGGAGGGGCAGACGCTCTTCATCATCGAAGCGATGAAGGTCTTCAACACGATCGCCGCGCCGCGGTCCGGGCGCATCACGCACCTAACCCATATCGACAATGGCGAGGTCGAGACCGGCGACCTGCTCGCGGAGATTGGCTGATGCCGGAAACGCCTGAACAATCTGCGGCCGGCCGCTTCGATACCGTTCTGATCGCCAATCGCGGCGAGATCGCCGCCCGGATCCAGCGCGCCTGCCGCGAGCTCGGCCTCAAGACGGTCGCCATCTGTTCCGAGGCGGATAGGCAAGCGCCTTACGGCAGTACCGCCGACAGCTTTCTCTGCATCGGCCCGTCGAGCGCCGCCAAGAGCTATCTCAATCAGGACGCCATCCTTCTGGCGGCGCGTCTTGCCGGTGCGGGCGCCATCCATCCGGGTTACGGTTTTCTGTCGGAAAACGCCGCCTTCGCCGACGCCGTCGACAAGGCCGGGCTGATTTTCATCGGTCCGACCGCGTCATCGATTGCGATCATGGGCGATAAGATCTCGGCAAAGCGGGCGATGATGGCGGCCGGCGTACCCTGCGTTCCCGGCCCGGACACGGCGCTGCCCGACGACCCTGCCACCATCGAGCGCACAGCGCTGGAGATCGGATATCCCGTTATCATCAAGGCAGCCGGCGGTGGCGGCGGACGCGGCATGCGCGTCGTGCCAAAGGCCGATATGTTGCATGAAGCAATCGCGTTGACGCGGGAAGAGGCTCGCAAGGCCTTCGGCTCCCCCGCCCTCTACATGGAGAAATTCTTAGAGCATCCGCGCCACATCGAGATCCAGGTCATTTGCGACGATCACGGCAATGCCGTGTGGCTCGGACACCGGGATTGCTCGATGCAGCGCCGCCATCAGAAAGTGGTTGAGGAGGCGCCGGCGCCGGGGATCGCACCCGACATCATCCAGCCGGTCGGCATGGCCTGCGTGCAGGCCTGCCTTCAGATCGGCTACCGGGGGGTCGGAACTTTCGAATTTCTCTATGAGGACGGCGCCTTCTATTTCATCGAGATGAACACCCGACTTCAGGTCGAACATCCCGTCACCGAGATGACGAGCGGTGTCGATATCGTCCAGGCTCAAATCAGGGCGGCTCAGGGTCACGTTCTGGATCTCATCCAAGGCGATGTGACATGCGGAGGCCATTCCTTCGAATGCCGCATCAACGCCGAGGATCCGGAAACCTTCCTGCCGTCGGCGGGTGTCGTCACCCGTCTGGCCTTGCCCGAGGGACCAGGCATCCGTGTCGATACGCATATTCATGCCGGCTACAAGGTTTCGCCCTATTACGATTCGCTGATCGCCAAGCTGATCGTCCATGCGCCGACGCGGACCGAAGCGATGGCAAGAATGCGCGAAGCGCTTGCCGGCACCGAGGTCGAAGGGATTTCCACCAATATCCCCTTCCTGCGCGTTTTATTCGAGGACGACGCATTCGCGCGCGGTGAGACCGACATTCACTATCTCGAACAATGGCTGAAGCTGCGGAGGGCGGCATGAGCGCGATCGATTTCAGCGATCCGGCGACCATCGCATTGCTCACCGAGGCGCTGACGGCCGCCGGCGTGGACGGCCTTGAAATCTCCCGGCCGGGCGGACAGCTTCGTATCGTCGTCGCCGGAAAAAGCGGCGCCCGTGTCAGCTCGAGCGAAGCGACGCCACGCGCTCCCGGCTCAGCATCCGCCGTCGTAAAGGCGCCGATGGCGGGCCGCTTCTGCGTCGAGCATCCGGCCGACTCCGCCGCGCCGCAAAAACTGCCGCGCTCCGTATCCGATGCGGATATCGTCGGCTTCATCGGGGTAGGGCATATCCTGCTTCCCCTTCGCGCCGGCCGCTCCGGTGTTTTGACCAGGCTGCTCGCAGAACCCGGCGCGCCGGTCGGCTTCGGTGATCCTCTGTTCGAAATCGAGCTCCAGCCATGATCGTCACGACGAACAGACATGCATCGCAACGTGAGATCGTTCCGGCCACCAACAGCCGGGCGCGAGTTTCCTCGATCGGCGCCAGATCCTTCCTGCTCGAGGCACCAGGCGATTTCGACCTCGTTGCGCAGCGGCGGATCTGGGCTCTGTCCCAGACGGTGAAGAGCTGGCCGGACCTTGCGGAAAACATTCCCGGCATGACCAACCTGCTGGTGATCTTCAAGGAGACGCCCGAAGTTCCCGATACGATGGTCGCCCGGCTGCTGGAGGCATGGGAGAATGCGCGCAGCATCGATCTCAACGGCAAGACCATCGAGATCCCCGTCCATTACGGCGGCGAACATGCGACCGATCTTGCAGCCCTTTGCGATCTCTCGGGGCTCAGCGACCGCGAGGTCGTGCGCATCCATCATGAAGCGACCTACCGTGTCTTCGCCTTGGGCAGCGCTCCCGGTTTCGGTTATCTGCATGGCCTCGATCCGCGTATCTACATGCCGCGAAAGACCGTTCCCTCGTTGAAGATGCCGAAGGGCTGCGTGACCATCGGCGGCATGCAGACCGGCGTCGCCATGCTCACGGGTCCGAATGGCTGGAATTCCATCGGCTTTGCCACGCTTGAGATGTTCGACCCCACCTCGCCGAGCCCTGCCATGATGGCGCCGGGCGATACGGTGCGCTTCCTGCCGGCGAGGATCGAATTATGATCGAGATTTTGGAAAGCGGCCCGTTCAACACGGTGCAGGATCTTGGCCGCCCCGGCTATCGCGACATCGGCGTGTCGGCGAGCGGCGCCATGGATCCGCTGGCGGTCCGGATCGGCAACATTCTCGTCGGCAATGACGACAATGCGGCTGTGATCGAGGTGCAGACCTTCCCGCTCAGCCTGCGTTTCGAGCAGCGTGTGGTCTTTGCCGTGACCGGCGCCGACGGCAATCCTCATCTCAACGGATCGGAACTGCTTGCCTGGTGCGCCTATACGGCAGAGCCCGGAGAGGTTCTCGAACTGAAGCAGCCGCCGCGGCTCGCACGTGCCTATATTTCGCTCGGAGGCGGGCTGGATATTCCCGTTGTCATGGGTTCGCGCAGCACGTCGCTGCGCGGTGGTTTCGGTGGCAATGCCGGCCGGCCTCTGGCGAAGGGCGATCGGATCGCGGTCGGCGAGGACGCCGAGATCGCCATGCTGCCGGCCTCGGGTCTCGCCGTCGTCGAACCGGCCGTGGCACTGCGCGATGTCTTCCCCGCACCTGTCGACGGCGCATTGACGATCCGCGCGCTGCCGGCCGGCGAGCATGATCTTTTCGCCGGAGATGGCGAAGCCTTCTGGAGCCAGACCTGGAGGATTTCCTCCCGCAGCGACCGGACGGGCTATCGCCTGTCCGGCGAACCGATCAAGCCGACGGCGTCCATCGAGATGCGCTCCCACGGCGTCGTGCCCGGCGTGATCCAGGTTCCGCCCGGTGGCGAACCGATCGTGCAGATGAGCGATGCGAACACCGCCGGCGGCTATCCGAAGATCGCTGGCGTGATCGAATGCGACCTGTGGCGGCTCGGCCAAGCCCGCATCGGCGCCCGCCTGCGCTTCGTTCGCTCGACGCATGCGGAGGCCCGCGCGGTGGAACAGGCAGTCGCCCGCTATGTCGGCGACGTCAGGCAGACATGCCGGATGGTCAAGCGCGCCCTGAAGGCGATGGCCTAATGGGTGTCTCCCAAAAGGCCGTCAAAAGGAGGAACCGATGAAGATCGATCTGAATTCCGACATGGGCGAAGGATTTGGCCCCTACCGGCTGTGCGACGACGAAGCGATGATGAAACTCGTCTCGTCGGCCAACATCGCCTGCGGTTTCCACGGCGGCGACCCCGAGATCATGGGGCGCATGGTCCGGCTCGCGAAGCTGAACGGCGTCGGCATCGGCGCGCATCCCGGCCTGCCTGATCGGCTCGGCTTCGGCCGGCGCGAAATACCGTTTCCGGCAGACGAGCTTCGCCAGCAGATGCTCTATCAGCTCGGCGCACTGATGGCGATCGCCAAAGCCGAGGGTGTCACTGTCTCCCATATCAGCTTCCACGCGGCGATGGGCAATATGGTCAATCGCGATCCTGTGCTAGCCGACCTGATGATGGATGCAATCGCCACGGTCGATGCCGGTCTCGTCGTCTTCGTCACCCATGGCAGCGAGATTCAGCAGGCGGCGAAACGCGCGCGTTTGAAGACGCTGGCGCTTTTCCTCGCCGACCGGGCCTATGACGCCGGCGGGAAACTCGTCGCGCGCGGGCTGCCTGGGGCCGTCATTAAGGATGAAGCCGCCGTACGTGCGCGTGTCCGACAATTCCTGCTCGACGGAACCGTTCAGACGATCGACGGAGCCGTAATCGCCATGCCGGCCCGCTCCATTCTCGTCCACAGCGACACGCCGGGCGCCCTGGAACTTGCCGGCATCGTGCGCGGCGAGATCGAAGCCACGGGTGCCGCGCTCGCGCCCGCCGCCGAACTCGCCGACTGACGCAATCCCGATCGCCTGCGGGCGGTCTCCCGTTCCCATCTCTCATCGAAGGACCATGTCGATGTCCGTCATCGCTGACCGCCTGAAAAACGTCTCCATCTCCGCATCCGCCGCCATGACCCAGCGCGCCAGGGAACTTGCCGCCAAGGGCATCAAGGTCGTCAGCCTGTCATCCGGCGAGCCGGATTTCCCCACCCCGGCGCACGCAATCGAAGCGGCCCATGCGGCAGCTCTTGCCGGCGATACGAAATATCCGCCGATGGACGGCACGCCGGCGCTGAAGGCCGCCATCATCCGGAAGTTCAAACGCGACAATAATCTCGACTACGATGCCAGCCAGATCGTCGTCTCCGGCGGCGGCAAGCAGGTGATCTTCAATGCCATGCTGGCCACCTGCAATCCGGGCGACGAGGTCGTTATTCCCACGCCCTCCTGGGTCAGCTATGCCGATATCGTCAAATTCGCCGGCGGCGTCCCGGTTCCGGTCCCCTGCTACGAGCAGGCCGGCTTCAAGCTGCGTCCGGAGGATCTGGAGGCGGCGATCACGCCGCGCACCAAATGGCTCTTCCTGAATTTCCCGAACAATCCCACCGGCGCGGCCTGCTCCCGGGCGGAGATGGCCGCCATCGCCGAGGTCATGCTGCGCCATCCCAACGTCTGGATCATGACCGACGACATCTACGAACACCTGGTCTATGACGACTTCCAGTTCTGCACGATCGCCGAAGTCGAGCCCAGGCTCTATGAGCGCGTTTTAACGATGAACGGCGTCTCCAAGGCTTACGCGATGACAGGCTGGCGGCTCGGCTTCTGCGCCGGGCCGAAAGACCTGATCTCCGCCGTCAGCAACGTCAACGGCCAGAATGGCGGCGGTATCGCGACGCTGACGCAGGCTGCGGCGACCGCGGCGCTTGATGGTCCTCAGGATCTCTTGAAGGAGCGTGCCGCGATCTACAAGGAAAGACGCGACTTCGTCCTCGACAGATTGTCTGAGGTGGAAGGGCTGCGGTGCCATCGGCCCGAAGGCGCCTTCTACATCTACCCCAATATCTCCGGGCTGATCGGCAAGACCAGCAAGGGCGGGCGAAAGATCGAGACCGACGTCGATTTCGTCATGGCACTCGTCGAAGAGCATCATGTCGCGACCGTGCAAGGGGCGGCTTACGGAATGAGCCCCTTCTTCCGTATTTCCTATGCGACCAGCATGGAAAAGCTCGGCGAAGGCTGCGCGCGCATAGCTCAGTTCTGCAGGGATATGCGCTGAGCGTAGCCCCCTCAGACTTTCAGCCGTGCCGTCAGCTCGAGAAGGATGTCGCGGACGGCAAGGGCCGGTTCCGACAGGGGATTCTGGTCGGAAACGCATAGCGACAGAGTTTCCTCGATCCGTGGTGAGACGAGCCGGCAGATCAGCGGCTCGCTCGATTCCGACACGATACGATCGGCAATGGCTTTCGGCATGATCGTCGCGCCGAGGCCGCTGCCGACCGCGCGGGCCAGCGTGCGGACGATTTCGACTTCGGCCACGACCTTCAGATTGGTGCGGGTGCGCGTGAAGGCGGTGTCGACTGCGCGGCGGACGAAATTATAGGCCGGCGGCAACAGCAGCGGTATTCCGTCGAGCGCATTGACCGGAACGGGTTTCGCATCCGCTTCGATCGCAAAGTCGCGATGCGCGACAAGAAAAAACTCTTCGCTGAGGATCGGTTCGAACCGGACGCCCTTGATCGGTCCGGTTCCGTGGAGAAGCGCCATCTCCAGCCGGCCGTTCATGATCATCTGGCTATAGGTCTGCCCGACGCTTTCGGTCAGATGCAGCAGGATGCCGGGATGGCGTTTACGGGTCTCCGCCAGGAGGTCGACCGATAGCGTGGCGGCACTGCTGAACGGCACGAGACCGACCGAGACGCGCCCGGCAAGCGAATTGCCGGCTGCCGACGCATCCGCTTGCGCCTGCTCCATCTGCCGAAGGATGATCTGCGCATGGCGATACACCGCATGCCCCGCATCGGTCATGCTGACGCCCTGCTGGCTGCGGATCAGCAGCTTGTGGCCGAAATGTTCCTCCAGTGCCGCAAGCTGCTGGCTGAGGGCGGGTTGGGCAATGTGCAAAAGATCCGCCGCTCGCGTGATGCTGCCGCTGTCGACGATCACGATGAAAGATTTGAGGCGTCTGATGTCCATGAGGATCGGGGTACCGTTCTGATGTGCGTGGCTTACATGTTTGCAGACGCGCAATGCTTTTGCAACGCGACACGGTCTCTGACAGCCCGAGGGACCGGTGATGCCGACATCACCTGTTTCTCTTCTTCGGCAGCCGTCTCGCCTCCATAACCGTTGCTTATTGCTCCAGAGATAATCGGTCTTAGGCAAGGGGTTAAAGCTTCGCTACTGTCTCGATCAACAACAAGGGAACGACAATGCCATTCTCCGACTACAAGACCGCACTGGTGACCGGCGCATCCTCCGGTATCGGCGCAGCCGTGGTTGAGCGGCTCCGCCGGGAGAACATCGAGGTCCATGCCATTGCCCGCAGCGCCGACGCGCTGCAGCAGCTGGCCGCACGCACGGGCTGCATCGCCCATGTCACCGATGTGACCGACCGTCAGGCCATGGCCGAGCTCACCCGCCGGGTGGAGTTCGATATTCTCGTCAACAATGCCGGCGTCGATCGGCCGAAGAAGTTCCTGGAAGCCGAAGAGGGCGATATCGATCTCATCGTCGACGTCAATCTCCGCGCAGTCCTGCATCTCTGCCGCCTGGTCGTGCCCGGCATGGTGGCGCGGGATCGCGGGCATGTCATCAACATCTCGTCGATCGCCGGCGCCTATAATTTCGGTGGCAACTCGTCCTATCACGCCACCAAGGCAGGGGTGAGCATGCTGTCCAACCAGCTGCGCATCGACGCCTTCGGCAAGCGGGTGCGGGTCACGGAAATCTGCCCCGGCCGGGTCGCCACGGATATTTTCAATCACGTCCACGGCGATGACCCGAGCATCCGCGAACGGTTCATCGACGGCTTCGAACTGCCGCAGGCAGCCGATATAGCAGACGCGATTGCCTTCGCCATCGCAGCCCCCGTCGCCGTCAACATCGGACACATGGAGATCACGCCGACACTGCAGGTCATGGGTGGCCTGCAGACGGCAAAGCCCCAGACTCCGGCAAAGACGGCTCAATCCGGGGAGCCAAATCCGTGAGCGGTTTCGACCTTTCGGCAATCCTGGCAAATCCGGAATATACCGCCATGCTGCTGCATGGCATCGAGATGACCTTCATCATCTATGCCGGTTCCTGGTCGATGGCGATGGTGCTGGCGCTTCTGCTGCTGGCTTTGCGTTTGTCGCCCTTTCGCTTTGGCGATCCGTTAGTCGCCGCTTACGTCTCCTATCACCGCAACGTCCCCACCCTGGTTCAGCTGATGCTGTGGTATTTCGGGATTTTCACCCTGATGCCAAGCGGGGTGTCGTCGTGGCTCGCCATCCATAATGCCGAGGCCATTTTCGCGGTGATCGGGCTCGGCCTCTGCCAGGCGGCTTATTTCAGCGAGGATCTTCGGTCGGGCGTGCGCTCGGTCAGCCCCGGCCAGATGCAGGCGGCCCGCGCCCTCGGCCACGGTTATATCTCGGCGATGCGTTTCGTCATCATGCCGCAGGGCGTGCGCAACGCATTGCCGCCGCTCATCAATCACAGCGTTTCCCTGTTCAAGAACAGCAGTCTGGCCGTCGTCATCGGGGCCTCGGAACTGACGCATGCCGTCAAGGAAATCGAGAACCTCAGCTTCCGGACCTTCGAGATCTACCTGATCGGCACGGTTCTCTACCTTTTCTTCTCGCTCGTGATCATGAGCATCGGCGCCTATGTATCGATGCGCACCGATCCTGCCAGGAGTGCGCGCGCATGATCCACGACATGATCGCCATCGTCCGGGACTACTGGCTGCTGCTCTTGATCGGCCAATATCCGAACGGACCGCTCGGCGGGCTCGCCAACACGCTGATCCTGTCGGCGCTCAGCATCGCTCTCGCCTTTCCGGTCAGCATCCTCTTCGCATTGGCGCGGCTCTCCAAGTCGGCGCTGCTGCGCTGGCCGGTCACGGCACTCGTCTATTTCACCCGGGGCGTGCCGCTGTTGATGCTCATCCTGTGGAGCTATTTCCTGGTTCCGCTCATGACCGGCGCCGATGTGCCGAGCTTCGTCACGATGTTGACGACGCTCGTTGTCTATCAAAGCGCGTTCCTGAGCGAAGTGGTCCGTGCCGGCATCGTCGCGCTCGGACCGGGCCAGATGGATGCGGGGCGTGCGCTTGGCCACAGCTATATCGGTGCAATGCGCTTCATCATCCTGCCGCAGGCGCTCTACAACATGATCCCGAGCATCATCTCCACCTTCGTCTCGACGATCAAGGACACGACGCTCGGCTACGTGATCAACGTGCCGGACCTGACCTTTGCCGCAAGCCAGGTCAACAACCAGCTGCTGACGCAGCCTTTCCAGGTCTTCCTCATCCTGGCGATCGTCTACTTCGCCATCTGCTGGACGCTCACCCACTTCGCAAATCGCCTCGAGCGGCGCATCACGCGGCGGCGTGCGGGACTTTCCGGCCTTCCCGCCGCCTCTCTGGTCGCGCCATCGAAAATCATCTCGGAGCAGCTATGACCATGACAGTCCCAGCACAGGAACAGCAGACGATCCGGCTTTCCCAGGTCTGCAAGAGCTACGGCGACTATCCGGTCCTCAAGGATATCGATGCGCAGGTGGCGCGTGGCGAGGTCGTGGTCATCTGCGGACCGTCCGGCTCGGGGAAATCGACGCTGATCCGCACGATCAATCGCCTCGAAGAGATCAACAGCGGCTCGATCACGCTCGACGGGCAAAACATTCACGCCGCCATGCGGGCAAAGGAACTCAACGCGCTGCGCAGCCGGATCGGCTTTGTGTTTCAGAACTTCAACCTGTTTCCGCATCTTTCGGTGGTCGAAAACGTGTCGATGTCGCCGATCCGGGTGAAAGGCGTGGCGCCCGACGTCGCCGAGGAGAAGGCGCTCAAGCTTCTCGATCGGGTCGGTCTTGCCGACAAGGCCCGGGCCTATCCCGGTCAGCTGTCAGGCGGCCAGCAGCAGCGGGTGGCGATCGCCCGCGCCCTTGCCATGGAACCGCCGGTCATGCTGTTCGACGAGCCGACCAGCGCACTCGATCCCGAAATGGTCGGCGAAGTGCTCGCCGTCATGAAGAGCCTGGCGTCCGAAGGCATGACCATGCTCTGCGTCACCCATGAAATGGGTTTCGCGCGCGACGTCGCGGATCGGATCTGGTTCATCGATGCCGGCCAGATCATCGAAATGGCGACACCCGAAGAATTCTTCAACAATCCACGCCATCCCCGGGCTCAGCGTTTTCTCGCTGATCTCCGGCATTGATACCAACCACCAAAAACAACGGAGAACAGCAATGAACTGGAAATGCCTAACCCTCACCGTCGCATTTGCCGGCATGGCGGCCGCCGTGCCCGCGAAAGCCGATCAGCTCGACAACATCATCTCGGCGAAAACCCTGCGCTGCGCGACATTCGCCGACGTTCCTCCCTTCGCCTCGCCCGATCCGAAGACCCGCGAAATGGCCGGTTTCGACGTCGACCTCTGCGGCGCCATCGCCAAGGAACTGGGCGTCAAGGCTGAAATCAAGCCGGTTTCGGTCGAGGCGCGTGTGCCCGAGGTCAAGCTCGGCCGCGTCGACATCACCGTTGCCAACCTTGCCTATACGCTCAGCCGCGCCGAGCAGATCCAGTTCAGCGATCCCTATTATCTCGCCAAGGAAATGCTGATCGTGCCGGCGGACGACGCCGGCAAGACGAAGGCCGATTTCGCAGGCCAGCGCATCGCTTCGACCAAGGGCTCGACGTCGGAAATGTCGATCAAGCTCAACAAATCCGACCCGCTGACCTTCCAGGATACCGCCTCTGCCTATCTCGCCGTCCAGCAGGGCAAGGCCCGCGGCATGGTGGCCAACACCATGACGACGACCAAATTCGTCAATGAATCGAAGAGCAAGGGCAAGCCGATGCGGATGATCGAGGAGCCGATGCTCTACCAGCCGATCGGCATCGGCATGGCCAAGGATCAGCCGGCGCTGACCGCCAAGATCAACGAGATCCTCCGCAAGCTCGACACATCGGGCGAGATCAACAAGATCTGGGACAAATGGCTCGGCCCGGATACCGAATACAAGATGAAGCGCACCGACAAGGTCGTATCGCTCTCCGAACTGAAGTTCGACCCGATCCCTTAAGACCTCGGCATCGTCCGATGACGATATCCAAACGAAATCAGACGGCGGGACATGCCCGCCGTCGGCCAACGATGGGAGGCACACATGATCCATATTAAAGATATTGCCGAACGGCCAAGCAAAGCCGATATCGACGCCGTTTCCAAATTTTCGCCCGCAACGATCCACGAAGCCCAAGGACGCCGCGGAGCCCTTTCCTCCCGCCTGAAGCCCGTCGACTACCGCATGAAACTCTGCGGTCCAGCCTTTACGGTAAAATGCGCGCCGCGTGACAACATCATGCTGCAGCTTGCCATCAACTACGCAAAGCCGGGCGATATCATCGTCGTCTCGGCGGGCGAATACGAAGAGGCCGGATCCTTCGGCGATGTCCTCGCCAACGCCTGCCTGGCAAAGGGCATCGGCGGTCTCGTGACCGACACCGGCGTACGCGACACGCTTCAGCTGAGGGAACTTGGCTTCCCGGTGTTCTCACTCAGCGTCTGCATCAAGGGAACAGTGAAGGAAACCATCGCGGCGGTGAACGACACGATCATCGTCGGCGGCGAAATCATCCATCCCGGCGACATCATCGCCGGCGATGCCGACGGTCTGGTGATCGTGCGTCGCCAGGAAGCGCAGGAAGTCGCCAGGCTGTCACAGGCCCGCGAAGATGCCGAGGCCGGCTATATCGCGGCATATAAGCAGGGTAAATCGGTTATCGAGGTCAGCAATCTCGAACCGGTGCTGAAAGCCAAGGGCCTCGTCGTCGACATCTGACGCGACAGCGCAATAGCTATCAGCCCTGCCACCTTATAGGGCGGCTGGTCTTTTCGGCCAGCCGCCTTATGCAAAACTAGAACGGTTCAAACACTTTCGGGCGTGATCGTTTCAAAGGGAACCACGCGCTGAAGGATGGTTGTACTGTCGCGGTGTTCGAGCGCTGCGATCATCGTGCCAATCAATTCGTCTGATATCTGATCCAAGGGATGGCACAAGGCCGCCATGATCAGGCCTTCCGTCAGGCCCTTGCGCGTTTCCGGGCCGATGTCGCGGCAGACGACCCTGACCTGATCCCGTTTTTCGGCAGGGGCTTCGCGAAGAGCACGCAGCACCCCGGAAATTCCCCCTCCAACGATGAAAATGCCTCTGAGGTCATCGAGTTCGGAAAGCAGCTGGCTCACGATCCGGTAGGCTTCCTGCGGCTCCTCATGTGTCGGTCTGCTGTCATCGACCTGAAGATGGGGCGCGTGCTCGCGCATATAGGATCGAAAGCTCGCATCGGAGACATCCTGGCACTGATAACGATGATTGCCGATGAACACGGCGATCCGGCCGGGCATCGGCGTGGTCTGAGCCAGAAACCATGCAGCGGTCCGCCCGAGTTTCCAATTGTCGGTGCCGACGAAGCCGGCGCGATCCCTGGCGGACTGATCGGTTATATAGGCAACAACCGGCTTTCCCCTCTCCTTGAGGGATTGGATGGTCTGCCCGATTAACGGGTGGTCACCCGCAATGACAGCAACTGCATCACAGCGTTTTCCGAGCGCTTCGAGCCGATCTGCAATATTTTGTGGCTCGAGGACATCGACGAAATCGACCACAGCCACGATTTTCTCGTGCTGGCGTCTCGCGGCGGCTTCCGTGATCTTGGAGCCGAACAGCCGGTAAAGCTCGCGGCTTGACTGCTGGAGAAGAAAGCCGAAACGATAATTCGGCAGGAGCCGCTGCCGGCGGTCCTCGATCACGCCGCGGCCATAAAATCCAATCTCTTCCGCGGCATTTTGCACCCTCTCGATCGTTTCCGCACGCACTGCGCCGGCACCTCCGAGGATGCGGTTGACCGTGGCGATGCTGACGCCGGAGGCCTGGGCAAGATCGGCAATGGTCGGTCTCTTCATGATATATTTTGTTCCATTCTTGGATGAAACGAAATGATATATTAATTTCACAGAAACGCAATAGACATTCCATTTCCAGATGTCAGTTGATACAAATATTCCAGCGAGTTGGGAGCCTTGCTTTGAGGAATTGTTACTCTCGACCGCCTTTTTGGGAGGAAATCACATGAGTTTTTCAATGCGCGCCGTACGCGGGCTGCTGGCTGGCGCTGTTTTCGTTCTTGGCGCTTCTTCTGTCCTGGCCGCGAATATTGCCGTCGTCGGCGGCAAGACCGACGACGAATTCTGGAGCCGCATCAAGAAGGGCGTCGACGACGCCCGGCTCGTCGTCGAGAAGAACGGTGGCTCCGTCAGCTATCTGCAGCTGCAGACCTACGACAATCTCGGGCCTGACGCCGCACAGCTCGTCCGCACGGCCATCAGCCAGGGCGTGACCGGCATCGTGGTGCCCGACTGGGTGCCCGAGGCGGAAGACGAGGCCATCAAGGCTGCCGTCGCTGCGGGCATCAAAGTCATCCTCATGAATGCCGGCAACATCGACAAGGCTCGCGAGCTTGGCGCGATCAACTATGTCGGCTCGGATGAATACACCGCCGGCAAGGCAGGCGGCGAATATTTCGCGTCCAAGGGTGCGAAAAATGTCATTTGCGTCAATACGCTCCCGGGTGCGGCAAACCAGGAGGCCCGTTGCAAGGGTGTCATCGACGGCATCACCGGAAAGGGCGGCACTGGCAAGCAGCTGCCGTTGCCGGCGACCAGCTTCGGCGATCAGACGGCGATCGCCGAGGCCGTCAAGGCGACACTGCTCCAGGACGACACCATCGACGGCGTCCTCAATGTTGGGGCTTCCGACGCTGATGCGGCTGCGAGCGGGATCGCTCAGGCGAACAAAGTCGGCAAGGTCGCGCATGGCACCTTCGACCTCAATGCCTCGGGCCTTGCCCGCATCAAGGACGGTTCGCAGACCTTTGCGATCGACCAGCAGCCTTACCTGCAGTCGCTGCTGGGGGTTTCGCTTCTCGCCGCGCATATCGACTACGGCACCAACCTGCCGACCGCACCGGTGCTGACCGGCCCGGGCATCGTCGATACGTCGAACATCGACGCCACCCTGGCCGGCGTCAAGGAAGGCGCTCGCTGATCGTTCGAAACGGGCTCCGACCCGCGGAAAAATACGCGGGTCGAAGTCTATCGGGCGTGCGGACCACCGCGTCCGCACGCCTGGAGATTCACGCCCAAACTGGGATAGGCATATGAACAATCTTTCATTCGGCAACCTGTTGCGCCGTCCCGAGGCGGGTGCATTCCTCGGACTTGTCGGCGTCCTCCTGTTCTTCGTCGTGTTCGGCAGCACCAAATTCCTGGAGCCCGCCGGCGCCGCAAGTTGGCTCAACGTCGCCGCCAATCTCGGCATTATCGCTCTTCCCATCGGACTTTTGATGATCGCAGGCGATCTCGACATTTCGATCGGCGCGATGATCCCCGCCGGCTCCATGACCGTCGCGGTCCTCTCGGGCTACTACGATCTTCCCATATGGGTCGGAATGTTCGGTGCGCTTGCCTTCGGCCTCATCGTCGGGCTGGTCAACGGCTACCTCGTCGTGCACACGGCCGTGCCTTCGCTGATCGTTACGCTCGGCACCCTCTTTGCGGTACAGGGCCTGATGCTTGGCACCTCGGTTCTCGTCACCGGCACGACGAGCGTGGCACTGACGGCCGACCCTTGGGCAAAGTTCCTTTTCGGGCAATTCCTGGGCGGATCGTTTCAGGTGATCATTCTGTGGTGGGTGGCCATCACCGCGATCTTCATCTTCTTCATTCACTTCTCGCCTTACGGAAACTGGATTTTCGCGATGGGCGGCGACAAGGTCAGTGCCCGCAACGCCGGCATTCCGACGACCCGCCTGACGATGGTTCTCTTCGTCCTCTCGGCGATGAGCGCGTCCTTCGTCGGCATGTGCCAAGCCATCCTGTTCAATTCCGCGCAGGTTTCGGGCGGGATGACATTCATCTTCAACTCGATCATCTCGGTCGTCGTCGGAGGTGTGCTGCTGACCGGAGGCTTCGGGTCCGTGATCGGGATCTTCTTCGGCACGATCACCTTTGCCGTCGTCAACCAAGGCATCTATTTCACGACCTTCGACCGCAATTGGTCGAGCCTGATCATCGGCGTGATGCTGCTCGTGGCCGTCCTGATGAACAATACGTTCCGCCAGATGGCGCTGACCTATTCACCCAAGAAGAAGAAGTGAGAGCTGAGACATGGCTGGCCCAATTCTTGAACTTGAAAACGTCAACAAGTCCTTCGGCCCGATCGATGTGCTCTACGACATCACATTGAGCGTTCATCCCGGTGAAGTGCTTTGCCTGCTGGGTGACAACGGCGCGGGAAAGTCCACCCTGATCAAGACGTTTGCCGGTGTCTACAAGCCGACGAGCGGCACGGTGAAGTTCGAAGGCCGGCCGATCGTCTTCCAGAATCCGCGCGAAGCTGCAGACCTCGGCATCGCAACGGTGCATCAGTTCGGCGGCACCTTTCCGCTGATGAGCATCGGCCGTTCGTTCTTCGTGGGGCGGGAGCTGACCAAGGGCTTCGGCCCGTTCAAGATCTACGACCGCAAAGCCGCAAATGAAATCGCCGTCAAGGCCGTGCGCGAGTTCGGCATCACCCGTATCGACGATGGCGATCGCCTGATCGGCGGTCTGTCGGGCGGGGAGCGGCAATCCCTGGCAATCGCCCGAGCCGTCCACTTCGGCGCCCGAGTGCTGATCCTCGACGAGCCGACCGCGGCTCTCGGCGTCAAGGAGGCGGCGCATGTGCTGCGCATTGTCCTGGAAGCGCGCCGTCGCGGCCTCGCCGTCATTTTCATCACCCACAACGTCATTCACGCCATGACGGTGGGAGACCACTTCGCGGTGCTCATCAAGGGTGCGAAGGCGGCAGATTTCCGCAAGGGCGAAAAGACACGCGAAGAGATCACCGACCTGATGGCAGGAGGCGAGGCCATGGCCGAACTCGAAGCCGAAATCGAAGCGTATTCGACGGCGCACAGCGGACATCCCCCGCCGGTCTGAGCGACCGCCGCAACGGATGAACTCCAGAAACTCTAATGAGCTCGCCTACGCCGGCGGGATGGCCCAGCACAATCATCGGACAGGTAACAGCCATGAAGATAGCAATCGACCCCTTTATGCATCGCCACCTCTCACTCGAAGAATTGCCCTCGAAAGTGGCCGAACTCGGATACGAGTGGATAGAACTCAGCCCGCGGGCCGATTTTCTCGAGTGGTTCAAGGCGCCGCGGGTGTTTCCGGCCCGCGCCAAAGCATTCAAGAAAGCACTTTCCGACGCCAAGGTCGGCATTGCCTCGATCTTGCCGATGTACCGGTGGGCCTCGAACGATGAAAATGAGCGGCAAGCTGCCGTCAAGCACTGGAAGCGCGCCATTGAGATCAGTGTCGAACTCGGCGTCGACACGATGAATTCGGAATTCGGCCGCGGGCCCCACCCGGACAAGGGTTCGTGCTACTGCTGCCATACCGGTTCCATGATCGAGGCCTGCGAAGACGCCTGGTGGCGTTCGATGGAAGAGTTGGTGCCGATCTTTGAAAAGGAAGGCATAAATCTGCACGTCGAACCGCACCCCGAGGATTGGTGCGAAACCCTGCAGCCAGCACTCGATATCATCAGGACGGTCAACTCGAAGAACGTCAAGTTTCTCTATTGCGCGCCGCATACCTTCTATTTCGGTGACGACACCAAGGCGATGCTCCGGGAAGCAAAGGACGTGCTCGCCCATGTCCATGTCGGCGACACCTTCAATCACAAGGCCTCCTCCGGGCTCCGCTACATCCTCAACCCTCCGGGCATGCAGGCCAGGGTGCACCAGCACCTGAACATCGGCCAGGGCGAGGTTCCCTGGGAGGATTTCTTCAGCACGCTGGCCGAGATCGGGTTCGACGGCATCATGACCGCATGTGTTTTCGCCTGGGAGGACAAGGCCGACCACTCCGGCAAGTTCATGCGCGCCGAAATGCAGCGCTTTGTCGACAAGTACTGGACCGCGAAATAACGCGCGATGCCCCTCCAGCGCTTCGCGATGCAGCCAGGTGATTGGCGCGAGCGACCGCGACCGGGGTTCTGCCCAGAACGCTCAAACATCACAGACATTCATTCCTGGAAGGACAGAAGATGATCAACGGAGAAAGAACCATCGAGCGCCCGCTGCGCTGGGGCATGGTCGGCGGCGGCCGCACCGGGCAGGTGGGCTACAAGCACAGAACCGGCGCCCAGCGCGATGGCACATACCGGCTCGTCTGCGGCGCCTTCGATCTCGACGCCGAGCGCGGGCGCGACTTCGGCACGAAGCTCGGCGTCGCCGCCGACCGGTGCTACGACGACTATAAGGAGTTGCTCGCCAAGGAGGCCGGACGCGAGGACGGTGTCGAGGTTGTCTCGATCGCCACCCCGAACTTCACCCATTACGAGATCACCAAGGCATGCCTCGAAGCCGGCCTTCATGTGATCTGCGAAAAGCCGCTGTTCTTCACCGTCGCCGAATGTGACGAGGTCGCGAGACTCGCCGAAAAGAAGGGCCTGATCGTCGGCGTCACCTACGGCTTCACCGGCCATCCGCTGGTTCATCAGATGGCGGCGATGGTCAAGAAGGGCATGCTCGGCGATATAAGAATTGTCGACATGCAATATACCCACGGCTTCAACGCGGGCGACGATATCGGCGCCGGCGAAGCCGTGAAGTGGCGCACCAATCCCAAGACCGCCGGCCCGACCTTCGTTCTCGGCGATATCGGCACGCACCTCTACTATCTCTCCGAAGTGGTGCTGCCGCATATGAAGATCGAAAAGCTGCTCTGCGACCGCAAGGCCTTCATTCCGACCCGTGCGCCGCTCGAAGACCACGCGACCGTTCTCATGCATTACGACAACGGCGCCCGGGGCCGTCTTTGGGTGTCCTCGGTGAATGCCGGCAATATGGGTTCGCAGCGCTACCGTTTCGTCGGTTCCAAGGCCTCGATCGAATGGTCCGATTCCCATCCCGATCAGCTGATTTACGAAGTGCAGGGCGAACCGAACCGCACCCTGCACCACGGCATGCCCTACCTCGAAGAGGAAAGCCTCGCCTGCGATCGCATGGGCGCGCTGCATACCGAGGGCCTCGGTGACAGCTGGGCGAACATCTACCTCTGGATCGCCCAGGCGATCGACGCAAAACGCCGCGGCGACGAGGCCTTCCTCAAGAACCATCATTATCCCGGCATCGAAGCCGGCACCGAAGGTGTGCGCTGGCTGGAAAACTGCGTCCGCTCGGCAGACGCAGGTTCGGCTTGGGTCGAGTTCAATTGATCAATCAGGGGACGTGCCGGATCTCCTCCATCCTCCTCCCAGGCGCGTCCCCAACCCCGCTTTTAGAAAGACAATGACATGAAACTATCGATCTGCACCGACGTGATGGGCGACCTTTCCTTCACCGACATGCTCGACAAATGCGTCAAACTGGGTGTCGAAGGCATCGAGATGACCGGCGGCGGCTGGTCTCGTGCGCCGCATTTCCGCGCCGACGAGCTGCTTGCCGACAAGGGTCTCTTGAAGACGAAGCTCAAGGAAATTGAAGCGCGGGGCCTGGAAATCGCTGCCCTCAATTGCTCGGCCAACCCGCTCGATCCGGGTGACATGGGCAAGCGCCACCGCAAGGAGATGGAGCAGACGATCCGTCTCGCCGGTGAAATCGGCGTGAAGACCATCGTCACCATGTCCGGACTGCCGGAAGCAGCACCCGGCGACATGGTTCCGAATTGGCTGGTCTACACGAAAAGCTGGCCGGAGGAGATGCCCGAGCGCGATCGCTACCAGTGGGAGGATCGCGCATTCCCACTCTGGCATGATCTCGTGAAGCTTGCCAAGGAAGTGGGCGTCGAGAAGTATGCGCTGGAAAACTTCTCGGCCATGCTCGTCTGGAACCCCGAGACTCTGTTCCGTCTGCGCAACGAGGTCGGCCCGACCGTCGGCATGAACCTCGACCCCAGTCACCTGTTCTGGAAGGGTGCCGACCCGATCGCCTCCGCCCGGGCGCTTGGAAACGCAATCCACCATTGCCATGGCAAGGACACGCGCATCGAACGCGGGCTTGCCGATGTCAACGGTCTCCTTGAACTCAAGGACGTCACTGATGTCGCCAACCGCACCTGGAACTACGTTGCCGTCGGTGCCGGACATGATCTGCAGTGGTGGAAGGAATTCTTCTCCGTCGTCCGCATGGTCGGTTACAACGGTTGGGTCAGCCTGGAAATGGAAGACTTCACCATGTCGACCGAGGCCGGCATCCAGTCCTCCATCGATGCGCTGCAGGCAACGATCAGCCGCTGATGGGCAGGCGCGGGCGACATTCGCCCGCGCCCCCCTGCATTCGTCGTTTGCTGCGAAGAGGCCGGCGATGCCCAAACCGATCACCAAGACAGATTTCAATAGGACTGCGAGGAAACCGACATGACCAAGACATTGGACGTGATCACGATCGGGCGAGCCGGCGTCGACCTCTATGGCGCACAGGTCGGAGGACGGCTGGAGGATATGGGATCGTTCGAAAAATATATCGGCGGCAGTCCGACCAACATCGCCTGCGGCACGGCGCGACTGGGCCTCAACTCGGCGCTGATCTCCCGGGTGGGCGATGAGCATATGGGCCGGTTCATCCGCGAGGAGCTTGCCCGACATGGTGTCGACGGTAGGGGTGTGGTGACCGATCCCGAGCGCCTGACGGCACTCGTCATCCTCGGCATCCGCGACGAGGAACGGTTCCCGCTGATATTCTACCGGGAAAACTGCGCCGACATGGCGCTTTGCGAGGAGGATATCGACGAGGCCTTCGTTGCCAGCGCCCGCTCGGTGTTGGTGACGGGAACACATCTGTCGCATCCGCGCACGGAAGCCGCCGTGCTGAAGGCGCTCGCCTTTGCTCGCAAGCATGGCGCCCGGACGGCTCTCGACATCGACTATCGTCCGAACCTTTGGGGTGTGGCCGGTCATGGCGAGGGGGAAAGCCGCTATGTGGCAAGTGGGCAGGTGACCGAAAAACTGCAGGCGACGCTTCATCTGTTCGATTTGATCGTCGGAACCGAGGAAGAATTCCACATCGCCGGCGGCACGACCGATACCGTGGCGGCGCTCAGGACCGTGCGCGCCGTCACCGCGGCGACGCTCGTCTGCAAACGCGGCGCCAAGGGGGCGGTCGCATTCGAAGATGCGATACCGGATAATCTCGACGACTGCATTTCGGGCGAGGGTTTCCCGGTCGAAGTCTTCAACGTTCTCGGCGCCGGAGACGGCTTTTTCGCCGGGCTGCTGAAAGGCTGGCTTGACGGCGAGGATTGGCCGACCGCGCTCCGATACGCCAATGCCTGCGGCGCTTTTGCCGTCTCCCGTCACGGCTGCACGCCGGCCTATCCGTCACTTCAGGAGCTGAATTTCTTCCTTAAGCGCGGCATGATGCGCCCCGACCTGCGCAATGATGCCGCACTGGAGCAGATGCACTGGTCGACCAACCGGCATGGCGACTGGTCCGAGATGCGCGTCTTCGCCTTCGATCACCGGATGCAGCTCGAAAGCATGACGGGTTACACGCCGTCGAAGGGCGGCGCCTTCAAGGAGCTCTGCCTTCAGGCCGCCCTGGCAGTGCAGAAGGGGCGATCCGGCTACGGGGTCCTCTGCGACGACCGGATCGGCCGGCGCGCGCTCCATACCGCCTCCGGCACCGGCCTGTGGATCGGCAGACCCTGCGAATGGCCGGGGTCGCGGCCTCTGACCTTGGAGCCGTCCCTCGGTCCCGATTGCGGCGGGCTGTCGGAATGGGCGCGCGAGAACGTCGTCAAGGTGCTCTGCTTCTGCCACCCTGATGACGACGATTCGACCTGGGACCGGCAACTGGCGGAAGTGCGTCGGCTTTACGTGGCGTCGCGCCGCAACAGGTTGGAATTCCTGCTCGAGGTCATCCCGTCCAAGGTCGCAAGCGTCACCACGGATACGACCGCGACACTGATCCGCCGCTTCTATGCCGAAGGCATTTATCCCGATTGGTGGAAGCTCGAGCCGCTGGACGAACCCGAAGCATGGGCGCGGGTCTGCGCCGCCATCGAGGAAAACGATCGTCATACCAGAGGGATCGTCGTCCTCGGCCTGGATGCGCCGGAGGACCTCTTGAAGGCGAGCTTCGAAGTTGCCGCGCGCTTCCCGCTCGTCAAGGGATTTGCCGTCGGCCGGACGATCTTCGGCTCGGTCGCCCGCGGCTGGTTCGAAGGCACGATCGGTGACGAAGAGGCCGTCGAGGAGATGGCGATACGATACTCCAGGCTCTGCGCGGTCTGGGACGGCGCACGGGCGCGCGTACGGGAGGCAGCAGAATGAGAACGATACGACTGACCGCGGCGCAGGCTATGGTGAAATGGCTTTCGGTGCAGATGACGGAGGATGGCGAGCGCTTCATCGAAGGCGTCTGGGCGATCTTCGGTCACGGCAACGTCGCCGGTATCGGAGAGGCCCTGCATGGGATCGGCGATGCCCTTCCCACTTGGCGCGGCCAGAACGAACAGACCATGGCGCATGCGGCGATCGCTTATTCGAAGACGCTGAAGCGCCGGCGCGCCCAGGCGGTGACGTCCTCGATCGGCCCGGGCGCCACCAATCTGATCACGGCCTGCGCGCTTGCCCATGTCAACAGACTGCCCGTGCTGTTCATACCCGGCGACATCTTTGCCAACCGCCGCCCCGAGCCGGTGCTGCAACAGATCGAGGACATGAACGACGGAACCGTCAGCGCCAATGATTGCTTCCGGCCGGTCTCGGCCTATTTCGACCGGATCGCCCGTCCCGAGCATCTCCTGACCTGCCTGCCGCGCGCCCTGGCGGTCATGACCGATCCGGGCAGTTGCGGCCCGGTCACGCTGGCATTCTGCCAGGATGTGCAGGCAGAACTCTACGACTACCCGGAAGCGTTTTTCGAACCGAAAGCTTGGCGCATCCGCCGTCCCGAACCGGACCCGCGGGAGGTCGAAGATCTTGCCGACGCCATCCGGGCCGCGCGCAGGCCGGTCATCATATCAGGCGGCGGCGTCATCTATTCTGAGGCCGAGGCCGAGCTCGCCGCATTCGCGGAGAAGCACCATATCCCCTTTGTCGAAACGCAAGCCGGGAAGGGCGCCAACAGCTGGGAGCACCCGCTGAATTTCGGGTCGCCTGGCGTGACCGGATCGGCGTCGGCCAACGCCCTTTGCGCCGAGGCGGATCTCGTGATCGGCATCGGCACGCGTTTCCAGGATTTCACCACCGGCAGCTGGGCGCTTTTCCGCAATCCCACGCGGCGGCTCGCCTCGATCAACCTTGCCGGATACGATGCCACCAAGCATTCGGCATTGCCCTGCGTCGGCGATGCCAGGATCACGCTCACGCGCCTTTCCGCAGCACTCAAGGCCTATCGCGGGCCTGAGGTCGATGCCGGGATCAGGACCGATTGGCATAGAACGGTCGAGCGCGTGACGGCGGCACCGGAAACGGACGGGCCGGGACACCTGCCCACCGACGCACAGGTCATCGGCGCCGTGCAGCGGGCGGCGACGGAAATCTCCGTGGTCATGTGCGCGGCCGGCACCATGCCGGGCGCACTGCAGGTGCTGTGGCAGTCCGCCAAGGGCGGATACCACATGGAATATGGTTTCTCCTGCATGGGTTACGAAGTGGCAGGCGCCATGGGCATCAAGCTCGCGCGCCCCGACAAGGACGTCATCTGCTTCGTCGGCGATGGTTCCTACATGATGGCCAATTCGGAACTCGCCACCGCCGTCATGCGGCGGGTGCCGTTCACCGTCGTGTTGACCGACAATTGCGGCTACGGCTGCATCAACCGTCTCCAGATCGAGTGCGGCGGCGCCGAGTTCAACAACATGTACAAGGACTGCAATGTCGATGTGCAGCCCGAGATCGACTTTGTCGCGCACGCCGCCTCGATGGGCGCCCATGCCGAAAAGATAGGGTCGATCGCCGAACTCGAGGCACGCATCGCCGCCGCGCGGGGGCGGAACATTCCGAGCGTTCTGGTGATCGACACCGATGCGGTTCCTGGAAGCGACGCAGGCGGCCATTGGTGGGATGTCGCCGTTCCGCAGGTCGGCGGCCCGGAGCGGCTCGAGCGAGCCCGCGCGCGTTACACCGAGAATGCCGCCAATCAACGCGTGTTCGATTGATGCAGGTCAGCCTGTCGGCCGGTTCTCGCCGGTCTCAGAGCAGAGGTTCTTTCGTGAAGCCAGGAAGTCGATGAAGGTGCGGACCTTGGCGGACAGATATTTCCTGCTGGGATAGACGGCGTGCAGGGTCGTGCTGAACATCACCTCTTCGGGGAGCACCACTTCCAGCCGGCCCTCGGCGATATCGGTCTGCGTCATCCACGCCGGCAGGAAGACCAGACCCATGCCCTCCAACGCGGCCAGGTGCAGCATGATCTCGTTTTCGCTCAGCATGACGGGGCGGAACTTCATCGTCGTCTGGCCCTTCGGTCCGTCGAGGGTCATGCTGCCGCTGGGATTCATGCCTTTGTAGAGCAAGATCGAATGCCCGTTGAGATCGCCGACTTTCGATGGCCGGCCGGTGCGCGTGAGATAGGCAGGGGACGCGACAAGATGAAAGGGGACGTCCATCACCGGCCGCGCGATGAGGCCGGGATCGAGCCGGTCGGGCGACGTGGCGCGGAGTGCCAGGTCAAAGCCCTCGTCGACGAGATTGACCAGCCGGCCGCTGAAATCCATGTCGAAGCACACGTCGGGATAGCGCTGATGATATTCCGCGATCACGCGGGCAATCGGCGTGTTCGCAAACCACATCGGGACACTTAGCCTCAAGGTCCCGCGCGGCGTCACCGTGACATTGCTGACGGCGTCTTCCACCTCGTCCAGGCCGTCGAGCAACAGCCTGGCCTGGTTGAAATAGAGCGTGCCGGTCTCGGTCATGCTGACAGAGCGGCTGGTACGGTTGAGCAACCGGCTTCCCAGCCGTTTCTCCAAGTGCATCACATGTTTGCTTGCCATCGCCGGCGAGAGACCGAGACGATCGGCGGCGGCCGTGAAGTTCTTCAATTCCGCCACAGTGCAGAAGACGCGCAGGCTCGTTAACGTATCCATCGATCATCAACATAGAGGAAACGTTCGCTCAATGAAAGCGTGATTGATCAATTGCTACGAAACGACGAATTTGGCTGCCGGAACCAAACTTCCTGTTCCAAGCCAGTATCGCTTCGAAAGAATGCAATCCGTGACCAGTCTTCGTCTTCCCACCTATTTCGTCAGTCATGGCGGCGGCCCCTGGCCCTATATGAGCGGCGAGTTCCGTCGCAACTTCGACAAGCTCGAGCAGTCGCTGATCGAGATGCGGGCCGAACTCGGCGATGCGCCCAAGGCGATCCTCATGGTCTCGGCGCATTGGGAGGAGCAGGGCTTTGCCGTCTCCTCCGGCGAAAGACCGGGGATGCTCTACGACTTTTACGGCTTCCCGGAATATCTGTACCACGTCAAGTACGGCGCTCCGGGCTCTCCCGAACTCGCGCGGCATGTCCGGGAATTGCTGAAGGCCGGCGGCATCGACGCCTGGCTCGATCCCGCCCGCGGCTTCGATCACGGCACCTACGGCATCATGCAGCCGCTCTACCCCGAAGAAGACATGCCCGTGGTCCAGCTCTCCATCCATGCCAGCTACGATCCCGCCGTCCACCTTAAGGTCGGGCGGGCGCTGGCGCCGTTGCGCGACGAGGGCGTGCTGATCATCGGCGGCGGTCTCAGCTATCACAATCTGAGGGCTTTCCAGGATGGCAGCGGACGCGAGCCATCCCGGCAATTCGATGCCTGGCTCCAGCAGACGCTGCTGCGTTCGCCGCCCGAAGAACGTGCCGAGCGGTTGTTGAACTGGGAGCGGGCGCCGCTCGCCCGCGCCGCGCATCCAAGAGAAGATCATCTCATCCCGCTGATGGTCGCGGTCGGCGCCGCAGGGAGCGAACCGGGCGCCGTCACCTATCACCAGACCGATTTTGCCGGCGGGCTCACCGCATCCAGCTTCCGTTTCGGCGCAACACCACGGCCCATCCTTTCCAAGGGAGACCTGCAATGACCGACAATACCCTGAAACCGATCCTCTACTTCAAGCAGAACTGCCCGTTCTGCTTCAAGGTCCGGCTGTTCCTGCTCGAAGCAGGCTTGAACGAAGACGTCGAGATCCGCGAATTTGTCTCCGGATCGCCAGCCGAGGACGACATTCGAGCCGAGCTCAGCCCGCACTTGGACAAGGTGAGTTTCCCCGCCGCCCGGCTCGAACCTGGCCGTTACATTGCCGAGTCGGATGACATCGTCGCCTTCCTAGCGGCAAAGGCCGGCCGCGAACCGGCTTCCATGCCGGCATTCACCAACTATGTCGAAGGCCCTCTGAAGCTCGTGATGAACCTCTGGAAAGAGAACATCGAGCTCAAGGCGGCGGCCGCTTGAACATCAAAACCATCATTCAGGAGAAATACCGATGCCAGACACGACCAAGTGGACGCCTTATATCCTCGCCATTTTGCGGATCGTCACCGCGCTGCTGTTCCTTGAACATGCCACGATGAAATTCTTTCAATTCCCGGCCGCCATCCCGGGCATACCGTCACCTTTGCCCACGATGATCCTCGTCGCCGGTGCAATCGAGGTCATCACTGGCCTGCTGATGACGGTCGGCTACTACACCCGCGTCGCCGCCTTCATCGCTTCGGGCGAAATGGCCGCCGCTTACTGGATGGCGCATGCGCCGCAAAGCTTCTGGCCGGCGCTCAACATGGGCGAGTCCGCCATCTTGTTCTGCTTCGTTTTCCTTTATCTCGCCTTTGCCGGCCCTGGCCGCCTGGCAATCGACAATGCAGCGAAGCAGACGTCGCTCGCGAGAGCCTAAGCCCTCGACCTCCGCACTCCCGCTGTGCAGCGGGAGTGCCTTCAGATGACTGCGCGCAAAGATCCATCTGGACACTATTATGGACACATGTTCTATAAAGTGGACAGATTTGACGGGAGCGGGCGATGCATCTTTCCATGTGGACTTATCCCTGGGACATCCAGGATCAGGGGCTTGGTGCGTTTGCCGCCGAGCTTGACGGCCGCGCGGGCCTGAACACGGTCAGCCTGGCGACCTCCTATCATGCCGGCCGTTTCCTTCAGCCGCGCAGCCCGCAGCAGAAGGCCTATTTTCCCGAGGACGGAACGGTCTATTTCCGGCCGGATGAAAATCTCTGGCAGGACAAGCTGATCCGGCCGCTGATGGCCGGGAATGTCACTGAGCGCGGCGACATGCTGGATGCGCTCGTCAGGGCGCGCGATGCGACGGGCCTCAAGGTCTCCTGCTGGACGGTCTGCCTGCACAATAGCCGCCTCGGCATGCTGCATCCCGATCATGTGACGCGAAACGCCTTCGGCAATGCCAACTACTACAATCTCTGCCCCTCCAGCCCGGCGGCGCGGGACTATGCCGTCACCCTCGTGCGCGACATCACGACGAACTACTGGCCCGACATGGTGGAACTCGAGAGCCCGAACTTCATGGGCTTCGCGCATGAATACCACCACGAAAAAGACGGCGTCGGCCTGAATGCCGAAGACGATTTCCTGCTGTCGCTCTGCTTCTGCGACCATTGCACGGCGCGCGCCGAAAAGGCCGGCGTGCCGGTCGAAGGCGCGCGCCGCTCGGTCGCGCGCTTCATCGCCGAGCTCTGCGAAAGGGCTGTCCCGGAACCGCAGTTCCCGGACTTCCCGGCAGCCGGCATCGATGCCTTCCGCGACCATCCCGACCTGCATGCCTATCTCACCTGGCGCAGCGAGCCGGTGACCAGCCTGATCGGCGAAATCAAGGCGGCCGCCGACCCGGCGACACGCGTCGTGCTGATCGACCTGAAGGACGGCTGGCTCGGCGGCGTCGATCTCGCAGCCGCCGGCAAGCTCTGCGACGGGGCGATCCTATGCTGCTACGACATGGCGCCTGATGCCATCGGCGATGTCATCCGGACCGGCCGGGCGGCAATCGGGCCGGACAAATTTCTCGGGGTGGGCCTGCGCGTCTTCTATCCCGAGGTGAGCGCGGCTGCGGTGCTGGCAGCGCGTGCCAGGGCCGCCGTCGATGCCGGCGCTGACGGCGTGAACTTCTACAATTACGGCCTGATCCCGGCCAAACGTCTCGACTGGGTCAAGGCGGCAGTCGACGCCATCACTTGAGCAGATCGGCGCTCTTCAGGATGTGACGGGTTCGGCGACCTGGATCAGGCAGTCGCCGGCCTGGCTGTCGCAATGCAGCCTGTGGGAAATGACGATGCCGCTCTCGGCAAAACGCAACTCTTCCTCCGGCTGCTCCAGCCGTTCGAGATCATGATACCATCCGGCCAGATCGCCGGCGGCAACGGTGGCGCCGAGGGCAACAGCCGGCTCGAACCAGCCTCGGCGGTGCGCATAGATGCCTTGGCTGTGCCGCGATAGCGACAGCAACTGTAACGGCCCGGGCTCGGCGAGCGGTACGCGCGACAGGACCGGACGCTCGATAATGCCGAGTGTGACGAGCAGCCGGTCGATCGCCACCGCCGTGAAAGCCATTGTCTCAGGCGTCACGGTGCCGCCGCCGCCGAACTCGCCGGAAAGACCGACGGTTCCGGCCCTTGCCGCAGCGCCCATCGATGTCGGCGCCGTCGGCCCGTTATCGGCGATGAAGGCATGCGACGCACCCATTGCACGCATCAGCGAAACGGACCGCTCGAAGCGGGCGGCATCGGCCTGCCGCTCGATCAGCGTGCAGGGAAGGTGCGCCATGGAGGTGCCGCCCGAATGCAGGTCGAGCACGGCGTCATGACGCGGAAAGAGTTCATGTTCGAGGAAATGCGCCATCCGCGCCGTCGGCGAACCGGTTGGATCACCGGGAAAGGCCCGATTGAGGTTGCCGCCGTCGAAGGGCGAACAGCGCTTGGCCGCCATCACCGCCGGCAGGTTCGCCATCGGCAGGATGGTGACGGCGCCGCGGATTTCGGCGGCATCCAACAGCCGCATCAACCGTCCGAGCTGCAGTTCACCCTCATACTCGTCGCCATGATTGCCCGCCATCAGCAGCAAGGACGGCCCCTCGCCATTTTTGAGGCGAAGGACCGGAATGCGGATCTGATAATAGGGCGAACGGTCGACCGAATAGGGAATGGCGAGGTGACCGGCCTGCCGGCCCTCGCACGAAAAGTCGATCGGATTGACGAGGCCGCTATGCATGATCTCTCCAGTGCGGACGGTTGCGATGCCGTTACAGCGCGGCGATCGCGGTCATTTCAACACGCAGATCGGGATCGGCGAGACGAGCTTCGGTGCAGGCGCGGGCCGGCGGATTTTCGATGTCGATCCAGCTATCATAGACGCTGTTCATCGCCTCGAAATCGACGATCGCCGGCAGGAAGACGTTGACGGCGATGAGGCGCGAACGGTCGATCCCAGCCTCCTTCAACAGGGCGTCGATCTTGCCGAGCACATCGCGGGTCTGGTCCTCAATGCCCGCCTTGCGATTTTCCGCGACCTGGCCGGCAATATAGACGAGACCGCCGTAGCTGACGGCTTGGCTCATACGCGAACCTTTCTGATAACGCTGGATCATAAGCGGGTTTTCCTTTTCTTGCTTTTTGGAGGGAGAGTTCAGCCGAAGCTGGTCAGATAGGCCGCCGTCACCGAATGGTCCGGATCGAGCCCGTAAAGGATGGCATGCCGGTCAAGGCAGGTGCAGGGATGCGAGATGCCGTACTCGATGACGTCGCCGACCGAAACGTCGCTGCCATCGGCAAGTGCCACGAAGGCGTGCTGATCGTTAAGGCGAAACACTTCGGCGCCTTCGAGATCGGCAAGATGCGCACCATTGCGGTAGAGCGCCAGCGGCCGCGGCAGGCCCTGGTCCATCGCCACGTCGCGCATGCCCATGCCGCAGATTGCAAGCCGCGGCTCCGGCCGCGACAGCACCTCGGCCCAAACCCGCAGCGCCGGACGGAAACCCGCAGCCGCGGAAATCATCTCGCCGCCGATGCGCAAGCCGCCGCGTGCATCGAGGCCGGCAAGGCCGCGCTCGTAGATGCCGTGATCGTGGAAGAAGATCGCGCCGCTGCGCAGCACCAGCCGACAGGCCGGATCGGCCGCAACGGCGGCTGAAAGCCTGGCAACCACAAGGTCGAAAAACACCGAGCCGCCTGCCGTCATGAGGAGCGGCCGCTCGTCGCCGATGCAGGCGCGCAGCTTCGGCAGGAAATCGGATGTCACCGCCATCAGCGAGTCGATGCGACGCATCGTCTCTTGCGCATCGGCGGTCGCCGCCGCGCCCTCATAGGCGGCGATGCCGGTCAGCCGGAAGGTCGGAGTCTCCACGGCAAGGATCGCCTCGAGAATTGCCTCGGCGGCGTCGGCGCTTCGGGCACCGGCGCGGCCGGCGCCGAACTCCACCAGCAGGCCGAGAGGCGGCAGATCGGCACGTTCCCGCCATGCGGCGCAAAGAGCCTCGACGAGCGCCGTCGAATCCACGAAAATATGCAGTTCCGCATCGGGATATTGGCCGAGCAGGGCCGCCAGCCGTCGGGCGGCGGCAGCTCCACCGATCTCGTTGGCGAGGATCAGCCGACGCTGTCCGGCCTTGAGCAACACGGCCGCCTGACGGATATCGGCGACCGTCGTGCCCCAGGCGCCTGCGGCCAGAAGCGCCGCCGACAGCGCCGTCGACATGGGCGTCTTGGCGTGCGGGGCGATTTCGGCGCCATGGCTCTTCACATAGATCATCATCAGTTCGGCATTGTCGGAGAAAGCCTGCTGGTCGAGCGAGATCAGCGGCAGGGCCATCCTGCCGTCATAGGGCTTCCATCCTTGCTTGCCGATGGCATCCAGCGGGAGCGGCGGATTGCCTGGCGGAAAGCCGCGCACCTGCTCGTCGATCAGTAGGTTTTCGGTCGTGGTATGAAGGTCAGACATGGCAGTCCCTGATCTCGGCCGGATCGGCGATGCCGAGGCGATAGGTGTCATTGGCGGTGGCAAAGAACAAAGCGCGCTGCTCGTCGTAAGAGAGCTGCGCGGCGACCGTGCGGAAAACCTGATAGACCTCGTCGAAAGAGGCGTGCAGGCCGGCGACCGGAAAGTCGCTTGCGAACATGGCGCGTGTCGGGCCGAAACAATCGAGACAATGCTCGATCACCGGCCGCAGGCTTTCGAGCGTCCATTGGTTGTCGTAGGCGACGAGGTCGGAGATCTTCAGGCGCACGTTCGGCTCGCTGCCGAGCGCCCGCAGGCCACCGCGCCAGAGCGTCATGCCATCCGCCGTCCGGTCGGTGGGGCTACCGCCGTGATTGAGCACGAAAAGCGTTTGCGGAAAGGCGCGCACCAGGTCGAGCGCCTCGCTCATCTGCCAGGGATAGAGCATCAGGTCGAAGACCAGCCCGAGCCGCGTGGCGTGCGCCAGGCCCGCCCGCCAGGCGGGATCGCTCATGCAGTTGGCGCGCGACGCAAAACTCTTCGCCACATCGGGATGCCAGCTCAAAATATCGCGGATGCCGACGACGTTGGGATTTGCCGCTTCCGCCTCGAGCAGGCGCATGGCGTCCGGCCCGTCGAGGGGAACGCGCGCGATATAACGGTGCGCCACGCCGGAACTGCGGTCGAGGCCATCCAGCCAGCGGCTCTCTTCCAGCGGATACGCAACGGACCAGCCGGCCTCGACATGCACCGTGGCAACCACATTCTGGCGGGCAGCATCGGCGCGATAATCGTCGATGCCGTAGTTGCGCAGGATCGGCGCCAGGCTTCCGAAAACCATCTCTTCGCCTGATGCCCGCGCCTTCTGAAGCCAGGGATGACGTTCCATCCTAAGGTCCCAGAGGTGATGGTGCGCGTCGATCACCGGCCCGTGATAGAGTTCCGTCATCGGCGCGCCTCCCGGCCGGAAACCAGCAGAAGGGCGAGGATCAACGTGCCGAACATGATCGACCGCCAGCCGGGCGAGGCATTGACGACCGTGATCAGCGCCGTCGTCGTCACAAGCAGGATCGCCCCCGGAACGGTCCCGGCATAGGTGCCGCGGCCGCCGAGGATGGAGGTGCCGCCGAGCACGACGGCGGCGATCGAGGTCAAGAGATAGGGGTCGCCGATGCCGACATAGCCCTGCCGGTTCATGCCGAGGACGAGAATGCCGGTAAGACCGGCGAAAAAGCCCGACAGGGTATGGCCGACCAGCGTGTTGCGCGTGACGCTGACGCCGGAAAGCCGGGCCGCCAGCGGGTTCGCCCCAAGCGCCAGGAAACGGGCGCCGATCGGCATGCGGTGGACGAGCAGCAGGACGACGATCGAAACGACGAGCCACAGGATGATGCCCGAGGGGATGCCGAGCGGCCGCGCCTGCCCGAGCAGGATGACCGCCGGATTGCTGACAGTGACGGCGCTGCCGCCGGCGATGATGACGAGCAGGCCCTGCAGGAAGGTCGCCATGGCAAGCGTCATGATGATCGGCGGCACGCGAAGATAGGCAGCACCGGCGCCGTTCATCAGGCCGATGCCGGTGGCGATGGCAAGGGCCGCCACGATGCCGGCAAGGCCGGTCGGGTCCCAGGCCGGCGAAATCAGCGGCAGCAGGATCGCCGTGACGGTGATGACCGCTCCGACGGAGAGATCGATGCCGCCCATCAGGATGACGAGCGTCTGCCCGGCGGCGGCAATGCCGATCACCGCGGCGAGTTCGAGCAGGTAGCGCAGGTGGCCATAGGCGCCGAAACCACGCAGCGAGAGGCTTGCGACGATCCAGACGAGTGCGACCAGAAGCAGGGTCAGGAGCGGCGGATTGCGGAACGCGGATCGGATCATGTTCATCGCCTTGCCCTCCATACCCCAAGAAGTTCCGGAACAGCGACCGCCCCAACGATGATCAGCCCTTGCGCGACATATTGCGCGACCGGCGGGAAACCCAGGAAGAACATGACGTTGATCATGACCGAGAGCAGCAGGCTGCCGCAGATCGCGCCGCGCATCGTGCCCTTGCCGCCGAGGAAACCGACGCCGCCGAGCACGGCGGCGGCGATCGAGTTCAGCGTGAAGGGCGTGCCGATCACCGGATCACCCGAGCCGGTCTGCGCGGCGACGAACAAACCGGTCAGCGTTGCAAGCAGACCGGACAGCGCGAAGGCTGCGACCTTCACCCGCTCGACCGGGACGCCGGAGCGGAATGCGCCGACCGGATTGTCGCCGGCCGCGTAGATGCCGAGGCCGAGCGGGGTTGCGAGAAAGACCTTCCAGAGCACGAGGATCACGATGAGCAGCAGGAAAGCGACGGGCGTGTGGCCGGCCAGCGTGGTCGACAGCCAGTCGGGAATGAACCCGCCCGGCCGCGGCAGCAGGATGAGTGCCACACCGCCGATGATGAAGGAGCCGGCAAGCGTGACGATGATCGCCGGCAGCCTCAGATACGTGACGATGGCGCCGATGACGGCGCCGATCGAAAGACCGGCGAGCGAGACCGCGAGAATGCCGCCCGGCACGCCGAGCGCTCCTTCCATCGTCGTCGCGGCGATCACCGCTCCAAGGCTGACGAGCGGGCCGATCGCCAGCGTGATGCCGCCGTTCAGCATGAGCAGCGCCTGCGCCATGGTGACGAGCGCCAGCGGGAACCAGTTCTGCGTGAACTTGGAGAAGCCGCCGATGGAAAGGATGCCGGGAAAGAGCAGCGCATAGAGGATGAGAAAGGCGGCGACGACCAGATAGAGACCGGCAAGGCCGCGGTTGCGGCGGAGCTGGATCGAGCCGTAGAGCCGGGATGATGAAATTGTGCTCATGCCGCCTCTCCCTGCGTCGCGGTCGCGATGCCCATGGCCGCGCCGACGATCGCCCCTTCGCTGATCGCATCCTGCGACAGCACCGCCGCGACGCGCCCCTCGCGCAGAACCACGACACGGTCGCAAAGATGCACGAGCTCCGGCGTATCGGAACTGGCCAGGATGACGAGCCGCCCCTCGGCGGCGAAAGCGCGGAGCATGAGGTAAATTTCCCGCTTGGTCTCGATGTCGACGCCGCGCGTCGGATCGTTGAGCAGCAGAACGGAAGGATCGAGCGGCAGCCATTTGGCGAGCGCCACCTTCTGCTGGTTGCCGCCGGAAAGCGCCTGCACCGGGCGGGCCGTGTCGCCCTTGATCGTCAGCCTGCGCGCGAGATCGGCGACCAGGCCGTTTTCCGCCGGCCGGTCGCGTAAGCCGTTGCGAGCGAGCCGTCCGAGCGAGGGCAGGATGAGATTGGATGCGATGGAGTGGGGCAGCACCAGCCCCTCATGCTTGCGGTCGGCAGGGACATAGACGATGCCCGCCGCATTCGCCTCGCCGACATCGGCGGGCAGGGCGGGTTTGCCGGATACTTCCGCGCGAGCGGCTGAGGCTGGAATCGCGCCGTAAAGGCCGAGCAGCAGGTCTTCCTGCCCTTGTCCGACGAGCCCGCCAATGCCGACGATCTCGCCGGCGCGGGCGGAGAAGCCGACGTCACGCACCATGCCGGCGGAGAAACCTTCGACGCTGATGCGTGTTTCGCCGGACTTGGTGGCGGCGCGCGGCGGGAACAGGTCGCCGGTCTCGCGGCCGACCATGAGGCGCACCAGGCCCTCGCCGTCGATGCCGGAGAGCGACTGGTCGGCGGTGACCAGGCCGTCCTTCAGCACCGTGACATGCGAGCAGAGCGCCTGCACCTCATTGAGGCGGTGGGAAATATAAAGAAGTGCCGTGCCGCGGTCCTTGAGCGTCTCGATCAGACGGGCAAGGATGCCGGCTTCGTGGGCGGAGAGCGACGAAGTCGGCTCGTCCAGGATCAGCACGCGCGGCTTGCGGAACAGCGCCTTGGCGATCTCGACCATCTGACGGCGGCCGAGCGCGAGATCGGCGACCGGCATGTCGAGCGCTTCGGTAAGCCCGACCATGTCGCAGACATCCGACACGCCGCGATGAAGCGCTTTGTAATCGATCAGACCGAAGCGGCGCGGAAATGCACCGAGCCCGATGTTTTCGGCAATCGACAGACTGGCCGTCAGGCTCAGCTCCTGCTGAACGACGGCGATACCTGCCGCGCGCGCCGCCGCCGGGCTGAAGCGCCCGACGGGCTTGCCATCGACGAGGATGGAACCGCTGTCCGGCTGGAGAGCACCGGACAGGAGGTTGATCAATGTGGATTTGCCGGCGCCGTTTTCGCCGAGCAGGGCGTGAACCCTGCCCGGCAGAAGGGCGATATCGACGCCCTTCAAAACGGGATTGCCGAAAAATCCCCTGAACACCTGCCGGGCTTCCAGCAGGGGTCGTTCTTCCGTCATGACGGCTTTCCTCAACCCGAGTTACTTGGTCGGATTATTTGGGCGGATTACTTGGCGAGCAGCTTGTCGAAGAGCGCCTGGTCGTAATCGGAGTAGATATAGCCGTCAGCCGGGAACTTGTCGGCCCGGGCGAGGTAGCTGCCGATCGTGCTGTCGTCGATGACGGGCAGCGGCACCTTGACGAAGGCCGGGACATCCTTGCCTTGCAGCGCCTGCACGGCGGTATAGACGGAAAGCGCGCCGAGCCAGTTGGGCTGCATCGTCGCCCAGCCCTTCAGGCCCTTCTCCTTCCAGAGTTCCAGGAACTGCCGGGCGTTTTCACCGGTCGTCGGCACCTGCTCGCGGCCCTGACGCTCGAAGGCAAGGACCGAGCCGGCCGACAGCGCGCCACCGAGCGACAGCACGCCGTCGATTTCGGGATTGGCAAAGAGCAGGCTGGTCATCGCTTCCTGCGCCGGCGCGACATTGTATTCCGTATTCGTCTCGGTGATCACCTGGAGACCCGGATTGGCATCGAGGACCGGCTGGGCGCCTTTGCGGCGGTCGTCGCTCACCGAAATGCCGGCCGGGCCGTTCATGATGATGATCTTGCCCTTGCCGCCGAGCTGGCTGACCATCCACTTGGCAGCGGTCGCGCCCCATTCGTTGGAATCGGTGTTGATCTTGGCGGTCACCTTGTCGGTATTGACAAGGCTGTCGAAATTCACGACGGCGATGCCCTTGTCGCAGGCATCCGATATGACGCGGTCGAGCGCATTGGAGGAACCGGCGATCACGACGATGGCGTCGACATTGGCGTCGATCATCGACTGAATATGCTGGATCTGCGTCTGGGCGTTGCCCTGCGCGTCCGTGATCATCAGGTCCTTCACCAGGCCCGCCTTCTTCAGCTCCTCCACTTCAGCCGTGATGGTGCCTTCGGTCTGCTTCATCCAGGTCGGCACCGAATAGATGTTCGCCCAGCCGATCGTATAGGGCGCCTTCCTGTCACCTTTGATGCAATTGGCGGCGGCCGAGGCCGTGCCTGTGGAAAAGACGAGGAGGGCCGCCGCGGCGGCAGCGCCCGCAAGAAGGCGGCGCAGCGAAGCAGAAATGCTGTTTTCAAAATTCTTCATGTCGATCCCCTTTTTTGTGAGCGGCAGCGTTGACGGCTTGCCATCTTTGTCCAATATATTGTACATATGATCTATATACCGGACGAGGTGATCTTATGCTGATTTTTCTACCCCGCAAGAGGGGTGGAAAAATTTCATCCGCGATGAATGACCGGATCGATTGACAGATGCGGCAGAGGGCTTGAAAAGCTTGGCCGGACAAAAAAGGATCGAAAGAATGGATGCAGTTCAGGACGAAGCAGCCGGCAAGCGCGCCCGAGGGCTCGACCGCGCCTTCGAGATCCTCGATTTCCTGCGCCAGAAGCGGCAGGCCTTGAAGCCAAACGAAATTGCCGCGCAGATCGGCGCGCCGCGTTCATCGGTTTACGAACTCGTCAACCTGCTGCTGAGCAACGGCATTCTGGAATTCACCGGCGGCGAGGGGCGTGTCTATCTCGGCCGCAAGCTCTATTTCCTCGGCGCAGCCTATGAGAACCATTTCGATTTCACCCGCGAATGCGAGGCCGCACTGGAACAGCTTGCCGACGAGACGCGGGAAACGGCGCAGTTCTGCATGCTGGATGGAAACAGATATACGGTCGTGCGCATGCGCGAAGGCGCACGCCCCTTCCGCATTTCGACGGATGTCGGCCAATCGGTGCCGATCCCGTGGACGGCGTCAGGCCGCTTGCTCGTCGCGCATCTGTCCGATCAGGACATTCTGAACTTCATTCCGCCGCAGGATTTCCGCCTGCCGAACGGCGAATGGCTGGAGCCGCAAACCTTCATCGCCGAAGTGCGCCAAGCCGAGCGTGAAGGTCTCTTCACCTTCAACAGCATCGTCGACAGCTTCACCCATTGTTTTGCCGTGCCGGTGCGCGGCGAAGAAGGCCATGCCGCCGCAACGCTCTGCCTCGTCACCCCGCGCGACGACGGCATCGCCAACCGCGACCGCTACCTCGACTGCCTGAAGAAGGCCGCCGCCGGACTGGATCATGCTCCGACCCGGCCCAAACGAGGCTGAAGCCTGAGCAAATCAGGATATTGATATCCGGCGGCACGGACATTCGTGCGAGGGAACGCCGGATGATCTCCTTATCACCGCCCCAGGCGGCTCTTTGTCACGCCTGTAGAATGCCGCCTGTCGGCCTGCCCTATAATTCGAGGGGCGGCGGCCTCGATCGTTCAATTTCGAGTTTCAAGCCGATCCCGGAAATCTATTCACGCTTCCTCCGAAACTATGAAATTAAGTTTCTCTATAAAATTTATGGAGAACGTATCTTAGTGGTCCAACAGCGCGTTTATACTTGGCCTTGGGGAAGGCCAGACTGTTGACGGCAACCGGAGAGGACGCGACATGACACGGAAAATCAGGCTTGGGGCATTTCTTCCCGGTGGCGGACAGCATGTTGCCTCATGGCGGCATCCCGACCAGCCGGCCGACGGCGCGACCAGTTTCGAGTTCCACAAACGCCTCGCTTTGACGGCCGAGCGCGGGCTCTTCGATGCCTATTTCCTCGCCGACGGACTGGCCGTCGGTTTCGGCGGGGCGCGTGAAGGCGGCAATGCCCGCGTCGCCGGCTTCGAACCGGTGACCCTGTTTTCCGCCCTTGCGCCTTTCACCACCCATCTCGGCTTTATCGCCACGTCCTCGACGACCTACGAGGAGCCTTACACGACCGCCCGCAAATTCGCCTCGCTGGATCTGATCTCGGATGGCCGCGCCGGCTGGAACGTCGTCACCACGACGGGCGACCTGACGGCGCAGAACTTCAACCGCGACACCCAGCTTCCGCATGCCGACCGATATCGCCGTGCCGCCGAGCATGTCGACGTCGTCCGCAAACTCTGGGAAAGCTTCGAAGACGACGCCTTCATCCGGGACAAGGATACCGGCGTATTCTTCGACCCGTCGAAGCTGCACGACACCGACCACCGCGGCGAACATTTCAGCGTGCGCGGTCCGCTCAACGTCTCGCGGTCGCCGCAGGGGCATCCCGTCATCGTCCAGGCCGGCCAATCCGAAGACGGACGCGGACTCGCCGCGGCAACGGCCGAGGTCATCTTCACCGCCCACCAGCATATCGAAACCGCCCAGGAGTTCTACCGGGACATCAAGGCCCGCGCCCGCGGTCTCGGCCGAAACCCGGATCACATCCTGGTCATGCCCGGCGTATCCGCTTTCGTCGGCAGGACCGAGGCGGAGGCACGCGAGAAATACGACCGCCTGACCTCGCTCATCGTCGAAGAGGACGGGATCGGCCTCCTCAATGGCCTGACCGGCGGCACGCTCGATCTGCACGGTTATGACCTCGACGGGCCTCTGCCGCCGGCGCCGCCGACCGAAGGCATGAAGAGCCGCCAGGCGCTCATCCGCCAGATCGCCGATGAAAACAACTTCACCATTCGCCAGCTCTATCAGTGGATCGCATCCGCCCGCGGTCACTACACCATCGTCGGAACGCCCGAGCAGATCGCCGATACGCTGCAGAACTGGTTCGAGAACGAAGCCGCCGACGGCTTCAACATTCTGCCGCCCTGGCTGCCGACGGCGCTCGACGATTTCGTCGATCTGGTCATCCCGGAACTGCAGCGCCGCGGCCTGTTCCGCACCGCCTATGAGGGCAAGACGCTGCGGGAGAACCTCGGCCTGCCTTTCCCGACCAATCGGTGGACTGCAGGACATGCAGCTCTCCAGGCGGCAGAGTGAGGAGCGGCCATGACCTATGAAATCAACCAGACTCTCCCGAGAAGCTTTGGCCGCCTGAAAAACAGCGAAAGCCATATTTCCATTCTCGCCTCCCGCCTGCGCGGAGTGCTCGCATCGCTTTTGCCGCGCTACGGCCTTCTCATCGGCTTCCTCCTGTTCTGGCAGGTGTCGAGCACCAGGGGCTGGGTCAATCCCGCCGTCTTCCCGCCCTTGAACGTGATCCTGTCGGCCCTTTGGACCAATCTGGCCAACGGCGCGCTGCTCGATGACATCGCCATCAGTCTGCAGCGATCGGGAACCGCTTTTGCCTTTGCCGTCGCAATCGGCATTCCGCTCGGCCTGTTCATGGGCCAGTTTCGCTTGGTCGAACAGGCGCTCGATCCGATCCTGCAGCTCTTCCGCCAGACCTCGGCGCTGGCGCTCTACCCGGTCTTCATCCTGCTGCTCGGCCTCGGCGAAACATCGAAGATCTTCGTGATCTTCTGGGCGACGCTGTTTCCGGTCCTGCTCGCTACGATCGGCGGCGTCAAGGAAGTGGACAAGAAGCTGATCGAGATGGCGCGGACCTACGGCGCCGGGCCGCTGACCATCTTCCGCCGCGTCATCCTGCCGGCCTCGGTGCCTGCAATCTTCGTCGGCCTGCGCCTTTCGGCGACGACTGCGCTTCTGCTGTTGATTGCCGCCGAGATGATCGGCGCCAACAAGGGCATCGGTTTCCAGGTCATGAACGCCCAGTACAATTTCCAGATTCCGCTGATGTTTGCGGCGATCCTTCTGCTCGCCTTCCTCGGGCTTGCCGCCAATGCCTTGCTCGTTCTCCTGCAGCGCCGCCTCTGCCGCTGGTCTCAGCCGGGCCGTTGACTGCTTCCACCGATTTTCCTCTTCCGAAAAGGACCACCACATGACATTCCATCCCCGCAACCTCCTTCTGCCGGCCGTGATCGCTCTCGGCCTTGCCACACCGGCCGCAGCCACCGACACGGTGAAGCTGCGCTACCTCGCCAGCCAGGGCGGCCTTGCCGCCCATGAACTCGCCGCCGAGCTCGGCTATTTCGAAGGCACGGGCATCACGCTGGAAAATGTCGGCTATGCCCAGGGCGGCCCGGCCTCCCTCATCGCTCTGGCATCCGGTGACGTCGAGATTGGCAGCGCTGCAACCTCCGCCGTCCTGAACTCGATCATCGGCGGCAATGATTTCGTCGCCGCCTATCCTTCGAACGGCATCAACGACGAGGTGCAGTCGACCTTCTACGTGCTGGAAGACAGCCCGATCAAAGGCATCAAGGACATTGCCGGCAAGAGCATCGCGGTCAATACGCTCGGCGCCCATCTCGACTATACCATCCGCGAGGCCTTGCATTCCGTCGACCTGCCGACCGACGTCGCCAATCAGGTCGTCGTCCCCGGGCCGCAGCTCGAGCAGGTGCTGCGTTCCAAGCAGGTCGATATCGCCGCCTTCGGCTATTGGCAGACGACCTTCGAGGGTGCAGCGCTGAAGAACGGCGGTCTGCGGGCGATTTTCGACGATACCGACGTGCTTGGAGACATTGCCGGCGGCTTTGTGGTACTGCGCCGCGATTTCATTCAGCAGCATCCGGAGGCTTCGAAGATTTTCGTCGAGCAGTCGGCCCGCGCCCTCGACTATGCCCGCGAGCATCCTGAGGAAACCAAGAAGATCCTGGCCAAGGCGCTCAGCGAGCGTGGCGAGAACGCGGATATCGCACAGTATTTCCGCGGCTACGGCGTGCGCGCCGGCGGCCTGCCGGTCGAGCGCGACATCCAGTTCTGGATCGACGTCCTGGTTCGCGAAGGCAAGCTGAAGCAAGGCCAGCTGGCGGCCAAGGACATCCTCTTTGCCGCCGACGCCAAGCCGGCAAGCAACTGAGGAACCGTGATGAGCATCGCTGAGGACACGAGCCGCGGAGAGGTAACGATCCGTCACCTCTCCAAATCCTACAAGTTGAACGGGACACAGCTAGAGGTTCTCAAGGATATCAACCTCCACATCCGCTCCGGCGAAAGCCTCGCCATTGTCGGCGCCAGCGGCTCGGGCAAGACGACCCTGCTCAGGGTTCTGGCAGGTCTTGAGGATTCCGACACGGGAGAGGTTCTCGTCGACGGCAAGGCGGTGTGCGGCGTCGGCGCGGAGCGCGCCGTCATCTTCCAGGAACCGCGGCTGCTTCCCTGGCTTGATGTGCTCGACAATGTCTCCTTCGGGCTGGAAACAAGAGGTCTGTCACGTGAGCAGGCGAGGGCGCGGGCGCGCCATTATGTCAAGCTCGTCGGCCTGCAGCAATTCGAGGCGGCCTATCCCCGGCAGCTCTCCGGCGGCATGGCCCAACGCGTCGGGATCGCCCGGGCGCTTGCCGTCCAGCCGGAGATCCTGCTGCTCGACGAACCGCTCGGCGCGCTCGACGCAATGACCAAGATCGGCATGCAGCAGGAGCTAGCACGGATCTGGCGCGATGAGGATGTCACCACCATTCTCGTGACCCACGATCTCGAGGAAGCGATTTATCTCGCCGACCGGATCCTGATCCTGCCACGGGAAAAAGGCAGCGAGCCGCGCCTGATCGAAATCGATCTGCCCCGTCCTCGCGACCGCAGCGCCCCGGAATTCGTCCGACACCGCGAAGAGTTGCTGAACCTGTTCGGACTGCACTGACATCTTCAGTCGTCAGCGCGCGCCACATGGAACCTGTTCCATGTGGCGCGCCGCAGTAGCAGGAGCGAGGGAGAGAACATCAGCGGACCGCTATTGCGCCCTGCTCTTTGAGCCGGCGGTGAGATACGGCCGCCGATCCAGTTCCGCCGACCGGTAGGAACTGCGCAGCCGCAGGAGATCCTTGCGGGCGATCAGGCCGCACAATTTCCCTGAGGTCGGATCGACGATCGGAATGCGTCCGTCGCCGGTCGACAGCATCAGGTCGGCGATGAATGCGACCGTATCATCCGGATGCCCGACAGGAACGGACGCGTCTGTCACATTTTCCGCAAGCGTCTGTCCGGCGAGGTCCAAATTCCCCTGCCAGAGCAGGGCGTCAGCCCTCGATACGATGCCTGCCAATTTGCCTCCTGCATCGACCACCGGATAGATCCGGTGCGTTTTCTCCAGCGAGGCAAAGAAGTCGCACGCCTCTCCCACCGTCATGGTGACCGGAAGCGTATCGACATCGCTGATCATGATCTCCCTTGCCCGCGATAGCTCGAACGGATCGACGCCATATTCGCGGGTGATATGCTGGCCGCGGCGTGCGATCTTCTCGGTGAGGATCGAGCGGCGCAGCAGCAAAACCGTGACGGCATAGGCCGTAACCGTTGCGGCAAGCAGCGGAACGAGCGTGCTGATGTCGCCGGTGATCTCCATCGCGAAGAAGGTTCCCGTCAGCGGCGCGCGCATGGTTCCGCCCATCATCGCCGCCATGCCGAGCAGCGCCCAGAAGCCGGGATCGTTGCCCGGCATAACAAGCCCGACCAGCCATCCGAGAGCGCCGCCGAAAATCAGAAGCGGTGCAAGCACGCCGCCCGAGGTGCCCGACGACAGGGCAAACAGCCAGATGACCGTCTTCACCAGCAGGATCGACATCACAGCCGGCGCGAGCAGCCGGTTGTTGAGCAAGCCATCGATGATGTCGTAGCCGACGCCCATTGCTCGCGGTTCAATCAGGCCGCCGAGGCCGATGACGAGACCGCCGAGCATCGGCCACCACATCCAGTGGATCGGCAAGGCCTCGAACAGATCCTCGATCCGGTAGAGCAGTGTCGTCAGCAATCCCGATTGCAGGCCTGAGATGATGCCCATCGCCGCACAGGCGAAAATCCCCCACCAGGGCAAGTCTGGCTGAAAGTGGGTCGGGAACAGCGGACCGGTACCGAACAGCAGCGGACGCCAGCAGATCGATACGCAAGCGGCGACGGCGACCGGAATGAAGCTGCGCGGCTTCCATTCGAACAATAAGAGTTCGACCGCCAGCATGACCGCGGCGATCGGCGAGCCGAAGATCGCCGTCATGCCTGCGGCGGCACCCGCGACGAGCAGCGTCTTCCGCTCTGCGGCACTCATGTGGAAGAATTGGGCGAACAGCGAGCCGATCGCACCGCCGGTCATGATGATCGGCCCCTCGGCGCCGAACGGACCGCCGGTTCCGATGGAGATTGCCGATGACAGCGGCTTGAGGATCGCGACCTTCGGTGACATCCGGCTGCCGCCGATCAGGATGGCCTCGATCGCCTCCGGAATGCCGTGGCCGCGTATCTTCTCCGACCCGAAGCGGGCCATGAGCCCGATGACCAGTCCGCCGAGCGGCGGAACCAGAACCACCCATAGCGAGCGCGGCACCGCAGCCAGAGAGGCGGGCCGGATGCCGATCTGCCCGAACCAGATGGCATTCGTCACCAGCGCGATGAGGCTGACGAGACACCAGGCGGCAAACGCGCCTGCCGTGCCGACAATGATGGACATGCCAACCAGCAGGAGGACCCGCCGGTCGGTGGTGAAATCTCCGGCCTCACGCCGGGAAAGACCGCCGGTGAAATCGTGCGGCCGGTTGCTTGGTTGATGCTGCGCCATGGAAGCCTCTGCTACGCGGAACGGATACGCTTGAGGGGCGTCAATATATCGTGATACGATATAAATCAAGGGACGAAAACATGAAGACGATCATGTCTCATAAGATGCCTCCCTTGACCGGCTGGCGACTGCCCCTCTATTCGAGATGGCCGAATGGCTTCCAACCTGGGCAGCCGCTGCGGCAAAGGAGAATGGCTTTGAAGAAGACCGCGCCGCCGCTCAGACAGGAAGATTACCAGGCTCTCGCCGACCTCCGGTTCGCGCTTCGCCAGTTCATGGACTTCAGCGCCTCCGCCGCCCAGTCGGAAGGACTGCCGACGCAACAGCATCAGGCGCTGCTGGCGATCAAGGGACAACGCGGCGGTGCCGTAACCATCGGCATGTTGGCCGAGCGGCTGATCATCGCGCCGCATACGGCGACCGAACTTGTCGGGCGGCTGTCGGATGCCGGATTGGTCGAACGTCATGCCGATCCGGCCGACAGGCGCCGCCAGACGATTCTGCTGACCGACAAGGCGGACGCGCTGCTGACGCGGCTGAGCGCCGTCCATCTTTCAGAAATACGGGAGATGGCGCCGAAGCTGATCAAGCTCCTCCTCGAACTGCAGAAAACGGCGCCGAAAGCTGAATAACAGTCGCCGCGGCGCGGCCTACGTGCCGCGTCAACTCAAGAGCGTCTTCTTGAGCCGATGGATATGGGCGGCGCCGATCCCGCAGCAGCCGCCGATGATCGTCGCGCCGGCTTCGGCCCAGGAGCAGGCGTAACGCGAATAGGCATCGTCATTCAGATCGTTGCGGGTTTCATGCAGCCCTTCATTGGCGGCCGCTTCGCCTGTTTCCCCTTCGAAGGCGTTGGCATAGACGCCGATCTCGATGGAAGCGTCCATTGTCCGGAAGACGCGCGCCGCCGTCTCCACGGCCGCCTGCATGACCTCGGGCTTGCTGCAATTGAACAGGAAGGCTTCAGCGCCCGATGACACCGCCCAGGACGCCGCGTCAGCGACGGTTTCGCCGGAGCGAAGCTTCGGTTCGCCGCCTCCGATGGCTGCCTCGTCATCCGCCAATGTGAAGGAAATCCAGAACGGCTTGCCTGATGCCGCCACCGCGTTGCGGACGGCCTCCGCCTCGGCGATCAGGCTCAGCGTCTCGCCGAGCCATATATCGACGAAGGGGCCGAGGTTCTCGACGAGCACCTCGAGATAGTCCTGCACCCGCGACGGCTGAAAGTTCTGTGGCTCGTATGAGCCGAAGATCGGTGGCAGCGAGCCGGCGACCAGCACCTTGCGATGCGAGACGGCATCTGCCGCCTCGCGGGCTAACCGACCGGCGAGACGGATCAACGCCGGCCCTTCCTTCCAAAACCGATCCTCGCCGATGTGAAAGGGCACCAGCGCATAGCTGTTCGTCGTCACGACCTCGGAGCCGGCGGCAATGAATTCCTGGTGGACCTTGCGAACGATATCAGGCGCGTTGATCAGCGCCAATGCCGACCATTCCGGCTGTTTCAGTTCGGCGCCCAGCCGCAGCAGCTCGCGGCTCATGCCGCCATCGAGAATTCGCGTCGTGCTCATGAAGAGGTCTCCATTCAGGCCGTCGCGCCGTGGCCGGCGGCGGGCTTTTCATAACAAAGTGGGCGAGATGCACGTGGTTCGTGCGCGAGGTAGTTCATGGGCCAGTCCCTTTCCGTCCGCCTAACGGCGAACCGGCACCTGCGCTTCGAGACCTCGGAAGACGCGGGCGACCACTGCGGTCAAGGCGAGATAAAAGAGGGTGACGACCAGCAGCGGTTCATAGACGAGCAGCGTGTCCTGCCGGACCTTGTTCGCCACGGCATAGAGATCCATCACTGTCACCGTAAAGGCGAGCGGCGTCGCCTTGAGCTGCATGACGATCTCTCCGGCAATGGTCGGCAGGGCGATGCGAATGGCGCGCGGCAGCCAGATGCGGCGGGTCAGCATCCAGGGCGACAGGCCGAAGGCCCGGCCGGCTTCGAGCTCACCCTTGGGAACGGCGAGCAGCGCGCCGCGCAATACCTCCGCCTCATAGGCCGCATAGTTCAGGGTGAAACTGACGGCGGCGAAGAAGAAGCCCTCGCGCAGGATCGGCCAGAACAGGCTCTGGCGGATACCGGGGATCATCGGCAGCAGCGATCCCACCCCATAGTAGAGAAGCCACAGCTGTATCAGCAGCGGCGTGCCGCGGAAGAAGGTGCAGTAGCCCCGCGCCAGTAGCCGCGTCAGCCTGCCGCCGCTGACTTGCGCGAAGGCGAGGCCGATGGCGAGGGCAAAGCCGAACACCACAGAGATCACCAGCAGGCAAATGGTCTGCCAGGCGCCCGTCAGAAGCAGCGGCCAATAGGAAGAGATCCAGGTGAAACTCATGGGGCGCTTTCTTCAGGCAAGGCGCGGCTGCCCCCGCCGTACCCGCCCCTCGATCAGTTTGAAGACGAGGTTGGAAACGAGCGTGATAGCGAGGTAGAGAAGGGCCGAAGCAAGGAAAAAGACGAAGTAGTGTTTTGTGCTTGCCCCGGCAAGACGGGTGGCGAGCGCCAATTCCTGATAGCCGACGACGGCGACCAGCGCGCTGTCCTTGGTGACCGACATCCACAGATTGGCAAGACCCGGCAGGGCGTTCGGCAAGAGCGCCGGCAGCAGGACGCGGCGAAACCGCAGCACCGGCCCCATGCCGAAGGCCTTGGCAGCTTCGATCTGGCCGACGGGAATGGCGAGGATCGCGCCGCGCAGCACCTCCGTCATGTAGGCGCCCTGCACGAAGCCCAGCACCGCAACGGCCGCGACGAAACCATTCACATTGACCGGTGGCAGGTCGAACACGGCGAGCAGCCGGTTGAGGCCGTCGGTGCCGGCATAATAGAGCCCGACGATCAGGATCAGTTCGGGAACGGCGCGGATCAGCGTGGTATAGAGATCGAGCAGCAGGCGGAGCAGGCGATTGCCCGAAAGCTTCCCCAGCGCGCCGCCCGTGCCGAGCAGGAGGCCGATCGCGAAAGCGCAAGCCGAGATGGCGACCGTGGAGACCGCACCTGCCAAGAGAACGCCGCCCCATCCCGGAGGATAGGGAGACAGCAGGTCCAGAATACCTTGTTGCGCGGTCGCCATTATCGGGATTGCTTACTTCGCGCCGTAGATGTCGAAATCGAAGTATTTCTTGGTGATGGCGTCATACTGGCCGTTGGCACGGACTGCAGCGATGGCCGCGTTCAGCTTGGCCTTCAGCTCCGTGTCTTCCTTGCGCAGGCCGCCCGAAACGCCGGCGCCGAGGATCTCCTTGTCGTCGGCGACGTCGCCCGCCTTTGCGCAGCAATCCTTGCCGCCATCGCTTTTCAGGAAAGCGTCAAGCGCCAGTGAATCGCCGAAGACATAGTCGATACGGCCGGAGGCGAGGTCCTGAAAAGCCTCGTCGAGCGTCTGGTAGGTCTTTTCCTCGGCAGCGCCGGCGAAATACTTCTTGTAATATTCCGACTGGATCGTCGACACCTGGATGCCGATGGTCTTGCCCTTCACGTCCTCGGCGGTGGCGCCCGGCTTCTGGTCCTTGGGACCGATCAGGGTGCTTGGCGTGTTGTAATATTTGTCGGTGAAGTCGATCACCTTCGAGCGTTCCGCGGTGTTCGACATCGACGACCAGATCACGTCGAACTTCTTGCTCTGGAGCGCCGGAATGAGACCGTCCCAGGAAATGTCGACGATCGAGCATTTCTCCTTCATCTCTTCGCAGACGGCATTCATCAGGTCGATTTCCCATCCCTGCCATTGGCCCGACGCGTCCTTGGCGAAGAAGGGCGGATAGGATTCGTTCATGACGCCGAAGCGGACTTCGGCCTGTGCGGTGACGGCGGAAAGCACGAGTGCCGCGCCGGCGAAAAGCGTGGGGAGCAGTTTCATTCGCAGGATTCTCCTGGTTTGTGTTGTCGATGAGAGAGCGGTCGGCATCAGTGGGCGCTGAGACCGGTGAATTCCCGGCAGCGGGCGCTGACCGGCGCCCCGAATATCTGCTCCGGCGGACCTTCCTCCTCGATCCGTCCTTGATGCAGGAAGAGAACACGGCTCGAGACATCGCGGGCAAAGCGCATTTCATGCGTGACGATCAGCATGGTCCGGCCTTCTTCCGCGAGATCGCGGATGACTTTCAGGACCTCGCCGACCAGCTCCGGATCAAGCGCCGATGTCGGTTCGTCGAACAGCATGACATCGGGATCGACGCAGAGGGCTCTGGCAATCGCCGCGCGCTGCTGCTGGCCGCCCGAGAGGAAAGCCGGATAGGCGTGACGCTTGTCGAAGAGCCCGACCTTGTGGAGCAGGGCCTCGGCTTTTTCGACGGCCTCGCGCCGGGAAATGCCCATCACGTGCACCGGCGCCTCGATGACGTTTTCCAGCACCGTCCGATGAGCCCAGAGATTGAAGCTCTGGAAGACCATTCCGAGCCCGGTCCGGAGCCGTTCGATCTGCCGCCAGCTGCGCGGCTGCAGCCGGCCGTCCCGCCCCATCTTCAGCGCGATCTCCTCGCCGTTCACGGCGATGCGGCCACGATCCGGCGTTTCCAGGAAATTAATGCATCGGAGAAAGGTGCTCTTGCCGGAGCCCGACGAGCCGATGATCGAAATCACATCAGACTTGTGGGCTTGCGCCGAAATACCCTTGAGAACCTCTTGCGAGCCGAAGCTTTTATGAAGATCTTCGACGCGAAGAGCAGGAAAGGGTTGATCCGACATGCATGGTTCCGGCTGGACTGGATTTGCGAAGGATAATGATAAAATAACGCGGTTTTTTCGCGCAATTTTTGTCTCTTCTGCATAATTTGTGCAAAATAATCTTCCTCACGCGGCGAATGCGGCAGAAACCGCGAAGTGCCGCAGCGAGAATTGGACTGAACAATGGAACAACTGGATCGTTTTGACCGTGACATTCTCGATATCGTTCAGCGCGACTGCCAGCTGAAAGCCGAAACGATCGCCGAACGGATCGGGCTGTCGGTCTCGGCCGTGCAAAGACGGTTGAAGCGGCTGCGCGAGGAGGGGATCATCAAGGCGGAGGTGGCCGTCGTCGACCGCAAGGCGACGGGAACGGCGATGGTGTTCATCGTCGGGATGGAGATCGAGCGGGACAATTACGACGCGCTGGCGAAGTTCCGCCTGTGGGCGGAGAAGCAGGATCACATACAGCAGGTCTATTACGTCACGGGCGCGGTCGATCTGATCGCGATCGTCACCGCCCGCGACGTCGAACATTATGACGATATCGCTGCGCTGATCATGGCAGACAATCCGCAGATCCGCCGCATGCACACGAATGTCGTGCTGCGCGACGTCAAGCTCGGTCTGTTCGTGCCGCTGGAATAGCGCTGGCGCGGCCGCGCGGACAAGCCGCTGGACTCGCATTCGGCAAAGGGCATAATTCCGGGCACACATTCTCGGGAGGAATGATCGTTGACGCTACGACACCAGATCATCGCATTGGCGATCGTCCCGCTCGTCATTTCGATCCTTGCGATCACCACCTTCATCACATGGCAATCGGCAAACCTCGCCAAGAACAGCATCGATACGTTCGAGCAGAACATGCTGAAGACCAAGGAAGCCGAAATCCTCAATCTGACCAACCTTGCCCTGTCCGCCATCCAGACGATCTACGACAAGGCCGGCGCCGACGACGAGGCTGCCAAGCAGCAGGTGGCGGCGATTCTGACCTCGCTCGACTACGGCAAGGACGGATATTTCTTCGTCTACGACTATGACGGCAACAATATCGTCCATCCGCGCCAGACGTTCCGGCACGGGCACAATTGGCTCGACCTGACCGATCCGGATGGCGACAAGGTCATTGCCGAACTGATCGCCACGGCAAAAGCGGGCGGCGGCCTGCATCAGTACAAATGGCAGAAACCATCGACCGGACAGATCGCCGACAAGCTCTCCTTCGTCGTCAGTCTCGACAAGTGGCACTGGGTGGTCGGCACCGGCGTTTACCTCGACGATGTCTTTGCCCAGAGTGCCGCCGCCAATGCCGACATGCGCGCCGACGTCAGACGGACCTTCATCATCGTCGCGCTGATCGCCGTGCCTTCGGTGCTCGTCGTTTTCACCACCTGCATGCTGCTGACTTTCCACGAGCGCCGCATGGCCGACAGCCGGCTCAAGGCGCTGACGCAGCGGGTCATCGACACCCAGGAAGAAGAGCGCGCGCGGCTTGCGCGCGAGCTGCATGACGGCATTTCCCAGAATCTCGTCGGCGTGCGCTATGCGATGGACCTTGCCGGCCGCAAGGTCAGGACCAATGTCGACGATGCCGCTCTTACCATCGACCGCGGCGTCGAGGCGCTGAACGGCGCCATCAAGGAGATCAGGCGGCTGTCGCACGATCTGCGGCCGCGTGTGCTCGACGATCTCGGCCTGACGGCGGCGTTAGAGGCGCTGTGTTATCATTTCGCCGAGCGGACGGGGATCGAGACGAAGATCGATGCTTCGGGCTTCACCGACACGCTGAAGGCCGAGGCGAGCACCGCGCTCTATCGCGTCGCCCAGGAAGCCTTCAACAATGTCGAACGCCACTCGGGCGCCTCCAAACTCTCGGTCAAGCTCTGGAGCGACGGCGGCCGCGCCCGCATGACCGTCACCGACAACGGCACCGGCTTCGACGGCGCCAGGGGCGACTTATCCGGCAGATCGGGTCTTGGCCTGCGCAACATGCAGGAACGGATGGCCCACTTCCGCGGTCTGTTGCTGATCAACAGCAGCGAGACCGGCACGACGCTGACGGCGATGCTGCCGAAATCGGCCAATCGTCCCGCCGATCGGCAGGCGGAAGCCGCATGACGGAACGCCTGAAAATCAAGGTGCTGTTGATCGACAACCATCCGCTGGTGCTGGACGGGTTGAAGGCAGTGCTCGAAACATTCGACCATATCGAAGTCGCCGGCACGGCCGGGCTTGCGCAAACGGGGCTCGACATCGGCCGGCAGGTGCTGCCGCAAGTGGTGCTGATGGATATCAACATGCCGAAGCTGAGCGGCATCGATGCGATCGAATTGTTCCGGAACGAACTGCCCCAGGCGCGGGTGGTGATGCTCTCGATGCATGACAGCCGCGAATATATTTCCTCCTCGGTCATGCATGGCGCTGCCGGCTATATCCTGAAGGACGTCTCGACCGACGAGATCGTCTCGGCCATCGAGACCGTGGCAGGTGGCGGCACCTATTTCTCCTCCGGTGTCTTCGACGCGCTGATGGGCGAGCGGGTGGAGGAGGGGAGCGATCCCCTGACACCGCGCGAACGCGACATTCTCGGGCTGATCGTTGCCGGCAGGAGCAACCGGGAGATCGCCGAGGCGCTCGGGATAAGCTCCGCCACGGCGGAAACCCATCGCAAGAATCTCAAGAAAAAGCTCGGCATCGCAACCACGGCCGGCCTCATCCGCTATGCGCTCGACCACGGCATCGTTGCAAAAGTCGACGTGAATTCGCGCCTACCCACTTCTGGGTAGGCCCCGGCATTTCACCCTTGCACCCATCTTGTGGGGATGAAACCAGCGCCCTAGGACTCCCCTCACGGCTAGCCGAGTGCGAGCCGTTGGGAGGAATTCACATGCGTTACATCAGCTTCCGATCGACCGGAAAACCGCAAGCGACCCGAACCGGGCCTGCCGCGGCCGCCGGCTGACAGACCTGCCTTCCACGCCGACAACTGGAACATGGCGACCGCCGCCCGCGGCGCCTGAAAGGGATCCCGACATGGAAAAACCACGTAGCAAGGCAGCGCTCTGGCTGCTTGTCATTCCGTTTATAGGTCTGCTCTGGCCGCCATTCTACAATCTCCGCGAGCCGTCTCTTTTCGGCTTTCCGTTCTTCTACTGGTATCAGCTTCTCTGGGTGCCGATCACCGCGACGCTGACCTGGATCGCCTATCGGAGCACCCGCCATGACGACTGACATCAACGGCACGGCGCTTGCCGTCTTCATCTTCTTTTTCGCGCTCGTCACCGTCATGGGCTTCGTCGCCAGCCGCTGGCGCAAGCCGGAGACACTCGCCCATATCGATGAATGGGGCCTTGGCGGACGCAACTTCGGCACCTGGATCACCTGGTTCCTCGTCGGCGGTGATTTCTATACCGCCTACACCGTGATCGCCGTCCCGGCGCTGGTCTATACCGTCGGCGCCTACGGCTTCTTCGCGCTGCCGTATACCATCGTCGTCTATCCCTTCGTCTTCATGGTCATGCCGGTTCTGTGGAAACGCGCCAAGGATTTCGGTTATGTGACGGCGGCCGACGTCGTTCACGGTCAATACGGATCGCGCAGTCTCGAACTCGCGGTGGCGGCAACCGGCGTCATCGCCACCATGCCCTACATCGCCCTGCAGCTCGTCGGCATGACGGCGGTGCTGAAGGCACTCGGGCTGCATGGCGAACTGCCGCTGGCGATCGCCTTCATCGTGCTGGCGCTCTACACCTATTCAGCGGGTCTGCGCGCGCCGGCTCTGATCGCCTTCGTCAAGGACATCATGATCTATATCGTCGTGATCGCAGCCGTCGCATTGATCCCGTCGAAGCTCGGAGGCTACGCCAATGTCTTTGCCTCGGCTGACGCGGCCTTCCAGGCCAAGGGTTCCGGCAGCCTGCTGCTCGGCGGCAATCAGTATGTCGCCTATGCCACGCTCGCCTTGGGTTCAGCGCTCGCGGCCTTCATGTATCCGCATACGCTGACGGGCATCTTTGCCTCCAACAGCGGCAAGACGATCCGCAAGAATGCGATCATGCTGCCCGCCTATACGCTGCTGCTCGGCCTTCTCGCGCTGCTCGGCTATATGGGACACGCCGCCAACCTGAAGCTCGACAGCGCCAATGATGTCGTTCCGACGCTGTTCAAGACGCTGTTTTCGGGCTGGTTCTCCGGCTTCGCCTTTGCGGCGATCGCCATCGGCGCGCTGGTGCCGGCAGCGGTGATGAGCATCGGCGCCGCCAATCTGTTCACCCGCAATTTCTGGAAAGCCTATGTCGATCCCAATGTCAGCGATGCGGGTGAGGCCAAGGTCGCGAAGGTGACGTCGCTGGTGGTGAAGGTCGGCGCGCTTCTCGTCATCATCTTCCTGCCGACGCAATTCGCCCTCGACCTGCAGCTGCTCGGCGGCATCTGGATCCTGCAGACACTTCCGGCCCTGGTGTTCGGTCTCTATACCAACTGGTTCCGCGCACCCGGCCTGCTTGCCGGCTGGTTCGTCGGCTTCTGCGGCGGCACCTTCCTCGTCTGGGATGCCGGCTGGAAACCTCTGCACCTGATCAGCCTCGGCGGCGAACCCTTCACCGTCTACACGGGACTGCTGGCGCTTGCGGCAAACATCGGTGTTGCGGTCGTGGTCAACGCCCTGCTTCCGGCCAAGGTTCCGGCTCGGGCCTAGGATGAAAATAGAAGGGCAGCAAACGCTGCCCTTCGTAACCATTTGCTTTCCAGCACAAGCTGGAGGGGGATGAGCTCGACTTAAAACTCTTCCCAATCGCCGGCCAATGCCGCATTCCCATTCGCCTGGAACGACTTGCCCACCTTGGCAATCATCTGGCGCGCCGGCGAGGCCACCGGTTGAGCATGCTGTGCCACGGCGGCGGGCTGCGATATCCGCTTCGGTGCCACCGCTCCGCCGATGTTGAACTGGCCCAGCAACTGGAACAGCGCGTCGGCTTCCTTGGCGAGGCTATGGGCGGCGGCTGTCGCTTCTTCCACCATGGCGGCGTTCTGCTGGGTGCCCTGATCCATCTTGTTGACGGCGGCATTGATCTCCTTCAACCCCGTCGCCTGCTCCTGCGAAGCGCCGACGATCGCCACGACATTGCCGTCGACCTGCTGTACCTGCACTGCAATTTCCTGCAGGGCTTTTCCGGTCTCGCCAACCAGGGCGACACCGCTTTTCACATGGCCATTCGACGCGTTGATCAGTTCCTTGATTTCCTTGGCCGCCTTGGCCGAACGCTGCGCCAACTCGCGCACTTCCTGGGCGACGACGGCAAAGCCCTTGCCTGCTTCGCCGGCGCGCGCCGCTTCGACGCCGGCATTCAGCGCCAGCAGGTTCGTCTGGAAGGCGATTTCATCGATGACGCCGATGATGCTGCCGATTTCGGTGGCGGAGGATTCGATCTTGCCCATGGCGTCGACCGCATCGCGAACGACGCTGCCCGAGCGTTCCGCATTTTCCTTCGTCTTACGAACGAGCTGGCCGGCTTCCTGAGCCCGGTTGCTCGAGTCGGCGACGGTGGTGGTGATCTCCTCCAGCGCAGCCGCCGTTTCCTCGACGGATGCAGCCTGCTGTTCGGTCCGCTTGGCGAGATCATCCGAGGCGGAGCGGATCTCCTGCGCGCCGCCGGCGATGGCGCTGGCGTTCTGGGCAACCTTCTGCATGGCGGCGCGGAGCTTTTCGACCGCGGAATTGAAGTCGGCTCTGAGCTTTTCCAGAGACGGAATGAACGGCGTGTCGATCTGCTGCGTGAGGTCACCGTCGGCCAGCGCCTGCAATGCGGTGCCCAGCCGGCCGACAGCCTGGTCCGTCTGCTCGGCCAGGGTGCGGCGTTCGCCGGCATCCTGCTCGAGCCGGTGCCGTTCCGCCACCGACCTCTTGGCTTCCGCATCGGCTTCCCGTTCGGCCTTTGCCGAAATGGCGTCGCGCAAGCCGGCCACGGCCCGTGCGAGCCTGCCGATCTCGTCGCCACGCGCTTCGAGGCGACGGTCGCCGTCGAGATTGCCCTCGGCCATAGCCTTCAGCGAAAGCTGAAGTTTTGCCAGCGGGCCGACGATCGTGCGTGCGGTGATGGCAGCGGCAATGATGGACAGAACAGCCGCAATGCCGAGCGCAGTCATCGCTATCGGCTTGAAGCCGCTCGCCGCGCTGCGAACCTCGCCGCCGATCGATTTGTTCAGCGCTTCCTGATAGTCGATGAATTTGTTGATGGCGCCAAGCCAGGCAACGAAGGCCGGCCTCGCCTGTTCGAGCAGGATCTTGCGGGCTGCCTCGCCGTCGCCCTTCTCCTGCAGCGCAATGATCTGGGCGACCAGCGGATTGGTCTTCGCCTGGATGTCGGCGATTTCGCTGAGAATGGTCTTTTCCTGTTCCGTCGCACCTGCCGGCGATGCAACCATCTCCGCCATGCGCTTTTCATTCTCGGCGTAAGACGCGGCCAGCTTTTCGATCAATGCCTCGGCAGTCTTCCGCTCATCGGCAGAGGTCACCAGAGTGACGTCACGGATCGCGATCGCCCGATCGTGCACGCTGCCGCGGTAGTTGATGGCAAAGCGCTGTTTGACGCTGTTGACGTCGTTGATCGTTTCAAGATTGTCGTTGATCTCAGCGACCTTGACCGCCGAATAGATGGTCAGGCCGGCCATCAGCAGAACCAGGAAGCTGAAGCCAAGGGTGAGACGCATCGCGATCCCGAAACTCTTAATGCTCTTCATTCGCACTCTCCATCGTGTGGGCGAGGTTTGTTGAAACGTGTCTGGTCGCCAGGGCCGCGCGTCATATCTTGTGCAAATGCGAGGCCCTCGATCTGTCCCCGAATGCGCCGAAAGGCGCGTTTGCGCGCCGGAACGATGCCATTTGCATGCCCTTGCGCGTTTACCCTGTGAGTGCGCGGAGCCATCGCGCCCAAGATGCGAGGCGGTGTGTCAAAGTAACAACGTCGATATTATGCGAGATTTCGGGGCCTGGTGCGCCATCATGGCATAGGTGACGATCCTGAGACCGTCGCTCCGACATCAAAAAATTTAGGCGAATATATTTTATAGAGTGTAAACGGAGCCGACAGGGCGCCATTCTGCAGCGCTTTTCGTATATTTTCGCGGAAATTTGCACATTCGCTGGGCATATGCCCGCATCAAGAGAATATGATAAGTTGTCCGGCAGAATTTGCACAGATCTTATGTTGTAGGATTAGACCGTAGCACTTTTCTTGCGCCCGATTCGAGCGACGATCTCGGCGAATGACCAACAATAATTACGAGTCTTTCCGGTTGTATTAGGATAGCGAGTCGATGCCGATCAGCGGAGTTCGCCGGTTGTTAAGCCCAACACTTTGAGAATTGTTAGAGGTTCTCATGGACGATGCGGCGTGGAAAGAAATGGGGCGGAGGTGGCACGCCGGGCTTCTTCCGAGTCAAAGCATGACGAGAACCCGGCAGCGAGCTGGCGGGAACTGCTCGACAGCGCCGTGCGCCTGGATTGGGAATGCCGCACCCGGACTGGGTCGGTTCCAGCCTGACCCATGCCGCCCTGTTATCGGTCGACATCGACCATTTCAAAAGCATCAACGACATCTTTTCATTCCATCGGCGATATCGTTCTGCGCCACGGTGCCGGCTTGCTGGGCGATGCCGGGAGGGAAGGTAGCCTGGCAATCCGCATGGGCGGCGAGGAATTCCTGCTTCTGCCTCAGCCGCGTAGCAGCGGCAGGAGCTGATCGCCCTGCCGCCTGATCTCGGAGAGATAGGGCGTGTCGGACAGTACGAAGTGGGTGATGCCGAGATCCTGGTATTTGCGCAGCGAGCGGGCGACATCCGCCGCCGAGCCGACCAGCCAGGTGGTGCCGGCACCGCCGCCGCCGAACTTGCCCGGCGCCGTATAGAGGTTGTCGTCGAGGACGTCGCCGCGCTCATGGAGCTCAAGCAGCCGCTGCTGGCCGACGGCGAGCACGCGCTGGTGATCGTGCCAGCCGGTACCTTTGTTTCTCGCCATCTCGGCGACCTTCGCCTCGGCATCGGCCCAGGCCTGTTCCGTGGTGTCGCGGACCAGCGTCGTGATCCGCAGGCCGAATTCCAGCGGCGGGAGGTCGCGGTCCAGCTCCCGGCTCAGCGCCTTGAGCCGGTCGATCCGCTCGCGGACACCATCCAACGGCTCACCCCAGAAAAGCTGGACATCGGCCTCGGTCGCGGCCACCCGCTCGGCCGCCTCCGAGGCACCGCCAAAATAGAATTTGGGGTGCCGACGGTCGCCACGAACCTCGATGCGCGGCACCACGGTGGATTCGGCGACCCGGAAGTGCTCGCCCGCCGAGGTGACGTTTTCTTCCGTCCACAATCGGCGGACCAGACGCATGAACTCCCTGGTTCTGCTATAACGATGCGCCTGATCGCCCTCGCTGTCGCCGTAGGCGGCTAAGTTGTCCTTGCCCGACACAATGTTGATCCGCACCCGCCCACCTGTGAGGTGGTCCAGTGTCGCCGCCGCGGATGCGAAATTCGCCGGTCGCCAATAGCCAGGGCGGATCGCGATGAGCGGTTCGAAGGTGGTGGTCCGTGCGGCGAGCGAGGCCGCGACGGTGAACGTGTCGGGGCGGCCCCAACCGGTGCCGATGAGCGCCCCCTTCCAGCCATGCTCTTCGAGCGCCCGCGCATGGCTGGTCAGCGTATCCAGGCTGTTGTGGTTCTCGACGGCGGAATCGCCGCGATGACCGGGTCTGACGTCGTTGGGAATATACCAGAGAAATTCGGAATGATTGCTCATGCGATGCTGCAGTTCTGTCGGTGATCGGAACACGGAAACCGGGAAGCCCCCGGGAGATCATACGGCGGCCTGCGCCTTTTGCTGCTGCACCTGAAGTGCGAAGCCGTTCGGCGGGCGCTGGAGGCCGAGGTTCTCCCGCAGCGTCGTGCCTTCATATTCGTGCCGGAACAGGCCGCGCTTGCGCAGGATGGGGACGACCTGATCGACGAAATCGGTCAGCGCCGTGGGCAGCACCGGCGGCATGATGTTGAAGGCGTCGGCGGCTCCGTTCTCGAACCATGATTGCATCGCATCGGCGATCTGCTCGGGTGTTCCGACAACCGTCCGGTGGCCGCGAGCGGTGGCGACCGCCAGATAGAACTGGCGCAGTGTCAGATTGTTGCGCGACACCAGGTCGGAAACCAGCTTGAGGCGGCTTTTGTTGAGTTCGGTATTATCGGGCAGGGGCGGGGCGGGGTCGTCAAGCGAGTAGCCGGAAAGATCGACGCCCCTGTAGTGGCGGGCGAGGATATTCCAGGCAATGGAGGGATGAACCAGGGATTGGATATAGTCGTAATTCGCCTGGGCTTCGGCTTCCGTGCCGCCGAGAACGGGGAATATCCCGGGACTGATCAGCAGTTCGTCCGGCCGGCGGCCGTAGCGGGCGAGCCGGCCTTTGACGTCGGAGTAGAATTCCTGCGCATCCTCGAGAGTCTGGTTGGCGGTAAAGATCATCTCGGCCGTGCGGGCGGCAAGCTCGCGTCCCGGTTCGGATGCGCCGGCCTGCACGATGACAGGATAGCCCTGAACCGGACGGCCGACGTTGAGCGGACCGGCCACCGAGAAGAACTTGCCCTTGTGATCGACGAGATGCACCTTGTCGGGATCGAGATAGACGCCGCTTTCCTTATCGCGGATGAAGGCGTCGTCTTCATAGGAATCCCACAGGCCCTTCACCAGATCGACGAATTCCTCGGCCCGCTCATAACGATCGGCATGGGCGGGATGGCCGGCGATCGAAAAATTCTTCGAAACATCCGCGCCCGTCGTGACGACGTTCCAGGCCGCACGGCCCTTGGAGATATAGTCCAGCGACGCAAACCTGCGGGCGAGAAGATAGGGATCCTCATAGGTCGTCGATGCGGTCGCGACGAAGCCGATATGCTTGGTGACCTGCGAGAGGGCGGCCCAGAGGGTCAGGGGCTCGAAATGCGCGCCCTGGGCGGTGCGGCGAAGCGCTTCCGGGTCCTTGGTGCGGTCCCATCCCGCAGGACTATCGGCGACGAAGACGAGATCGAATTTGCCGCGCTCGGCGGTTTGGGCGAGCTCCCGGTAGTGATCGATATTGAGGCCGGCATCGGCCTGCGCCTCCGGATGGCGCCAGGCGGCGATATGATGGCCCGTCGCCATGATGAACGCGCCAAGCCGCATTTGCCGTTTCGATGTGCTCATTGGCTTATCTCCAGATCAAATTGAGCAGCTGCTCGTTTCAGGCAGCCTTGCGGCCCGGGAGGTCGACCCCGAGCCGGCTGAGGAGGTGGGCGCGGAATTGTGCAAAGCGCGGATCGCCATGATCGCGCGGCGTCGGCAGATCGATCTTGAGATCCTCGATGAGACGGCCTTCGTCGAGGACCAGTATCCGGTCGGCCAGCGAAATCGCCTCGTCGACGTCGTGGGTGACGAGCAGCACCGCAGGACGGTGCCTTGCACACAATTCCCGCAGCAGATCGTGCATCTTCAGCCGGGTCAGCGCGTCGAGCGCGCCGAACGGCTCATCGGCGAGAAGCAGGGCCGGCTCCCGCACCAGGGAACGGGCAAGGGCGACCCTCTGCTGCTCGCCGCCCGAAAGCTGGTTCGGCCACGCCGTTTCCCGCCCTTCAAGTCCCACTTCCGCCAAAGCCTTCCTACCGGCTTCCTGACCGGTGGTGCCGGCCAGGCCGAGCGTGACGTTCTGGATCACGCTGCGCCACGGCAGCAGGCGGGCATCCTGGAAAACCACCGAAAGGCTTTCCGGCGTCTCGAGAGTGCCGGTGCCCTCGACATCGTGATCGAGACCGGCAAGAGCCCTCAAAAACGTGCTTTTGCCGGAGCCGCTGCGGCCGAGCAGGGCGACGAATTCGCCTTCCTCGATGTCGAGATCGACGCCGTCAAGGATGGTCTTTTTCGCAAACCGGCGTACGAGGTTTCGCACGTGGACGGCCTTGGTCGCGGGCTTCAGTTTGCCAGGGTGCGGCGCCATGAGAGGACCCTCCGTTCGAGCAGACGGACGAGACCGTCCGAAACGAGACCCAACAGCACATAGACCACCAGGCCGACGAGAATGACGTCGGTCTGCCCGTAATTGCGGGCAAGATCGATCATGTAGCCGAGCCCGCTGGTGGCGTTGATCTGCTCGACCACGACGAGAGAGACCCAGCAGAGGGTAACGGCAAACCGCAGGCCTAAGAGGAAACCCGGCAAGGCGCCCGGCAGCACCACCTGAAGGATGAAGTCCTTCTGGCTCATGCGCAGCGTCTCGGCCAGTTCGACATAACGGCTGTCGATGCTGCGGAGCGCATTATGGGTGTGGATGTAAATCGGCACGATGACGGCAAGCACGATGGTGGTGACCTTCATGCCCTCGCCGATGCCGAACCATAGGATCAGCAAGGGGATCAGGGCCAGCGTCGGTATCGCGCGTTTGATCTGTACCGGACCATCGATCAGGGCTTCGCCGATCCGGGACAGGCCGGCGACAACCGCCAGGAGCGTACCGATCAGCAATCCGATGCTCAGGCCGAGCAGGGCGCGCGTCGCCGACGTCACGAAATTGTCCTGCAGGCGGCCCTGCTCTATCAGCCTTGCGAAAGCCTCGATGACCGTCCACGGCGCCGACAGGATGCGCGTGTCGATCCATCCCAATGCCGAGCCGACGACCCAGGTCAGGACAAGCAGTGCCGGCCCGATCTGCAGCCCGAAAGGGATCGCGGGTCCGGGACCCAGCCGGCGCCGGGCGCGAGGGCCGGCGGAGCTCACCGGGCCAGCAAAGCTGGCCGGGCCAACCGGCTTTGCCGCGCGTGAGCCTGCATGCGCAACTCTCCCGCCCGATGTCAGGGACAGTTTCGCCTCATCTGCATCCCAAGTGGTTGCCATGCTTCAGATCTCCTCTCCGAAGGGATGTCGAACGTTACTGGCTCTTGGCCAAAGCTTCGGCGCCGAGCTTTTCGAAGCGGTTGTCGAAAAGCTGTTCGACATTGAACGACTTGTAACCGAGCTCGTCCGCAAGCAGATTGATGGTTTCCTGGTGGCGCTTCTTCACTTCGCTCCAATCGCTGGGAACGATCTGTTCGCCGGTCATCTTGACCAGATATTCCCCGTCCTCCCGGCTGAGTCCCTGCTGGCCGACGTAATATTCTTTGATCCAGAGGTCCGGGTTCCGGTTCACCCATTCGGTGGCGCGGGCCCACAGGCCGACATATTCGGCGAGAGCTGCCGCCTTGGCGGGATCATCCAGAACCCATTGCGGTGCATAGAGATGGCTCGGATCATCCCGCAGGCCGTGCTCCAGGAGGGTCGCGCCATCAGGTCCGTATTGGGTGATATAGCGCCTGATATAGACGGTGCCGAGCGGTGCGATGTCGACCTGCTTGCTCGCCAACGCCTTCGGGTAGACGTCGCCGGTGCTCGGCAGTTCCACCAGGGTGACGTCGCTGCTCTTCAGACCTGCCGCATGCAACGCCCGAAGGACGAGCGTGCCCTGGGCCTGGCCCGGGCTGAAAGCGATGCGTTTGCCGCGGAAATCGGCGAGCGTCTTGACGGCTGCGCCTGGTGCAATGCCGAAGCGGTAGATGGGATTGGCGATCGGGTCACGGCGTTCGCGATAGGCGATATTGCGGACGGGCAGGTTGTTCCAGTTGGCGAAAATCGAGGGGATCTCGGCCACCGATCCGATATCGAGCGCATGGGCGCGGAAAGCTTCCGACGTCTGCGGCCCGCCGCTGATATTGGCCCATTTCACTTCAAAACTGAGCTCTTTGTCGAGGCCGGACACTTCGAGGGCTTTCTGGGTGACCGGATCGCCGATCGTCAGCACCGTGCCTGGCGGCACTTTGGCAAGCAGGGGGGCATCTGCCTGGGCCGCCGCCGGACCATGAACGGCACTGAGACCAAACAGACTGAACAACGCAATTTTGAATGTCTTTGCCAATGTCATCGTCGATCTTCCCGTTTCGGATTGTTGTTTGCAGGAACGATGCACGGTAAAATGGCGTATAATCTACTAAATCGGTAGACTATTTAGTTTAATAAAAGCGTCGCTGGTGGAAAATTGTCCCCAAAAGTCGAGCATCCGGAACGATCGTATCCGGCACCTTCGCAGGATGATCGGGGTGAGCAGGCGTAAAAAAAGCGCCTGGGACATCGTCCGCGGCGCTTAATAGGTCTCTTCTGTTGATAAGAGCAGGCGACGGCCGGAGTAACCGACCTTCGCCCGAACCGACGTCGACGTCAAACTCGCCTGATGTCAGGCCGGTGCGTATTCGTTGGCCGAGAATACGTGGTGATGCACCTTGCCGGTGAAGAGTTGCAGGAGTTCGCCGGTGACTTCGCGGCTCTCGGACCGCACATCGGAAAGCAGTGCCGCCTTTACCGCATCCATATCGGGATAACGAATGGCGAGCGCCATGGCATATACCGGGGCGCCTTCGTCTCGTTCCATTCCGTCCAGCACCCGGATTTCCTCGGCGCCCGGAAACTTCGTCCAGAGAGGGACGAGCCGCTGCCGCACGAATGCGCGGAATTCCGCTTCTCTGCCGGGATGGATTTCGCCTTCAAACAAAGCATAACGAATGATCATGGGGTCTCTTTTCCAAAACTCGCCGGAGCTGGATCGATGGTGGTGTGTTGTCGGAGTATCAGGGCGTATCGGTCGATACGCCCTGGCTGAGAGGCTTATTTGCCCCAGATTTTCTTGTATTGATCGCGGTAGCCGTTGTCGGGATCGAAGCTGTTCTTCGGTCCGCCGTCAAACTCGACGTTTGCGCTCGTTACCACATGCAGCGGCGAGACGTAGCCCGACCAGGGAGCGCCGGCAAAGGCGCGGTTCAATTCGTCGACGAGTTGCCAGCCCTGAAGGTTGAGCGGCTCGGCGACCGTGACGGCCTGAAACTGCTTGGCGCGGATCCGCTGATAGGCGCTCTCCGAACCGTCGCCGGCGGCGACGTTCACCGGTTTTCCGTCGCCTGCAATACCGGCCGAGGCGAGCGAAGGTCCCATGAAGTCGTAGTAGAGGTCGTTGATCGCCAGGGAATGCGTCCACTTCGCGCCATATTTCTGCAGAAGCGAGGTGGTGAGCTGCGGCATGCGCTGAGAGGTTTCGGCAATCGGCGTGTCGACATATTCGAGCACCGTGCCGCCGAGATCCTCGATCTCCTTCTTCATGCGATCGGCCTTGGCGATCGCGATCGCATAGGTGGAGTCGGTGAAGATGATGACGCCAGGCTTGCCGCCGGCATCGGCAAAGGCCCAATCCGCCGCGGACTTCGACACTTCCATCGCATCGGTGGTGACGTTGGCGAAGACGCCGACTTCGGGAACCGGACCGACAGCCGACGCCGCATGCCAGGAAACCATCGGAATGCCGGCAGCCTTGGCCGCTTCCATCGCCGGCTTCTGCTCGACCGCGTCAAAGCCGTTGATGATGATGCCATCCGGCTTCAGCGCCATGGCCTGGCCGAAGGCGGCGGTCCGCCCGCCGATCGAACCGGCGCCGTCGAGCGCCTTCACCGTCCAGCCCAGCGCGCCTGCCGCTTCCTGAACGCCATTGACCACGCCGAGGATGCCGCCGTTCTTCATATCGGCGGCAAGAATGACGATGTTCTTTCCGGTCGCGCCCTTGGGGCCGCTCGTCGGACCATCCCAGGCGCTCACCTTGGAAGCATACTTGTCGACCACGGCCTTGGCGTCGGCCATGGAATCGGCCAATGCCGGGATGCTCAGCATAACGGCGACGGTTGCGACCGTTGCCTGCAATAACATTCTGCGCTTCATGTTCACTCCTCCATTTTGTTTGTTGTGAAATGCCGACATGAGCCGGCATCCTCATTTGGATGCGGGTGTGATCCTCCTCACAGCTCCGCGTTTGCGCTGGGCGTAACCTGCTATGCCGATGGCAATCAGCAGGGTGACGCCGTTGAACAGCGGTTCGACGAAGAACGACCCGCCGAATTGCTGAATTCCGGAAATTCCGACCGCCAGGATGATGACGCCGATCAAGGTGCCCCAGACGTTCACCCGTCCGGGCTTGATCGTCGTCGATCCGAGAAATGCGCCAACAAGCGCCGGCAGCAGATATTCGAGGCCGACGCTTGCCTGGCCGATCCGCAGCTTCGAGGCGAGAAGGACCCCGGTCAGGGCCGCCAGCAGCCCCGAGGTGACGAAGGCGCCGATCACGAATTTGCGGACCGGAATGCCATTGAGGGCGGCGGCCTTCGGATTGGCGCCGATGGCGTAGAGATACCGGCCGATCGGCAGGTATTCGAGCACGATCCACATGCAGATGGCGATCAGCAGCACGTAGAAGCCGGTGATCGGCAGGCCGAACAGCATGGTGCCGTTCAGCGCATAGAAACCTTCCGGCAGGACGCCGACCACCTGCCGCCCACCGGTGTGCCAGAGGGCAAGCGCGTAAAGAACCGTTCCGGTGCCGAGCGTCGCGATGAAGCTGTCGATCTTCGCGACTTCGACCAGCAGGCCGTTTATGAAGCCGGTGAAGACGCCGAGTGCGAGAACGATGAGGACTGCGACCGGCCAGGGCAGGCCGTAGGCCGTCTGCAGGCTGATGGCGAGAATGTGCCAGAGCACGATGCCATAGCCGACGGTGAGATCGATGCGGCCCGACGCCATCGGGATCATCGCGGCGAGCGACAGAAGCGCAATGATTGCCTTGTCGGAGACGATCGAGCGGATATTCAACACGGTCGGGAACGTATCGGGCAGCAGGATCGAGAAGATCACGATCAGGCCGACGGTCAGGATCACCAGCCCGTAAACCGGGATCAGGCGTCCGATCTTCTGGCCTGTGGACAGGCCGGCCATTTCGCTCTTGGTCGGCTCCAGCGCCGTGGATTCAATGGATTGCATGGCTGTTCTCCCGATGGCTCAAGCGGCTTCCGATGCGGATGCGGCTGTGATGACCGCCTCCGTCGTCAGGGCGCTTCCAATCAGTTCACTGACGATTTTGCCGCGCGAGAAGACCAGCGCGCGGTGGCAGATATGGGCGATTTCCTCGAAATCCGTCGACACCACGACAACCGCGAGACCGGCCTCGAGCGCCTGGGTGATCAGACGGTAGATCTCCGCACGTGCGCCGATGTCGACGCCGGCAGTCGGATCTTCGGCGATCAGCAGCTTGCGGCCGGTCGCCAGCCAGCGGCCGACGACCACTTTCTGCTGATTGCCGCCCGACAGGGCCTCCACCGGCAGATCCGGGTCGTTCGGGCGCAGGCCGACGGAATGGCCGATCTTATGGGCAAGATCGGCCTCGCCGCGCGGCGACAGGAAGGACAAAAGCCCACGTCCGACGGCGCCCGGGTTGAGATAGGTATTTTCCCGAATGGAGAGCGACAGCGCCACGGACTCCTCCGTCCGGTCACGGGCAATCAAACCGATGCCCGACGCCATGGCCCGCAGCGGGCTCGAAAGGTCCGGGGCCTCGCCATGCAGCAGAACCGAGCCGTTGAAGGGCTCGCAACCGAACAGCGCGCGGCCGATCCTTTCCTGCCCGGCGCCACGCAATCCAGCCAGGCCCAGGAGCTCGCCCTCTCTTATATCGAAGGATATCGGGCTCGTGCCGGCGCAAACGAGATCGCGAACCTCGACGATTGCCTTGCCGGGCCTGATCTCCGTCTTGGAAAAGAGGCTGTCGCCGCTGCGGCCGATGATCATCGTCACCAGCTCGTCGGGTGTCGTCTCGCTGACGGGCTTCTGTCCCACCATGCAGCCGTCGCGCAGAACGGCGACCCGATCGGCGATGCGGAAAATCTCGTCGAGCCTGTGGGAGACGTAGATCATGCCGACGCCGCGGTCCTTCAGCGGGCGGATCGCATTGAACAGCCGATCGACTTCATCGGCGGGAAGGCTCGCCGTCGGCTCGTCGAGCACCAGAACGTCGGCTTCGACGGCAAGCGCACGGGCAATGGCGACAAGCGATTTTTCGGTGCGCGACAGCGCCGAGACCCGCGTGGTGGGATCGAAATCGCAGCCAACCAGCTTCAAGGCTTCCTTGGCACGCGCCTGCGTCCTGTTCCAATCGATCAGGCCGCGACGCATCGAGAAGCCCTGCGACAGGCCCATGTTCTCGCCGACCGTCATCCACTCGATCAGACCGAGATCCTGGTGGATGAAGGCAACCGGCTGCCGCTCGTTCGGCTTCGGAGGGCGGTGATGATAGCTCTGGCCGCGAAACAGGATGTCGCCGCTATCGGGCTTGTAGATGCCCGCAAGTGTCTTGATGAGCGTCGATTTGCCGGCGCCGTTTTCTCCCAGCAGCGCGAGGATTTCGCCCTCGCGCAGGTCGATCGAGACGTCCCGCAGCGCCTGCGTGCCGCCGAAGCTCTTGGTGATCGACTGGAACTCCAGCAGTCTCTTGGCTTCCACTGTGGCTCCTCCCAAAGCTGCAGTTGTCATTGACTGTATGTTATCGATAACATTTACGGATGGTCAAGCGGAAAGATGACGATCGCGAATTTCTCGAGGAATTGACGTCAGCCGGCCTGAAATCCGTCGAGAAGCCGCATCATCTCGGCCGAGTCCTTCGGCCCGAGGCCGGCAGCACAGAGCAGGCGATGAATCTCGACCACCGCGCCGGTCATCGGCAATGGCGTCTTCGTCTTCAGCGCAAAGGCCTGAAGCGAATCCAAGTCCTTCAACATATTGTCTATCCTGCCTGTCGGCGAGAAATCCCGGGCGGCGAATTTCGCCATGAATTCCTGCAATATGCGACTATCCGCCCTGCCGCCGGCAAGGGCTGCCGGAATGGCAGCCGGATCGACGCCGCCGGCTTCTGCGAGCTTGACCGCCTCGGCGACGGCCTGGAACAGCACGGCGCAAAACAGCTGATTGATCAGCTTCGTGGTCTGCCCGGCGCCCGATGCGCCCATCAGCGTGTAATTGGCGGCAAGATGCCGCATCACCACGCGCGCCCGCTCGAAATCCTCGGGGCTGCCGCCGGCCATGATCGTCAGGCGCCCGCTCAGCGCACCCGGCACGCCGCCGGACAATGGGCAATCCACCCATGCCATGCCGGTTTCCCGGCGCAACCGTGTCGCCATGTCGGCCGTTTCGGCCGGGTCGATCGAGGACATGTCGATCAGCACCTTGTCGGCATTGGCAGCCGCCGAAACACCTTTTTCGCCGAAGACGACGGCCCGGACGATATTTGCGTGATTGAGGCTGAGCACACAAAACGCCGACCGTGAGACCGCATCCTCCACGGAGCCTGCCGCATAGGCACCCTTGGCCTGCAAAGCCGCGACTTTTTCGGCGTCCAGGTCGAAGACCGAGACCTTGTGCCCGGTTTCGATCAATCGGCTGACGATTGCCGTTCCCATGATACCGGCGCCGATGACGGCGACATCTGCCCTGTGATCATCCTGCATGCTAATCTCCTCCCTTGACGGCCATGCCGCTGAATCCCTTGCAAGCCAGCGCTACAATATCATCCACGGCATTATCGATCGCCACCGTCACCACACCAGGCTCACCGGCTGGCGGCTCCAGCGTCTGCAACTGGCTGTCGAGGAGGGACGCCGGCATGAAATGGCCCTGACGCGCCTGCATCCGCGACAGCAGCAGATCGCGGGACCCCTCCAGGAAAACAAAGGCCAGGCGCCCGCCCGCCGCCTGCCGCAACCTGTCCCGATAGCTTCTCTTCAACGCCGAACAGGAAATCACCAATCCTTGCGATGCGTCCAGCGCGGTGCTGATTTTCGCGCCGATCCGGTCGAGCCAGGGCAGGCGGTCGTCGTCGGTCAGCGGTATGCCCTGCGCCATCTTCTCGACGTTTTGAGGCGGATGGAGCTGGTCGCCCTCTAGAAACGCCATGCCGTTTTGGGCAGCAATGCGTTCTCCGACCGAGGATTTGCCGCAGCCACTGACGCCCATGACGACAACGGCCAGAGGCGGTGCCATTTTCTCGCGCTTCATCGTCCCGTCTCTATCAGAGGCAGGTCGTGATGCCGCCGTCGACATAAAGCGTGTGCCCGTTGATGAAGGACGAGCCGCGGCCCGAGAGGAAGACGGCAGCGCCGACCAGTTCCTCGACATTGCCCCATCGTCCGGCCGGCGTCCGCTTCTCGAGCCATGAAGAGAATTCCGGATTGTCGACGAGCGCCTGGTTGAGCGGCGTCTTGAAATAGCCCGGCGCAATCGCGTTGATCTGCAGGCCGTACTTGGCCCAGTCGGCGCACATGCCGCGGGTCAGATTGCGCACCGCGCCCTTGGTCGCCGTGTAGGGAGCAATGCCGGGGCGCGCCAGTTCGCTTTGCACGGAGGCAATGTTGATGATCTTGCCCTGGCCGCGGGCGATCATGGGTTTGGCCGCCGCCTGGCCGACGTAAAACACGCTCGAAATATTGGTGGTCAGCAGCAGCTCCCATTTGTCCGCCGGGAAGTCTTCCAGCGGCGTGCGAAACTGCATGCCGGCATTGTTGATCAGGATGTCGAGCGGCCCGATATCGGCTTCGATCGCATCTATGCCTTCTTTGGCGGCGTCCTTGCTGGTGACGTCGAAGATCGCCGCATGGGCCGACAGGCCTTGATCCTTGAGGCTCGCGACCGCGCGTTTGACGCTTTCGGGCGTGCGGCCGTTGATGATGACCTCGGCGCCATGCTGCGCCAGCCCTTCGGCCAGGGCATAACCGATCCCCTGGCTCGAGCCGGTGATCAGGGCAAGGCGTCCGGTAAGATCAAACAAGTTCTTCATCTCATAACTCCTCCGGTCTCGCCGCGGGCGACGGCTGACGCTGCCGCTGGCGGTGAAACTCACTTGACATCCCTTTTTCGAATTATATGTTATCGATAACATAATCAACTGTCAAAATGCGGGATGGAAACGGAATGCCTGAGATGGAAATCTTGATGGCCGGAGCTTATCCGGAATGGGACATGGTGGATCTGGAGGCGAACTACCGCATCCATCGCCTGTGGGAAGCAACCGACCGGCAGGAACTGATTGCAAGAGTCGGCAAGGATATCCGCGCCATAGCGACGCGCGGCGAACTCGGCGCGTCCGCAGAGCTGATGGCGCAATTGCCGAAGCTGGAGATCGTCTCCTGTTATGGCGTCGGCACCGACGCTATCGACCTGTCCTATGCCCGCGCCAACGGCATTCGCGTCACCAACACGCCTGACGTGCTGACCGAAGATGTCGCCGATATCGCCATCGGACTGCTGATTGCCACGGCAAGGCAGATCCCGCAGGCCGACGTTCTCGTCCGCTCCGGCCAGTGGGGCAGCGTCGCCATGCCGCTGGTGACGAGGGTCTCCGGCAAGAAAGTCGGGGTCGCCGGCATGGGGCGGATCGGCAAGGCGATCGCCAAGCGGGCCGCCGCTTTCGGCTGTGAGATCTCCTACTTCGCCCGCAACGAGCACAAGGATGTTGCCTATGCCTACCAGCCGGACTTGGTCGCACTTGCCGATTGGGCCGATTTTCTGATCGTCATCGTCCCCGGCGGGCAGGCGACCATGAAGATCATCAACGCCGATGTGCTCAAAGCGCTCGGTCCCAACGGCATGTTGATCAATGTTTCGCGCGGAACGACCGTCGACGAAGAGGCGCTGATCGCAGCCCTTCGGGATGGCACGATCAAGGCCGCCGGCCTTGATGTCTTCCTGAACGAACCGAAGATCGACGCGCGTTTCCTGACGCTCCCAAACGTGGTGTTGCAGCCCCATCATGGCTCCGGTACCGTCGAGACGCGTAAGGCCATGGGCCAGTTGGTCAGAGACAATCTCGCCGCGCATTTTGCCGGCAACCCGCTTCCAACTCCCGTCGTGTGAGGGTCCCGATATGAAAGCCATCGTCATCCATGCCGCCAAGGATCTGAGGATCGAGGAGCGCGAGCCGGAGGTTGCGGGCGCCGGGCAGGTGGAGATCGCCATCGAAGCCGGCGGTATCTGCGGTTCCGATTTGCATTATTACAATCATGGCGGTTTCGGCACCGTGCGCCTGCGCGAACCGATGATCCTCGGCCATGAGATCGCCGGCACGGTCAAGGCGCTGGGCTCCGGCGTCGCCGACCTTGCCGTCGGAGACCGCGTTGCGGTTTCGCCGAGCCGGCCGTGCAACCATTGCCAATATTGCCTGAAGGGACAGCAGAATCACTGCCTCAACATGCGGTTTTACGGCAGTGCCATGCCGATGCCGCATATTCAGGGCGGCTTTCGCCAGCGGCTGGTGGCGGAACGTTGGCAATGCCACAAGGTCGCCGATGGCATTTCCATCCACGAGGCCGCCTTTGCCGAACCCTTTGCCGTGACGCTGCATGCGGCAAACCGCGCCGGATCGCTGCTGGGCAAACGGGTGCTCGTCACCGGATGCGGCCCCATCGGCATGCTGGCGATCGTTGCAGCCCGCGTTCTCGGCGCCCGCGAGATCGTCGCGACCGACGTGACCGACAGCGTTCTGGCGATTGCCCGCACCAGCGGCGCCGACAGAACGATCAACGTTGCCACGCATGCCGCCGACCTCGCCGCTTATAGCGCCGACAAGGGATATTTCGACGTCATGTTCGAGGCGTCAGGCAATGAACGGGCGGTGCGCGCGGGCCTGGAGACGCTCAGGCCCCGCGCCGTTCTCGTTCAGCTCGGCCTTGGCGGCGATGTCTCGATTCCGCAGAACATGATCGTTGCGAAAGAGATCGAGATGCGCGGGACATTCCGTTTTCACGAGGAATTTGCGCTCGCCGTCGAACTGATCAACGCGCGTCGCGTCGATCTGAAGCCACTACTAACAGGTGTCTTCGGAATCGACGAGGCCGTCGCCGCTTTCGAATTGGCCGGCGATCGCAGCAAGTCGATGAAAGTCCAGATCGCCTTCTGAACCTGCTGGATCATTCCTTAAATCGGAATCGATTCAGAAATAGATGTTCAAAAATTCAAACTGTTGCAACGCCGCGCATCTGAAAGACGCGCGGCGTTGTGGTGCTCAAGCTGTCGGCGTGCCGTTCCTGTCCGTGCTTTCGCGCAGGACAACCCTATAGCCGGTCAATGTGATCTCATCGCCGGTCGCCTCGCCACTTTGCAGGGCGTGCAGCAGGCGACCGGCCGCCTGGCGACCGATGCCATAACAGTCCACATTGATGGTGGTGATGCGCGGATGACAGATGGAGGAGATCTCATAATCGCCGAAACCGGCAACGGCGATGTCCCGAGGAACCTTCATTCCCCTGCGCGTGCATTCCATGATGGCGCCGAAGGCGGAGAGGTCGGAAACGCAGAGAACCACTTCCGTGTCCGGCCAGCGCTCCAGCAGGCTGACGATTGCCTGGCCACCCTGTTCCATGGTGATGGGCGGAACGCCGAAGGAAATCATCCGTCCCGGTCCGAGGCCGAGTTCTTCAACCGTCTTCTGGAAACCGCTGCGCCGCTGGCTGCCGCGCGTATCGCGCGCCGTCGTTCCGCCGATATAACCGAACTTCCGATATCCCTGGCCGGCAAGCGTCCGCACCAGCAAGGACATCGCCTCGCTGTTGGAGAAGCCGACGACCTGATTGATCGGATCTTCCGGAAGTTCCCACGTCTCGACAACGGGAATGCCGGCTTTTGCGAGCATCCGCCGTGCGCGCGCCGTGTGCGAACCACCGGTCAGGATGATGCCTTCCGGGCGGCGGCGCAGCATCGCTTCGATCAGCTCTTCTTCTTTCTCCGCCGAATAGTCGGTATAGCCGAGAAGAAGCTGAAGGCCGGTATTTTCCAGCGCATCGGTAATGCCGCGTGCGGTGTCGGAAAAATTCGAATTGTTGATCGACGGCACCAGGGCGGCGATGAAGCCGCTGCGCCGCGACGAAAGGCTGCCGGCCGACAGATCGAGCACGTAGCCGAGCGCATCGACGGCTTCCATGATGCGCTTGCGGGTCTCCTCGGAAACACTCGCATCCTGGCGAAAGGCACGCGAAACGGTCATGGCGGAGACGCCGACATATTTGGCGACCTCCGCCATCGTCAGCTTTTGAGCCTCTCCCGGCTTGAGACGCTTGTCTTTCGGCACATCCTCGTTCTTCACTGGTCTCCGCTTTCACAAAGCTTCCGAGTTGGGCAATTCAACACAGGATAAAGTTATCGCTATCATCGCACAATCGATTTTATTGCAGTGATGCACGGTTCCGCAGTCGAAAAACCAGGATTCTCGGCGCATCGATACCTGTACGACAGCTTCAAAACACGACAATATGGTATCGATAACAATTGATGAAACGGAGGAGCATCGTGTTCGGGCAAATTGACGGTACGGGGTTCGAGGTTCTCGACCCGCGTTTCGAAAGCTGCTTCGTGGGCCACGCCCGCGTCGAGCGGCTTTGGACGGGCGGGCGCTGGCTGGAGGGACCGGCCTGGTTTGCCGCCGGGCGGTATCTGGCTTTCTCGGATATCCCCAACAACCGGATGATGCGCTACGACGATACCAGCGGGCATACGTCGGTCTTCCGCGCGCCCAGCAACAACTCGAACGGCAACACGGTCGACAATCAGGGCCGGCTCATCACCTGCGAGCACCTGACGCGCCGTGTCACCCGCACCGAATTCGACGGCAGGATTACCGTCCTGGCCGATCGGATTGCAGGCAAACGGCTGAATTCCCCGAACGACGTCGCCGTCAAATCCGATGGGACCGTCTGGTTCACCGACCCGAGCTACGGTATTCTTCACGACTACGAGGGCGACTACGGCGAGGAGGAAATCGGCGGATGCCACGTCTACCGGCATGACCCGACAACTGGCACGACCGATCAGGTCACTTCCGATTTCGTCAAGCCGAACGGACTGGCTTTTTCCCCGGATGAGAGCGTGCTCTACGTCGCCGATACCGGGGCAACGCACCAGCCCGGCGGCCCGCGTCACATCCGGAAGCTCGCAGTCTCGAATGAGGGACGACTGAGCGATCTCGGCGTTTTCGCGGAATGTACCTCAGGCCTGTTCGATGGTTTTCGCGTGGACCGGAATGGCCGGATATGGACGAGCGCCGGCGATGGCGTCCACACCTATGACCCGGATGGAACGTTGATCGGCAAGATCCATATTCCCGAGGGCGTCTCCAATGTCACCTTCGGCGGAGAGAAATTGAACCGTCTCTTCATCACAGCAAGCACGTCCCTTTATGCTGTCTATCTCACTGCCAACGGGTCGAGACCGGGGTAATCACTAAGCCGAGGCCGCCCTTTTGGGACGGCCTCTCGTTTGGGACGGCATTTACGTCTTACCTCACCGCTGGCTGAGGCCGTCCGCCAGCCGGACCAGGCCGAGGAAATCCGACCTGTAGCCGAAGCTATCCGTTCCCCGCGATGCCGCGGCGAGATCGGCAATCGCCTGATAGGAATAGGAATCGAGGGCGGCGATGCGGCTCAGTTTCTGGCCGAAGGCGGCGACGGCCACGGAGAAACGGACATCCTGCGGCGCGGCATCGACGGCGGCGACCGCGTTGCTGTCATTGACAGGCGTGGTGATGATAGCACTCTTGTCCTCGCCCGGCCTTTTGTAGCGCATCTTGACGAAGGCAAGCTCGTCTTGACGCGCGGCATCGGCGGTCTCGGCCGGCGCCTTGTCGCCATAACGCAGGTCGTCATTCATGACCGCGGGGCTTCCCTTGGGCGTAATTTCGTAAATCGCCGTGACGCTGTGGCCGGAGCCGATATCGCCGGCATCGACACGATCGTTGTTGAAATCTTCGCGATTCAGTGCCCGCGTCTCGTAGCCGATCAAGCGGTATTCGGCGATCCTTTCCGGGTTGAACTCGACCTGGAACTTGACGTCGCTGGCGATCGTAAACAGCGTCGGTCCGGCCTCTTCGACCAGCGTCTTCTGTGCCTCCGCCAAGGTGTCGATATAGGCCGCACTGCCATTGCCGTTCTGGGCCAGCGTTTGCATCAGGGAATCGTTGAGATTGCCCCGCCCGAAGCCGAGAACGGTCAGGAAGATGCCGTCCTTGCGCTTCTCTTCGATGATGCGCTTCAAGTCCTCGTCGCTCGACGGGCCGACATTGAAATCGCCGTCCGTCGCCAGCATCACCCGGTTGACGCCGTCCTTGACGAAGGCCTGTTTGGCAAGGTCATAGGCGGCCTCGATACCTTCGGCGCCGCCGGTCGAGCCGCCGGGCTCCAGTCCGTCGATCGCCGACAGGATCTTCGATTTCTCCGCCACCCGCGTCGGCGCCAACACGGTGCCGGCATTGCCGGCATAGGTGACGATCGAGACGGTGTCGTCGGCCTTCAGCCGGTTGACCAGAAGACGGAAAGCGCTCTTGAGAAGCGGCAGCTTGTCCGGCTCGTCCATCGAGCCCGAGACGTCGATCAGGAAGACCAGATTGGCACGCGGCGTGGTTGCCGGTGCGATGTCATAGCCCTTGATCGCCACATGCATCAATTCCGTGTCGTGGTTCCACGGGGTCGGCATGACAGTCACCGTCGCCTTGAACGGCTGGTCGGCATTGTCGGGACCCGGCCAGCCATAGGGGAAATAATTGATCATCTCCTCGACGCGAACCGATTGCGGATCGGGCATCGCCCCACCCGTCAACGACCGGCGGACGAAGGAATAGGAGGCGCTGTCGACATCGGCGGAGAAGGTCGAAACCGGATCCGTCGCGACGCTCTTGATCGGATTTGCCGCGGCATTGGCAAACCGCTCGCGGACGGGATCGCGCTGGATCTGGATAGGTCCGTCCGCCGGCGGCGCAGGCGAGGGGGCGACGGCCATCGGTTCGGCCAGCTGCTGTTGGGGGGCGATGCCGGGTGCGGCCGGCGCGGAGCGTTTGGCCGCCCCGAGGGCCGCGGCAGAACTCTCCGACTTGTTCGTAAGGGCAGCGATGTCGTCGGCATCGAATTCGGACGTCCGTCCCGCATCGGGCTTTGCGAGGATTTGAGACTCCTTGTCCTGCAGGCCTTGCGCGTCAGCGACAGATTGCTCAGTCAGGGGGCCGTTCTCGGCCGGTGCTTGCGGCGGAATCTCCGGCGTGACCGTGACGGGTTGGCCCGCAGTTGCGACCGGTTGTTTCGACGCCTCACCTCGCGACAGGTTGCCGGCGATCTCGGTCTGGTCGACGATCGGCGATCCGTTGCGGGTTAGCTCGATCGTGAGATAACCGGCAGCCGGAATGACGAGCAGCGTCGCAAGGGCTGAACCGGCGAGGAATTTCTTGTTCATGGCAGGGCTCCATATCCAGTTGATGATGGAGCTTTGACGCCAGCCTTTCGCATTTCCTTGGGGCGCCTGCACATTATTTTCGGCGGTGTCGAAGGCCTGCATCGCTGCGGCAAGCGCACGCGCGCGCGCCTCCGAATCGGGTGCCGGCGGTGTGAGGCGGGAGAGCTTTTCCAGTTCCTTGTCCACGGTCATACCTCTTCCTTGCCGAGCACTGTTTTCAGCCTCTTACGCGCCTCGTGGACCTGCCAGGACACGGTCGCCTCCGAGCAGCCCATGACATCGGCGGCAGCAGAATGGCTGAGGCCTTCGCCATAGACGAGCAGCACCGCGTCGCATTGCCTTTCCGGCAAGGCGCGCACGGCGGCCCATAATTCGCCCGATAGCTCGTCGTCATTTCCATCAGGCGCATCCGGCTGCGGTTCGGCGGCATAAGCGCGGAATGTCTGCTCCTCTCGGGCAAGCTTGCGTCTGTGGTCGCGGGCGGCGTTGAGCGTCAGCGTATAGAGCCAGGTTCTGAAGCGACTGGCGCCGCGAAAGCTGCCGATGGCCGCGCCGAGCTTGACGCAGACCTCCTGGGCGATGTCGTCGGCATCCGTGGAACTGCCCGACCAGCGCCACGCCATCGCGTGGACGAAATCATAATGACGCGAGACCAGTTGCCCGAAGGCCTCCCGGTCGCCGCCCTGCACTCGTTCTATGAGCTCCGCATCCAATTCCGCACCTACCCCAAACCGACCAGCAAGATGCTATTTCGAGATTGAGACGTTTCTCGGATGGCTTTCCTTGGGTCGGCGCTGAAAAAATTATCGCGAATTTTGAAAGTCGCGACATTCATGGGTCGCGGCCAGACAGATCGGCTCGGTCACAAAGGCGCATGATGAGGATAAAGTCGGCCAGGGACATGATCTGTCATGCCCCAAATCGCGAAAGGACCTCCATGTCCGCTCAACCGCCTGTCCCCACCGAAAAGGGCATCCTGCAGTTTCTGGCGATTTGCGATTCCTTCTATCCGCCGGACGCCGTTCAAGCATCGATCGAGCAGCAACGCCATTGGTACGATGCTCTTTGCGCGCGTTTCGACCGGCCGCTGCCCCCGGAGATGATCTTTGCCGACGGCATGCTGCAGCGCATACCGATCCGGCGCTACCGTCCGCGCAAAATCAGCACGCGCACCATTCTGCTCTATCTTCATGGCGGCGGCTTCGTCGTCGGTTCGCTCGAAAGCCATCATGCCATCTGCGCCGAGATCGCCGATTTCGCCGGAGCGGAACTCGTTTCCGTCGATTACCGGCTGGCGCCTGAGTATCGCTGGCCGGCACAGACGGATGACGGCTTTGCAGTGTTGAAGCATCTGCTGTCCGCCAACAGCAAGGTCGTGCTGATCGGGGACAGCGCCGGCGCCAATCTTGCCGCCGGTCTTGCATTGCGGGCGCGCGACGAGGGCCTGTCCGGTGTCGTCGGCCAGGTCCTGATCTACCCGGCGCTCGGTGGCGATCTTGCCGCAGGCTCCTATATCGAAATGGCCGCAGCCCCCGGCCTGACGACGGCGGATGTCGCCTATTACCGCGAGATCCTGCAGGCGCCGGCAGGCAATGAGATCGCCGAGCCGCTGCAGGCAGCTTCGCTTGCAGGGCTGCCGCCGGCCTTCATCACGGTCGCGCATTTCGATCCGCTTCGGGACGACGGCCGGCACTATGCCGCCCGGCTCACCGAAGAGGGCGTCGACGTCTGGTTCCGGGAGGAGCCGCAGATGGTGCATGCATGGCTGCGCGCCCGCCACATGAGCGATGGCGCCCGCGACGGCTTCCGTGCCGTCTGCGAGGCCACAAGGCGTTTTGCGCAGACCTGACGATCACATCAGGTCACGCGCGATCCGCTTTTCCGCAAAGACCTTTTCGAAGACCTGTACGTCGTCCTCGAACGCGGTGACGACGGCGCTGATGATCCACTCGGTCCGGGTGCAGGCAATATGCGCGGTCGCGACCGTCCGGACGAACCAGCCGGGGCGGCGCATGTCGCAGGTCCAGGTCGACATCCCGGTCATCGACTGGGGATTATCGGGTGAAATCGACCAGACTTCCTCCCGCAGTTGCCGGGTCGAGAGACCTGTCCCCGGGTGTTCGGTGAGCCCGGTATCCTCGTGGATGTGATACTCCGTCCGGTTGGCCGAGAGATCGCGGACGACCTGCCGCTTCGTCGCGGCCGCCGCGTGCTCGATGTATTTCGGCAGCGGATCGGGATTGGCCGGTTCCTTGATGTCGATCCTCTGATGCTCGCCGAGCATCGGCAACCCCAGACCGAGTGCCGCGATGTCGACCTCGATGCCCTCGTCATCAGGCGGCGGCAGGATCATCGGCCAATAGGCGGTGGAAAGCGAAAGGCGGATGCGATGTCCCTTGCGGAAGCGATAACCGCAGGCATCGAGCACGAGCCGGATCGACACCCTTTCGCCTGGCACCAGCGGCTTGGGATCTGCATTGCCGTCGCGGTGGGTGAGGTTGACGACGCCGAAGGCGACACGCGTTGCCGTGCCATCCGGATGGACATCGACGAGCCGGGCGCAGAGATTTCCGCCCGTCGCCCGGGAGCGCAGTGCAAGCGTCAGCACGGGCCGGCCGAGATAGTCGCAATCGCCGGCAAGCGGCATCGTATCGAAGACCAGCGAGCCGGCATCGTCCGAACGCTGATCGATCGCCATTTCGGCGTCGGGTTTCAGCGTAAAATATTCGCCGGATGCCGTCCCGGTGTCGAGCGGAGAGCGGAGATAGACGGGATGCTCGGGCGCGTGCGGGATCGGCATGCCTTCCGTCAGCTTGCCGAATTGCTCGACATAAAAACACTGCATCCGCGGCGGCGACCAGACGTCCTTGGCAACCCAGAAACCCGGATCGCTGTCACGTCGCGGGGCAGGGCGGATGGCATCGAGAATATAGGCGCGGGCCTGCGGCAGCCCGTCGATCCCGTTATCGTCGCCGCGCAGCCATTTGTTCCACCAGCCAATCGCCTCGCCGTGGAAATCCGTGCGCGGCTTCGGCCAGGCGAAATGCGGATATTTGTGCACCCACGGCCCGATCAGCGCCTTCGCTTTGCGGCCCAAACCTTCAATCGCCATCAGAGGCGTATTGCGGTAGCCGTCCGCCCAGCCGGCGATGACAAGTGCCGGAATCTCCACGCTCGAAAAATCCTCTGAGATCGAGCCGTGACGCCAGAAATCGTCGCGCCGCTGGTGGGCCAGCCACGCCTCCATGAAGAAGGGTTCGCCTGCCAGGCGTTCCAGCCACATCTGCTTCCAGTGCTCGCCGACCAGTGCCGGATCGGGCGGGCGCGACTGGTAGCCTAGCATCGTCGCCGCCCATGAGAGCTGGGCGGAGAGATGGCAACCGTTCTTGTAATGGATGTCGTCATTGTAGCGGTCGACGGTCGAGGCGATCGATATGACGGCCTTCAGCGCCGGCGGACGCAATGCCGCGACCTGCAGGCTGTTGAAGCCGCCCCAGGAGATGCCCATCATGCCGACGGCGCCGTTCGACCATGGCTGCGCGGCAATCCAGGCAATCAGCTCGCAGGCATTGGCAAGCTCGCATTCTGTATATTCGCCATCGATGACACCATCGGATTCGCCGGAGCCGCGGATATCGACGCGCACGCCGGCAATACCGGCCGCGGCAAAGACCGGGTAGGTCGACTCGTCCCTGAGGCAGGTTCCGTCCCGCTTGCGGTAGGGCAGGAATTCGAAGACGGCGGGAACGGGATCTTCGTCCGCGCCGTCCGGCATCCAGATGCGCGCGGCAAGCCGCGTCCCATCCTTCAGCATGATCCATTCATTCTCGATGGTGGTAAAGCCGCGCGAGGTCATGCTCATTCCTTGATGCATATTGCATGCGACGAGGGTTCCGCCCCTCGTCAAGTCACCTAGTCAAGTCAGTTACCGGCGCTCTCCATGCGACGCGTGGCGAGCACCCGTTCCAGCCAGCCGATTTCCATTTCCGGTACGGATTTCAACAGCAGATCGGTGTAATCGTCAAAGGGCGGCGACAGCGCCGTCGATTTCGGGCCGAACCGCACCAGCTTGCCGCGATGCATCACCGCCACGCTGTCGGCGATCGCCCGGACGATCGCGATATCGTGGGTGATGAAGACATAGGACAACTGCTCTTCTTCCTGCAGGCGCAGGAGCAGCTTGAGGATACCCTCCGCCACCAGCGGATCGAGCGCCGAGGTCGGCTCGTCGCAGAGGATGAGTTCGGGCTTGGCGGCCAGCGCTCTGGCGATCGCCACGCGTTGCTTCTGGCCGCCGGAGAGTTCGGCGGGGTAGCGATCGACGAAGCCCTTGCCCATTTCGATCTGGTCGAGCAGTTCCTTGACCCGGGCAGTCTTCTCGGCACCTCTGAGGCCATAATAGAAGGTCAGCGGCCGGCCGATGATGTCGCGGACCGTCTGCCGCGGGTTCATCGCCGTATCGGCCATCTGGTAGATCAGCTGGATGCGCCTCAGGTCGTCGTTCGGCCGGCTCTTGAGGCCTGGCATCAGCGGTTTGCCGTCAAAGACGATGCGTCCGCTGCTCGGCGGCAACAGGCCGGTGATGACGCGCGCCAGGGTCGACTTGCCCGAGCCGGACTCGCCGACGACCGCGAGTGTCTGGCCCTTCGGCACGTGCAGCGAGACATCGTGCAGCACCTTGAAGCCGTTGGAATATTCGGCGCTGACATTTTCCACCTTGAGGAGTGCCGTGGACTGATCGGCGGCCTCCTCGCGATAGGCCTGTCTGACATTGACGAGGGCCCGCGTATAATCCTCCCGCGGTGCCTCGATGATCTGCTGGACGCTGCCATATTCCACTTGCTTGCCATAGCGCAGAACCATGATGTCGTCCGAGATCTGGGCGACGACGGCGAGATCGTGGGTGATGTAGAGGGCGGCGGTATGCGTTTCCTCGATCGCATGCTTGATCGCCGCCAGCACGTCGATCTGCGTGGTGACGTCGAGCGCCGTGGTCGGTTCGTCGAAGACGATCAGTTCGGGGTTGGAGCAGAGCGCCATCGCCGTCATCGCCCGCTGCAACTGGCCGCCGGAGACCTGGTGGGGAAAGCGCTCGCCGAAGGTTTGGGGATTGGGCAGGCCGAGAACCCCGAACAGATAAAGCGCACGTTTGCGCGCCTCCTCCTTGCTCATCAATCCATGTTTGACCGAAGCCTCGATCACCTGGTCGCCGAGTCGATGGGCGGGATTGAAGGCAGCGGCCGCAGACTGCGCCACATAGCAGACCCGCGCGCCGCGGATTTGACGGATGCCGTTCTTGCCGAGCGCCAGGATATCGGCACCGTCGAGCAAGACCTCGCCGCCGGTGATTTCGGCTCCACCCCGGCCATAGGCGAGTGCGGAAAGGCCGATCGTCGACTTGCCGGCGCCCGATTCCCCGATGAGGCCGAGAACCTTGCCCTTTTGCAGATCGAAGGAAACGCCGTCGACGATCGTCACCCGCCTGGGCGGTTCGCCCGGCGGGTAGCTGGTTGCTTCGATCTTCAGATTGCGAACGGAAAGAAGCTCAGGCATCGCCGCGCCCTCCCTTGAGGCTGGATGTGCGTTTCAGGAGCCAGTCGACGACGAGGTTGACACAGACGGCAAGCACGGCGATCGCCGTGCCCGGCACCAATGCTGCCGATATGCCGAAGATGATGCCGTCCTTGTTGTCCTTGACCATGCCGCCCCAATCGGCCGCCGGCGGCTGAATGCCGAGGCCGAGGAAGGAAAGCGTCGAGAGGAACAGGATCGAGAAGGCGAAGCGCAACCCGAACTCGGCCAGCAGCGGCGACAGCGTGTTCGGCAGAATTTCGCGGAAGATGATCCAGAGCTTGCCTTCGCCGCGCAGCTTGGCCGCCTCGACGAATTCCATCACCGCGACATCGAGCGCCACAGCGCGGCCGAGACGGTAGACGCGGGTGGAATCGAGGATCGCCATGACAAGGATCAGCACGACGATATTTTGCGGCAGGACCGCCAGAACGACCAGCGCGAAGATCAGCGTCGGGATCGACATCATCAGATCGTTGAAGCGGGAAAACACTGTGTCGATGATGCCGCGCGAGACGGCAGCGGTGAAGCTCAGGATAATGCCGAGCGAGAAGGAGATGACGGTGGCGGCGGACGAGACCAGCAGCGTCGTGCGCGCGCCGTAGATCAGGCGCGAGAGGATATCGCGGCCGAGATTGTCGAGGCCGAAGATATATTGATTATCCGGCAGCTGCCAGACGTCGCCGACGACCTGCGTCTCGCCATAGGGGGCGAGCCAGGGTGCAAAGATAGCGAAGATGAAGGCGATGGCGATACCGGCCATGCCGATCCAGGCGGTGATGGGGATGTCTCTCAATCTCATCGCGGATGCCTCAGCCGGGGGTTGGCGATAATCGCAAGGATATCGGCCGTCATGTTGAGGAAGATGTAGACGGCCGCGAAGATGAGCCCGCAGGCCTGCACGACGGGCATATCGCGCACGGTGACCGCATCGACCATATATTGCCCCATGCCGGGATAGACGAAGACCACTTCGACAACGACGACGCCGACCACGAGATAGGCAAGGTTCAGCGCGATGACATTGATGATCGGGGCGAGCGCATTGGGAGCGGCGTGCTTGACGATCGCGCGGAAGGCGCTGAGGCCCTTCAGCTCTGCCGTCTCCATATAGGCCGACGACATGACGGAGAGGATCGCCGCCCGCGTCATGCGCATCATGTGCGCAAGCACGACGAGCACGAGCGTCGCCGTCGGCAGCGCGATCGCCTTCAACCGCTCGCCGAAACCCATGCTGTCATAGACCGTCGCCGGGAAGGTCGCCATGCCAAGGTTCACCGCGAAGAAGAGGATCAGCAGGTAGCCGATGAAGAATTCCGGCAGCGAGATCGCCGCAAGCGAGATCACGTTGATGATCTTATCCGGCAGCCGATTGCGGAAATGCACCGACAGCATGCCAAGGCCGACGGCGAGCGGCACCGAGATCACCGCTGCGAAACCCGCCAGGAAAAGCGAATTGCCAAGGCGTTTGCCGATCTGCTCGCTCACCGAATTCTTGCTGGCCCAGGAGGTGCCGAAGTCCCCCTGGACGGCATTGCCGAGCCACTCGACGTAGCGCGTCGTGACCGGACGGTTCAGCCCGAGATCCTGACGAATATTGGCAACCGCCTGCGGCGTCGCCGACTGGCCGAGATAGGTGGTGGCAAAATCGCCGGGCAGGGCTTCCAGGCCGCCGAAGATCAGGATGGAAACGGCAAAAAGCAGGACGAGACTGAGCACGAAGCGCTCGAGGATGAGGGCCAGCAGCGGAAAACGCTGCCGCAACCCGAGGCCGGGCAAGATGCTGGGGGCAGGATTGGTCATGGCGAGGACCTCGCGCTAAAACGGCGGGAGGACCGCGGGTTTCATCCCACGGTCCCGGCTTCGTTGGAGATCGGAGGGGGCAAACGCCCCTTTATCCTCAGGCGTCCAGCCAGACGCGGGTTGCGACGTAGCCGTTCGACATGTCGTTGCCGATGTCGTGGACATAACCCTTCACCTGCTTGGTGGAGGCGTTCACGAAATCGTTGAACATCGGCAGGATTACCCCGCCCTCGTCGCGCACCATCATCGCCATGGTGCGGTACATGTCCTTGCGCTTGGCTTCGTCCAATTCGGAGCGGGCCTGCAGCAGCAGCTTGTCGAAGTCAGGACGCTTGAACTTGGTGTCGTTCCAATCCGCCGTCGAGAGATAGGCGGTGGAATACATCTGGTCCTGCGTCGGACGGCCACCCCAATAGGAGGTCGAGAAGGGCTGAACGTTCCAGACGTTGGTCCAGTAGCCGTCGCCCGGCTCGCGCTTGACCTCGATCTCGATGCCGGCCTTCTTGCAGCTTTCCTGATAGAGGACGGCCGCATCGACGGCGCCGGGGAAGGCGACTTCGGAGGTGCGCAGGAGGACCGAGCCGCTATGGCCGGACTTCTTGTAGTGGAAGGCGGCCTTGTCGGGATCGTAAACGCGCTGCTCGATGCCCTCGGGGAACAGCGCATAGGTGCTGTTGATCGGGAAGTCGTTGCCGACCTTGCCGTAGCCGCCGAGGATCTTCTGCACCATGGTCTCGCGGTCCATGGCGTATTTGAGAGCCAGGCGCAGGTCGTTATTGTCGAACGGCGCCTTGTCGCAATGCATGATGAAGACATAATGGCCACGGCCGGCGGTCGAGAGGATCTCGACATTCGGCGCGCGCTTCAGCAGGTTGACGGTCTTCGGGTCGACGCGGTTGATGTAGTGCACCTGACCGGACGAAAGCGCCGCGATGCGGGCAGTGGCATCGTTCATGCCGATGATTTCGATCGAATCGACATAACCCCGGTCGGTGCGCCAGTCGTCCTTGTTCCTTTCGAAGGTGGCGCGGACGCCGGGCTCGAAGCTCGTCATCTTGTAGGGGCCGGTGCCGATCGAGGCCAGCGGATCGTCGACGCCGCCGTTCGGCTGGATGACCAGGTGGTAGTCCGACAGCAGAAGCGGCATGTCGGCATTGCCTTCGCTGAGCGTCAGCACGAGATTGCCGCCGTCGGCCTTGATCTCCTTGATCGAGCCGAGAACACCGAGCGCACCGGATTCCGACTTTGCGTCGGTGTGGCGCTTCAGCGTCGCAACGACGTCGTCGATCGTCAGTTCCTTGCCATCGTGGAACTTGACGCCCTTGCGGATCTTGAAGGTCCAGGTGACAGCGTCCTTCGAGGGCTCCCAGGATTCGGCAAGCGAGGGCACGGCGGCACCCGTCAGCGGGTCGGACTCGACCAGCATGTCACCCCAGCAGCGGCCGATACAGAACATGACCTGCGACAGGAACTTTGCCGGATCCTTCGAATCGGTGGCTGCACCTCCTTCGAGGCCGAGCTTCAAGTGGCCACCGCGTTTCGGTTCGGCGGCTTGCGCACTTTCGGTGAAGAGCTTGTCGGCGACGGCAAGTGTGATGCCCGCCGCCATGGCGCGTCCCATGAATTCGCGGCGGCTGAGCCCGCCGGCGGTGATACGGCTTGCGAGATATTTGGTGTAGTCGTTCATTCCCCAGTTCCTTCTTTATGGTGCGTTGACAGAACTTCCGGGCAGATCCGCAGGCGGTTTCCTCTCCACCTCCGTCGCCCGCATCATGCGGGAAAATAGTGCGGTTGCTGCCGCCTGGTCATTTTCCTTTCCAAATGGGGCTTCGCTTCTCGGCGAAGGCCCGCGCGCCTTCCAATTGGTCCTCGCTCGAATAGAGTTTGTCGACCGTCGCAAACTGCCGCTTGGTGACCTTGTTCATGGCAGTCTGGAACGTCGAACCCTCCGCTTCGCGCACGATTTCCTTGATAGCGGCATAGACGAGCGTCGGCCCGCTTTCGAGCAGCCGGGCAAGATCCCATGCTCTCTCCATCAGCCTGTCGGCCGGCAGGACCTCGTTGACGAAACCCCAGCGATGCGCCTCGTGAACGTCGAGCCAGCGCCCCGTCAAAAGCATGTCCATGGCGATGTGGTAGGGGATGCGCTTCGGCAGCTTGATCGAAGCCGCATCGGCAACCGTGCCCGAGCGGATTTCCGGCAGGGCGAAGGTCGCATGATCGGCGGCGAGGATCAGGTCGGCAGAAAGCGCGATCTCCAGTCCGCCGCCGCAACAGATGCCGTTGACCGCACAAATGACCGGCTTGTTGAGGTCGCGCAGTTCCTGCAGCCCACCGAAGCCGCCGACACCGTAATCCCCGTCGACTGCATCGCCTGATGCCGCCGCCTTGAGATCCCATCCGGCACAGAAAAACTTCTCGCCGGCACCCGAGACGATGGCGACACGCAATGCCGGATCGTCGCGGAAATCCCGGAAGATCAAGCCCAGGGCACGGCTGGTCGAAAGGTCGATGGCGTTCGCCTTCGGCCGGTCGATGACGACTTCGAGGACTCCGCCGTCCTGTCGTGTGCGAATGGGATCGCTCAACTTATGCTACCTCCTCCGCCGTATCAGGGCATCGACTGCGACAACGCCGCCCCCTTCGGGAAGAACCATCAACGGATTAATGTCCAGTTCCTCCAGACGTGCCGCGTTCATTACGACATAATCTGCCGCTGCTGAGACAGCATCGACAACAGCCTCGAGGTCGCCTTTTGGTCTCCCGCGATAGCCATAGATCAATTCTGCAAGTTTAAGACGCGAAATCGCCGCGCGAATCTCGATTTTCGTCACTGGAAGCGGCAAAATGATCGAATCTTCAAGCAATTCAACGAAGATTCCCCCCGCTCCAAGGGTCAGCGACAATCCGAAGACGGGATCGCGGATGGCGCCGACAATGAGCTCGGCAACCGGCGGATTGATCATCTTCTCGACGAGATAACCTGAATTCGGCGGCATGGCCGCCGCCGCATCCGACACTGCCTCACTATCCCTAAGGTTGAGTGCGATGGCCCCGGCCTCGGTCTTGTGGGCAATACCGAGCGCTTTCAGCACAACGGGGAAACCGAGCCGCTCGGCCTGCTCGGCAGCTTCCCGGGACGAAAAAGCCTGCAGCCCCCGAGGAACAGGGAGGCCGCAGGCAGCAAGTTCCGTCTTTGCATCGGCTTCCGTCAGCGTTTCGATCTCGCCGCCCATGGACGGCACGTCGAGCAGCGGCAAGGGAGGCGGCGCTTCCCAGACCTTGCCAATACCGGCTGCGATTTCCGCCGCAATGATGGTTTCGTCGATGCCCGAGAAGGCGACGATGCCATTCGCCATCAGCCGATCTGCGATCGGCTCGGGCATGTTTTCCGGAAGGGTCGCCAGCACGCCGGCCAGCGCACCGGTTGCGGCGGCGGCCGCAATGACCGCATCCGCCGTCATCGCCCATTCGGAGGCATCGCAGCGGTCGCCACGCGGGAAGTCGAGCACGACGAGATTGAGGGCATAGCCGCCTTCGAACATGGCGCCGAAGGCTTCGGTCTGGCGTGCGAGATCGCCCCAGACGAAGGTATGGTAGTCGAGCGGATTGGAAAGCGTCACCATCTCGCCCAGCACCCGCCGCAGACGCGGTAGCTGTTGCGGCTGCAGCGCCGGGAATTCCACCTTGCGACCGACGGCGGCATCCGCCATCAGCGAGGCTTCGCCCCCCGAGCAGCTCATCGACGAGATTGAATGGCTTGCAAGCGGGCCGGCGACATGCAGCAGCTTCAGGGTTTCGAGCAGTGCCGGCAAGGTCTGGACACGGCCAAGGCCGAGACGGGCCAGTACGGCATCGGCGACGGCATCGCTGCCGGCAAGCGAGGCGGTGTGTGATACGGCCGCACGTTTTGCCTGTTCCGATCTGCCGACCTTCAGCACGACGACCGGCTTCCTCGACCACCGGGCGATGGCGGCCAGGCGTTCGAGAGCAGCGAGATCGCCGAAGCCTTCGACATGAAGGCCGACCGCGGTAACGCGTGGGTCGTCGATCAATGCGCAGGCGACATCGGCAAGCGATGTCTGCGCCTGGTTGCCGGCCGTGACCACATAGGCGATCGGCAGCCCACGGGTCTGCATGGTCAGGTTGATGGCGATATTCGAGGACTGCGTGAGAATCGCGACGCCACGTTCGATGCGCTGCATGCCATGCTGATCGGGCCAGAGCAGCGCGCCGTCCAGACCGTTGATCAGCCCGTAGCAATTCGGCCCGAGGATCGGCATATCGCCCGCTGCCTCCAGCAGGGCCCGCTGCAGCTCGGCGCCATCCTCAAGTTCACCCGTCGCCTCGCTGAAACCCGATGCATAACAGACCGCCCCGCCGGCATCGGCTTCAGAAAGGCTGCGGACGATCTCGACGGTCAGCGTCCTGTTGACGCCGACGAAGGCGGCATCCGGCGCTGACGGCAGATCCGAGACCGAGCGATAGCAGCGCCGTCCGAGCACCTCGTCGAGCTTCGGATGGACAGGCCAGATCTCGCCGGCAAAACCCATACGATCACACTGCTCGATCACCCTTCGCGCCTCGCGGCCACCGAAGACGGCGATCGTTTGCGGTCTGAGCAGGCGGTCGAGCGGGCGAGATGTCATCGGCTCACGCTCCCAAAGGTCTAAGCAGGTCGCGGCTGATGATATGCCGCTGGATTTCGGAGGTGCCGTCCCAGATGCGCTCGACGCGCGCATCGCGCCAGAAGCGGGCGAGCGGCAGGTCGTCCATCAGGCCCATGCCGCCGAAGATCTGGATCGCCTCATCGGTGACCCGGGCGAGCATTTCCGAGGAGTAAAGCTTGGCCGAGGCGATCTGCCGGTCTGCAGGCAGCCCGGCATCAAGCCGCCAGGCGGCGGCAAGTGTCAGCCAATCGGCTGCGTCGATCTCGGTGATCATATCGGCGAGCTTGAACGACACGCCCTGATTGGCGCCGATCGGCTTGCCGAACTGCTTGCGCTCGGCGGCATAGGGCAGCGTCATGTCGAAGACGCGCCGTGCCCGGCCGACGCAGGTGGCGGCGACCGTCAGCCGCGTGCCGCAGAGCCATTGATTGGCTATGTCGAAGCCGCGATGCACCTCGCCCAGCACCTGGGCTTCGGGTATCCGGCAATCTTCGAAGCTGAGCGTCGAGTTGTGGTAGCCACGATGCGAAACGGAGTCATAGCCCTTGCGGATTTCGAAGCCCGGCGTGCCGCGATCCACCAGGAAGGCGGTGATCTTCTTCTTGATGCCTTTCGGCGTTTCTTCCTCACCCGTCGCGGCAAAGACAATGACGAAATCGGCGACATCGGCATGCGAAATAAAGTGTTTCGTGCCGTTGAGGACGAAGTCGCCGCCGTCGCGGCGGGCGGCGCATTTCATCCCGCGCATATCGGAACCGGCGTCCGGCTCGGTGATCGCGAGCGCGTCGATCTTCTCGCCGCGCACGGCGGGCAGGAGGTAGCGCTCTCGCTGCTCGCCCTCGCAGGCCATCAGGATGCCGGAGGGCCGGCCGAAGAAAACCGTCAGCCCGAGGGAACCGCGCCCGAGCTCCCGCTCGACCAGCGTGAAGGTGACGTGATCGAGGCCGGCGCCACCGACCTCCTCCGGGAAATTGCAGGCGTAGAAGCCGAGATCGACGCATTTGCGCCGGATCTCGTCTCCGAGCTCCGGCGGCACGATGCCTGTGCGCTCGACCTCGTTTTCGTGCGGATAAATTTCGGTCTCGACGAAGGCGCGGACCGTCTCGACGATCATTTTCTGTTCTTCGCTCAATCCGAAATCCATGCCGATCCTCCTACCGTTTCTGGCCGACGTGACGGCCGACGCCTTCAGGCGCGGCAAAATTCGCATGCGCTTCGGCGATCGCCTTGACCTTGTCGACAATGACGGCCGGCGCCGGCGTGGCCTTGCCGGCCTTGCTGTCGACATGCAGCAACATGTGCTCGGCAGTGGCAATGGCCTCGCCCGTCGCCGTATCGTGCAACGTATGGAAGACATGCAGCCGCTTGTCGTCGACGGAGAGGACCCGGCAGGTCGAATGGATCGTCTGGCCGAGCTTTGCCTCGCCGAGATGGCGGATGTGGGTTTCCACCGTATAGTAGCTGTGCCCCGCCTCAACATAGGCGACGTCGACGCCGATGAGGCGCAGCAGCGCATCCGAAGTATCGCCGAAAACCTGCAGGTAGCGGTGCTCGGTCATATGGCCGTTATAGTCGACCCAGGCAGGGCTGACTTTCGTCTCGATGAGCCTCAGCGGTTTCGACAGGTCGACAGACGTTGTCGTCCCGCCGCCGGCTGCCCAGAGCGATTGCTCGAAGTCCTTCAAGAGCTTGCCGGCGCCCCAGCCCTTGCCGCCATCGCCGCCCTTGAGGGCCTGCAGGATGCCGACGAGGTTTTCGTCGCGGATGCGTTCAAGCTCGCGGATCGACACGCCGGCCGCCTGTTCGTCGGATTGCCGGCCGATCTTTTCGATCAGCGCATCGTCGAGATCGACGACATCGGTAAGCTTGGTCCAGGGCCAGGCGAGGCAGGGACCGAACTGGGCGAGGAAGTGGCGCATGCCTGCCTCGCCGCCGGCGATGCGGTAGGTCTGGAACAGGCCCATCTGCGCCCAGCGCAGGCCGAAAGAGTAGCGGATGACGTCATCGAGCGTCTCGACGGTGCAGATATCGTCATGGATCAGCCACAAGGCCTCGCGCCACAGCGCTTCGAGCAGCCGGTCGCCGACAAAGGCCTCGATCTCCTTGGCGATGTGGACGCCCTTCATGCCGATCGGCGCCAGTCTTTCCATTGCCGCCTGGATGGTCGCCGCCGAGGTCTTTTCGCCGCCGACGATTTCGACGAGCGGCAAGAGATAGACGGGGTTATAGGGATGGGCGACGAAGAGGCGCTCGGGATGCTTCATGTCGCGCTGCAGATCGGTCGGCAGCAGACCCGAAGTGGAAGAGCCGATCAGGGCGTCCGGGCGCGCCGCGGCATCGATCTCGGTCAGGACGCCGCGCTTGAGGTCGAGCCGTTCCGGCACGCTTTCCTGAATCCAGTCGGCGCCGGCGACGGCTTCCGCGAGCGTCGTGCAGAAGGTCAGCCTGCCGCGCGGCGGCAGGGGCGCGCCGGTCAGCATGGCATAGGCTTTTTCGGCGTTGGCGAGCACCTCGCCGACGATACGGCTCGCTTCCGGATGTGGGTCGAACACATCGACGTCGATGCCGGCCAGCAGGAAACGCGCGATCCATCCGCCGCCGATGACGCCGCCGCCGATACAGGCCGCCTTGTTGATCCGTGTCATGCCGTCCTCAGCGCTTCGTCAGTTTGAGTTTCTTGCGAACGTCTTCCGGACCGATGATCCGGGCACCCATGCCTTCGACCACCTGCACGGCCTTTTCGACGAGCTGGGCATTGGTGGCGAGCTGGCCCTTGCCGACGAAAAGGTTGTCCTCCAGGCCGACGCGCACGTTGCCGCCGGCGAGAACCGCGGCCGCCGGATAGGCCATGGCGTTACGGCCGATCGAAAAGGCCGAGAAGGTCCAACTCTGCGGAACGTTGTTGACCATCGCCATGAAGGTATTGAGATCGTCCGGCGCGCCCCAGGGAATGCCCATGCAGAGCTGGATCAGCACCGGGTCTTCGATCAGGCCTTCCTCGGCAAGCTGCTTGGCAAACCAGAGATGGCCGGTGTCGAAGGCCTCGATCTCCGGCCGCACGCCGAGATCGGTCATCTTCTTCGCCATCGCCCGCAGCATGGCTGGCGTATTGGTCATGACATAGTCGCCGAGGTTGAAGTTCATCGTGCCGCAGTCGAGCGTGCAGATCTCAGGCAGGCATTCGGCGACATGGCTGACGCGCTCGGTGGCGCCGGCCATATCGGTGCCCTTCGGATTGAGGGGAAGGGGGCTTTCGACATCGCCGAAGATCAGGTCCCCGCCCATGCCGGCGGTGAGGTTGAGCACGACGTCGATATCGGCCGAGCGGATGCGGTCGGTGACTTCCCTGTAGAGGTCGTTGCGGCGGCTGGCGGCACCCGTGTCCGGATCCCGGACATGGCAGTGGACCACCGCAGCCCCGGCCTTTGCCGCGTCGATGGCGGACTCGGCGATCTGCTTGGGCGTGATCGGCACGTGGCTGGATTTGGAAACCGTATCGCCGGCGCCGGTGACGGCACAGGTGATGAAAACATCGCGGTTCATCGCAAGAGGCATGTTTTTGTTCTCCCTCGTCTTGTCAGCATTACGCGACAGGATGGATGGCGATGCGTTGCACTTTCGGAAGTAATCGATACATTATCGGAACTCGACGGAGGCGACCTTGCTGCAGCGATCGACGGAACGGCTCGACATTGACCTTCTCGTCCTGCCGGACGCGAATTTGATCCTGATCGCCTCGGTCATCGAGCCGCTGCGCGGCGCCAACCGCATTTCCGGCAGCGAGCTCTATCGCTGGCGGCTGCTGACCCCGGATGGAGCACCGGTCCCGACCACCAGCGATATTGCCGTGCCCGCCCAAGGCGCTTTCAAGGCGACGACCGAGGATACGCCGCTTTTCGTGCTTGCCAGCTACAACTGGCGCCGAAGTGCTACGCCGGCGCTGAAGATGCAGCTCTCCCAGGCTGCCCGCTACCGTACGGTGATTGCCGGCATCGAATCCGGCACATGGCTGCTGGCGGAAGCAAGCCTGCTCGACGGACTGCCGGCGACCGTTCATTGGGAGGACTACGAGGATTTTGCGCTGGCCTATCCGCAAGTGCGAGCGGTCAAGGATCGCTTCGTCATCGACGGCAAGCGGCTGACGACCTCAGGTTCGCTTCCAACCGTCGACCTGATGCTGGAGGTGATCCGGCAGCGGCAGGGTTATTCGCTGGCGCTCGAAGTCAGCCGGCTGTTTCGCTACGAGCAGCCGTCCTTCCATGCCGATGAGCCGCTTTCGGCAGCCTCGGCGGGATTGCGCATGCACGATCCCCGCGTGGCGCAGGCAGTAAAGCTCATGGAGGAGCATATCGAGCAGCCTCTGATTCTCACGCGGCTCGCCCGCAGGGTGGGCATCAGCGCCCGGCATCTGCAGGATCTTTTCCAGCAGAACATCGGCGCGCCGCCGCATGTGCATTATCTCGCGCTGCGCCTGAACGCGGCGCGCCGCAAGGTGATCGAGACGACCGCCTCCTTCGCCGACATCGCGGCGGCGACCGGCTTCAACTCGGCCTCGGCATTTGCGAGAAGCTACCGCGCGAGTTTTTCAGAAAGCCCGTCCGAGACCCGGCGCCGTCTGCGCCGCCGCATCACACCGACGTAGGCTGGAAGGCGTCTCGTAACATATCCGCGAGTTCGCGAACTGCCTCACTGGATCGGTAGGGATTGCGCCGGAGCACGACTTTCGAGGAATCGACCGGTGGGAAGCCGTCTTCGGCAGTCAACTCGCGGCAGCCGGGCGGAATGTTGCTGCGACACAGCGTGGTGACGGCAAGGCCCGCGGTCACGGCATTCTTCAGCCCCGAGCCGGTATCGGCGATGAAGGCGATCCGGTAATGGCGGCCGATCTGCTCCAGCGACCGGAGCGCGTAATCGCGCGACCAGGTGGAGTTACGATAGGTCGCAATCGGCAGGGGATCGATATCGTGCAGCCGGTGAACCATGGATGTGACCCAGACGGTCGGGTCGATACAGAGGACCTCGCCTTTCGTCTGGTCGCTCCAGTCGAAGACCACGGCCAGATCGAGTTCGTCCCGCTCGAGGGCGGCGAGGTTGCGGACGGTATAGTCACAGGACACCGTGACCTCGACGGCCGGATGGCGTACGGCGAAAGCCGCAAGGGCCGCCGGCAGCACCGTCTGGCTGTATTCCTCGGGAATTCCGATGCGCACCGGCCCATCCAGCGGTTTGCTGCGGATCGTCGCGGCGGCCTCGCTTAGGAGGTCGATGATCCGGCGGGCATAGGGCACGAGTTGTATGCCCTGGCGTGTAAGCAGCACACCGCGGGCGCCGCGCTCGAACAGAGCTTCGCCGATCGTCTGCTCGAGCCTCTTGATCTGGGTGCTGACAGCCGACTGCGTCCGCCCGATGCGCTGGGCAGCCGCGGAGAAATTCGAGGTCTCGGCGACGACAAGAAAGGTCCTCAGCAGGTCGCTCTCAATCGGCTCGTGCATGGGAATAGCCATAGAAAAAATCGATGATAGCTATCTCTACTATTCGTTTGTCTAATGTCAATTCTTGAGGCAGAAAAGAGCCGCGTTCGACTTCCTTCTTTGAGAATATCCGCGTGACCATTGAAAATCCGGCCAGACACCTCGCAGGCAGCGAGCACGAGAAGGGTGTGCTTCTCATCATTGCCGCGACGCTTGCCTGGAGCGCGAGCGGCGTCTATTCGCGGCTGCTCACCACCGACGTATGGACGGCGATCGCCTGGCGGTCGTTGTTCGGCGGCCTGTTCCTGCTGATCCCCTGCCTTTTCCTCGAGGGGGGTATTTCACGGCAGCAATGGCGTTCCGTCTTCCATCCGTCCGGACTTGCGATGATCGCATGCCAGACCTTCAGTCAGGGATGCTTCATCGGGTCGCTTTACATGACCACCGTCGCCAATGTGACGATGATCTATGCGACCGCGCCCTTCATCGCGGCTCTGCTCGGCTGGCTCATCCTCAAGGAGAGGGTCGCCAGGCGGACGCTGATTGCCGGCGGCGTCTCGCTCCTCGGCGTCGCGGTCATCGTCGCCTCGTCGATCGGGGGCGGGACGGGGTGGGGCGATCTGCTGGCGCTCGGCATGACGGCGTCCTTCGCGCTCGTCATCATCATTCCGCGCATCAGTCCGCAGGTGCCGAGCCTGCCGCCGACCGTGGTCAGCGCTTTCCTGACCCTCGTTCTCTTCGCGCCGTTCGGTTCGGTCGGCTCGCTCGACCTGCACAACTGGATCGTCCTTGCCGCCTTCGGCGCGACCAATTTTTCCCTGGCGCTGGTGCTCTTTCTTGCCGGGGCAAAGCGGATGCCGCCGGCAGAAGCGGCGCTGATCGGCACGATGGAAATCGTGCTCACGCCCTTCTGGGTCTGGCTGCTGTTTTCCGAAGAGCCGCCCGTCGCCACCTTTTTCGGCGGTGCGATCATCCTCGGCGCCGTGCTCTGGCATACGGCCATCGACGTCAACCGCAGTCGGCGGCCACATCGCGCCTAAGTCTCCCATATCAAATCTTCCCCGACGATCCGGAAAACCGCCGTATTCGCGGGATCAATTATTTCCGCTACGCAGCGAGCCATTGCGACCTTGCCGACTGTCGTCTTTGAGTTGCGCCCATGTCGTTTTCTTGATCGCTGTTTTCCGTCAGTCGTGGTTTGCTTGTGGTGTTCAAAGCGCTATCTCGCAAACTGGCGAAATGGACCTTGGGACACCGGCCTGACGCCGGCGCTGTTCCGCAGCGGTAGAAGAACTGAAATCCTCAAGGAAATCGCCGGATAGAGGTCCGGAGAGATATCGAGACGGATCGAAAGGAGATTCTGGAGCCGGAAACCAGCTCTTGGCACAGCAAATCGACGGATTGCGGCGGGCGATCGCGAGCAGAACGACAGGCAAAACCCGGGCGTTCACTTCTCTTCTCCATCCAATCTGTTTTTGCAAAATCCGAATATCGCCCGATGCGGCGGTATCCTGTGTTGTAGACCGGGCTGCAGAGGAGGCAGGCCGGAGGGAAGGTTGCCATCGGCTGCATCGGTTGCACATCGAGGCATTCAAACAAGTGGGAGGAATCCATGAGCAAGAATAGAGGCGTCGTCTATCTCCGGCCGGGCAAGGTCGAAGTTCGCGACATCGACGACCCGAAGCTGGAAGCGCCCGATGGCCGCCGCATCGAGCACGGCGTGATCCTGAAGGTGATCTCGACCAATATCTGCGGCTCCGACCAGCACATGGTCCGCGGCCGCACGACGGCAATGCCAGGCCTGGTCCTCGGTCATGAAATCACCGGCGAAATCATCGAGAAAGGCATCGACGTCGAGATGCTCGACGTCGGCGATATCGTCTCGGTGCCGTTCAATGTCGCCTGCGGCCGTTGCCGCTGCTGCAAGTCTCAAGACACCGGTGTCTGCCTGACGGTGAACCCGGCTCGCGCCGGCGGTGCTTACGGTTATGTCGACATGGGCGGCTGGATCGGCGGGCAGGCACGCTACGTCACCATTCCCTACGCGGATTTCAACCTGCTGAAAATCCCCGATCGGGACAAGGCGATGGCGAAGATCCGCGATCTCACCATGCTCTCCGACATTCTGCCCACCGGCTTCCATGGCGCCGTGCGGGCAGGTGTCGGTGTCGGCTCGACCGTCTATGTCGCAGGCGCCGGCCCTGTCGGCCTTGCGGCTGCAGCCTCGGCTCGCATTCTCGGCGCTGCTGTCGTGATGATCGGCGATTTCAACAAGGATCGTCTGGCGCATGCGGCCAAGGTCGGTTTCGAGCCGATCGACCTGTCGAAGAGCGACCGTCTTGGCGACATGATCGCGCAGGTCGTCGGCACCAACGAGGTGGACAGCGCCATTGATGCGGTCGGCTTCGAGGCCCGCGGCCACTCGGGCGGCGAACAGCCGGCGATCGTGCTCAACCAGATGATGGAGATTACCCGCGCCGCAGGTTCGATCGGTATTCCCGGCCTCTACGTCACTGAAGACCCGGGCGCCGTCGACAATGCCGCCAAACACGGCAATCTGTCGCTGCGTTTCGGTCTCGGATGGGCCAAGGCGCAGTCGTTCCACACCGGCCAGACGCCGGTGCTCAAGTACAATCGCCAGCTCATGCAGGCGATCCTCCATGACCGGCTGCCGATTGCCGATATCGTCAACGCCAAGGTCATCCCGCTCGACGATGCCGCCAGTGGATATGAGAGCTTCGACCAGGGCGCGGCGACGAAATATGTCCTCGATCCGCACGGCGAGGTCGCGAAAGCCGCCTAGCGATTGCGACCGAGGAACTTTACCTGACAGGGATGGCCGGCGGAAAACCGGCCATTCCGCATTTGTCACATGACAATTTGAGTGACGAACTACTGAATGCTGAACGGAAAATATTTTGCGTTGATCATGTCGTAGGTCCCGTCCGCCTTGATGCTCTTCAACGCTTCGTTCAGGCGCGCAAGGCGCTCCTTGTCATCGAGGCGCAGCGCGATCCCGGCACCTTCGCCAAAATAGGTGATATCGACCAGATCCGGCCCCTTGAACTCGCAGCAGCTTCCCGCCTTCGTGTTGGCAATCCAGTCGTAGATGGCGAGCTTATCCTCGAGAATAATGTCCACGCTCCCATCCGCCAGGCCTTTGTATAATTCCGGCGAAGACCGAAACACCGTCTTTTTCATGTCCGGATAAAGATGGTTGGCATAGGATTCCTGCGCCGTCGACGACGTCACGCCAAGAATTTTGTCGCTGAGAGCGGCGGGGCTGACATCGCTGATTGCGGAATCCTTCCGGGCAATAAATACCGACGGACTGTTGTAGTATTTTTCAGTGAAGGCAACCTTTTGACGCCGCTCAAGGCTCATCGACATGGATGAGATGATCGAGTCGTATTTCCCGGCAACGAGATTGGGAATGATGTCGTCCCACTTCTCGATGATGAATTCGCATTCGAACTTGCCGACCTCGCAGAGGGCATTGGCTATATCGATGTCGAAGCCTTGCAGCTTGTTATTCGCATCGAGATAATTGAAGGGCGGAAATGCACCTTCGACGGCAATTCTCATCGGCATGCGATCTTGCGCAGCCACCTCGAGCGGCGAGATCGCCAGAAAGACACCCACCGCGCCCGTCATCAGCGCGCCGCGCACGATAGTCTGAATGGATATGCGCATCGTCGGGAGCTCCTTGGGGCGTATCGATCTCGCCCATAGTGCGCCGCAGCTTTTAATTCTACGTGAACGCTTCTTTGTTAGCCTCGGCCAATGCGCCCGTGTCGTGGTGTTCAGGGGTCCAGGCTTGCACATCGTTCTTCCTTCCAGCTCCAACACGTTTCAGCAGTCCTGGATTGCTTCGGGGAGAATTCTGTTTCTGATTGCCGTCAGCGGGCTTGGAGCGATCGGACTGGTCGTGCTGTCGGCACTGTGGGCGGGAACCGAGAGCGATGCTGCCGCCCTTGATCGACAGCGCCACCTTGTCAATGCCCGCTTGCGCGAACAGGTCGATCAAGTCGCGCATGTCATCGGCCAGTTTGGCAACGGCTATCTCACCCGTGTTTATCCCGCCGCCCGTTCGGCCGGAGGTTCCTCCAGCCTCGATGCGGTTCTGACGGCGGCGGCCGGCAGCGCGATCAGCCAGACCGCGATGTCCGCCTTCGGTTATGATCAGGCCTTCGTCGTCGACGAGAAGGCGCAGCTGCTCATGCTGGCGGACGCCCAAACGGAAAAGCGTTATCGCTGGATGAAGCCTCTGTTTTTGCCGCTGCTTCAGGATGCCCGCCTTGGGTTGAGACAAGGCACCGTTTCCAACGAGAGAACACCGTCCTCAATGGAAAGCCGCCTTGCAAGCACTGGCAGCTCCAACCCAGCGCTCGCCAATCTGATGCGGCTGGAAGGTCGGCCGACGATCGTCGGCGTCGTCGCCATCAACGAACCCGATGAGGGGCAACGGCAGACGATGCGGCAATTCCTGATCGTCGTGCGGTTTATCGACGGTGCGGCGCTGGACGAATTGAGCCGGCAACAGGGCCTCAACGGCGCGCGCTTCGCGCGCACGGCCGACGCAGACGAAAACGAAGTTGCCTTCCAGATCGACGCCACGGCAAACGGCGAGCCGATCGGCTTCATCGTATGGCGGCCCGATCTTCCGGGTTCGAGGGTGATCGGCCGGTTGATGCCGGCGCTTTCGATTGCCGCCCTGGTGATCGCGATCCTGTTCTCGGTCCTGCTGGTGCGCCTGCGAAGCAGTCTCGGCGAGTTGAAGAAAAGCGAGCTGCACGCAAGGCAGCTCGCCTTGCATGATGTGCTGACCAACCTTCCCAATCGCGCCTTGTTCGCGATGCGGTTTGAGGAGTGCCTGGCCGAGACGCAGAATTCGACCGAGCGCTCGGCGGTCGCACTTCTCGACCTCGACCGCTTCAAGGCCGTGAACGACACGTTCGGCCATGCCGCCGGCGATGAACTGATCAGGATGGCTGCGGAACGGATTCGCGCCCTGCTTCGTCCGGGCGACACGCTTGCCCGGCTCGGAGGGGACGAGTTCGCCCTGCTTCTGCGTGATATCAAGGATGATGATCAGGTTTTGCCGGCAATATGCGACGCGATCGTTGCCGAACTCGGCAAGCCCTTCCCGCTTTTGCGGGGCGAGGCCGTCGCACGGGTCGGCGGCTCGATCGGCGTGACCGTCGTGCCGGACGCCGGGCGGAATGCCGATGACATCATGCGCTACGCCGATGTCGCGCTATACGAGGCAAAGATGGGCGGGAGAGGCCAGTGGCGCATCTATTCCCCATCCATGGACGGCGGCAGGAATGCGCGCGACATTCTCAAGAACGAATTGCGGGACGTTCTGGCCAAAAGTGCGGCCTCCTCCGCGGACGGTTCACCATCCGAACCGCTTGCGAACAGGCCGGACTACGGATCGCTCGAGGTCTACTACCAGACGGTACATCGTGCAGAGCCGGGATATACGGCGTCTGGCGCGGAGGCTCTGGTGCGCTGGCGTCACAGTCAGCGCGGATTGTTGACGCCTGCGAGCTTCATCCCTGTCGCCGAGGAAGGCGGCCTCATCGACGCCCTCGGTTTCTGGGTATTGCGCGAAGCCTGCAGGGCTGCCCGCAAATGGCCGGAAGGCACATTTGTTGCGGTCAACGTGTCTCCCGCCCAGTTGAGAAGGCCGAATTTTGCCGAGGAAGTCTTCGCCGTGCTGCAGGAGAGCGGCCTGCCGCCGGCCCGGCTCGAGTTGGAGCTCACCGAGTCCTCGCTCATCGAGGATAATTCGGATGTCTATACCGTGCTGAAGTCGCTGCGCAGCCGAGGTGTTCAGATTTCGCTCGATGATTTCGGAACCGGCTTTTCCTGCCTCAGCCATCTGGTGCGTTTCGACATCGACCGTATCAAGATCGATCGATCCTTCGTCTCGCAACTCGGCACAAAAGCCAACGGAGCGGCCATCATCGGCGCCATCGTCGCGCTCAGCCGCAACCTCGGGATCTCGACGACGGCGGAAGGCGTCGAAACCGAATATCAACGCGACTTTCTAGCCGCCCTCGGCTGCACCGATCTCCAAGGCTATTTCTTCTCCAAACCGGTTCCTGTTGGCGACCTCGATTGTTTTCGCAAAGCCGAGAGCGCCGTCGCCTGAGAGGCTTTTGATCTTCCGCCAGGAACTTTCGCCGGGCACGGCGGTTGACGCCCGAAGACCGGATGGAGGATCTGATGGGCGAGGACGGGGAGTGGCGGCACCTTTGCGTCGACATGCAGCGGATGTTTGCCGAGGACACGCCGTGGCACGTTCCCTGGATGGTGCGGATCTCTCCGCAGATCGAAGAACTGGCCGGGCGGCATCCGTCCCGAACGATCTTCACCCGCTTCCTGCCACCCGAGCGCGCCGACGACATGCCGGGGAAATGGCGAGATTATTACCGCAAATGGTGGATGATGACGGGCGAACATCTTCCCCGCGGCTTCATCGATCTGGCCTCGTCGCTGGCAGCACTGGTTCCGCCGGCAAGGCACTTCGACAAACGCACCTATTCCCCTTGGATCGACGGCCGCCTGCATCCGATCCTTCAATCGGAGCGGGTCGACACGCTTGTCATAACAGGCGGTGAAACCGATGTCTGCGTGCTGGCCACGACGCTCGGTGCAATCGATCTCGCCTATCGCGTCATCGTGCTGAAGGATGCCGTCTGCAGCGGCGCCGACGATACGCATGATGCGTCACTGGAACTTCTGCACGATCGATTTTCCGTGCAGCTCGAACTCATGGAGACCGAAGAATTTTTGAGGGTCTTTACGTAGGGCGCTCTGCGGTTGCCCGGCGATGCTGCTCGCCGGGCTTGATGTCTTGGAGGAATCAGCCGTTCACTTCGGCGTCACGTCGAAGCCGAACCACTTTTCCGACAGCGTCTTGATCGTGCCGTCGGCCTTTGCCGCGGCAATCGCGTCGTTGAACATCGCCTTCAGCTTGGTGTCGTCCTTGCGCAGGCCGACGGAGCTGCCGCGGCCGAGGAAACCACCCTGGAAGCGCGGACCGGCCGTCGTCATGTCTTCATTGCCCGGCTTCTGCGAAGCGGTGATGAGATAGGCCATGGATGCCATCACCAGATCGACGCGGCCGGCCTTGAGGTCGAGGTCGTGCTCCTCGGTCGTCTTGTATTCGCGCACCTCAAGCACACCCTTGAGATATTTATCGACGAAGGCGGCGCCGGTGGAGGCGGTCTGCACGCCGATCGTCTTGCCCTGCAGCATCGGCTTGATCTTGTCGATCTCGGCGATCGCCCCGGCTTCGTTGCTGCCAAGCGAAAAGACCTCGCCCTTTTCCGGCAGGTTGACGAGGTCGCTTTCCCTGGAGGTTGCGAAGGCCTGGCCGGTGGAGCCGTAGGAATCGCTGAAGGCGATCACTTCCTCGCGCTTGGCCGTTGCCGACATGCCGGAGATGATGGCATCGAACTTGCCGGCATTGAGCGCCGGGATCATGCCGTCGAAGTTCTGCACGACGATCTTGCACTCGACCTTCATATGGTCGCAAAGATATTTCGTCAGCTCGATCTCGTAGCCGTCCAGCGTGCCATCCGGCTTGGTGAAGTTGTAGGGCTTGAAGGCGCCTTCGGTGGCGATCGTCACCGTCTTCCAGGTCTTGTCTTCCGCATGCGCCGTGCCTGACAGGGCCAGTACCGCGGTAGCCGACAGGGCGGTCAGAACCCGTGAAATGAATGTCATGTTTTGTTCCCCTTTTCTTCGTTTGAGCTGATGGAATTATTGGCTGATGAACTGCCGGAAACGATCCGACTGCGAATGGGCGAAGACATCCTGCGGCCTGCCGTCTTCTTCGACGACGCCCTTGTGCAGAAAGACGACGCGGCTGGAGACATCGCGGGCAAAGCCCATTTCATGGGTGACGACCAGCATGGTGCGGCCTTCTTCTGCCAGCGCGCGCATGACCCGCAGCACTTCGCCGACGAGCTCCGGATCCAGCGCCGAGGTCGGTTCGTCGAACAGCATCACCTTCGGCCGCATCGCCAGGGCGCGGGCGATTGCAGCGCGCTGTTGCTGGCCGCCGGAAAGATGCGAGGGATAGAAATTGCGCTTCTCGGCAATGCCCACCTTGGCAAGCAGGGCTTCCGCCTCTTCGATGCATTCGCTCCGGGAGCGGCCGAGCACATAAATCGGCGCCTCGACGACATTTTCGAGCACGGTCTTGTGGGACCAGAGATTGAAGCTCTGGAAGACCATGCCGAGCTGCGAACGGATGCGGTCCACCTGCCTGCGGTCGGCTGGCCGACTGCCGCCTCTCGCGTCGGGAAGCATGCGGATCGTTTCACCGGCGACGGTGACTTCCCCGGAATTCGGTGTCTCCAGCAGGTTGATGCAGCGCAGGAAAGTGGATTTTCCCGAACCCGAGGAGCCGAGGATCGACACCACATCGCCTTCACGAGCGTCGAGCGAGATGCCCTTGAGGACTTCGACCGGGCCGAAGCTCTTGTGCAGATCCTTGACGCTGAGCGCGATCGGGGAAGGGGAAGCATTCGCCGCTGTCATCGGGCGTTTCCTTCAAGTGGAGATACGGATGTCGCAACCGGATGGTATGGAGCAGGCTGGCGCAAATGCGGGCTTAGCCAATATTCGGCGAGATGGACGAGACGCGTCAGCAGGAAATTGATCGTGAGATAGATGGCGCCAGCGACGATGAACACTTCGATCGCCCGATAGCTTTCCGAAATGATCCTGGCGGCAACGCCGGTGACTTCCATCAGCGTGATGATCGAGGCGAGCGAGGTGGCCTTTACCATGGCGATCATTTCGTTGCTGTAGCCTGGCAGTGCCTGGCGGATGGCAAGTGGCAGGACGATGCGCCGGAACTGCATCAATTGCGGCATGCCGCAGGCGCGCGCGGCTTCGATCTGGCCGAAGGGCACCGACAAAAGCCCGCCGCGGATGATCTCGCCGGCATAGGCGGCGGTGTTCAGGGTGAGCGCCAGGACCGCGCACCAGTAGGGCTCGCGCAGGAATGGCCAGAGGAAACTGTGGCGCACCTCCGGAAACTGGCCAAGCCCGTAATAGATCAGGAAGATCTGGACGAGCAGCGGCGTTCCGCGGAACACGAAGACATAGGCACGGGCGAACCATTCGAGCACGATGATGCCGGAAAGCCGGCAGAGGGCGAGGCTAAGCGCCAGAACGGCGCCGAGCGTAATCGAGGTGGCGGCAAGTTCCAGCGTCAGCGGAATGGCGGAGATGAGGCTTACGAAGGTTTCGAACAGGAATTGCCAGTCCATCAGCCCCTCCTGACGCCGCGCGAGAAGTGCCTTTCGGCGCGCCTGAGAAAGAGGCCGGAACCGGTGGAGATCATCAGATAGATCGCTCCGGCAATGACGTAGAAGTCGAAGGGAAGGCCCGTCGAGCCGGCCGCCACCTGCGTCTGCCGCAGCAGCTCGGCAACGCCGGTGATCGAGACGAGGGCGGATTCCTTCAGCACCACCTGCCAGACATTGCCCATCCCCGGCAGTGCGTGGCGAAGCGTCAACGGCGCAATGATGCGACGAAAGCGCAGCAACCGGCCCATGCCGCAGGCAATCGCCGCCTCGATCTCACCCGCATGCACGGCCTTGAAGGCGCCGCGAAAGATTTCGGTGAACTGCGCGCCCGAGGTGACGCCGACGGCGAGCGACCCGGCAAGAAAACCCGGAAAACCGAGAAAACCCTCGGCGCCCAACAGCCGGCCGACAGCCGTGACGACGGCGCTGCCGCCGAAATAGAAGAGGTAGATGACCAGGAGATCGGGGATGCCGCGCAGTACCGTCGTATAGGCGTCGGCGGCGATCCGAAGGCTGCGACCGCCCGAAATTTTCGCCCAGGCGCCGAATGAGCCGATCACGGCGCCGATCGTATAGCCGGCCAGAGCAATCAGTATCGTCATCCACGCGCCGGCAAGCAGCGCCTTGCCCCAACCATCGGAGCCGAAGCTGATGAGCTCGAGGATGCCGGGCTGGCTCATGGCGCCTGCCTTTCCGGCAGCGGCGGTTGGACATCGTCCGGGATCGGGTTGACGAAGGGCATGCCGTCGAGGCGCTCCTTGAGATCGGCCTTGGCGGCCTCGATGAGGCCGGGATTGCAAATCAGCTCTATGGCCGTGCTTGCGATGACCTTGGCCGCATGTTCGGTGCCCTTGTGCGCCGCCGGAAGTTTGCCCTGGGCAACCAGCTGCCAGGAGTGGCCGGAGGTGCCGATGGCATAGGTCGCGCCACGCATCTGCACGGTCGGCACGACCCAGCTGACGCTGCCGACATCGGTCGAGCCGACGATCGTGCTGTCACCGGCGTAGAGCGGGAAGATCTCTTCGCAGAGCGGTTGATCCTTCTTCCGCTTCAGGCCGAAGCGCGCATAGGAAGAGGCGATGTCTTCAGCGCTCATCGTCGTCTGAAACTGGCGGGCGGTGGCGCGGTCGGCGTCGTCGAAAACAGGGGGGCCGAGGCGCTGAAGGTTGGCAAACATCAGTTCTTCGAGCGGTGCGTTGCCGACCAGATTTGCATCGCCGCTGATGACTTCGCTGCGCACCGACGTCTCGGTCATCAGCGCAGCGCCTTCGGCGACCTTCTTCACGCGGGCAACGAGCGACAGCAATTCCGGCAGGTTGCGCGCACGGATGAGATACCGGACGGTGGCGCGCGCCTGCACGACATTCGGCGCCGAACCGCCGGTGTCGGTGACGGCATAGTGGATGCGGGCGGTCGACGGCATATGCTCGCGCATATAGTTCACGCCGACATTCATCAGTTCGACGGCATCGAGCGCGCTGCGCCCAAGATGAGGTGTCGCCGAAGCATGCGAGGCGCGCCCGGTGAAATGGAAATTGAGCTCGTTGCAGGCGAGCGAAACCGGATTGTTGACGCCGGCAAAGGCCGCCGGATGCCAGGAAATGGCAATGTCGACATCGTCGAAAACGCCTGATCGAACCATGAAGCCCTTCGAGGAGCCGCCTTCTTCCGCCGGGCAACCGTAATAACGAATGCGGCCCTTCAGGCCGTTTGCTGCCAGGAAATCCTTGACCGCGGCTGCCGCCAGCATCGAGCCGGCGCCGAGCATATTGTGTCCGCAGCCATGGCCATTGCCATTCGCCGTGACTTCGCGCTTTTCCGCGACACCCGCCTCCTGGCTCAAGCCCGGCAGGGCATCGAATTCCCCGAGGATGGCGATAACAGGACCGCCTTCGCCGGCTTCACCCATGACGGCGGTCGGCAGGCCGGCAATACCGCGCTCGACGCGAAAACCTTCGGCTTCGAGCTGGCGCGCATGCTCCGCGACGGAGCGGTACTCCTCGTAATTCGTCTCCGGCATGTCCCAGATCCGATCGCTCAGCGCAAAGAAGGTCTCGCGCTTAGCCTCGACGATATCCCAGACGGCTTCGGTGTTTTTCATGGCTTTCAAAACGACTTCGATTCGCATAGTATCCAAAATTGGCGCCAATTTAGGATACAAAATTTTTCTGCGCAATCCGTATGCATGAATAAATTTTGGACATTTTTCTAAGACGTTCGAACGCCTACAGAAATTCGATCGGGCGTGTTAACGGTGATGCGAAACAGGGGATTTGGAATGGCAGACGTCGTGATGGACCAGCAGCAGGCGGCTTCCGACACGCGCGATGTGACGGACCTTGTCCTTCAGGACATTCTGGCCGGCGTGCTGTTGCCGGGAACCTGGCTGAAGCAGATCGATCTGGAGCGGCGCTACAATTGCACCCGCCCGGAAGTGCGCCGCGCGCTCGATCGCCTCGCACAGAAGCGGCTGGTCGAACATGTGCCGAACCGTGGCTACCATGTCTACGAGCCGGATGGCCGCCGCGCCCGCGAGGTCAGCGAGATCCGCATCATCCTCGAAACGGCCATTGCCGGAACGATCGTGCAGAATGCCTCGCCCGAGGACATCGACACGCTCAGGACGCTTGCCGAGCATTTCGACCAGATGGTGCTGAACGGCACGATGTTGGAGCTCTACGAGGCAAACCTCGCCTTCCACCGCCACCTGCTTGTCCTCGGCGGCAATCTGGAACTGGTCGACCTGATCACCGAAATCCGCCAGCGCACCTCGTCTGCCCCGGTATCCCAATGGCGCACCCGCGCCCGTATCGAGCAATCCGGCCGCCAACATCACATGATGATCGACGCCATCGCCGCTGGCGAAGCCGAGCGGTTGCAGGAACTCGTCCGGCAGCATATCCTTCAGAATTGAAAGGGCTTTTCTGACTGCTGCAGAGAACGGTTTACCGGGGTCGAAAATCGACGCCGTGGTACACAATGGGCCGCTTCCCTCACGCCCCGCGCTACCAAAGATCGCTATTGCAATTGGGTAGCTTCTTATTTATGGTACCTAAAGGTTCTGTAATGCGTTCACACCTCCCTTATCCATCATAGAGGAGCGCCCGTGATCACAAGCACGTCAACATCCGCCGCCACGTCATATCTTTGGTCGTCCATCTCATTTCGTCTTGAACACCGGATCGAGGGCGGAAGCTGCAGCGTGAACGCCATCATGGCAAACGTAACGCCTGCAATTTCATTCTGATCGACCGATGGCCAATCTGACTGTCGGCGCCGCTATGATCGATCTTTCCCTGCGTCGAACGGAAAATATTCGTTGGCAGGCGCTTGAGGTTAGCCGCAAGTCGCGTGCGGCCCTGCTGAATCAGCGACCAGCCGTCGTTTGGCTTACCGGGCTTTCAGGATCCGGCAAGTCGACCATTGCCAATAGTGTCGAGAAACTGCTCCACGGCAAAGGGCGCTCGACTTATGTGCTGGATGGCGACAATATTCGCCACGGTCTCAACCGCGACCTTGGCTTCACCAATGAGGACCGCATCGAAAACATCCGCCGCGTTGCGGAAGTGGCCAAGCTGATGGCCGATGCAGGCCTCATTGTGCTCGTCTCCTTCATCTCGCCGTTCCGTGCAGAACGGCAGCTTGCCCGCGAGATGATGGAAAAAGGCGAGTTCTTCGAAGTGTTCATCGACACACCGATAGAGGAATGCGCCAAGCGCGATCCGAAGGGACTCTATAAGCGCGCGATCGCCGGCGAGATCAGACACTTCACCGGAATCAGCTCCCCCTATGAGCCGCCAGAGAATCCGGAGCTCTGTCTTCGCACGGTGGGTTCCGATCCCGATCAGCTTGCCATCCAGATCGAGACATTGCTCGACGCCCGCCCTCAGCGGAGCGATTGCACAGGAGATGTTTTTTGAACAATTTATTAGCAAGGCATATTGCTGAAGCTCGAAGCGCCCTTGCATCCAGACGGAGTTTCAACAAGGTATTCGGGATAGGCGGTCACAAGACCGGGACGACGACTCTGGCCGACGTTTTTACGCTCTGCGGCCTGAAAGTCGGAAATCAGGTTGAGGGCGAGTTGACAAGCTACTCGGCTCGCCGGGGAGATTACAGTAAGCTCATTGCTTATGTGCAAAATGCCGATGCTTTTCAGGACAGTCCGTTTGCCGAAAGCGAAGTTTTCATCGCCCTCGACGCGCTCTTCCCCAACTCGCGTTTCATCCTGACGGTCCGAGATCCGGAAGACTGGTTTCGCTCCCAAATGCGTTTTACGGCCAAGCGCTTTGGCCTCGCCGACGGCAGCCAGATAACCAAGGAACATATCCAGCAAGACCAATATATTTTTAGGGGCTACTGTGCGGAAGCCCATGCCTACGCCTTCCTGATGCGTACGCCTGACTACAAGTTTCATTCACTTTTCGACATCGGCGAGGATGCGATAGAATGGGAGAAACTCTTCGATAAAGACGAGTATATCCGGGCCTATCTGACCAGAAACGAGTTGATCAGACGGTTTTTTCGCGGCCGGCCACATCAACTGCTTGAAATTGACATGACCACGGCCGAGACGATCGAAAATATCGCCGAGTTCCTGGGGCTTCCGGAAAGCCTGTCCAAGCTGCCGATGCCACATGCAAACAAGACGTGACATTCCCGAGATATGAATGCTGTATGGCAGAGAGGAAGCGGCGGTCACGTTTTGATCTGCGTTGTGGGGCAAATGCCAGGCAAATGACTGACAAAGCCCCGCCTCGCCGACCGCTATTCGTTCCTTTGTCGTTCACGGCGTCGCCAACTGCGCCACTGCAAGCAGCGTGTCGGCGCTGGTTGTCGAGGAGATCGGTAAGGATTGATGTCGACAGATAGGTGTTCGGAACGCCGAGCGTGCGCATTAAAGCCGCTTGACAAAACGCGTCCGCCGCCACTATTGGGTAATCGATCACCCAAGGAGGATGGTGAGGATCGTGGCAGTATCGCTTTCTGACATCGCGGAACGTGCGGGCGTCTCGGTGAAGACGGTTTCCGGCGCATTGCACGGCGGCTCCGCCCGCATGTCGGACGATACGCGCCAGAAGATCAAGGCCATCGCGGAAGAACTCGGCTACGTGACCAACTTTGCGGCGCGTGGCGTGCGTCAGGGCTGGCTGCCGCTGGTCGGCGTCGTCTCCGACGGCCTCATCACTTCGCCCTTCGCCACCGAGATCGTGCGCGGCCTCGACGGAGCGGCCCGCGGCGCCGGCATGGCGGTCTTTGCAGTCAACCACAGCAGCGGCCAGTCTATCGGCTCGGTGCTCGACGAGGTGCAGCAGTTTCGGCCGCGCGCCATTGCTTATGCCGCCATGTACCACAAGGAGGTGGCGCTGTCGGACAGGTTGGCGGGCACGGTCGGCGTCATGATCAACTGCCGCGAGGCGGCCGGCCGCGTCACCGCGCTGGTGCCGGACGAAGAGGGCGGCGCGCGGGAGATCGTGCGTTATCTCCTCGCCGCCGGCCGACGGCGCATCGCCTTCATCAACCTGCCGGGCATTCTCGCCGGCACGCTGCGCGAGATGGGGTTTCGCGCGGCGCTTGAGGAGGGGGGCATCGACCCCGTCGGCGTGTTGCCGGCAGTGCGCCGCAGCGTCTACAGCGACCGCGCGCCCAGCCTTGTTGCCTCTCATGTGGAGGCGCTTCTGAAATCCGGTCAACGGCCTGATGCCATCCTGTGCGGCAATGACCGCGTGGCGATGGAAGTCTATGCGGCGCTTGCCCGCGCCGGCCTTCGCATTCCGGATGATATCGCGGTGGCAAGCTTCGACAACCAGGTCGAGCTTGCCTCGCGGCTGGACCCGCCATTGACGACGATGGCCCTGCCGCACCGCGCAATGGGCCGCCTTGCCATGGAGATCCTCCTGGCCGAGCAGCCCGAACCGCCGCATCTGCGGAAACTGCCGTTCCATCTGGTCGAACGGGCATCCGTCTGAACATCGAATAGTGTCTAACAGGAGGAGAATATCAATGAAGACTTCGATGGGTAATCGTTTACTTTCCGCGCTCTTCGCGTCCGCCGCGCTGGTCGCAACCGCCGGTTTTGCCGAGGCGAAGACCGTCATCCACGTTATGCACCAGGGCGATCCCGGCTGGGTGAAGGCCTATGGCGACGTTGCCGCCCGCTTCGAGGCCGCCAATCCCGATGTCGACATCGAGATGATCTACGCGCCGCATGATGCCTATAACGAAAAGTTCAGCGCCGCCGTCATGGCCAAGCAGCTGCCCGATATCATGGAGCTCGATGCTCCGTTCCTCGCCAACTATGTCTGGTCCGGCTATCTGCAGCCCGTCAAGCCGCTCATTGACAAGGATCTGCTCGATGACATGACGGATTCGAATATCGCCCAGGGCACCTATCCGATCGACAAGGACCTCTATGCGCTCGGCCTCACCGACTCCTCGGTCGTGCTCTACGGCAACAAGAAATATCTAGAAGCCATTGGCGCCCGCATTCCGAAATCGGTCGACGATGCCTGGACCCGCGAGGAGTTCGAAGGCTATCTCGAGAAGCTTTCCAAGCTCGAAGGCGTGAAGTGGCCGATCGACACCTTCCGGGGTTACGGCATCAAGACCGAGTGGATCACCTATGCCTACGGCCCCCTGCTCGAAAGCGCTGGCTGCGACCTGATCGACCGCAAGACCTGGAAGGCCAGCGGCACGCTCGATGGCGAGGCCTGCGTCAAGGCGCTGACGATGATGCAGGACTGGGTGAAGAAGGGCTGGGTGGTACCGACGTCGTCGGGCACCAACCAGTTCTACGCCGAGGGACAGCCGGCCGCACTCGCCATGGGCGGCCACTGGTTCTACGCCGAGGCATCGGCAGCGATGAAGGACAATATCGTCGTCATGCCGCTGCCGAAGATCGGCGACAAGGGCGTGAGCCCGAACGGAACCTGGATCTGGGGCATTTCCGCAACCTCGGAAAACCCTGAGATCGCCGGCAAGTTCCTGAGCTTCCTGCTGAAGGACAAGGAGTACCGGGAGTACGCCAAAACCCAGTCCGCCTATCCGGGCCTGAAGAGCTTCGCCGCCGCATCCCCGCTCTATGCGGAAGGCGGTCCGCTCGCCATCGCCTTTGAGCAGGCTTCCAAGACCGCGATCGCCCGTCCGCCGCACCCGGCCTATCCGACGATCACCTCGGCCTTCATGCAGGCCGTCGACAAGATCTTCAACGGTGGTGACGCGCAGGAAGCGCTGACGGCCGCTGCCAAGAAGATCGACGAGGATATCGAGGACAACGCCGGCTACCCGCCCTTCGACGAGCAGCAGTAAGAGGTTTTGACGGGGCCGGTTCTCGGGCCGGCCCTACACCATCTCCGGACGATACCGATGAGGAGGAAACAGTGACTTTGCAACAGACCTCCACGCCCGCTTTGCGGCGTCCGGCAAGACGCCGCGACACGCAGCGGCTCTGGCAGGAAATGGCGATGATCGCGCCTGCCGTTCTGCTTCTGACGATATTCCTGATTACGCCGTTCCTCTTGTCCTTCTGGACGGCGATGACCAACCAGCCGCTCGTGCCGCGCCCGACGCCGGTGCGCTTCGTCGGCCTCCTGAATTTCGAGCGCGTCTTCACCGATCCGTTGTTCTGGACCGCGCTGTGGAACGTTACGCGCTTCACCATCTGGGTGCTGCCGGTGCAGTGCGGCCTCGCCTTCCTGACCGCGCTGCTCTTGCATCAGAAGCTGCCGATGCAGAACCTGCTGCGCGGCCTGTTCTTCCTGCCGGCGATCACCTCCATGGTGGTGGTCTGCGTCATCTGGGGCACGCTGTTTCAGTATCCGAGCGGCCCGCTCAACCAGATCGTCGGGTTCCTTTCCGGCGGCACGATCCAGCCGATCGACTGGCTCGGCGACCCCAACTGGGCGATGTTCTCCATCGTGTTGCTTTCGGCCTGGCAGGCCTATGGCTTTCAGATGATCATCTATCTCGCCGGCCTGCAGGGCATTCCCGAAGAACTATACGATGCCGCCCGCATCGACGGGGCAAGCGCGCTGCGCCGCTTCTGGCACGTCACCATGCCCGGCCTTCGCCCGACCCATGTCTTCGTGCTTGTTATCACCACCATCCAGGCCTTCAAGCTCTATACGCAGGTGGCGATCCTCACCCAGGGTGGCCCGAAGGAAAGCACCGAAACCGTTGTCCACTACATGGTGCGCGCCGGCTTCGAGGAGCAGAAACTCGGCTACGCATCGGCCGTTTCCGTCATCCTCTTCGTCATCGTTCTTCTGATCGCGCTCCTGCAACGCAAACTCCTGAGGCGCTTCGATGTCTGATATCGCTTTGAGCCAGCCAGCCCCGCTGGCAATCGCAACGGGCAGCGGCAAGAGAAGCCTGCGCATCGTGCAGAGCCTCTGCATCCTGGTCATCGCGCTGGTGATGATCTCGCCGCTGTTCATGTTGCTGATCGCCAGCCTGAAGGACGACCGCTTCCGCATCCTCGCCGACATGGGCAGTTTCCGCGCCTTCTGGGTCAGCGACCCGACGCTGTCGAACTACAAGGAGATCGCCCATTTCTCCGGCGAGCTGGCCTATGGCCGATATCTCTTCAATTCGCTGGTGATCCTCGTCGCCACAGTCGTCTCGGGTCTGGTCATCAATTCCATGGCGGGCTTCGTTCTGGCCTGGGGCTCGCTGCGCGGCAAGGCGGTCCTCTTGGCGCTGGTCGTCGCGCTCTATGTCATCCCGCAGGAAAGCATCATCATGCCGCTCGTCGTCATGATGTCGCGGGCGGGGCTGACGGATACCTTCGCGGTGCAGATCCTGCCCTGGGTGGCAAGCCCGCTCTATGTCTTCCTCTTCTACCAGTTCTTCGCGCAGCTGCCGAAGGAACTCTATGAAGCGGCGGAAATGGATGGCGCATCGGCCTTCCGCATCTACCGGTCGATCTACATGCCGCTCAGCCTGCCGGCGCTCGCCACGGTTTCGATCCTCATGGGCATCGAAAGCTGGAACCAGTATCTCTGGCCGACGCTGGTCACCCAGACCGACTATGCTCGGCCAATCGCCGTCGCCATCGCCACCTTCTTCGGACAGGACAGCATCTACTGGGACCGCGCCATGGCCGCCTCGGTGCTGATGATGATCCCGGTCCTCATTCTCTATCTGGCTTTCCAGCGCTGGTTCGTCAGTTCATTCGTCGGCTCCGCCGTGAAAGGTTGATTATGTCTCTGCAGGCCAAGTCCGAAACGTCAGCACCTGAAACCATCGAAGCGGCGCTCCCCGAAGGCACGGTGCTGCATCTCTGGCTGAAGGCGCGCCATGCCGGCGGCGAGGCGAAGCTCTTCGTCGCCGCTGATGGCAACGACATCGGCGAGCCCTCGACCCGCCACACGGGGGAATTTGAATTCTTCGCTGTGACGCTCGCGAAAGGCGGTTGGGCTACGCTGTCCTATGATGCGGCAACCACAGCGCTCTCCGTCGCTTATGCCTTCCGGCCGGAAACCGTGATGAAGGAGGGCATCAGCGTCCTGCACAGCGATGCCCGCACCACCGCCCCCGACGTGCCTGACAGCTATCACTTCCGCCCGCCCTTCGGTTGGATGAACGATCCGAACGGTTTTGGACGGTTCGGCGGAAACGCTCACCTCTTCTACCAGCATTATCCGCATGAGCCGCGCTGGAACACCATGCACTGGGGCCATGCCGTCTCGAAGGATTTCGTCCGCTGGACGCATCTGCCCATCTTCCTCTTCCCGGCGGCGCATCTATCGGAAAAGGACGATGGCCGTGGCGGCGCCTTCTCCGGCTCGGCGATCCCCTGCACCGGCCCGGAAGGCGCGGAAATCCGCGTCTTCTACACCGAGCATGTGCGTGACCGGCAACCGGAAGAGCAAGTCCAGCTTTCCGCCGTCAGCCGCGACGGCATCGTCGCCGGCCTGCCGGAAACCGTACTGCCGCTGCGCCCGGAAGGCTTGAACCTCACTACCGATTTCCGCGACCCCTATGTCTTCAAAGGCCCGGACGGCCGCTGGAAGATGCTGCTCGGCAGCCGCGACCGGCAGGGCGGCGTCGTGCTGCTCTATGAAACCGCCGACGCGCAAGGCGCCGTTGGCTGGACCTTCCTCGGCATCATCCATCGCGAGGACGGTTTCGGCATGACGGCGGCGGAATGCCCCTGCATGGTGCCGCTTTCCGGCAAAAACGGACAAACCCGCTGGGCGCTGATCTTCGGTCTGCTCACCAGCCGCGACCCGGCTACCGGCCGCCGCAACCTCACCTCCGTCACCGTCGGCAGTTTCGATGGCCGCACCTTCACGGCGGAGTTCGAGCAGGAGTTGGATTTCGGTTCGGATGCCTATGCCTTCCAGGCCTTCGTTGACGACGACGAGCCGGTCGGCATCGCCTGGCTCGCCAACTGGACGGATTTTTCCAAGAAGGACGATTTCCCGACGGCCATGACCCTGCCGCGCCGCGTCCTTCTCGACGGCGACACCGTACTGACCCCGCCGGTCGCAGCCGTCGACAGCCTGCGCCATCAGTTGCTGGACGACAGCGCGCTTGCCGCCGGCAAGACCGTGCCGCTCGGCACCGGCGCCGTCGAGATCACACTTGATCTCACCGAGCCGGGCGCCGCCTTCAACCTCACCTTCGATCATCCGGATGTCGATCTCGGTGTGAAACTCGATGCCGATGGTCTGGCGATTGTCTTCGACGCTCGCACCGATAAGCCGCCGCCACGTTACATCGCCACCGGCGCCAAACCGTCGAGCCTGCGCATCTTCCTCGATGCCGGCTCCATCGAGGTCTTCGCTGACAACGGCCGCTGGACGGGGGCCAAACGCATTCCGGGCTTTGCCGCCGCACGTTCGGCAACGCTCACCGGCGCCGTCGCCGAGGCCGGCGTCTGGCAATTGAAACTGTAAGGGAGGACAGACAATGGCATCGGTAGCAATCGACCGGGTTCTGAAGCAATACGGCGCGGCCTCCGTTATCCACGGGGTTTCCGCGGATATCGAGGATGGTCAGTTCGTCACGCTCGTCGGGCCGTCCGGCTGCGGCAAGTCCACGCTTCTGCGCATGCTGGCGGGGCTAGAGGATATCAGCGGCGGTGAAATCCGCATCGACGGCCGCGTCGTCAACGACGTCGCGCCGAAGGAGCGCGATATCGCCATGGTGTTCCAGTCCTACGCGCTCTATCCGCACATGACGGTGCGCGAAAATATGGGCTTTGCCCTCAAGCTGCAGGGGCGCGACAAGGCGACCATTAACAAGCTGGTGAGCGAAGCCGCCGGCATTCTCGCACTTGAACCCCTGCTGGAGCGCCTGCCGAAACAGCTTTCCGGCGGCCAGCGCCAGCGCGTCGCCATGGGCCGCGCCATCGTACGCCATCCGAAAGTCTTCCTGTTTGACGAGCCGCTGTCCAACCTCGACGCCAAGCTGCGGGTGACCATGCGCAGCGAGATCAAGGAGCTGCATCAGCGCCTTGGCACGACCATCGTTTACGTCACCCACGACCAGATCGAGGCGATGACAATGGCCGACAAGATCGTCGTCATGCGCGCCGGCCGCATCGAGCAGATCGGCAAGCCGCTCGATCTCTACGACCGTCCGAATAACACCTTCGTCGCCGCCTTCATCGGCTCGCCGTCGATGAACCTCTTCGAGGGTGGCGTCAGCGACGGCGGCTTCCGTATCGAAGGCGGCGTTTCCCTGCCGCTTCCGCCGCAATTGAGCCAAAGCGCGGCGCGCACCTACGGCATCCGCCCGGAAGACCTCGACATTGCTGAGACAGGCATTCCGGCCACCGTGCTGACTGTCGAGCCGACTGGTGCGGAGACCCATCTTTCGGTGCGTGTCGGCACGCAGACGGCAACCATCGTGCTGCACCAGCGGGTCGATTTAAAGCCCGACCAGCAAATTCACCTCGCGCCCAAATCCGAGAAAATCCACCTCTTCTCCGCCGAAGGCAATCGGATAGACTGATCCTCCGGCGCCTCCCGCTGAGCCGCGTCCGTCATTTGACGGGCGCGGTTCGGTTCCGGTACCATCCAGCCTTGCGTCTTGGTTTTGGGTGTTCGGCCCTTCAGTTGATCGAATGGACCAATTGCACGGCGATCTGTTGCCACAGTTCGAATCTCTTCAAGAGCGACGATGTCGGGTTCAAGGTAAAGCGCTCGCGGGTCTCGCGCGCCATCGCGCAGCGGCGCGAACTGGTAGGCTCACGGTGCAGGATAGGCCATCGCTGGCGACCGATAAGTTACCCGCCGCCACCGCTTGACAATTACCGGCACAAAAACCATCTGACGCCCGGTTTCTGCGAAATGGGGATTATCGATGACCACGGTACAAGAACGGCAGCCTGAGCAACATGCATTCGAAGCTGACGTCAGCCGGCTGCTGCACATGATGGTGCACTCGGTTTATTCGGACAAGGACGTCTTCCTCCGAGAGCTGATTTCCAACGCGGCGGACGCCTGCGAAAAGCTGCGTTACGAGTCGATTTCCCGGCCGCAGCTCTCGACAGATGGAGCTCAGCCGGAAATTCGGGTCACGCTCAATGATGAGGCTTCGACCCTTGTGGTCGAGGATAATGGCATCGGAATGAGCCGTGACGAGATGATCGACGCGCTCGGCACGATCGCGCGGTCTGGAACTCGCGCTTTCATGGAGCGGCTGGAGGCGGCCAAAGCGGGTGAGAAAGCCGAGTTGATCGGCCAGTTCGGCGTTGGTTTCTATTCTTCGTTCATGGTTGCCGACAAGGTCGATGTAATCTCCCGGCGCGCCGGGGAGGAGCAAGCCTGGAAATGGTCGTCCGATGGCAAGGGCAGCTATGAGATCGTGGCTGTTGACCTCAGCGAAGCGCCCGTCACGGGAACGCGTGTCGTGCTGCATCTGATGGACGACGCAAAAAAATATACCAGCAAATGGACGGTCGAAAAGATCATCCGCGACCAGTCCGGCCATGTGCCGGTTCCCATCCGCCTCGCGGAGAAGGAAGGTGCCGAGGCTTCTCAAGTCACCGATGGTGCGGCGCTGTGGACCAAGCCCAAGAGCGAGATATCAAAGCAGGATTACGACGATTTTTATCGCGGTGTATCCGGCCAGTGCGACGAGCCGCTGACCAATATCCATTTCCGCGCCGAGGGCCGCCATGAATATACGGCGCTTGCCTTTATACCCGGCTCGCAGCCGTTCGATCTTTTCGATGCAGATCGTCACGGTCGCATGAAACTCTACGTGAAGCGCGTCTTCATCACCGATGAAGCAGAGTTGCTGCCACGCTATCTGCGGTTCGTGCGAGGTATCGTCGATACGTCGGATCTGCCGCTGAACATCTCGCGCGAGATGATCCAGGATAGCCCGATCCTTGCCGCCATCCGCAAAGGTGTCACCAGTCGCGTGCTAACGGCGCTGGAAAAGATGGCCGAGGGTGATGCCGAGACGTTCGGCAAATTCTGGGATCTATTTGGGGCAATCGTCAAGGAGGGGATCTACGACGATTTTGAACGCCGCTCCCAGCTGCTCAAGCTGTCTCGTTTCCGCAGCACCGCGTCGAGCGAGGCAACGCGCAGTCTGGCCGACTACCTGCGTGACATGAAAGAAGGGCAATCGGCGATCTACTACATCACGGGCCTTTCCCTTGATCAACTGAATGCATCGCCACAGCTCGAAGGCTTCCGCGCCAAGGGGATCGAAGTCCTCCTGCTCACAGATTCCGTCGATAGCTTCTGGACAACAAATGCCCGGGACTTTGAAGGCAAGCCATTCAAATCGATCACGCAGGGCCTGTCCGATCTGGACGACATAGCCGGCAACGATGAGGGCGGCGACAGCAAGCATGAAGCCTCTCCGGAAGTTGCCGCGTTTATCGACTTTGCTCGAGGTTTCCTTGGGCAGGAAGTCGCCGATGTCCGCGTCTCTGGCCGATTGACCGAGAGTGCGGTTTGCCTTGTCGCCTCTGAACATGGCCCGGATCGACAACTCGAGAAAATACTCCAGGGGGCAGGCAGGCTACAGACCGCATCGAAACCGGTCCTCGAGGTCAATGCGCAGAGTAGTCTGGTGAAGGCCATCGCCGCGATGAAAGATCAGGCCTTTCGGGAAGATGCTGCCTGGCTTCTCCTCGATGAAGCGCGAATCTTGGACGGCGACAGGCCGACCAACCCGCGCGCGTTTGCTGAGAGACAAGCCAGGCTTTTCGCATTAGCGATGGCGCAGAACACATAGTCGCCTGATATTATCGGGCCTCGGGCGATCGCCTGAGGCCTCGTCATATGCTGGTGAGGTTAGAGATAAGGTAGTAGCCTAAAACAAAGAACTGGCTAGCCGCGAACGTTGTCACTGAGGGTCCGCGGTTCGAATACGGTCGAGGCCAAACCCTCACGGCATCTGAGCCCCACTCACAGCAACGTACACCGCATAAACAGACCGTGTTGCCGCAATAAACAGCCGGTTGCGTCTCGGCCCGCCGAAGGTGAGGTTGGCGACGGTTTGGGGGATGCGGATCTTGCCGATCAGTTTGCCTGTGGGGTCGAAGCAATGGACGCCATCGGCGGCACTCGACCAGAGGTTCCCGTTCATATCGGTGCGGATGCCGTCCGGGATGCCGGTGTCGATCTGGCAGAAGACGCGGCCGTTGGCGAGGCTTGCGCCGTCGACCACGTCGAAGGCGCGGATGTGGCGCGGCAGGTTTTCGTCGTGGCTGGCTGCCGAATCCGCGACGTAGAGGATCGTCTCGTCGGGCGAGAAGGCAAGGCCGTTCGGCTGGGTAAAATCGGTGACGACGGCGGAAAGCGCGCCGGTCGCCGGGTCGAGCCGGTAGACGTTGCGGGTCGGCTGCTCCGGCACGGCGCGATAGCCTTCATAGTCCGACATGATGCCGTAGGTGGGATCGGTGAACCAGATCGAGCCGTCCGATTTCACCACCACGTCGTTCGGCGAATTGAGCCTGGCGCCCTCGAAACGATCGGCGAGCACGGTGATCGAGCCGTCGACCTCGGTGCGGGTGACGCGGCGCGTCCCATGTTCGCAGGAAATCAGCCGTCCCTGCCGGTCGCGTGTATGGCCGTTGGTGAAGTTGGAGGGCTGGCGGTAGACGGAGACGCCGGCCTCCGGCGTCCATCGCAGCATGCGCTGGTTGGGAATATCGCTCCATAAGAGCTGGTTCGCATCATTGAACCAGACGGGCCCCTCCGCCCACCGGCAGCCGGAATAGAGTTCGTCGAGACCGGCGCTTGTGACGATCAACTGCCGGAAGCGCGGGTCGTGAATTTCGTAGATGCTGGCCTCGGCCATGGCGGTCTTCCCAATTATCGCATGCCGGCCCGGCGGCCGCCGGCGAGCATGATGACGCTGATGATGATGAGGCCGGTCATGATCAGGCGGATGCCCGCGCCGAGCCCGTAGGTGTTGAGCATGGAGACGACCAGGAACATGAAGAGCGATGCGCCCCAGATGCCCGGAACGTTGGAATCGCCGCCGGCGACCGCCGTGCCGCCGATCACGACGACGGCGATCGACATCAAGAGATATTCCGAGCCCATGTTGAGCGCCGCGCCGCCGGAAAAGCAGGCGAGCAGATAGCCCGCGACCGAGGCAAGAACGGCGCAGAAGAGGTAGGTGACGAAACGCGTGCCGTCGACCGGAATGCCGGCCATGCGGGCTGCCGGCATGCTCTGGCCAATCGCCGAGATCCAGCGCCCATAGATGGTCTTCTCGAGCAGGAACCAGGCCAGCAGCGAGATGAGGAGTGCGACGATCGCCACATTCGGCACGCCGAGCGTGTGCGACGTGGTGAATTCCGCCAGCATGCTCGGCGGCTTGATGCGCAGTCCCCGGTTCGTCCAGATCGCGGCGGACTGCACGATGAAGCTCATGGACAGCGTGGCGATGATCGGCGGAATGCGCAGCGCCTTGATGAGCGCATAGTTGCCGAGGCCGACCACGAGGCCGATGACGATGGCGACGAGAAGACCGGGCAGGATCATGCCGTTTTCGACGTTCATCAGCTTCAGCGCCACCGTGCCGGCAAGCGTCATGGTGGCGGGAACCGAGAGGTCGATATTGCCGGGGCCGAGCGTGATGACGAACATCTGGCCGATGCCGACGATGACCGAGAAGGCCGCGAAGGTGAGGGCTGCCTGCGACAGGCCGAGCGTGCTGGCGCCGAGCGTCACCATGATCGTCAGGAACCAGACGATGAAGGCGGCAAGCCACGACCAGATCCAGGGTTTGCGAAAGAGGCGAAGGAGAGGGGTCATCGGCGCTTCTCCCGCTTTTCCAGGCGGTTCAGCATCAGACGAAGTGCGAGCACGATGATCAGGATTGCGCCCTGAGCCCCGATCTGCCAGTCCGGCGAGATCCGCAGGAAGGACAGGAACGAGCCGGCGAGCGTCAGCGTCAGCGCGCCGATGACGGCGCCGATCGGGGAGACGCGGCCGCCGATGAACTCACCGCCGCCGAGGATCACGCCGGCGATCGACAGCAGCGTGTAGCGCAGCGCGATATTGGCATCGGCCGAGGTGGTCAGGCCGACAAGGGCAATGCCAGCGAGCACCGCAAAGAGGCCGGCAAGCCCATAGGCGGCAGCGCGCGCCGCGACGATCGACCAGCCGGCGCGCTCGACCGAGCGCTGGTTGCCGCCGATGCCGCGCATCAGCACGCCGAGCGAGGAGCGCATGACGAGGAGATGGGCAACCACGGCGATGACGATGCTGGCGACGATCGCCATCGGCGCCAGCGGCGGCTTGACGGTCATTAGCCAGCGTACCCAATCGGGCGCCTGTCCGCCCGGCGCCGGCAGCAGCAGTACGGCAAGGCCGCCCCAGACGAAGCTCATGCCGAGGGTCACGACGATGGAGGGCAGGTCGCGCAGATAGATGACGACGCCAAGCGCCGCATAGGTTGCGATCGCCCCGGCAAGAATCAGCACGCCCATCAGAGGCGCATCCCGCAGGAAGGTCGCGGTGACGCAGGCGACGAAGCTGACGAATGTGCCCATCGAGAGATCGAGATCGTTCACCGCCATCACGATCATCTGGGCGATCGTCGCCAGCGCGATCGGCACAGCCAGGTTGAACAGCAGGTTGAGTCCGACATAGCTCATGGCGCGCGGCTGCAGCCAGAAGACGGCGGCAAGCAGTAGCGTCAGCGACAAGGCGGGAATGGCAAGACGCATGGCGTCGGACGACAGCCGGACCGTCATGCGGCGACCCCTTCGAAGGAGGCGGCGATGATATTCTTCTCGTTGACGGCGTCGCCGGCGAGTTCGGCCGTGATGCGGCCTTCGCGGAAGACATAGACACGGTCGCAGAGGCGGACCTCGTCCATTTCGGTCGAGTACCAGATGAAGGTCCGGCCATGCGCCGCTTCCTCGCGGATAATCGCGTAGACCTCCTGCTTGGTGCCGACGTCGACGCCGCGCATCGGATCGTCCATCAAGACGACAGGCGCGCGTGTCGCCAGCGCCCGGGCAAAGAGCACCTTCTGCTGGTTGCCGCCGGAAAGCGACAGGATGCGATTGTCCATATCGGGCGTGCGGATCTCGATCCGCCGCTTCCAGTCAGCGCCCTTCGTCTCCTCTTCGCCCGCGCGGATGAGGCCGCGCCGGGAGAGGTCACCGAGCGAGGCGATGGAGAAATTACGCAGGATGCTCCACAGCTCGAAGACGCCGTTGAGGCGTCGGTCGCCGGCGACAAAGGTGACGAGCGGATCGCGCTCCGGCAGCCAATTGCCGGATTGGGCGGCATGCAGGGCGAGCAGCAGCTCGGTCTGCCCGTGGCCGGCCAGACCCGCCAGTCCGATGATCTCACCCTTGCGCGCCGCAAAGGGCAGGCCTTTCGCCTGATGGGACAGAATGAGCGGGGCTGTGGATTGTTCGCGCGCCGAGCGCTGCTTGGTCTCCTCCTTCGCAACGGTGCCCATCGCTTCCACCAGGCCGTGATGGTCGAAGCCCTGCGCCGGGCGCTCGGCGACGACACGGCCGTCCTTCATGACGACGATGCGATCGGAGGTTTCGAGGATCTCGTGCAGGATATGCGAGATGAAGATGACGGACCCGCCCGTGGCGATGAAGCGGCGGACATGATCGAGCATCTGCCGGGCAAGGCTTGCATCGAGCGACGAAGTGGGTTCGTCGAGGATCACCAGACGCGGCGCAATGCCGGCGTCGGAAAAGGCCATTGATATCTCGACCATCTGCCGCTCGGCGATCGAAAGATCGCCCACAGTCCGGCTGCTGTCGATGCCGTGGCCGGGAAAGACGGCATCGAGGCTTTTCTCGATGATCTCTGCGGCGCGCCTGCGCCAGCCGAAGCCGCCGAGATGGCGATGCATGATACGCGTGTTCTCGACGATCGAAAGATTTGGGCAGAGCGATAGCTCCTGGAAGACGCAGCGCACGCCGCGGGCACGCGCCGCGTTGATACCGTAGCGCTCCAGCCGCTCGCCGTCGCTCGCCACGCTTCCTTCGTGCGGCGTGAGGCCGCCGTTGATCACGCTGACGATGGTGGACTTGCCGGCGCCATTGTGTCCCACCAGCCCGACGCATTCGCCCGGCATGACGCGGAGGGTCACGCCGTCGAGTGCCCTGACCGCGCCGAAGCTCACCTTGGCGCCCTCGACGGCGATCACCGCCTTCAAAACCTCATCCATGCTGCCCGCCATGCCTGCTTCGCAAAGAATGCCGCGCGGCCAATTGCGGCCGCGCGGCAGTCGCCGGGAGATTTACTTTGCCGACTCGATGACCTTGATTGCGTCCGCCTGCGTGTATTCCACATTGGCGACGCCGCCGGCCTGGGTATTGGCGAGGTTGGTTTCGAGATTGTCCTGGTCGATGCGCAGGAAGGGCACGACGAGGTCCTTCTTCACCTCTTTGCCGTCGAGGATCTGCTGCGCCACCCAGAATGCGAGCGTCGAGACGCCGGGCGCGATCGACACAGACATGGTCTCGTAGCCCTTCGCGTCCTTCTGCTCCTTCCACCATTTCAGCTCGTCTTCGCGGTTGCCCATGATGATGATCGGCATCTTCCGATCGGTCGCGGCAATCGCCTGTGCGGCGCCATAACCGTCGCCGCCCTGCGTCACCACGCCGGCGATGTCGGGCAGGCTCGGCAGAATGCCGGCAACAGCCTTCTGCGCCACGTCCTGCGCCCAGTCGCCGTGAACGGAGCCAACAATCTTGAACTGCGGGAATTGCTTGACGCCCTCGTGAATGCCGGCCGAGATCTCGTCATCGACGAAGACACCGGCAAGGCCGCGGATCTCGAGCAGGTTGCCGCCGTCCGGAATCTTCTTCGACAGGTACTCGACTTCGCTGCGGCCCATTTCCTTGAAGTTGACGGCGATCCGCCAGGCGCAGGGTTCGGTCACGATGCCGTCGAAGGAAACGACGGTGATGCCGGCGTCGCAGGCTTCCTTGACCGCACCGTTCAGCGCCGTCGGCGAGGCGGCGTTCAGCACGATGGCGTCATAGCCCTGCAGGATCATGTTCTGGATCTGCGCGGCCTGCTCCGTCGCCTGGTTCTCGGCGGTGGTGAAGGGGTCGGCTGCGGCAACGGTGCCGGCCTTCACGGCCTCGCCCGTCACCTTGCCCCAGCTCGTCAGCATGGCCTGGCGCCACGAGTTGCCGGCATAGTTGTTGGAAAGGGCGATTTTCTTGGCCGACGTGTCGGCAAAGGCGGAAACGGGCATCGCGGCGCAAGCAATAGCGGCCGATGCCAGAAGCATCTTGCGGATTGTCATGTCTTCCTCCCTGATGATCGCGCCGGCGGCGGATCGCTTCACTCCTGCCGGCCCAATCGGGCCCGAGTGAAAATTGTTCTTGCACTGAGCTTCCTCCTCTCAGTAAGGGCAGGATGCGGGAGATCGACCGGCCTGTACAGTGGCAAGGCGGCAAGTCGTTTGCGGGTTTTGCGCAACAAGCTGCGGGTTTACGCAAGACGGCGGCCCTTCCGCGGGCGCTTACTGGGAAGGGATCGCTGCGGGTCGAGGAGCCTGCTGCCATCTCGGGGAGGAACTGACGATGCTGCATCTTTCACCCGCAGTCATGTTCGACCACTATCTCGGCATTTCCCGGCTGCTCGCGGGCCAGCTCGACTTCCGCTCGGCTATCCGTTCCGTCGCCGCCGAGGTCGCCCATATCATCCCGCACGACCATCTCGATGTCTGCGTGCTGCTGGAGGGCGGCAATTACCACACGGCCTACGAGACGGGGATCGAGACCGCCTGGGGCGATCTGGCCGGCGCGCCCGTCGTCAACAGCCCCATCCGCTCGCTGCTCCGGGGCGAGGTGGACTTTCTGCTGGCGGACGACGCCATGACGGATCCGCGTTTCCACTTCGAGGGTGCGTTCAAGCGGCCGATCGTCGAACAATCGCTGAGGAGCCGCCTGCATGTGCCGATGAAGGTGCAGGGCACGATCATCGCGGCACTGTCCTGTTCGTCGCACCGGGCGGGCGTCTATACGATGGAGGATATTGAACGCGCCCGCATCATCGCCGACCTGCTGACGCCCTATTTCTTCGCGCTGCAGGCGGCCGAGCAGGCGCAACGCTCGGCCATCGTCGAGGCCGAAGCCCGCGCCCGCGAGGAGGGATTGCGGCAAGGTGCGCTGAAGCTTACCGAAGCCCTGGAGCAGGAACGCCAACGCATCGGCATGGACCTGCACGACCAGACGCTTGCCGACCTGACGCGGCTTGCCCGGCGGATCGATCGGCTGTCGCGCAACGGCGAAGTGGCGTCCGAGGCACTGGAGCCCGTTTCCCGTTCGCTCCAGCATTGCATGCAGGATCTGCGGCAGATCATCGAGCAGGCGAAACCCTCGGTGCTCCAGCTCTTCGGCCTCGCCCAGGCGATCGAGCATCATCTCGACCGGTCGACCCGCGACACCGGATCGGCCATCGAATGGGGCCTCGTCGACGAGACCCACGGCGCGTTGGAACGACTGGAGCCGACCGTCAGCGTCGCGCTGTTTCGCATCGCCCAGGAAGCGATCAACAATGCGGTGCGCCATGCAGCTCCGCTCACCGTCACGGTGCGGCTCGAGGCCGACGACGAACGGCTGTCGATCGAAATCTTTGACGACGGAACCGGGCTCGCCAAGGCGCGGGGACGGATCGGCGGCGGCATCGACAATATGAAGACCCGGGCGCGGCTGATTTCGGCGCGCTTCACCACCGGGCCTGGCCACAACAATCGCGGCACCGTGGTGCGTGTCGTGCTGCCGCTTGGCCCACATGACCCGGCGAACGGGCCAAACTGAGGAGAAGGGCACGATGAAAGTTCTGATCGTCGAGGACGACCCGCTGCACCGGTCCTATCTGCACGAGGCCGTCAACGCGGCCCTGCCGGAATGCGACACGGTGATCGAGGCGGAGAACGGAACCGTCGGCGAGAAGCTCGCCCGCGACCACAAGTCTGCGCATATCGTCATGGACCTGCAGATGGCGAACCGCAACGGCATCGAGGCGGCGCGCACCATCTGGAAGGAGCGGCCGGAGACCCGCATCCTGTTCTGGTCGAATTATTCGGACGAAGCCTATGTGCGCGGCGTCTCGCGCATCGTGCCGGATGGCGCCGCCTATGGCTATGTGCTGAAGTCCGCCTCCGACGAACGGCTGAAGCTTGCGCTGCGCTCGATCTTCATCGAGAGCCAATGCGTCATCGACCGCGAGGTGCGGGGCCTGCAGCAGAAGAGCCTCGGCCAGACGAACGGCTTCACCGACTCCGAATATGAGATCCTCGTTGATATCGCGCTCGGCCTCACCGACCGGGCCATCGCCAAACGCCGGGGTCTGTCGCTGCGCAGCGTCCAGAACCGCCTGCAACAGCTCTACGACAAGCTCGACGTCTACCAGAGCGCCGGCGACGACCACGAGGACGGCCGCTTCAATCTGCGCGCCCGCGCCGTCACCGTCGCTTTCCTGCGCAAACTGCTGAATTACAGCGCGCTGGAGCGGGCGGAGGCAGAGCTGCAGGAGTGGCTTGACGGAAAGTAGTGTCCCCGCGGCGTCTGCCTTTCACGGCGCATGCGCCAGCGCGATCGCGTCGGCAGCTTCCTCGCAACGATCCACAAGCGTGCTGGTTGCAACGCGAATATGACTGCTGGGCAGGACGGAGAATTTGCTGCCCGGATTGACGGCGATATTGCGTGCGGCGAGCGTCACCATCGCGAATGGTTCGGAGACGACGGGCACCCACAGGCACAGGCCCTGGCCTGGGGGTATCGCCATTCCCCGTTCGCAGAGTGCGTCGGCAAGAGCGTCGCGCCTCTGCTGATAGATCGCGCGCGCCTCGCCGATGAGGCGCCAGGTTGCCGGATCGCGCAACAGCCAGGCGGCGGCACTCTGCAGGATGCGGCTGGTCCAGCCGGCGCTGAAGGAACGGTAGGACTGGATCTGGTCGACGATCGGCGCGGAGCTCGACAGGACGGCGAGCCGCAGATCCGGACCGAGGCTTTTCGAGAGTGAGACGATATGGATCGTCCGCTCCGCAAATCGGCCGCCGAGCGAATGCGGAGGTGCCGCCGACACGTCGCCGACGCCGTCGTCCTCGATGACAAGCGTGTCGCTGCCTTCCAGCACATCTCCGAGCTGATGGAGGCGGGATGCACTGACCGTCGTGCCGGTCACGGAATGCAGCCGCGGCTGGAACAGGAAGGCCGCCGGACGTTGCTGCAACGCCTCGCGCAGCGAATCCGGCAAGGGGCCGTCGCTGTCGCAGGCGACGGGGATGATTTTTACCCCGAGATCTTCCAGGATATCGAGCAGCCGCATCGCGGTCGGATGTTCGATCGCGACTGACGAACCCGGAGAGACCAGCGCATGCAATACCGTATAGACGGCGTTGTAGCCGCCATTGGTGGCCAGAAAGGCTTGCGCCTCATGGGGCCATCGCACAGAAACGGCGTCCTTCAGCTCCGGCACGATACGACTGCGCTCATAGCTGTTGAGGTCGGCGGCTGACGCGCCATAGGCCATGGCTTCGGAAAGGCGGGGAAGAAGTGCAGCATCCGGCCCGGCCAAGGTGAGGTCGAGCACACCTGCGGCATAATTTCCCGAGCTCGCAAGACGCTCCGGCCTGGCGACAAAGCGGTCGCCGCTGACCCAGGTGCCGTTTCGCCCCCGGCCGCTGATAATTTTCTGTCGCCGCAATTCACTCCAGGCCTGGGAGATCGTCGCCGGGCTGACACGCAATTCGTAGGCGATATCGCGGATCGCCGGCATGCGCGTGCCGACCGGCAGGGCACCGGCGCGGATCAGCGCACTCGTTTCGAGGGCGATCCCCCGGATGCTGCGATCGGCTATTTTTTCGGCAAACCAGGAAGCCTCGACCGTGTCGCCCATTTTTCTCTCACTTTAAATGTTCAATAACGTAATAACATTTGTACTCACCATTTTGAACATTTAATTTCCCGCTCGTCGAGCCATTTCAGTGAGTTTTTGCATTGCCTGTGACGCTTCGCATCGCCCTCAGAGACTGGGATTACATGACGCCGCTTGTTCTCGGAGATGTCAGTTCGTCCCGTCTCGACATCAAAGTGGATCGCGTCGGCACGCTGGTCTCCAGCCTTGGCGATGACGAGGCTCATGACGCCGCGGAAATGTCCTTCAGCCGCTATTCGCAGATGCGTCATGACGGCGATGATCGGATATTCGGCATGCCGAACTTCATCATGCGCGGCTTCCGCCATCGCTGCATCATCACCGCCAAGGGCAGCCCGATCCGCACGCTGTCCGATTTGGCCGGCAAGAAGATCGGCGTGACTGGCTGGCGCGATTCCGGAAATACATGGACCCGGGCCGCGCTGCGCCGCGAAGGCGTCGGAGTCGAGGATGCCATGTGGTATGCCGGACGCCTGACGGAGGCCCATCCGATCGCCGACCGGCTCGATGGCTTTGGACGGCCCGGCCGCATCGAGGCGGCCCCCGGCGAGCGCCCGATGGTCGATCTCTTGCTGGATGGCGGGCTGGATGCCGTCTTCACGCCTTTCATGCCGAAGGGTTTTTTCGATCAGGAATCGCCCCTGCGCCAGGTGCTGGATGATTTCCGCGCCGCTGAAGTCGCCTACTTCCACGAGGTCGGTTACGTCCCGGGCATGCATCTGATCGGCTTCAAGGCTGATATCGTCAGGGAGCATCCCTGGATCATGGATGAACTCAGCGGGCTGATCGACGAGTCCCAGCGTCTCTGGCTGGAGAAGCGTGAGAAATATGCCGACACCACGCCCTGGATGATCGACGAATTGCGCCGCTGCGCGGCCGACCTGCCGCCAAGCTGGAACGTCAGCGGGTTTGCCGAGAACGAGGCGATGATCGCCGACTTTGCCGAGGAACTTTACGAACAGAAGATCATGCCGCGCCGTTTGACGCCGGCCGAGCTGTTTCCGTGGCACGCCAAGGTCCGGTGAACGAGGCCAGCGAAACTCCTCACAGGCCTCGACGTTGAATCACTATTTTCGCAAAACCAAAAAGGGGAATGACATGCATTCGAAACTGATCGCTTCCGCCGCCCTGATGGGCTTGATGATGACGACGTCGGTCTTCGCCGAGGAGTCCGCCGTTGCCAAGCAGACCGTCAACGACGCGCTTCGCGCCCGCCTGCCGGAGAAGATCCGCACGGACGGCAAGATGATCTCCGTCAACAACGGTTCCTTTCCTCCCTATGAGATCGTCACCGGCACGGAACTGACCGGCGCCAGCGCCGATCTGACCGATGCGATCGGCCAGATGCTCGGCGTCACGATCGAGCACGAAACCGTCAGCGGACTGACCGCATTGCTCGCCGGCATCAATTCCGGCCGATACCAGTTCGCCTTCGGCCCGATCGGTGACTTCAAGACCCGTGAAGAGGCCAATGACTTCGTCGACTGGGTTCAGGAATACGTGGTCTTCTCCGTCCAGAAAGGCAATCCGAAGGCCATCGCTTCGCTCGACAGCGCCTGCGGCAATCGCATCGCCGTCATGGCCGGCGGCTCCGCCGAAAAGGTGATCCAGGCTCAGGTCGAAAAGTGCAAGACGGCGGGCAAACCCGCGCCCGAAGTGCAGTCCTATACGGACCAGCCGAGCTCGATCCTGGCGGTCCGCTCCAAACGCGCCGATGCCTTCTTCTCGTCGCAGGCACCATTGACCTATTTCGTGTCTCAGGCAAACGGCCAGCTGGAACTGAGCGGCGTCGGCCAGAAGAACGGCTTCGACGATCTCTACCAGGGTGCCGTCGTGCCGAAAGGCTCGCCGCTCGGCCCCGTTCTGCTCGACTCGATCAAGGCGTTGATGGATAACGGCACCTATGCCGCCATCATGAAGAAGTGGGGTCTTGAGAACAACATGATCAAGCAGCCCGGCCTCAATCTTGGTGGAGCCCTGCCGAAATGAGCAATCACGGCGTGACTGCCGCATCGCCTTCGGGCGGTGCGGACTTCCGGGATGTTGCCCACGCCCACAAGCCCTTTCGAACGGGTCGGCTCGTCCTATGGATGGCCGTGCTCCTCATTGCCGCGAACTTCCTGTGGATCGTCGCCCATAACGAGAATTTCGGCTGGCCCGTCGTCGCGGCCTACTTCTTCGATCCGACTGTCATCAGTGGCCTCTACGTCAGCCTGGGCCTGACTGTGATCGCAATGGCCATCGGCATCGTTCTCGGCCTCGGGCTGGCGATCGCCCGGCTGTCGAACGACCGGCTCGCAAGGTCGCTGGCATCGCTGTTCATCTGGTTCTTTCGCGGCACGCCGCTCTTGGTGCAGCTGATCTTCTGGTACAATCTCTCGACCCTTTTTCCCGAACTTTCGATCGCCATTCCATTCGGCCCGACGCTGGCGAGCTGGGAGACGAACTCGGTGATCACGCCGATGACGGCGGCGATCGTCGGTCTTGCCTTGAACGAAGCGGCCTATATGGCCGAGATCATTCGCGGCGGCCTGCTCTCGGTCGATCGCGGCCAGTTCGAGACGGCGGAAGCCTTCGGCATGACCAAGGGCAGGGCGCTGTGGCGGATCATCATTCCGCAGGCGATGCGCTCGATCGTGCCGCCGACGGGCAACCAGCTGATCAGCATGATCAAGGCGACCTCGCTCGTCAGCGTCATCGCCATGGCCGATCTGCTCTATTCCGTCCAGTCGATCTACAATCGCACCTTCGAGATCGTGCCGATGCTGCTCGTCGCGGTCCTCTGGTACCTGTTCATCACCTCGATCCTCAATCTCGGCCAGAGCTATATCGAGGCCTATTACGGCCGTAGCGAACGGCGCAACAATGCCGTCACCGCCAAATCTGAGACCCTTGTCGAGGAGGCAAGCCATTGACCGCCGCCGCGATTGCAAAGCCGCTCGTCAGAGCCCGCAACGTCCACAAGTCCTTCGACCAGCTCGAAGTGTTGAAGGGGATCGACCTCGACGTCATGCCGGGTGAAGTGGTCGTCGTGCTCGGCCCGTCCGGCTCGGGAAAATCGACCTTCCTGCGCTGCATCAACCATCTCGAAGCGATCAATAAGGGGTTCATCGAAGTCGATGGCGAACAGATCGGCTATCGCCTGCGCAAGGACCGGCTGGAAAAGCTGTCCAGCAACAGGATCGCTCATCAGCGGCGCAAGATCGGCATGGTGTTCCAGCAGTTCAATCTCTATCCGCATATGACGGTGCTGCAGAACATCATCGAGGCCCCGGTCGGCGTGCACGGAGAAAGCCGCAAGGCCGCGACCGAGAACGCCATGCGGCTTTTGGAGCGGGTCGGCCTGGCGGAAAAGGCGGGGAGCTATCCCCGCCAGCTCTCCGGCGGTCAGCAGCAGCGCGTCGCCATCGCCCGCGCCCTTGCGATCAAGCCGAAGCTGATGCTGTTCGACGAACCCACCTCTGCGCTCGACCCGGAGCTCGTCGGCGAAGTCCTGTCCACCATGCGCGATCTCGCCAAACAGGGCCTGACCATGATCGTCGTTACCCACGAGATCGGTTTCGCCCGCGAGGCGGCCGATCGGGTGGTGTTCATGGACGGCGGCAATGTCGTCGAGATGGGCAACCCCGAGGATGTCATCGGCAATCCGCAACATCCCCGGACCCAGGCCTTTCTCGCCCGTTTTCTCTGAGCGATATCAGTCGGTTGCTTCGACCCTCGGGCCGGATCAACGGTTCTTTCGATCAATACTGGATGTTTTCATGCCCACGCTCGACAATGCCTATGCCCGCCTTTCCGATTTCGAAGCCATGGAAGCGGAGTTGAAGGCGACCCGCCAGTACCTGCATGCCCATCCGGAACTCTCCTTCGAAGAGGCGGAAACGGCGCGTTATGTCGCGGAAAAGCTGGAAGGCTGGGGTTATGATGTGACCCGCAATGTCGGTGGCCATGGCGTCGTCGCGCGGCTCAGCGCCGGCCGGGGTAACAAGGGCATCGCCATTCGCGCCGATATGGATGCATTGCCGATCATCGAGGCAACCGGACTTCCCTATGCCAGCAGCACGCCAGGCAAGATGCATGCCTGCGGCCATGACGGCCACACCACCGTGCTGCTTGGGGCCGCCGAATATCTTGCCCGCACCCGTCGCTTCAACGGCACGGTGACGCTGATTTTCCAGCCGGCAGAAGAGGCGGGCAAGAATAGCGGCGCCCAGGCGATGATCGCCGACGGCCTGTTCGAGCGGTTTCCGTTCGACGCCATCTTTGGCCTGCACAACCACCCCGGCGCTCCTGAAGGCACCATCCTGCTGCGATCCGGCCCGATGATGGCGGCGTCCGATACCGTCGAGATTACCATCAAGGGCAAAGGCGGCCATGCCTCACGGCCGCACCTGACCATCGATCCGGTGGTCGTGGCGTGCAACCTCGTCGTCTCGCTGCAGACGGTCATCTCGCGCAACCTCGATCCAACCCAGACGGCGGTCATCACCGTCGGCACCATCCATGCCGGCGATGCCGTCAACGTCATTCCGGAATATGCCAAGCTCGCCTTGAGCGTGCGCTCCTTCGAGCCTGGCATTCGCGATCTCTTACAGGAGCGCATCACCAAGCTTGCCCACTCGGTGGCCGAGGGTCACGGTGCTTCGATCGACATCGACTATGATCGCGGCAATCCTGTCGTCGTCAACTCGCCTGCCGAGACGGATTTTGCCCGCATCGTCGCTGGAGAATTGATCGGCGAAGACAAGGTCGCGACCTGCCCGCTCATTCCCGGCAGCGAGGATTTTTCACACTTTCTCGAGCACAAGCCGGGCAGCTTCCTGCGCCTCGGCAACGGCATGAATTCCGCCATTCTGCATAGCCCCAAATATGACTTCGCCGATGCCAGCCTGACGGTCGGTGCGGCAATGTGGGCAAGGCTCGCGGAGCGTTACCTCCGGGACGACACCTGAAATCCCGGATGCCCAGCTTTTACGGCGTCCCATTTGGAGCTTGCACTTTTTTGTAGCGCGAAAGGATTTCCTAGTCCCTTTTCATGCGAGAACTTCCCTTCAGGATCTCTCGTCGCAATCCAGGATGCGCAGCATGATTGCCAACTATCACGACGCCGGACTCGACTTGTCCTGCGATCTCGAATTTTACGCCCTGATGGCGGAAAGCTTCGAACGAAGCGTGGGACGCCGCCTGGCGCCGGAGGGCCAAGGGGCCGAATGGCTTTACCACACGTCGCCGGCCGTGGTCCTTGCTCACAACACCGAAGCCGATCCACGCTTCATCTACGCCAACCGTGCGGCCCAGGCCTGCTTTGAATATTCATGGGACGAGTTCATCACTTTGCCGTCGCGTCTTTCCGCAGAGGCGCCGGACCGTGCGGAGCGCGAGAGATTGCTGAATGTCGTGGCAGCCAACGGCTTTATCGCCGACTACCGCGGACTTCGCATCGCCAAGTCAGGGCGGCGTTTCTATATCGAGAAAGCCATCGTCTGGAATCTCGTCGACCGCAACGGACGCCGTCACGGTCAGGCGGCAACGTTCGATTCCTGGCAGGACGAGCAGGTGAGCTGAGCGCTGGTGGTGTTCGACCAGGTTCCTCAACGCCGGCATTCCGTCGCTGTTGGCAGCTGACAATAGCGGACAAGGGACGGTGGCGGCTGGGCAATGCGATGTCGTATATCGCTGAGAGTTAGACAAGCATTGGATAACAGTGCGTTTGTCCAGGATAAGCTTGCCTCGCCAGTTATCGGGAGGCATGGTCTGTCCCTGAACAACGGAATCACGACGCTGCGGGCGAAGCCCTTGGCCATGCTCGGAAGCTCGCGGCACATCGTAGACATGGCTGGCTAATGTTTTCCTTTCTGCACAGTTCGGACCTTCATATTGGCAAGCGATTTGGCAATCTTCCGGAGGATTTGAGAGGGCGCCTGCGTGAGGCCCGGCATGGCGTGATCACCAGGCTTGCCAATGCGGCGCGAGAGCATGGGGCGGGCGTTGTCCTGCTGGCGGGCGATACATTCGATACCGAGACGCCGACACCCGCCGTGCTTCGGCAGGCGCTTGGCGAGATGGCCCGGAATACGCCGCTGCGCTGGGTCCTGCTTCCGGGCAATCACGATTCGCTGCTGGCGGACCAGCTCTGGAGCGCGGCGCGCGGCGTGTTGCCCGACAATGTCATTCTGGCGACGGAAGCAGCACCCCTTGCGCTTGGACCTGACGCCGTCCTGCTGCCGGCGCCTTGCACGACCAGGAGGCCGGGCCGCGACCTGACCGAATGGATGACGGGTGCCGCCACGCCGGACGGCGCTATCCGCATCGGCCTCGCCCATGGCCCTATCCAGGAATTTTCGGAGGATGCCACGGCCACGAACGTGATTGCGCCGAACCGCGCGGCGCTGGCCGGCCTCGACTATATGGCGCTTGGCGATTGGCACGGATCGGTAACGGTGGACGCCAGAACATACTACAGCGGCGCTCCCGAGCCGGACCGTTTCAAGCATGACCGGCCAGGGCAGGCGATGGTCGTTTCCATTGCCGGACAGGGGGCGATGCCGACAACGACGGCGGTGACGACCGCCAGCTTTTCCTGGCAGACATTGCACCTTCCTCTGCTGGCATCGGAAGACGGTGTTGAAGCGCTGAAGGCCGCATTGCCGGAACCGTTCGCGCGGCGACAAACCCTGTTGCGCGTCGCGCTGTCTGGCCGTGCCCGGTTGAACGGGCGGACGGCAATGATCAGCCTGCTGGAGCAGGTCGCGCCGGAATTTGCACATCTGGAGATCGATACCGACCTCCTAGGGACCGATTGCGAGAGCGATGATCTCGAGACTATCGACCGAGCCGGTGCGCTGCGCGATGCTGCGGACTTGCTGCTTGCCGAGAGCCTCGACGAGGCCCGTTCCGGCGACGACAGGGCCGTGGCGCGTCAAGCATTGATCCGGCTGTTTTCTTATTGCGAGGCGATCGATCGATGAAACTGACCGCCCTTCGCCTCCACAATGTCAAACGCTTTGCCGGCCGCGGCATATCAGTCGAAGGAATCACCGACGGCGTCAATGTGCTGAGCGCCGCCAACGAACATGGCAAATCAACCTGTTTCGAGGCGCTGCATGCCCTGTTTTTCCAGCCGCACAGCGGCACGCCAAAGAACGTGCAGATGCTGCGTCCCTATAGCGGCGGCAATCCGATCGTCGAGGCCGATATCACGATCGACGCCGGCCGCTACCGCCTGACCAAGCAATTCTATGGCGGACGGCGCGCCAGCGTCACCGATCTCGGCAGCGGTCGGCTCGTCGCCCAGGCCGACGAAGCCGAGGCTTTCATCGGCGATCTCATTTCCGGCGGAACGTCGGGTCCGGCAGGTCTGCTCTGGGTGCGCCAGGGTGTCACTGGCATCGAAAATCGCAGCAAGAGCGAGGAAGAGAACGACAAGCGGGTCCGCGAAAGCCTGCTGTCGTCGGTGCAGGGCGAAGTGGAGGCGCTGACCGGCGGACGGCGCATGTCGGCGGTGCTTGAAGCCTGTGAGGAAGAACTCAATCGCCTGGTCACCGCGACGCTCCGGCCGAAGACCGGAGGCCGCTTTGCCGCCGCTCTCGAGGAGCGTGACCGGCTGCAGGAGGAGGAGGCGCGGCTGGCCAAGGAGGTGGAGATGCTGCACGGCGCGCTCGACCGCCGCCGCTCAGTGCAGGCGAGACTGAACGAGCTGGAAAATCCGGACGAGGAGGCCGGCCGGAAGGCGGCGATTGCCAATGCCGAGGCGGTGCTTGAAGCCGCCAAGCTGCACGAGAGGGAACTCAAGGCGCTCGATGCCGAGGCTGCCTTGGCCGCCAGCCGCCGCGAGGAGGCGCAGCAGGCATATGAGCGCTTCCAGGCCGCATTGAACCGCAGCGGCGAACTCGCGCGGCGTTTCGCCTTGGCGGAGAACGAGCTTTCCAGTGCAGCCGAGCGACGCACGGCATCGCTAGTTGAAAGCGAGGCCGCAACGGCGGAGGTGCAGGCGGCCGAAGAAGACGAGCGGGTCAACCGCGAATTACTCGCGCGGCTGGAGGCGGCGCTGCGTTCGCGCCACGCCGCCGAGCGTCTGGCCGAGGTTCGTCTGCGTCTCGAACAGGCGGAAGCGGCGCGGCAGCAGATCGAGGACGGGGAGGCGGCGCATGCCTTGCTCGCCATTCCAGCCGATGGGATCGAACGGCTCGAAGCGCTGGATCTCAAGATCGTTGGCCTGCGCGCAGCCGCCGAAGTCGACCTTCCCACGCTCCGGATCGACTACCTGAAAGACGCCTCCGGATCGGTGAGCATGGACCACCAGCCTTTGCCTGGGGGCGAGGATAAAAGCTTTGCCGGAATGGCGAGGCTCGACATAGCAGGCGTCGGCACCCTGACCATTCATTCCAGCCGGCAGGTTGAGCAGGACGGAGCGCTGGAGACCGCGCAATCCGCCCGCCAAACATTGCTTGCCAAGCTCGGTGTCGACAGTCTGCTCGCGGCGCGGCAGCGCGACATTGCCGCGCGGAGCAAACACGAGGAGCTGGTGCGGGCGCGCCAGCGGCTCGCCGATCTCGCCCCGAAGGGCATCGACGCCCTTCACCTCGACGCCGCCCGATTTGCCGAACTCAGCCAGGGTCCGATCGAACTCGACGCCGACCCGGAAGAGGTGCGCGCCCGTCTCGCGGATGCGACGCGGCGCATCGAACTGGCGCGGAACCGGGCGCGGGAGGCATCGGTGATGCGCACCGAGGCCGGCGAGGCGATATTGCGCGCGCAGACAGAGCACGCCAGGCTTGGTCAGGAACTCGAGGCCATCGAGGCGATCATCGGTCCCGAAGCCGGCCGAAATGCCGTGCAACAGGACCTTGCCGTAAAATTGTCCAGCGCCAAAGAGCGGTTCGATGCGGTCGAGCTCCGGGCCGGACCCTTGCGCCGGACAGCGCGGGACCTCGCAGGCGCAGAGGCCGCCCTTGCCCGGGCGCGCTCGGTTGCCGACGCCGCAGGACGCGAAATTGCCAGGCTTCGCGAGGAGCTTGCCGATCTCGGCGGTCAGATCCGCACCCGCTCGGACAGCGCGGTGGAAGAAAACTGGTTGGAAAGCCGGGATTTGCTTGCAGCGGCGCGCGAGCAGGTGAAGCGTTTCGAGATGGAGGTCGGCGTGCTCGATCGCCTGCGCAAGGCGCTGACGGCGACGCGGGCGGCGGCGCGCGACCTCTATCTCAAGCCGGTCATGAACGAACTCGCCCCGCTGCTCGGCCTGCTGTTCGACGATATCTCGATCACCTTCGACGGCGACACGCTGCTACCGCAGATCGTGCGCCGCAACGGCCAGGACGAGGATGTCGATCGGTTGAGCGGCGGCATGCGGGAGCAGCTCTCGGTGCTGACCCGCCTTGCATTCGCCCGGCTGCTTGCCCGCGACGGCCGGCCGGCGCCTGTCATCCTCGACGATGCGCTTGTTTATTCCGACGACGACCGGATCGAGCGGATGTTCGATGCGCTGCACCGCCAATCGCGCGACCAGCAGATCCTCGTCTTCTCCTGTCGCCAACGCGCCTTCGCCAAGCTTGGCGGAAACGTGCTGACCATGCAGCCATGGCAGCCGGATTGATCGAGATCGATGCTCAGGTAACGCCGACGCGTCGCTCAAGCCACAGATAGGCGGCAGCCGTCCAGGAAAAGCCGAGGCCACCGCAGCCTTGGCCGGTGACCGGGTCGAAATATTCGGCAAAACCTTCCGTTTCGATCGCTGTGATCGTGGATCGCCGCAGCCTTTCGGCGACAGCCGTGTGGCCGTTGCGCTTCAATCCGTCGATCAGAAGCCAGTTGATGATTGCCCAGGCGGGACCGCGCCAGTAACGCTTCGGCTCCCAGCTGGCGATGCCCGGCTTCGTCGTCGGAAAGGCGACCTTGAGATCCTTCGACCAGGCCTTCATTTCCGCAACCAGCGCGTCGGCAATCTGCTTGTCGAGATCCAGTGAGAGGAGGGGGATGAAACCGGCTTGCGTCGCCGCTTCGACATCTTCTCCCGAGATCAAGTCTTGCGAGACGAAGCGCGCGAGGTCCGGCCGCCATTGGGCCATGATCGCCTTGCGAGTGCGGTTGTTGAAGGCAGCGGTCTCGATCGCGTCCTCGGTCCGGTCGAACAGCCGGGCAAGGTGCTCGAGGTCTTCGCCGGCCTTGAGCAGGATAGCGGTCGTCTGGATCTCGGCGACCTTGAAGGACGCCTTTTCCCATTGTTTCGCCGGATCCCAGCCGCAGGCGGCATAGGTATCGACCAGATGAATGAAGCGGCGGTAATCCTCGTCACGCGGACGCATGTCGGCATCGACATGGCCGGTATCCTTGCGCACGACAGGGGTATCGGTGGTGGTGGGTACACGAGCGAGCGCGATGTCCCAGGCGGGAGAATTGTCGCTGCCGCTTTCCCAGGGATGCAGCAGCGCGACCAAGCCGGTGCCATCGGGATCGCGGGCGGAATACCACCAGCGGTGCCATTTCAGCGCCGCTTCGTAAAGTGGCAGGGTACGGGCTTCGGCACCCTTGCCGGCGGCTTCATGCAGCTTGCGCAGTGCGATCGCGAAGACCGGCGGCTGGGTTATGCCGGAGGTCGCGATCGTGTGCTTCGTGCGCCAGACATCCGGTCCAGGAAAATAGGTTTCGCTTGGGGCGTGGAAGACGATATGCGGGATCATCCCGTCCGCCCACTGGCCCTCGACCAGCCGCTCCAGCTCGCGATAGGCGCGGTCGGTGTCGTAGAGCGCGAAGCCCATGGCGACGAAGGCGGAATCCCAGTTCCACTGGAAAGGGTAGAGCCGGTCGGTCGGCACCGTATAGCCGCCGCGATCGTTGGCGGCGAGGATGCGCTTGGCTTGGTCGACATGCATGTTCATTTCGAGAACTCCGGTATTCTCAGGCCAAGACGGCCGGAAACGACTTGCCGCTTTCGGGCGAAAGCCAGGTGATGCGCTTCTGGTCGAGCTTCAGGCCAATCGTCTCGCCGCTCTTCACGGTTTCCGAGGCCGGCAGGATGACGCGGACCGGCTGATCGTGGATCGAACCGGTCAGAAGCAGATGCGAGCCCATCGGCTCGGCAACGCGCACTCTCATTTCGAGACCCTGCGGCAACGGCGCGAGTTCGACGGCCTCGCCACGCAGGCCAAGGATGACTTCATTGCCGGATTCCCCAGGCGCTGCAAACTGCTCGGACCCTGCCGCCACCTGGCCGTTCGAAACCGGCACCTTGATGAAGTTCATCGGCGGATTGCCGATAAAACCGCCGACAAAACGTGTTGCCGGGTGATTGTAGATCTCGACCGGATGGCCGACCTGTTCGACCACGCCGCCATGCATGACGGCGATGCGGTCGGAAAGGCCCATGGCTTCCGTCTGGTCGTGGGTGACGTAGATCGTCGTCGTCCCCGCCGATTGCAGCACGGTCTTGAGTTCCGTGCGCATTTCGAGGCGGAGCAGCGCATCGAGGTTCGAAAGCGGCTCGTCCATCAGGAGAACCTTCGGTTCGACGGCAAGGGCACGAGCGACCGCGACGCGCTGGCGCTGGCCGCCGGAAAGCTTGTTCGGGTAGCGGTCGAGATATTGCTCGATATGCAACAGGCCGGCGGCCATTTCGACCTGCGCCTTCACCCTGGTGTCGTCGGCCTTCTGCATCCGCAGCCCGAAGGCGACGTTCTCATAGACCGTCATATGCGGAAAGACGGCGTAGTTCTGGAAGACCATCGCCAGGCCGCGATCCTTAGGCGGTAGACCGATCACCGACTTGTCGCCGATACGGACATCGCCTGATGTTGCGGTCTCGAGGCCGGCGATGATGCGCAGCAGCGTGGTCTTGCCGCAGCCGGACGGACCGAGCAGCGAGACGAATTCGCCGTCGTTGATCGTCAGCGAGACCTCTTTCAGCGCCTGGAAGGCTCCGAAGCTTTTGCGGATGCGGTCGATGACAATATTGGCCATGTCGATGGTCCCGTTATTTGGAGGAAATGCCCCAGATCGCGAAGAGGTAACGCCTGACCGCGAAGATGAAGACAACCGAGGGAAGGATGAGCATCAGGCCGCCGGCAAAGCGGTAGTGCATCGGGCTTTCCGACAGCACCGTCAGCAGGTAGGCGGTCAGCGTGCGGTTGCGCACCGTCAGCACCGACGCGGCAAAGACCTCGTTCCACGAGATGACGAAGGCAAAGACCGCTGTCGCGACGATGCCGGGCAAAGCCAGGGGCGCGACCACCTTGAAGAAGGCCTGGATGCGGGTGCAGCCGAACACCCAGGCGGCTTCTTCCAACTCTCTGGGCACGCCGAGGAAAATGCCCTGGGTGACGAGCGCGGCGAACGGAAGCGCCAGGACCGTATGGATGAGGCCGACGCCGACGATCGTATCGTAAAGGCCGAGCCGGATGAAGGAGACGGTCAGCGGCAGCGCCAGGATTGCCAGCGGGAAGGCGCGGGTCAGCAGCACCAGAAGGCGGTAACTGTCCTTGCCGCGGAAATCGTAGCGGGCGAGGGCGTAACCGGCCGGCGCGCCGAGCAGGATCGAAAGCGCCACCGTGATGCCGGCCGCACCAAGCGAGTTGAGAAAGGACTGGACGACGCCTTCGGTCTTCAGGAAGAGAAAAAAGGGCTCGAGGGATAGACCGGTGGGAAGGCCGGTCTTCGGCCAGACATAGACGCCCTGGCGACCGCCGAGTGCGCCGAGCGCCACCAGATAGATCGGCACCAGCACCCAGGCGCAGAGTGCGGCAATGCCGCTCCAGAGCAGCCAGCGGCGTGAAGAGATGAAGCCGGCGGCTTTGGGTGTGTCTGCGGCCGCGCTGATGGTGTCCGTGGTCATGGCAGGCGCTCCGGATCGACCTTCAAGGCCTTCAGATAGATGAGCGTGGCGGCGAGCGAGATGATCATGATCAGCACCGCATAGGCGGCAGCGACGCTGTAGTTCTGGTTCTGGTTCTGCCAGTTGTAGGCCTCGCCGACGAGGACCGGGAAATTGCGCCCGCCGAGCGCATAGACCACCGCGAAGACCTCGAAGGCGAGCACGGTGCGCAGGATCAGCGCCGATTGCAGGGCGGGGCGGATCAGCGGCAGGGTGATGCGCCAGAAGCGCGTCCACGGACCAGCCCCGAAGATTTCGGCGGCTTCTTTGAATTCCTTTGGCACCTGGTTCAGGCCGGCGACGATGATGACCATGACGATGGCCGTGCCGCGCCAGATTTCGGCAACCGCAATGGCGATGAAGAGCGCGACCGGCGTCTGGTAGGAAAGCCAGCTTGCCTGCCTGCCGATGATGCCGAGGCCGAAGAGCAGCGAATTCAGATAGCCGGTATTCTGCAGGATCGACAGCCAGACGAGACCGGCGGCGAGATCGGAAATGCCGAGCGGGATTGTCCAGATCCAGAGGATCGTCTCGCGGCCGCGGCCGACTTTGGCGACCATCGTGCCCATGGCAAGCGCAATGGCGATCTGCACCGGCACGACCGCGATCGTCAGCAGGAAGGTGTTCCTCACGGAGCGGGTGAAATTGATGTCGGTGACCATGCGCTCGGCATTCGCCAGCGACGGCGCGCCATTGTCCGAAACCGCCAGCCAGATCGTCTGCACCAGCGGCACGACGAACAGCAGCGCCAGAAAGGCGACGGATGGCAGGATCAGCAGATAGGGGATCCAGGGTCGGCTATTGGTCATCGGCTTCCGCCTCGACGAGCAGAGGGTTGAAAGAGCGCCCGGGCATTTCGCCCGGACGCGTCTCGGGCGGATTTATTCGACCGGGCAGGGGCCGTCGCTCTTGGCATCGGGCGCCCAGCAGGCAGCCTTTGTGTCGGTCATCAGCTTGGCCATGGTGGCGCCCTGGGCTTTCAGCACGTCTGCAACGGGCTCGTTCTGCAGCACGATGCGCTGAAAACTGTCCATGTAGACCTTGTTGAATTCGCCGCCCTTGTCGCCGAGGCCGACCGGCAGCAGCGAGATGATGGCGTCCTTGGAAGCCTGGGTGGCCGCGACCGCCCCGGCGAGCAGCGCGACGCCGGCATCGAGATCCGGCGGCAGCTTGACGCTGAGGGTCGGGAAGAAGCCGACCTTGGAGGCGGTCAGCAACTGCGTCTCCGGCATGGAAAGGTGCTCGATGATTTTTTCTGCGCCGGCCTTGTCAGGCGCGCCCTTCGGAATGGCGAGACCTGCAACGACTGGCATGTAGCCGCGGCCCTTGGGACCGGCGGGAGCGGGGAAGACCACATAATCATCCGGTGCGGCGGAAATGGCATTCTTCAGCCGGGCGATATGGTCCCAGGCGACCATGACTTCGCCGGCAGCCAGCGGCTCCTGCATGAAGTCGTAGCTGGTCGAGTTCGGTGTCACATAGGTCCATAGCGCCTTCAGCTTCTCCCAGCCGGCCGCGGCGTCCGCACTTTGGAAGGTGCGCACGACACCCCCTGTGAAGGATGGATAGAAGTAGCCCTGGAAGTAACGCGCCATCAGCCCCTTCGGGCCGGCCGGGAAGCCGATCTGCGGCTGGCCGGTCGCCTCCTGCATATTCTTGCCCCACGCGATCAGCTGATCGTAGCTCAGCGCGTTTACGTCGGCGCCATCAGGCAGGTATTGCAGCGCTTCCTTTTTGGCGGCCATCACATAGGTCGCCTGCATCCACGGAATGTACTGCTGGGTGGACTTGCCGAGCTTGCCGAGATCGAGCAGCGACTGCGGCATGCCGCTCGCTGCCAGCTTCGTGGCGAGATCGTCGAGCGGTTCGAGCGTGTCCTTGTCGGCGAGCGGCGAAAGCTCGCCATGCAGCGCGCCGACGAGGCTGACGGTGCGCTTGCCGGCCTGGCGCTCGGCTTCCATGCGGACAGCAAACTGCGGCGGCTCTTCGACCACGTAATCAACCGTGCCGACGTCCTTCAGGAGTTCCTCGCGCACGACCGTCGCCTCCTCGATCGGGCGAAGCTGGGTGGACACGAACACCGTCTGGGCAAGCACTGGCGAGGCGAAGGCCAGCACGGTGGAAGCCAGAATTCCAAATGACATGATATGTTTCATCTTCTCCTCCTTCATTGTTTTTGTTTGAGATGCACTGCTGTCTATGCCGCCTTCAGGGGACGGCGATGGCTGTCGCGATCGACGAATTCGATCGCGTGAAGCTCCTGGAGTTCTTCGGCGGGTTCCCCGGCAATGGCGCGCAACAGCAGCGAGGCGAAGCTCGCGCCGAGATTTTCGCCGGTCATGCGCATGGTCGAGAGCGGCGGACTGGTAAAGGCGCCCATCGGCAGGTCATCATGGCCGACGATGCTGATCTGATTGCCGCCATCGACCTCGCGCAGCGCCCTCAGCGCCCCGATCGCCATTTCGTCGGTGGCGCAGACGAGCGCGGTCGGACGCGACGGCTGGCGCAGTAGTTCGAGCGCCGCGAGATAACCGCCCTGTTCCAACGGCGCACCTTCGGCGCAGAGGTCGGTGGCTAGGCCGCATTCCTCCATCGCCGCCCGCCAGCCACGGCAGCGGTCATGTGCGAAATAATATTCCTGCGGGCCGGCGATATGGCCGATACGGCGGTGGCCGGTGGCATGAAAACGCAGCGTCGCGGCCCGAAAACCGGCAAAGCCGTCACCGTCGATAAACGGATGCGGCAGCAGGCTTTCGGTGCGGCCGTTGGTAACGAAGGGAATACCGCGCGACTGCAGGAATTCGACGCGCTCGTCCTTCCGCTTGGTGCGGACGAGAAGCATGGCGTCGACGCGCCGGCCATCGACGAAGCGGCGGCAGATATCGAGTTCGCTCTCGCCGCGCGGCACCGGCGCAATCACCAGATTGAGGCCGGCAGCAGCAAGATGTTCGGCGCAGCCCGACAACATATCGAGGAAATGCGGAGGGCCGATATGGCCGGGATCACTCGGCAGCGTGACGGCGACCAGTTCGGCGCGCTGCCTGCGCAGACGGCGGGCCGAAGCATTCGGCCGGTAACCAACCTTGTCGGCAGCCTCGCGGACCCGCTCGCGCGTGGCCGCCGACACATCAGCATAACCGTCAAGCGCACGCGACACAGTGGTGATCGACAGTCCCAGCGATTGCGCGAGTTGTTTGAGATTGGCCAAGGTCTTCCTCCCGAAGTGAGAAAAAGATTCTCCAAAACGTTTTGGGAGTCAAGCCAAAACGTTTTGGATTTCTGGCGACGTCATGCGTATGATCTTTCCATATGAGCAGAGACGTCACGGAGATATGCAAAGGGCGGGGTCTTCTCAGCGCAGCCTAGGCGGAACCACTATCTTGTGTATCTGGATACGCTCGGGAAGTTCGCACAGTAGTTCTGCGTCCCGTTCCAAATGGTGAACCTGCTGTGGATCGCCTTTCGTAAACGCGGTCATCGATTCCATGTCGGCCCAATACGAAATTGTCGTGAACCACGTCTCATCCTCACGGTCTTCGCGCAGCAGTTGAACGCCAAGCGCTGTCTTTAACAGGGGAGGAATTCCCACTGCCCGGTTGTAGGCTTCATATTCGTCAGCGAATTCCGGCTTCGTGCGGCCGCGCCAGATGCGAGCTATGCTTGGAACATTCGTCATGTCTTTCTCCCGGTGACATCTGACAAGCTGCGGTCGAGGAAATCGCGCACCAGCGGCAGTGCATTCTGGAAGATGGGTCGCCCAAGCGCGACGAAAAGTGTTCCCCGATGCAGCAGGCATAGAAGGCCTGCATTGCGCAGGGACGCAGGCATCGAGTTGATGCTCGCTCAATCAGTGAGCTTGAGTGTCGCCGTAAACTGCGTCCCGTCCTCGCGGTAGTATTCCGCCTCGCCATGCAGTTGATTTACAAAGGCTTTAATCAGCCTTGTCCCCATTCCGGGTTCGTCCGATCGACCGTCGAATCCGATCCCGTTATCTGCGACGGTCAGCCTGGATTGCTCTCCCTCTGTCGCGTGCAGCATGACGCGAATATTTCCGGATTCTCGGCCCTCGAACGCGTATTTCATGCTGTTGGCAATCAACTCGTTGAGCAGGAGGGCAAACGGCGTTGCCTTGTCAGCAGCAATGACGATGTCGTCGATTTCAAAGGCGACGGACACGGCGCGACCATGGACGTCGACCAGCGTCTTGACGAAGGATGGAATGAATTCGCGCGCGGATATCCCGCTAAACTGGTCGAAGCCGTACATCTGCTCGTGAACGGCGGACATCGCAGAAATGCGCTGATTTAGTTTTTGAACGGCTTCCTGCTCAAAACCCTGTAAGCGCAACAGGGCCATCACCGTCTGCAGGTTGTTCTTCACTCGGTGATGTATCTCCCGCATGAGCGTTTCATTTGACCGCAACGCATCCGCAAGCTGCCTGGTGTGCAATGTGTCGACCTTGATGAGATTCTGGATCCACAAAGCGGCTGCCAAAGCTCCGATGAGGGCGAAGGCGATCAACGAAGCCGCAATTTTGGCATCCTCCCAGAAGGGCTGCATGATTACATGGATGTCTGCCGACGCAATGGCCACAAAAGGGGTGCGTTCGAGGATCCGGTATGCGACCAAGCGATCCTCATGGTCGACTGGCGACACGGAGCGGTAGGTGCCTGATGTCGCCTTCCTCATATAGTCGGTAAACAGCTTGTGGTTTCGCATATCGACCGGTCCGTCGGGTTCCGGGTATCGGGCGATAAGTTGCCCGTCGCGTCTGATGAGGCTGACGATCGAGTTCTCGCCTAACGCGACTGCGTCCCATATTGGCCTTAGAATGCTCGCGTCGAAGGCAATCACGGCGACGCCGGCGAACACGCCGTTTCGTTCTAGCCTGCGGCTGAAGACGAATATCTGCCGCTGGCTAAGGCGGCTGATGATCAGCGAAGATGTATATTCGTCGGCACCGTTTCTCAGCCGGACGAAGTAGTCGCGGTCTCTAACGTCGATCGGCTTGATATCGCGATCATTCGAGAAGAGCGTTTTTCCGTCGGCCCCGATGACATAGGCAGTCGCCAGAGGCGGGAGGTCGTTGACGGCAGCGGCAAGATCGCGCAGGCGATCCGGGCCGGGCAAAGATGTGCTCGGCCCCAGAGTATCATCGATCCGGTGCAGGGTCTCACGAGCAAGGGAATTCAACCAGTTCGCGTTGGCTGCAACGATTTTGGAAGCGGCGCTGACACGCTCGTCGCCACGGCGCACAGTTGTCTCGTAGCTGGATACCAGCCAGAGCGACAAGAGGGTGATCAGCGACAGAAACATCAGCGCGATGATCGCGAGCGATGCTTTTCCTACGGAGCCAACATATTTATCGCCACCGATCATCTCTTACGCCAAATTCCATTGTGCGGCGACGGCCAGATGGGGACATTGCAACGCATTCCGAACCATATCCGATAAGCTGATTTCTTACTCTCGAAAATTATGCGGCTCACGCTCCGGCGCTCTCAAGGGTACGACTTAGGATTGTATGTTCACAGTCTTTAGAGAATGACGTGACATCAGGTCAATCTCACTGCTTTCGAAAAGGAGTCAGAATGGTGGAGAAAACCTTTCATACGCGAAGCTCGGCTTCCGGCGTCCATTCGATCAAAATCTAATCAACCTCGTAACCTGATCTGAAAGTCGGTTTGGTAGGGAGCATGGACAGCGGCTCAGCAACAATAACACCTCTGCGAGAGCCTTCAGCCCCTCTTGACCCCGGATGGCGGGATTTCCGCGCCAGGACCATCCGATACCCGACACTACGCTGATACCAAGGTCATTCTGAATCGGATTAGAAATGCGAAAAAGAATACATGTGAGTCAATTGCGGGTGGGAATGTATGTCGAGGATGTTGAAATTCATGGAGAAGATACGACACGCCGGTTCAAACCGTTCCTGATCTCATCGGCCGGTCAGGTTGAGAGCTTGATGGCACGTCGCCTGATGACTGTCGTCATTGACGTCAGAAAAGGCTCGGATGTCGAACCAGGTGGGCCACAGGAAATCGATCGGGTTGCGTTTGACGCCCAGCTCCGCGCCGTGTTTTCGGCGCGGGAAATCAAGCAGGCGAGACAATGCGTAGAGGATACGAGACCGCAAATTCGCCACATGCTGGCTGACGCCAGGATCAAAGCCACTTTTGCCAGTGATGCGGCAAGCTCTGCTGTGGAGAGGATCATGTCTGCAGCCCTCGACAACGCCGGTGCACTCATCGCAATCGCGAGGCTGAAGGACAAGGATGAGTTGACGTTCCTCCACTCGCTGGCGGTTAGCGCGTTGATGATCACTCTCGGGCGCGGCCTCGGTCATGGTGAAGAGGAGGTACGGGTACTGGGACTTGGCGGCCTGGTTCATGATCTTGGAAAAATGGCGCTCCCCGACGAAATTTTAACGAAACCCGGCAAGCTGACGGCTGAGGAAATGAGTCTCGTTCGCGGGCATCCTCAGCGGGGATATGAGCTGGTTTCTCATGTCGCCGATGTGCCCAAGCAGGTGCTCGACATTTGCCGCCATCACCACGAGAAATTCGACGGCTCCGGCTATCCTAGTCGGCTCGCGGGAAAGAATATCCCATACGTAGCCCGGCTCGCGGCCATCTGCGACGTGTATGAAGCCCTGACGACAATCAGGCCGTATAAGCGCGCTTTCTCACAAGCTGAGGCGATCAACATCATGATGAATTCGCCAGGTCATTTTGACAGCCAGCTGCTATCCGCGTTCGTGTCAAAAATGGTGATCAGCGGCACGCTTCACTAAGCATGTCGCGAAAAGGTGCCGCGGTGGCCCATCCGTCCAATTGCCAGAGTTGACCGAGAGGTCGGCCTTAGCGTTTGCCGATCGACGGACTAAACACCATGAGGCTCAGAATTTCGAAGAGCACCTGTGCTGCGGCGTGGGCCGTGTTGGTCGTTGCGTCATATTGCGGGGCGACTTCGACGACGTCCCCACCCACCAGGTTGATCCCTTTCAGCCCGCGTATCAGTTCCAGGACTTCACGCGTGGTCAATCCACCGACCTCGGGCGTGCCCGTGCCGGGCGCAAAGCTCGGATCAAGGCTGTCGACGTCGAAAGAAAGATAAGTCGGGCCATCGCCGACGATGGATTTTGCCTTGGCAATGACAGCGGCAATCCCCATTCCGCTGATGTCTTCTGCGTGGATCACCGTCATTCCCGACGCATAGGAGAATTCCCACAAATATTCCGCCGAACCCCGGATGCCGATCTGGATCGTCCTTGTCGGATCGAGCACGCCGTCCAGCACCGCATTGCGGAACGGTCCGCCGTGATGAAACTTCGTCTGATCGAAGGCGCCGCTTGTGTCGCAATGGGCATCGATGTGAATGAGGCCGACCGGTTGCTGCCGACCGATGGCCTTCAAAATCGGTTGGCTGATGGAATGATCGCCTCCGACGGAAAGCGGGGCAACGCCGGCATCGACGATCTGGCCGACGCGTTTTTCGATGTCGTCGTGGCTGAGCTCCAGCCGGTAACGGCTCTGGAACGGCACGTCGCCAATGTCGGCGACCCGAAGATCGAAGACCGGCGCCGTGGCGAGAACGTGATTGTAGGGGCCGATCCTTTCGATAGCGCGAAGCGCTCTCGGTCCGAAGCGCGAGCCTGGACGATTGGTGACGCCAAGATCCATGGGGATGCCGGTGATCGCAACCTGGAGATTGCCGAAGTCCGGATCCTCGGCCGCAACCTGCATGTAAGGCGCGCTGAGGAAAGTCGGTATTCCGGCATAGGGCGCCAGTCTCGTGCCGTTCTTGGAGATGATCTTCTCCGCCACTTTCCGAAACTTCTCGTCGAAGATCTCGCCGCCATTGGCGTCCGCAAATTCTGCCCGCAGTTGTTCCAGCCGCGTTTTGTCCCACACCATGCGCTTGCGTCTCCGCTTCAGGTCCGTCTCGTCAGACAAAGAGGTTGAGAAAGCAATTGGTATCGTTGTAGCAATCGGTATCAAAGAGAAATCGACATGATCGCTGCAAAACCCAATTCCCTCGTTGCCCGCCTCTCTGCCCCGCCTATTCCTTCGGTCGTCGCCTGGAGCCGCGAATACAAGGGCGAAAAAGGACCGCTCATCGATCTGTCGCAAGCCGTCCCCGGCTATCCCGCGCATCCGGAAATGCTTCGTCTTCTGGCCGAGGCGGCCGGTCAACAGGCGATGACCGGATACGGGCCGATCGAGGGCGAACCTCTGTTGCGCAAGACCTATGCGGCTCACCTTGCCGAGCTTTACGGCGCCGAGCTTTCCGCCGGCAATATCCATATCACCGCCGGCTGCAATCAGGCCTTCATGTGTGCGGCGATCGCGCTTGCGGGCGCCGGCGATACGGTGGCGCTCACCAATCCCTTTTATTTCAATCACGACACAACGCTGTCGATGCTGGGCATCGGGCGTCGATTGGTCGATTGCGCCGCCGCCGGCGGGTTCCTTCCCGATCCGCGTTCGGCCGAGGCTGCACTTGCGGCCGGCGCGAAGATGCTTGCCGTCGTAACACCCAACAATCCCACCGGAGCGGTGTATCCGCCAAGCCTGCTGCACGAGCTTTTCGTCCTCTGCCGGAAATATGGCGCCTGGCTGATCCTCGATGAAACCTATCGCGATTTCCTTGGCGAGGATTATGGGCGGCCGCACTCTTTGCTGTCCGAGCCGGACTGGGAGGACACGCTCGTTCTTCTCTACAGTTTTTCGAAATCCTTCTGCATTCCCGGTCATAGACTGGGTGCGATCACGGCAGGCCCCAAGCTCATCGCCGAGATCGCCAAGGTCATGGACAATATGCAGATCTGCGCGCCGCGCTCGGCTCAGATCGCCGTTGCATTGGCCCTCCCGGCGCTTGCCGATTGGCGGGCCGGCAATCGGCTGGAGATCGCCCGCCGGGCCGATGCGTTGAGGCAGGTCTTTTCCGGGCTGCCGGATTGGAAGATCGGAGCGATCGGCGCCTATTTTGCCTTTGTCCGCCATCCCCACGCCGATCGATCGTCTTCAGAGGTTGCCGAAAAGCTCGCCAGGGAAGCCGGCATAGTTTGTTTGCCCGGCGCCTATTTCGGGGAGGGACAGGAGCGCTACCTCAGACTTGCCTTCGCCAACGCGGATGTCGGCTCGATCGGATTATTATCCGAGCGCCTTCGCTAGACCGCCGCGATCGGCCTCCGCCGGAAGTTGATGATAGCCACCGCGCCAGTAAAGCAGGGGTCCCATGTCCTGCCGGATTTCGATAGCGCAGACATGTCCGACCAAAATCGCATGAGAATTGTAGTGGAATGCGGTTTCGAGCTTGCAGTCCAGGACCGTCAGGGCATTTTCAAGGGCGGCGGCACCCGTCTTGAGGCGATACCATCCCGCGTCGCCGTAACGTTCGGCGCCTTTTCGCCCGTCGAGACCGGCAAAGGATTGGGCCACCTGCTGCTGGTCGGCGGCGAGCACGTTGACACAGAAGCAGCCGTACCGCTGCAGCGCCGGCCATGAGGAAGACGCGCGGTTGACACTGACGATGACGGAAGGCAACGCCGCCGAAAGCGAGGACACCGAGGTTGCGGTGAAGCCGGTGCGGTCTTGCCCGTCGCCGACCGTAATCACGCTGACCGCCCCTGCCAGATGACGCATCGAAAGCTTGAAGTCCGCCTCGCTGATCAAAGCCTCGGCACTCATCGGGCTGACTCTTTCGTTTTGGCAAAGCGGTTTACAGGCATTGAAAGACCGAGGTTTTCACGCAAGGTCTTGCCCTCGTATTCCTCGCGGAACAGCCCGCGGCGGCGAAGCTCGGGCAGGACCAGCCGCACGAAGTCGTCGAGACTCGACGGCAAGGTCGGAAACATCAGGATGAAGCCGTCGGCGGCGCGCGTCTCGAACCATTCCTCCATGAAGTCGGCAATCTGGGACGGCGTGCCCGTGATACCATTTCCAGTATGTTTCTCGGCATAGTGCCGGATGAGTTCGCCGACGGTGTGGCCGCCTTTCACGAAATCGACCAGCTCGTCGAACAGAGCGCGTGACCCCTTCGGCGCCGCCGGCAGCCGATCCATAGGGAAGGGCTTGTCGAGAGCGACGTCGTGCAGGTCCGCTTCCAGGAATTCGGAGAGCATCAATCGGCCGACATCCGGATGCATCTTGTCGATCAGATAATCGACCTTGGCCTTTGCCTCGGCCTCGGTTTCACCGACATTGATCACGATGCCCGGCATGATTTTCAGATCGTCCGGATCGCGTCCATAGGCCGGCATCCGGCGCTTGACGTTTTCGTAGAAGGCCCGGTTACGCTCGATATTCGATGCGAGGCTGAAGACGATCTCGGCGGTTCGCGCCGCCATGTCTATTCCGGGTTCCGAACCGCCCGCCTGGGCGATGACGGGGCGGCCCTGGGGCGTTCGCGCGATGTTGAGGGGGCCGCGAACCTGGAAGTGCTTACCTTTGTGATTGAGCGTATGGTGCTTGTCCTTGTCATAATAGACACCGTTTTCACGGTCGAGAAGCAGTGCGCCTTCCTCGAAGCTGTCCCAAAGACCGAACACGACATCGACGAATTCGTTGCCGCGCTCATAGCGTAGAGCATGCGGGTCGAGCCCCTCGCGGTTGAAGTTGTAGCCGGTTTCGTCGTGATCTGACGTGACGACGTTCCAGCAGACGCGGCCCTGGCTCAGATGGTCGATCGAGGCGAACAGACGCGCGACATTGTATGGCTCGTAGTAACTGGTCGAGACGGTCGCCACGAGACCGAGATCGCTGGTGGTGACCGCCAGAGCCGAAAGCAGCGAGAGGGGTTCGAAACGGTTCATCTTGGTCGGAATGCGGGCAAGCGCATTGGCGTCGCCGACGGCAGCGGCGGGGGAATCCGCCATGAACATGAAATCGAATTTCGCCGCTTGGGATCGTTTGGCGACATCGAGCAGATGGGCGAAGTCGTTGGCGCCCTTGACGTCGCTTGCCGGATGCAGCCAGGAGGCAGGATGAAAGCCGAAGGTATAGACGAAAGTCCCGAGTTTCATCTTGTCGGTGCGCGCCATTGAGCTCTCCTGCTTTGTCGGGTCATGCCGCCAACGCAGGGCGACTGAGCGAATTATCGCCCAGCGCAAATTTTCATCAATATCGCCCAGCTGGGTTCCATTTTAGTTTTTCTAAAGCATTGGCTTGGGTGCCGATGCCACGGCCTGCTGACGGGAAATAGCGATGAGCCAATCGCGGAATTCGCGCCCATGGGGCTTCTGCAACGCCGCACGATCCCAGGCGAGGAAATAGCTTTCACGCAGTGCAATGCGTATGTCGACCGGAATGACGAGCGTTTGCGCCGCGAGCTCATCTGATATCATCGACATTTGCGCCAGCACGACGCCGCGTTTGTTGACGGCCGCGTCAATCGCACTGCTCGACAGGGTGAAAGAGAGGCCTGATGTCGACGCATCGAAGGAAACGCCGGCCTTGGCGGCAAACTCCGCCCAGCTGGGATAAGGAGTGAAGTGTCGTTCCCACTCGACATGCAGCAAGGGCTGTTCGAAGAGATCGCGAGCCGCATGCGCGCGATCCTGCATCAGCGCCGGCGAGCAGGCCGGCACGACCCAATCCCGAAACAGTTCGGTATAATGTTCGTGCTGCAGCACGTCCGACCCATAGCTCACGCGGAAATCGACATCATCGAAGCCGATCCGGGGCTCTTTGTCGCGTCCGATGATTCTCACCTGCACGTCGGGATGAAGGGCCTGCCAGTCGAAGATGCGCCTGCCGATCCATTTGTTGACGACAGAGGACAGCGCACTGAGGACCAGTGCCGTCTCATTGCGCGCCTTTTCCAGCAGTTGTTCGGCGCGCGCAAATTGCTCGAACCCCTTCGATATCTCCTGATGATAGAGCCGGCCCCAGGCGGTCAACTCGACGGTTCGTCCGCTGCGCTCCAGAAGTGAAACTCCCAGAAAGCTCTCGATCTTGCGAATCTGCTGGCTGATGGCCCCTGGCGAAACCTTGAGCTCCAGTGCCGCAGCCGTCACGCCGCCGCAGCGCCCCACGGCCTCGAAGGCTTGCAAACTCTTCAGCGGGATCGTCTTGAAGCGCTCATCGGTCACTTGCAGAGCCTCTCGTGATTTGCGCCACTCAATTTGCCATCGGATGAAAGGTCCCCGCAAACTGGAACCGGTCGCCTGGATGGACAAACTCGACATAAGTCACCGTGCGGCCATTCTGCCAGGTCTGGCGGACGAGGCTAAGGCAGGCCTCGCCTTTCTCTGTCTGCAGGATTCGGGCGGTCGCACTATCGGCCGAAACGGCACGAATGACATGTTTGGCCTTGGACCAGGGAACCTCCTGCAGCAGCCATTTGCCGGGGGGAGTCGAGGCAAAGCTTTCTTCTCTCGCCCGCGGGACGGCATCAAGCATGATGATGCGCCGCTCGATGGCATTCGGTCTGCCGTCGACGATATGCAGGCATTGAAGCCTGAGGACTTCTGCATCGGCAGCTTCCGACAGCTGCTGCGCTTCCACCTCTCCGAGGCGCTCGATCTTGCGGGCGAGGATTTCGAAGTGGTGTTCGTGCCCGGCCAGTTCCGCCTCGGTGCTGATATCCTGGATATCCATCACCGTGCGGTCGATCTGGGGGGAGGCGACGAACGAACCGGTCTTGCGCCTTCTGACGATCATGCCGCGCTCGGCCAGCGCCGACAGCGCCTTGCTGACCGTCATGCGCGAGCATTGATATTGCGCCACGAGTTCGCGCTCGACGGGAATGCAGTCACCCGGCCGCCAAATGCCGCTGATGATCTTCGTCTCGATATCCGTAAAAATACGCTGGTAAATCGATACCAAGTCCGCACCTCATCCGGCGTCAACGATCATAAGTTCCGGAACGGTCGGGTCGCGCCGGTGCAGATCGCTGCCGCCCGGCACAAATTTTGCGTTCCTCGTCTTTTACATTGACACTCTAGGCCCGCCTATATCTATTTGTATAGTCAAAAGCGGAGCATAGAAATCCGCGCAGAGGAAATCGAAGTCGAGAACCAAAACTCCTCCACCGGGGGAATGAAAACTGGAGAGATGATCATGAAGGCAAATTCACTGCTGAAGGGTCTGGTCGGCGCTGCGTTCCTCATCGGAGCAGCCGTTTCCGCCCACGCAGCCGACACGCTTGCGGCCGTCAAGGCAGCCGGCACCCTCAAGGTTGGCACCGAAACAGCTTTTGCCCCGTTCGATTATATCGATGCCGGGGAACATACGGGCTTGAACGTCGACCTCTTTGCCGAGATCGGCAAGGAACTCGGCGTCAAGATCGAGTGGGTCGCCCTTCCCTGGGACGGTGTCTTCCCCGCGCTCGAGGCCGGCAAATTCGATGTCGTCGCAGGTCCTGCAACAATTACCAAGAAGCGCTTGGAGCGCTATCGCTTCACGCCGCCGATCGCCGAAGCGACGATTGCCATTTTGAAGAAGGCTGGCGATACGACGATCAGCAAGCCGGAGGATATTGCCGGCAAGACGATCGGTGTCGGCAAGGCAACCGCTCAGCTCGACCAGTTGAAGGAGTTCTCCGCCACCCTGCCGACCAAAGTTGACGTGCGTGAATATCCCGCCTTTACCGAATCCTACGCCGATCTCGCCGCCGGCCGTATTGCCGGCGTTGCCAATTCGCTACCGAATATCGCCTTCGTCGCCAGCCAGCGAAAGGGCACGTTCGAAGTCGTTCTGCCGCCATTCGGCAAGAAGTCTTATTTCGGCTTTATCGGCCTCAAGGATGCCGATCATGCGCCCCTGATGGATGCGATCGATGCCGCGATGCTCAAGATCAAGGCAGATGGACGCATGGCGGAGCTGCAGAAGAAGTGGTTTGGTGCGTCTTTCGATACGCCTGATGCTGTCAAGGATCCGGCATTCTGATGAGCCACCGGTGAACGAACGCGCCCCGCCAATGGTCGGGGCGCAATCTGCCGTGGCATCAGAGCTCACGGCCGCAGCGCCAGGCAAACACCGCCCATGTCCATCAAACTTTTCGAACTGCTTCTGCAAGCGTCGATCTACACGGTAACGATCAGCGTGGTTTCTATCCTGATCGGCTTTGCGATCGCGATCGTTATTTCCGCCATGCTGCTGTCGCGACAGCAGCTCTTCGTCCTGCCGGCGCAAATTTTCATCAGTTTTTTTCGTGGCGTGCCGCTGCTGGTGCAACTGCTGCTGATCTATAACCTGCTGCCGGCGATTGGCCTCAACGTGCCGAGTATCGTTGCGGCCGTCGTTGGTCTTTCGCTGTGTACGGCAGCCTATCAGGCTGAAAATCTGCGTGGCGGTTTTGCCAGCGTTCCCATGGGTCTTGTCGAGTCTGCCGAAATGGTCGGCATGACTCCCGTTCAGATCTTCCGCCGGATCAAGGCCCCGATCGCCCTGCGCCTGACTTTCCCGGCGCTCGTCAACGAAGCGATCCTTATCCTGAAGGCGTCGTCGCTGGTCTCGGTCGTCGGGGTCATCGAGCTGACGCGCATGGCCCAGGACCTTGCCGGCAGCACCTTCCTGCCGCTCGAGATTTTCGCGTCCGCAGGGCTGATCTATTTCGTCATCAATTGGATCGTCGCCCTTGCGGGCGGCCTGATCGAACGCTCCCTGCCGGGAGTGCCGCGATGACCTTCGACATCAATGTGATTTTCAACAACCTGCCCGATATCGTCAGCGGTGCATGGCTTACCCTCCTCATCTGGATCGTCACCACGCCAGTCGCTGCTGCGCTCGGCTTCCTTATCGCCGTTGCCAGACGTTTTGGCGGCGTCATCCCGGACAAGGCGTTCGGCATTGTCATTGCGGTGCTGCGCGGCACGCCCTTCCTCATCCAGATATTCCTCGTCTACTACGGCGGGCCCTTCGTCGGCTTGTCACTCGATCCGATCCCGGCCGGCATCATCGGCCTTTCCATCTACGGCGCGGCTTATTTCAGCGAGATCTTCCGCTCGGGTTTTGCCGCCGTCCCGAAGGGACATATCGAGGCCGGCCTGTGCGTCGGCCTGACACAAGGGCAGATCATCCGGCGCATATTGCTGCCGGAGATGACCATGCTGGTGCTGCCGCCTTCGATCAACATGACGATCATCCTCATGAAGGAGACGGCCGTGCTGTCCATCATCACCGTGCCGGAATTGACGGCGACGCTGAGTGCGATCGGCTCGCAGCAATATGCCTTCGTCGAGGCGCTCTTCGTGCTTGCCCTATTCTATTGGGCGCTCGTCGAAATCACCGGCTGGCTCGGTCATCTCGCCGAAACGAAACTCTCCAGATTCAGGTTTTTCAACATATGAGCGTTCCTGCGATCGCAGTCAAAAATCTCGTCAAGACGTTCGGCGGTTCCACCGTGTTGCACGGCATCGACCTCGATATCGTGCAGGGACAGGTTTCCTGCGTCATCGGCCCGTCCGGCTCCGGCAAGAGTACGTTGCTGCGCTGCATGGCCTTTCTCGAGGAATCGACGAAGGGGACGATCGCCATCAATGGCGAGGTGCTTGGCTTTACGGAAAACGCCAAAGGCGTCCGTGAGCGGGTGCCGGCGGCGGCGAACCGGCGGATACGATCGCAGATCGGGATGGTTTTTCAGCAGTTCAATCTCTGGCCGCATATGACGGCGCTCGGCAATGTCAGCGAAGCGCTGAAGACCGTTCACAAGATGAGCCGTAGGGATGCAGAGGAGCGGGCCATGGCCCAGCTCGTCAAGGTCGGCCTCGAGGCCAGGGCAGGGCACTATCCGTCGCAGCTTTCCGGAGGTCAGCAGCAACGCGTCGCCATCGCCCGGGCACTCGCCCTCAACCCGAAGATCATGCTGTTTGACGAGCCGACCTCATCGCTCGATCCCGAGCTGACCGGCGAAGTGCTGAACGTCATGCGCGATCTCGCCGCCGAGGGCATGACGATGGTCGTCGTTTCCCACGAGATCGGATTTGCCGCGACGGTCGGCCAGCAGATCGTCTTTCTCGATCACGGCAAGGTGCTGTTCACCGGCCCGCCGCAGGACGTCTTCAAACGGCCGAGAAACCCCCGGCTCGAACAGTTCCTGGACACCTATATCGATCGCGGAGCCTCGATGCTACTCTGACGTTCATGGCCTTCCTGATCGTCGGAAAGACCTCCAACTCCGACGTCGGGTTCAGGCAATATCGTCTTCGAGTATCTTCACGGGCCGGTCCCACTGGATGAGAACGACACAGCCGGGGTCACTCCAGACCGAGTGTTCGCTGCCCGGCGCATTGACGATATAACTGCCGCTGCCGTAATCGCCCGTCTCGTCGGATTGAACGCCATCGAGCACCAGGATGGTCTCGAGCCCCTCGTGACGATGACGGGGAACGGAGGCGCCAGGCTCATATTTCAACAGCGCCACGCCCGGCTGATCGCCCTCGAAGGGCCGGATCCAGTGAATGGTGACCGCGTCGCGAAAAGGGCCGAATTCCAGCGCCTTCCAGCCGCCCGAGGTCAGCAGTTCGCGGGTCGTGTCAGGCATGGATAATGCTTTCCAGTATGTCGTCGACATGGGCGGTCCAGCCGACGATCGCGCCCTGAGCGCGGATCATGGCGATGGCTGCGGCTTTGAATTCCGGGAAATAGCTTTCCGTCGCCTCCTCGGCGAGCAGGCACTCATAACCGCGGTCGTTTGCTTCACGCATCGTCGTCTGCACGCAGACTTCGGTGGTGACACCGGCAAAGACGAGTTGTTTGATACCCTTCTGCTGCAGCACGGTGCCGAGTTCGGTGGCGTAAAAGGCGCCCTTACCGGGTTTTTCGATGACGACTTCGCCCTTCACGGGCGCGAGTTCCGGCAGGATTGCCGTGCCGGGCTCGCCCGAGATCAGGATGCGGCCCATCGGGCCTTCGTCGCCGATCCTGAGCGCAGGATTGCCGCGGTCGCGTTTGGCCGGCGGCAGGTCGGAAAGGTCCGGCCGATGGCACTCCATCGTATGGATCACAGGCAGGCCGGCATTGCGGAAGCCCTGGATGAGGCGTTTGACATCGGGAACGATCCTGGTGATGCGGCTGACATCGTTGCCGAGGCTTGCACCGAAACCGCCGGGCTCGGCGAAATCGCGCTGCATGTCGATGACGATGAGCGCGAGCTCGTCGTGCTTCACCGGAAAGGCAAAAGGTTCGGCCTTGATCTTCACCATCAATGATGTCCCGCCATGTGGGCGCCGATCACGCCGATATCGGCCGAGCGTGCCGGTGTTTCGTAAACCAGCTTGCCTTCCGAAATGACCATGATGCGGTCGGACATCTCGAGCAGTTCGTCGAGGTCTTCGGACAGCAGCAGCACGGCGGCACCCAAATTGCGTGCCTTCATGATGCGGGCGCGGATTTCGGCAACGGCCGAGAAATCCAGACCGAAACAGGGGTTCGAGACGATCAGCAGATCGACATCGCCGGTCAGTTCGCGGGCGAGCACCGCCCGCTGCACGTTGCCGCCCGAAAGCGCTGCGATCGGCGAGGAGGAAGAGGCGGTCTTGACCTTGAAATCGGAGATCAGCGCCGAGGCGCGCTTCTTCATGCCGCCCCTGTTCAGCCAGATCGCGTCCTTGCCGTCCGCCTTCAAGTCGAAGGTGCGAAACGCAAGGTTCTCGCTCACGCTCATCTTGGGCGCGCAGGCATTCTGCAACGGCTCTTCGGGGATGAAACGCACCTTGTTCTTGCGGGTCTCGTCACGGGTGGCGCCGTAAGCCTCGCCATTGACCATGACCTCACCGGTATCGGTCGGGCGCTGGCCGGCGAGAATCTCCGTCAGCTCCTTCTGGCCGTTGCCCGATATGCCGGCAATGCCAACGATCTCGCCGGAGCGGACCGTCAGCGCGTCGATCTCGATCGTCTTCAGGCCGGAGCGATCGGGGGCCTTCACCTGGCTGACGGTCAGCACCGGTCTTGCCGCTTCGGCCACCGGCAGGCGGCTGTCGAGCTCGGCGAGCTTGACGTCGCCGATCATCATCGCCGCCATCTCGGCGGTGGAGAGTTCGCCGACCTTGCCGGTGCCGACCAGCTTGCCGCGCCGCAGGATCGAGACGGCATCGGCGAACTTCGTCACCTCGTGGAACTTGTGGGAAATCATCAGCACGGTGAGTTCGCCGCGCTCGGTCATTCCGCGCACGATGCCGAGCATCTCGTCGGCTTCGGCCGGCGTCAGCACCGAAGTCGGCTCGTCGAGCACGAGGAAGGAGCGGCCGAGATAGAGCTGCTTGACGATTTCGAGCTTCTGTTTTTCGCCGGCGGCAAGTTCACTTACCGGCCTGTCGAGCGGGATCTTGAACGGCATGCGCTCCATGAAACCCGCCAGGTCCTTGCGCTCCTTGGCCCAGTTGATCACCGCGGGGACTTCGGTGCGGCTGATGACCAGGTTTTCCGCGCCAGTCAGAGAGGGAACCAGGGTGAAATGCTGGTAGACCATGCCGAGTCCATAGGCTGCGGCATCCTTGGGGGAGGCGACCGCCACCTCGCGGCCGTCGACCGACAGCGAACCTGAGGTCGCGTGATAGAAACCCATGATGCATTTGACCAGTGTCGACTTGCCGGCGCCGTTTTCGCCGAGAAGGGCGTGGAAAGAGCCGGCCGGAACGGCGATCGAGACGTTGTCGAGCGCGGTGAACGAACCGAAGCGCATGGTCATCCCGAGCGTATCGATACCGACCGCCTTGCCGGCCTTGGGGAGGGGCGTGTCGCGAACGGTGCTCATGGCAGCTGGCTCACAAAGGTTTCGGAATTGGAGACGGCGCCGAAGACGCCGCCCTGCATCTTCACCATCTTGATGGCGGCGAGGTGGTTTCCGTAGTCGGTCGCGCCGCAGCAGTCCTCCAGCAGCAGGCATTCGTAGCCGCGGTCGTTCGCCTCGCGCATCGTCGTCGAGACGCAGACATCGGTGGTGATGCCGGTGAGGATGATGTTCTCGATGCGCTTCCGGTTGAGGATGAGTTCGAGGTCGGTGGCGCAGAACGAACCCTTGCCGGGCTTGTCGATGATCGTCTCGCCTTCGACCGGGTAGAGTTCGGGGATGATGTCCCAGCCGGGTTCGCCCCGCGTCAGGATGCGGCCGCAGGGGCCGGGATCGCCGATACCGGCGCCGATCCGCTGCGAGCGCCAGCGTTTGTTGGCCGGCAGATCGGCGAGGTCGGGGCGATGGCCCTCGCGGGTATGGATGATGTGGTAGCCCTTGGCCCGCATAGCGGCAAGCACGCGTTTGATCGGTTCGATCGGCGCCTGCACCAGCGACAGGTCGTAGCCCATATGGTCGACATAGCCGCCCTTGCCGCAGAAATCCGTCTGCATGTCGATGATGATAAGGGCGGTGTTGTCAGGCCTTAGAGCGCCGTTATAGGGCCACGGATACGGATCGGCGTCGATAAAATGCCCTTCGGTTTCGACCATCGCGTCCATCATTCTCTCTCCTATTCCGCGGCAGGTTTGAGGGGTTCGCCGTAGCGGCGCATTGGCTTGTCAAATCCGCAGGACGTGCCGTCCTTGACCTTTATCTCGTCTTCCCATGGCAGGCGGTATTTGCCGGCGACGAGGTCGTGCATGTAGGTGTAGGGCGCATCCTGCGCACCGCCGGCGACGGCGACATAACCGCGATGGCCGAACTGGTAGATATTGTTCTCCACGCCCCAGCCGAGCCGGGCCTCGCGCACCAGGTCAGGACGCACCTCGGCGGTGATGATCTCGTTGACGCGGCCGGAGGTGCCGTGGGCGATGATCGTGCCGTCGAAATTGCAGATCATGCCTTCACCCATGGAATCGAACGTGCCGTCCGAGCCGCACATACAGACATTGGCGGTGATCATCAGGTTGCAGAAGGCATTGGCCTGGTTGGTGAAGCGCCAGGCCTCGCGGATCGGCGCCGTGTAGCCGGCTGTGCGGATCATGATTTCGGCGCCCTTATAGGCGCATTCGCGCGCCATCTCCGGGAACATGCCGTCATGGCAGATGATCAGTGCGAGCTTGGCGCCTCGCGGGCCTTCGATGACAGGGATGCCAAGATCGCCGGGCTCCCAGGGCTCGACGGGGATCCAGGGATGCATCTTGCGGTAATAGAGCTTCAACTCGCCTTGGTCGTCGATGACGATGCCGGAATTGTAGGGCATGCCGCCAGGGTTCAGCTCCATGATCGAGAAGCAGCCCCAGATCGCATTGTCCCTGCAGGCCTTCCTGAAGGCCGCGACCTCCGGCCCGTCGAGCGTGCACATGATCTCCGGATTGATGTCCATGGAGAGGCCGTGCAGCGCATATTCTGGAAAGACGACGAGGTCCATGCCCGGCTGGTTGCGCCGCGCTTTGGCCACCAGATCGACGATCACCTGCGTCTGTTTTGCCAGATCCGCTTTGGTGACCGTCACCGGCAGCTGGAGCTGTACCAGGCCGATACCCACACCGTGTTCGGATTTGTTGAGGCCGCCAAGTCCGTTCATCGGCAAGCTCCGTTATTTCGTAAGCGACAGCGCGCCCGGCGCACCGGCGAGCGAGCGGGTGGGCGAGGACGTGGCGATCAGGATGACGAGGGTGAGCACGTAAGGTGCCGCGTAGAAGAGATAGTAGCCTTGCGTGACGCCGACCGATTGCAGCGCCGGGCCGAGCGCGCCGGCGCCGCCGAAAAGCAGGGCAGCGAGAAAGCAGCCGATCGGGTTCCAGCGGGCAAAGATCACGAGCGCCACGGCCATCAGGCCCTGGCCCGACGAGATGCCTTCGTTCCATGAGCCCGGATAGTAGAGCGACAGATAGGCGCCGCCGATCGCCGCCAGCGAGCCGCCAGCGGCGGTAGCCAGCAGGCGAACCCGGTCCGGGTCGATGCCCATGGCTCGGGCCGCGTCGGTGCTGTCGCCGACAACGCGCAGGATCAGGCCGATGCGGGTGTTCTTGAAGGCCCAGAACAGGAAGAGAGCCAGCGCTGCGCCGATGAAGAACAGCACGTTGATATTCAGTGCCGCCTGGATCTGCGGAGTGCTCGACCAACCGCCGAGCGCAATCGAGGGCAGTTTCGGCGCCACCGGCTGGATGAAGGATTTGCCGAGGAAAAACGCCATGCCGAGACCGAACTGCATCATCGCGATGCCGATGGCGATGTCGTTGACCTTCGGGAATTTGCAGATCCAGCCGTGGATAAGGCCGAACATCGCCCCCGCCATCATGGCGGCGAGCACACCGAGGGTCGGCGAGCCGGTGATGACGGCCACCGCATAGGCCGTCATGGCGCCGAAGACCAGCGTGCCTTCCAGGCCGAGATTGATGCGGCCGGAGCGCTCGGTGATCGTCTCGCCGAGGCTGACGAAAATGAATGGTGTGGACACGCGGATGGCGCCCGCGAAGATCGCCAGCGGCACGCCCCAGATGCCGATGCCTGTCTCTTCCATCAGAGGCTCCTTTTCCAGAGGTCGGGATTGAAGATCTTGAAGCGGCCGTAGAAGGTCTCGCAGAAGAGAATGACGATGAAGAGCGTCCCCTGCAGCACCAGAACCGTCGCATCCGGCAGGCCCATGCGCCGCTGGATGAGGCCGCCCGAGGCGTCGATGCCGCCGAGCAGGATCGCGACCGGAATGATCGCCAGCGGATTGTGCCTGGCGAGGAAGGCGACGAGGATGCCGGTATAACCGTAGCCGGCGGCAAGCGAGGCGTTGGCGCTTCCCTGCACCGCCGCCACTTCAATCATGCCCGCCAGACCGGCAAAGCTGCCGGCAAGTGCGGTAAATCCCGCGATCAGTTTGCCCACAGGAAGTCCCTGGATCTGGGCGGCGCGCACGTTGCCGCCGGCGATGCGGGCGGCAAAACCGTAGCTCGTCGCCTCGATCACGATCCAGGACACAATGCAGGCGAGGATGCCGATGACGAGACCCCAATGCACGTCCATGCCGGGAATCTTGCCGAGCATATAGTCCGCCGGCAACGGCCTGGTCGACGGCTTGTTGAGGCTTGCAGGATCGCGGAGCATCCCTTCGACGAACTGGTTCATCAGGGCAATGGCGATATAGGATAGCAGCAGCGACGAGATGGTTTCGTTGACGCCGCGGTAGTGGCGCAGGAAACCGGCAAGGCCGATCCAGATGCCGCCGACCACCATGGCGGCGATCGCCATCAGAATGAGGGTGAGGAAGACAGGCGCGGTGCCGGCAAGCGGCAGAGCCATGGCTGCGGCCGCAACGCCGCCCAGCACGACCGCTCCTTCCCCGCCGATGATGACGAGGCCGAGACGGGCGGGCAGGGCGACGCAGAGCGCCGTCAGGAGAAGGGGTGCGGCGCGGCTTAAGCTGTTCTGCACCGAAAACCAGCTGCCGAAGCCGCCGGTATACATCAGTTGGAAGAGGGTGACCGGCGACTTGCCGACCGCCAGGATGAAGAGGGAGAAGAGCGCAAGACCGATCAGTATGGCCGCAAGGCCGATGACGACAGGTTCGGCTCGCCGCGCGATCCATTCGAGGACGGGGCGCAGCGAAGCCGGTTTTTCCGCGATGGCGAGTGCGGGATCATTGGCCTCGATGGTCATGGCGCTTCTCCCTTCGCGGTTTACGCCGTGGACCCGACGACGCCCTCAACCAGGTAATTCATGCTCTCGAGCTCGATCGCATCTTCGGCGTAGCTCTTGTCGGCAGCCACGACGGTGTCGCCCTTATTGTCCTTCAACGGGCCCTTGAAGACCGAGAAGCCACCCTTCATCATCTCCGCCTGCGTGGCTTCGAAAGCCTTGCGGCCCTCCGCCGACACGGCGGGGCCAAGCGCGCTCATCTTCACGAAGCCGTCCTTCAGGCCGCCGCGCACGAAGTTGCCGAGCTTTTCGCCGGCCTGCGCCTTCTTGACGAAATCGCTGTAGACGTTGCCCCAGGCCCATTCGGCGCCGGTGAGGTATTTTTCGGGAGCAAGCGGGCTCTGATTGGCGTGATAGCCGCAGACGAAGGCGCCGCGGCCGGCCGCCGTCTCGACGACCACTTTGGGGCTGTCGACGTGGCAGGTGATGACGTCGGCGCCCTGATCGACCAGCGCATTGGTGGCTTCGGCTTCCTTGACGGCGAGCGACCATTCACCGGTGAAGATCACCTGGCAGGTGATAGCGGGATCGACCGTGCGCGCGCCAAGCAGGAAGGCGTTGATGTTCTGCAGAACTTGCGGGATCGGCTTGGCGGCGACGAAGCCGATCTTTTTGCTCTTCGTCGCATGACCGGCGGCGATGCCGTTCAGATACTGGCCCTGGAAGATATAGCCGAAATAGGAGCCGGTATTGGCGGGGTTCTTGCCTTCCTGCCAGAGGCCGCCGCAATGGCGGAACTGGATATCGGGATATTTGGCGGCCATGGCCAGCATGTGGGGATCGAAATAGCCGAAGGATGTCGGAAAGAGCAGGGTCGCACCGTCGAGATTGATCATCGACTCCATGGTCTTCTGGACATCGACGGTTTCCGGCACATTCTCTTCTTCGACCAGCGTCACGCCCGGCAGCGCCTTGACCACGGCGGCACCTTCCGCATGCGCCTGGTTGTAGCCGTAGTCGTCTTTGGGGCCGACATAGATGAAGCCGACGGTCAGCGCGGTCTGGGCTGCGGCGGGAGAGCCGATCAGGCCCGGCATGGCGCCGGCGAGCGCACCGGCGGCGGAAGCCTGAAGGAAATTGCGGCGGTTCATGGAAAGGAGTTTGGTCATCGGAATGCTCCTTGCGGCGCTGGGCCGGTTTCGAACGGGTACAGAAAAGTGCATGCAATGTGCGTGCCAGAAATCAATCTATTGTTTTTTATAATTTATTTGTTTCTGCAAAATGCACACTCCGAAAAGTGCATGCAGATTGATCGATTTCTTGCGCAAAAAGTAATCAACAGGTATTTCTTGGTCATCGTGAGTGCGTGATTGCTGATACTTCGCGCAGGCCAAGCTCTCTTATTCATCAGAAAGCGAAAATTTAACAATATCTTCCCTGCTCGATTTGACTTATCGAGTCTCGGACGGCATCTGTATGCAGAGTGTTGATGTGAGCAGATTCGTATTGTGAAGCAGACTAGGCGCAGAGAAGTGATCCGCACCGGAACTACCGTCGAACAGATGGTGCGGGCGATTTCCGACATGATCGTCACAGGTGAAATCCTGCCGGGCGCGAAGTTGGACGAGGTGTCGCTCGCGGTTCGTTTCGAGGTTTCGCGCACGCCGGTACGCGAGGCCTTGCGTGAGCTGGGCGCCATGGGATTGGTCGTCCGCGAGCCAAACCGCAGTGCCCTCGTGACCAATGTCACCGAGGCCTATCTGCATTCGATGTTCGAGGCGATGGCGGAGCTTGAAGCAATCTGCGCCAGGCTGTCGGCCGAGCGCATGACGGTCGATGAGCGGCGCGCGCTGGAGTTGGAGCATCGGGCATCGGTGAGGCTGGTGCATGCCGGCGCCGAAGAGGAATATTCGGCTCACAATACCGAATTCCACACCCGGCTTTATCGAGGTGCGCATAATGATCATGTCTTCGAGATGGTGACGCAGACCAGGGCGCGGCTGGCACCTTTTCGACGGGCACAGTTCCGTTTGCCGGGGCGCTTGGCAAAATCCTATGAGGAGCACGGCCGGATCGTGACCGCGATCATGCGCGCGGACGCCGCGGCCGCGGGGCAGGCGGCCTATTCCCATGTGGAAATTGTCAGTGATGCCAGCGCGGTATTTGCAACGGCAGGGGAGTAGAGAGGACGCGGCGCCTGAAATCAGGCGCCGCCCCCGCTACAAGACACAAGGCTACGACAACCAAACGCTCCAGTTGTTTCGCGGCGTCTACTCCGCGGCTTCGACGAAACGGTGACGTTCGTAGAGGAACTTCAGCACGGCCTCGCGGCATTTGAGATATGTCCGATCGGAGGCGAGTTCGATGCGATGGCGCGGACGAGACATGGTCACATCGAGCACTTCACCGATCCGGGCCGCCGGGCCATTGGTCATCATGACGATGCGATCGGACAACAATACCGCTTCGTCGACGTCATGGGTGATCATCACCATCGTATTGCCAAGCCGGGCGTGGATTTCCATCACCGCGTCCTGAAGATGGGCGCGGGTCAGCGCGTCGAGCGCGCCGAAAGGCTCGTCCAGCAACAGGATCTTCGGCTCCATTGACAGCGCGCGTGCAATGCCGACGCGCTGTTTCATGCCCCCTGATATTTCCGAAGGCCGCTTATCCCTGGCATGCGCCATCTGCACGAGGTCGAGGTTGGCCATGACCCAGTCGTGTCGCTCGGCCTTGGTCTTTGTTCGGCTGAAGACCTTGGTGACGGCGAGATTGACGTTCTCGTAGACCGTCAGCCAGGGCAGCAGCGAATGGTTCTGGAAGACGACGGCGCGTTCCGGACCCGGTTCGTTGACCTCGCGGTTTTCAAGCAGCACGGCGCCTGCCGATACCGGAGTCAGGCCGGCAATCAGGTTGAGCAGGGTAGACTTGCCGCAGCCGGAATGGCCGATGATCGAGACGAATTCACCCTCGGAAATCGTCAGGTTGATGTCCTTCAGCACCTCGGCGCGCACGCCGCCCCGATCGAAATGTTTGTCGATATGGTCGAGTTTGAGATAGGCGTTCATAGGTGCGTTCCTCAGTTGGCCATGGCGCCGCGGGTGACGAGTTTGCCGAGCGCAGCCACCAGCTTGTCAAGGGCGAAGCCGACGATGCCGATATAGGCGAGCGCGACGATGATGTCCGGAAGGCGCGACGAGTTCCATGCGTCCCAGATGAAGAAGCCGATGCCGACGCCGCCCGTCAGCATTTCGGCCGCGACGATGGCGAGCCAGGAGAGGCCGACGCCGATCCTGAGGCCGGTGAAGATATAGGGCGATGCCGAAGGCAGCATGATCTTCCAGAAAAACTCGAACTGGTTGAGGCGCAGCACTTCGGCGACGTTGCGGTAGTCCTGCGGGATATTGCGGACGCCGACGGCGGTGTTGATGATGACAGGCCAGATCGACGTGATGAAGATCACGAAGATTGCCGAAGGATTGGAATCCTGGAAGGCTGCCAGCGACAGCGGCAGCCAGGCGAGCGGCGGGACCGTGCGCAGCACCTGGAAGATCGGATCGAGGCCGCGCATCGCCCAGATCGACTGACCGATGATCGCCCCGATGATGACGCCGGCGACTGCGGCAAGGCCAAAGCCATACACGACGCGCTGCAGCGAAACGAGCACGCGCCAGCCAAGCCCGATATCCTGGGAGCCGTAGTTGAAGAACGGATAGGCGATCAGGTCGTAGCTCTCCTGCCAGACCTGATGCGGCGAGGGCAAGGACGCATCCGTCGATGAACAGAGCACCTGCCAGACGAGCAGGATGAGCGCCAGCACCACGGCCGGCGGAACGACATTGCGAAGTGCGGTCAGCGCCGCTCGACGAAAATCGATCCGCGATCCATGCTTGCCGGAAAATGGCAGAACCTTTGCCGCCGGCTTGGCAGAGGCGACCGTGGAGGGATTTTGTTTATTTGCCAGGGCGGACATCGACGCGCTCCTCATACGAATGAAAGGCCGGCGCGCCGATCGCGCGCCGGAGCGGGTCAGGCGACGGCCTTGATCGAAAGGCTGTCGAGATAGGCGGAGGGATTTTCAGGGTCGAAGACCTTGCCGTCGAAGAAAGTCTCCTTGCCGCGAGACGACGACGCGGGAATATCGGCCGCCGCGACGCCGAGATCCTTGGCGGCCCCGCGCCAGATGTCTTCGCGATTCACCTGGTTGACCAGCGCCTTGACGTCGGTGCTCGCCGGCAGATTTCCCCAGCGGATGTTTTCCGTCATGAACCAGGTATCGTGGCTCTTGAACGGGTAGGAGGCACCGTCCTTCCAGAACTTCATGTAGAGGTCGGTGGCCTTGACCTCGCGGCCGTTGCCATAATTGATATCGCCCTTGAGGCGGCCGAGCACGTCCTTGGTCGGAACGTTGAACCACTGGCGCTTGCCGAGAATGTCGGCCATCTCCGCCTTGTTGTCCATGCTTTCGCACCATTGCTGAGCTTCCATGACAGCCATCAGCAGCGCCTTGGCAGCATTGGGATTCTTTTCGATCCAGTCGGCGCGCAGCCCGAGCGCTTTTTCGGGATGGCCCTTCCAGAGCTCGCCGGTGGTGGCGGCGGTGAAGCCGATGCCCTGGTTGACGAGCTGCTCGTTCCACGGTTCGCCCACACAGAAGACGTCCATGTTGCCAACCTTCATATTGGCAACCATCTGCGGCGGCGGCACGACGATGGTCGAAACGTCCTTGTTCGGATCGATGCCGCCGGCGGCGAGCCAGTAACGGATCCAGAGGTCATGGGTGCCGCCCGGGAAGGTCATCGCGGCCTTGATCTCCTTGCCTTCCGCCTTCTTTTTCTCGAAGGCGGCCTTCAGCTTAGAGGCATCGAGCTGCACGCCGGTTTCGGCATATTCCTTGGCGACGGAAATGCCCTGGCTGTCGAGGTTGAGCCGGGCGAGGATTGCCATCGGCACCGGCTTATTGTTCTGCGTCACCTTGCCGGTGTGCATGAGATAGGGGAGCGGCGAGAGAATATGGGCGCCGTCGATGCCATTGGCCGCGCCGCCCAGCACGAGATTATCGCGGGTCGCACCCCAGGACGCCTGTTTGGCCACATCCGCTTCCGGAAGGCCATGCTTGTCGAAAAAGCCCTTTTCCTTGGCGATGATCAGCGGTGCGGAATCGGTGAGCGCGATAAAGCCGAGCTTGACACCTTTCACCTCGGGCCCTGCTCCGGCTGCGAAGGCGCCCGATGGAAAGGCAGTCTTGACGGCGCCGATGAGGGCAGCCGCTGCAGTCGTCTTGAGCATGCCGCGGCGGGTCATGCCGGTTGTCGAAATCCCAGTCGTCGAATTTTTTGTCATGCGCAGGTTCCCTCTGCTGGCTGAATTTGGACACAAAAAAACGCCGCCGGAAATTGCGTCCAAGGGATGAGAGATCCCGGATTGCAAAGACCTTGCGACGTCGGTGTCTAATGCAGGCGCTTATGCCGCGCCTATCCGCCCCGGTCGCCGTTGACCGGTGCATCTAAGAACGTGCAAGCAGCGTGCCAATTTCGAGAGGAGTTGGTAACAGCATGAAGCAAAAGGAGAAATGCCAAGAATTAACGATTGCCTATTTCTTGGGCGCTATCGTTTTCTGCTTCCATTTTGTGCGATTGCCACGATAGTCACAGCCATGGAAGCGCTCTATTTGTGCAGTGCACGCAACATTAAAGCCGCGATGCAGCTGGCCGGATGGATGTCTTTCCAGCGGCAAAGCTCAACAGGAGAGGGGTAATGCGTGGCGATAGCCTTCGCTCTCACCTCATTCAGTGCAGCAAAGATACGAGTCCGTAGAACGCTGCGGATATTGCTGCCGCCGCCGGCATCGTGACGATCCAAGCGATCACGATGTTGCCGGCCAATCCCCAGCGCACGGCGGAAACACGGCGAGCCGCGCCCACTCCGACGATTGCTCCGGTGATGGTATGCGTCGTCGAAACGGGAATACCAAGCCACGTCGCTCCGAACAGCGTCAGCGCTCCGCCCGTCTCCGCGCAGAAACCTTGCATGGGGTTGAGCCGGGTGATCTTCGACCCCATGGTATGAACGATCCGCCATCCGCCAAACAGCGTACCGAGAGCCATTGCTGACTGGCAGGTAATGACCACCCAGAACGGCACGTAGAATGTCGGGCCGAGATATCCCTGGCTGAACAGGAGCACCGCGATGATGCCCATCGTCTTCTGCGCATCGTTTCCGCCGTGGCCGAGCGAATAGAGCGAAGCGGACACGAACTGCATGATGCGAAAGGTCCGATCCACCGCAAACGGCGTCTGCCGGACGAACAACCAGGAGACGGCGAGTACCAGCACCAGCGCAAGCAGGAAGCCGATGGCTGGTGAAAGGAAAATGGCGCCGACCGTCTTTAGGAGACCATTCCAGACGATCGAGCTGAAGCCAACCTTTGCCAGACCGGCCCCCACCAGCCCACCGACAAGCGCATGCGACGAACTCGATGGAATCCCGAAAATCCAGGTGAGGATATTCCAGATGATGGCGCCCATGAGCGCGGCGAAGATCAGTTGGGGCGAGACGATCGCGGGATCGATGATGCCGGTCCCCAGCGTCTCGGCGACATGCAAGCCGAAGAACAGGAAAGCAATGAAATTGAAGAACGCCGCCCAGGCGACCGCATACTGCGGCCGCAGGACGCGGGTCGAGACGATCGTGGCAATGGAATTGGCCGCATCATGAAGGCCGTTGAGAAAGTCGAAGAACAAAGCGACGACGATAAGGCCGACCAGCAGCGGCAGAGCGAGGGAGGCATCCATCAGACGTTCTCGATGAGAATGCCGCTGATCTCGTTGGCGACATCCTCGAAGCGGTCGACGACTTTCTCCAGCTCTCCGTAGATTTCGCTGCCGATCATGTAGGCCATCGCATTGCCGCTGGCGCCATGACGCAAGAACAGATCCTTCAGACCCTGGTCGTGGAGCTCATCGGAACGTCCCTCCACTCGGGTGACTTCCTCCGCGATGGCGGCGAGACGCTGCGCATTGGCCCCCAATCTGTCGAGCAGGGGTATCGCTTCCGCGACAAGATTTGCCGCCTTGACGATTTCGCTGCCCATCTCCTGCATGAGCGGATCGAAGCTGGATTGCTCGAACAAGCGGATCGTCTTGACTGTCTTGTGCATCATGTCGATCGAATCATCCATCGACTGGATAAGGTCCTTGATGTCTCCCCGGTCGAAGGGCGTGATGAAGCTTCGGCGAACGGCAAGAAGAACGTCACGCGTGATGTCGTCGGCCTCGTCTTCCAATGTGACGATACGTTCGCAGTTTTTCTCGACGTCATTGCCCTTCAGGAGTTGGTCGAGGGCGTAGGCCGCGGCAACGACGGTCTTCGAGTGCTTGGAAAACATGTCGAAGAATCTGTCTTCCCGTGGCATCAGCTTGCGAAAAATGCTCATCATGCCTGGGAACCTTCCTCGTGCGGCCGATTGTCATAAATCTGTCATAAACACGCTCAGGCAATTGAAGCAACATGCAAATTCGGTAATTCATCTACTATGACGCCGAGCAAGAAAAGCAGGAAGCCCCGACCGGACAAGTCCCAGCCACTGCTACGGCAGCTCGCTGCTGTTCCTGAAACGCTGTTCGCCGGTGCATTCCGTCAACAGTACGGCGCTCTTTGCTTTCGCTACGGCGATGCCGGATCCGCGATCGAAATCCTGGTGATCACATCGCGTGAGAGCGCACGCTGGGTCATCCCAAAAGGATGGCCGATGAAAGGGAAAAAGCCTTTCGAAGCAGCGGCAATCGAGGCGTGGGAGGAGGCAGGCGTGCGCGGGGTGGTGAAGAAGAAGCCGGTCGGCCGTTATACCTATCTGAAAGAACTCGACAATGGCGATGTGGCCCCCTGTATCGTCGACATGTTTCAGATTGAAGTCACTGATATCAGCGGCGATTTCAAGGAGCGGGGCCAGCGTATCCTCGAATGGGTCAGCCCGGATGAAGCGGCACGCCGCGTTCGCGAGATCGAACTCAAGTCGCTGCTCGTCCAATTCGAAGCGCGCGGCGGAAAGAAGCTCGATCGCGGCTGACCATCTTCGCCGGCAGATAGCAGCGCCGTGCGTCTTTATCGCTCGAATGGTTCGCCGAGCGAAGCAACGCCGTTCAGTTTCAGCAGGCGACGGTCGGCGGAGATGATGCCGAGCACGATGATCGTGACAAGATAGGGCAGGCTCGACAGCAGCTGCGAGGGAACATCCAGTCCGGTTGCCTGGGCTGCAAGCCCCATCAGCGAGACTGCCCCGAAGAGGCAGGCGCCGAGGAAGATACGGCCGGTGAGCCAAGTCCCGAAGACGACAAGGGCGATGGCGATCCAGCCGCGGCCGGCGATCATCCCATCGGCCCAGAGCGGGGTGTAGACCACCGACGCATAGGCGCCGGCGAAGCCCGCCATCGCGCCGCCGAAGGCGATGGCGAGGACGCGGACTGAGATGACCGGATAACCGATGGCATGCGCGGCCTTTGGGTTCTCGCCGACAGCGCGGACGATGAGACCGAGCTTGGTGTAGGCAAACATCGCCCAGAGAGTAAGCGTCGCCGCGAGCGAAATCCACACGACGATGTCCTGGACGAAAAGGCCGCCGATAACCGGCAGTTCCGAAAGTCCGGGAAGGGCGAGCTTCGGAAGTCCTCTGACGGTGAGGCTTTCATAGGTCTTGCCGAAAAGCGCCGAGAGGCCCTGACCGAGAATGCCGATGGCAAGGCCCGCCGCCACCTGGTTTGCCCGGAATCCCAGCGTGACGAAGGCGAAAAGCAGGGAAAGGACAGCGCCGCCGAACCCGGCGACGACGAAGCCCAGGAGATGTCCGCCGCCCTGATAGACGACGATGAAGGCGAGCACGGCGCCGAAGGCCATCAATCCCTCGACCCCGAGGTTGAGGACGCCGGCGCGCTCGGCCACCAGTTCGCCGAGGGCTGCGAGAAGAAACGGTGTCGCGGCCGCAAGCATGCCGGCAAGAATGAACTCGATGGCGTTCATGACGGGCTCCGGTGGGCGGCGCGGCGCCATTCCAAGCGGTAGCGCACGAAGGCGACGGCGATGAGATAGGCGAGCAGCAGACTGCCTTGGAAGACGCGGACGGCGGCGATCGGCAGGCCGGCCGAGACCATGGCATTGTCGCCACCGATATAGATGACCGCCATGACCAGCGCCGAGACCACGATGCCGATCGGGTGCAGGCCACCGAGATAGGCGACGATGATGGCCGCATAGCCATAACCGCTCGCGACCGAACGCTGCAGCTGGCCGAGCGGACCGGCGACTTCGGCAGCACCGGCAAGACCGGCGGCAAAGCCGCCGATCAGCAGCGACAGCCAGATTGCCCAACCCTCCTTGAAGCCGGCATAGCCGGCAGCCCGCGGCGCCAAGCCGCCGACCTGCAGCTTGTAGCCGATGAAGCTCTTCTGCATGAAGACCCAGGCGGCAACCGACAAAGCGAGCGTAATCAGGAAAGAGACGTTGAGGCGGGTCCCGGAAATCAGGGTCGGGACCATCGCATCATACTGGAACATCACCGACTGGGGGAAGTTGAAGCCGTTCGGATCCTTCCAGGGGCCGAGCAGCAGATAGTTCAGCAGCTGCGCCGCAACGAGGCTCAGCATCAGCGAAACGAGGATCTCGTTGGCGTTGAGGCGCACGCGCCAGAAGGCAGTGAGAGAGGCCCAGAGCGCGCCGCCGATGGCGCCGAGCAGCAGCATCGCCGGCCAGATCCACTGGCCCGTTGCCTGGGGAAACCAGACCGGAATGGCCGAGGCGAAGATCGCGCCGAGAATGAACTGGCCTTCGGCGCCGATATTGAAGACCTTGGCGCGAAAGCCGATCGCCAGTCCCTGGGCGATCAGCAGGAGCGGGCCTGCCTTTAAGAGCACTTCCGAAAATGACGCCCAGGAGAGGAAGGGCTCGAAAAGCATCGCGTAGACGACCGCGATCGGGTCACGGCCCATCAGGATGTAAAGGCCGAGGTTGAGCGCGATCGCTATGACAAGCGCCAAGACGGGCGCAAGCAGGCTCGCGGCAAGCGAGGCGCGCTCCCGGCGCACCAGGGTGGGAACGAAAGCAGGGGACCAAGCGCTCATAGACGGACTTTCTCGGGTGAGGCTTGTGCCCCGATCATGTATCGGCCGATCTCTTCGGGCTGTGTGTCCCGCGTTTTTAGCGGCGGGCTGAGCCGGCCGTGATGCAGCACCTGGATGGAATCGCAGAGCTCGAACAGTTCTTCCAGCTCTTCGGAAATAACAAGGATCGCCATGCCCTGATTGCGCAATGCGACCAGACGGCTGCGGATGGCGGATGCGGCGCCGATATCGACGCCCCAGGTCGGCTGCGCCACGAACAGCAATTTGGGAGCCAGCATGATTTCCCGGCCGACGATGAATTTCTGCAGATTGCCGCCGGAAAGCGTCCCGGCTTCCGCATCCGGGCCGGGCGTGCGGACATCGTACTGACGGATGCAATCCTCGGTGAACGCCGTCGCCCGCGCCTTGTCGAGGAGACCATGGCGTAAAAGCTTGAGCGGATGGGCCGTCAGCAGGCTGTTGAGGACGAGCGACATTTCGGGCACGGCGCCGCGCCCGAGCCGATCTTCCGGAACGAAGGCGAATCCGAGCGTCCGTCGCGCCGCGGCATCGAGCCTGCCGACATCCATCCCCATCATGTAGATCCGGTCGCGTTGGTCGCGCCCCAGCACCGTCTCGCCCGAGATCAACGCGGCAAGCTCGCTTTGGCCGTTGCCCGAAATACCGGCGATCCCCAGAATTTCACCGGCATGCACTTCGAGGCTGATGCCGGAGAGCGACACCGCAAAGGGATCGTCCGGCTGATAGTCCAGACCGATGATCTCCAGCCGCTTTTCCCCGCCGGACAGCGGCAGCGCCGACAAGGGTTCGGGCATGTCGCGGCCGATCATCATGCGGGCAAGGTCATGGGCATCATGTTCACGCGGGTCGACATTCCCGGTCACGCGACCGCCGCGCAGAATGGTCGCCCGGTCGCAGATCGCCCGGATTTCCTCGAGCTTGTGGGAGATCAACAGGATGGAAACGCCGCCGTCGCGCAGCCGGCGCAGCGTGTCGAACAGCTTCTCCACCAGTTGCGGCGGCAGGACGGAGGTGGGCTCGTCGAGGATCAGCAGCTTTGGATCGGTCATCAGGCTTCGGATGATCTCCACCCGTTGCCGCTCGCCGACGGACAGCGCATGCACATGGGCGAGCGGGTCGACTTCAAGGCCGAATTCCCGTCCAAGCGTCCGGATGCGTTCCTTGAGCTCAGCCTTGCGGCCCGGCACGACCAGCCGAATATTCTCCAGGACGGTCAGGGTCTCGAACAGCGAAAAATGCTGGAATACCATGCCGATACCGTTGCGCCTTGCCTCCGCCGGAGAGGCGAGGCGCAAGGGTTTTCCTTCCCAGACGACGTCTCCGTCATCCGGTTGCTCGACGCCGTAGATCAGCTTCATCAGCGTCGATTTTCCCGCGCCATTTTCTCCGAGAATCGCATGGATCGATTGCGGAGCCACGTCCAGATCGATGGCCTGGTTGGCGTGAATCTGGCCGTAGCTCTTCGAAATGCCGCGCAGCGACAGGAGCGGGGTCGTCATGACTTATTTCGGCAGCGGCGTGGACACGCCCTTGACGTGCCAATTCATGGCGATGATCTCGGGGTCGGCCAAGGTCGCGCCGGATGCGACACCTTCGCTGCCGTCGGCCTTGGCGATCGGCCCGGTGAAGGGCGAGAAGCTGCCGTCGGCGATCTTTGCCTCGATCTCCTTGATCTTGGTCATGACGTCAGCCGGAATATCCGAATTCCAGTCGACCACTTCGACGACCTTGTCGGCGACGCCGAGGAACGCATTGGCCCCCTTGAAGGTACCGGCGAGATGGGCATCGACCGACGCCTTGAAGAACGGCGACCAATCCGTCGCGACGCAGCCAAGATAGGTCTTCGGCGCATATTTCTTCATCGAAGAATTGAGGTTGAAGGCATAGACGCCGGCTTCCTCGCAGGCCGAGATGACGGACGGCGTGTCCTGGGCGTTGGAGAAGATCACGTCGCACTTCTGCGCAATCAGCGCCTTGGCGGCTTCCTGCTCCTTGGCCGGGTCGAACCAGGAGTTGACCCAGACGACCGAGACTTCGATGTCGGGCTTGACGGCCCGGGCGCCGAGCGTGAAGGCATTGATGGATGTGATGAGCTCGGGGATGGCAAAGGCCGACACGGAGCCGAGCTTGCCGGTCTTGGAAAGCGCTGCCGCTGCCATGCCGAGCAGATAGGTGCCCTGGAAATATTTGGCGGCGAATGGCGAGAAGTTCGGAGCGACCTGGAAGCCGGAAGCATGCAGAACCGTGACGCTCGGATCACGGCGGGCGATCTGCAGGGCGCCGTTCTGATAGCCGAAAGAGCCGGCGACCAGGAACTTGTTTCCATCGGCGACGGTCTTGTTCATGATGCGGTCGGCATCCGGGCCTTCAGCAATATTCTCAAGCACGGTGACCTTCACCTTGTCGCCGTAAGCCGCCTTGATCGGCTCGAGGCCGGCGGCCAGTGCATGTCCCCAGCCGACATCGCCGATCGGCGAAGGGACGACGAGCGTGATGCCGAGCGGCGCGTCGGCGGCCAAAGCAAGGCGGCTGCCGAGCACACCGGCAAGGCCGGTGGCGGCAGCGGCCGTCATCAGGTTTCTGCGGGTCAGTTTGGTCATGGTCTCAGTTCCCTCTTTTGGTTTTCTAGAATTTCACGGCGGATAGGGCAGCTTCCGCTTCGGCAGCCAGCTTGGCCTCGTCGAGCCCGGGGAATTCGCCCTTCTGCCAGACGATGCGGCCATTGATCATGGTTATGTCGGTCGCCAGGCCGATGCCGACGCGGGCAATCAGGCTCAGCGGGTCGTGCCGCGTGCCGACATAATCCATGCGGCGGGTGTCGATCGCAAACAGGTCGGCGGCCATGCCGGGCGCCAGTCGGCCGATATCGCGCCGGCCGAGCAGGCTGGCACCCCCTGACGTGCCGTAGCCGAGGAAATCGACCGGCGGCGGCACGGGGTGGGTGCGGGTGGAGGAGACGAGGCACTGCAGCATGTAGGCGGAGTGCAGGCAGTGCATCAGGTTGGAATTGTCGTTGGAGGCAGCACCGTCGCAGCCGAGGCCGACGCGCAGGCCGAAAGCGGCCATGGCGGGAATATCGGTGACTTCTGCGCCGACCAGATAGACGGGTTCCGGGCAGTGCGCCACCCCGGTGCCACTGGCCGCCATCTTCCTGAGTTCGTCGTGGGTCAACTCCCAGCAATGGGCATAGAAGGCGTCGGGTCCGGCAAAGCCGAGTTCTTCCAGATAGTCGACCGTGCGCATGCCGTGACGCGCCTGAATGACCGGACTTTCGCCCTCGCCGACATGCGTGTGCATCATGACCCCGCGATCACGCGCCAATGCCACCGATTCCACGAACGTCTCACGGTAGCAGTTCACCGGCTGGCAGGGCGCGACCACGACCTGGCGCATGCTGAAGCGGCTGGTATCGTGATAGGTCTCGATCAGCCGAGCGCAGTCGGCGATGAATTCGTCCGTCGTTTCCAGCATCTCGTCGGGAATGGTCGAGCCTTCCGACTTCGGCAGGGTGTTGCCGCCGCGGCCGGCATGGAAACGCATGCCGAGCAGCTCGGCCGCTTCGAACTGGCGATCGATCAGCCGCTTCCCGGCATGCCGGGGGAAATTATACTGGTGATCCAAGGCCGTGGTGCAGCCATGCTTGATCATCTCGGCCATCGCGGTGACGGAGGAGTGGTAAAAGCACTCCTCGTTGAGCTGAGAAAAGATCGGGTAGATGCGGTCGAGCCACTCGATCACCGAGAGCTTCGTCCAGTCGAGATCGGCGCGGTTGCGCACGAAGCACTGGAAGAAGTGATGATGGGTGTTGACCAAGCCTGGATAGACGAACCAGCCGGCAGCATCTTGAACGGTCGTGCCGGGAGGCAGTGCGTCCGCCGCGAGATTTTCGCCGATCGCCACGATCTCTGGGCCGCTGGTCAGCAGATCGACATTGCGATGGACGACCGGTCCCTTGCCCTCGTCGACGATCACGGCCGCGCAATTCTTCAGGAGGTAGCCGGCCATCATCACGCCTCGCCCGGTTCGATCTGGGGTTCGGGCTTCAATTCGTGCAGCCGGTGAATGCCTGGCATCTCGATGAAGTTGTCGAGGGCGCGCAGCGCGCGGGACCAGAGCCGGATGGCGGGATAGGAATCCAGTATGACACCGCCATCGGGGGCCAGCGCCACATAGGGGAAGCAGGCGATATCGGCAATTGTCGGCCGGTCGGCTGCGAGGAAACGCATGCCGCGAAGGCCCTGCTCGACAAGCCCGGCCTCAAGTTCGCGAAGCGCGGCGATGCCCTGGGCCTGCAGCGCGCCGATATCGCCCGGCCGCAGCAGCATTTCGTGAAGCCGCGCTGCCCCGAGGCTTGCCGTCAGCCGGCCGGAGAACGACAGCCATTGCTGCACCCGCGCTGCTTCCTCGGCCCTGCCGCTGCTGAGCCATTCGGGTGCTGCCTTGGCGGCGAGATAGACGAGAATGGCCGAGGATTCGGTCAGGATCAGGTCGCCATCCTCCAGGATCGGAATCGAGCCTGCCGGATTGAGCGCAAGCAGCTCGGGGTCGCGATGCTCGGCGCCGGGATGAAAATCGACCGGGCGGAGTTCCAGCTTCACTCCGGTCAGCGCCGCCATCAGGCGCACCTTGTAGCAGCTCGGCGAGAGAATGTAGTCGTAGAGCTTCATTGCGCCACCAGCTGTGCGCCATAGGTATAATTGTGGCGCTTCAGCCAGCGCCGGTAGGCGATCGATGTCAGATCGGCCCGCGTCGGGATTTCCATGCCGGGGTCGAGCGGCAGCAGCCGCGGAATCTGATTTTCGAGGATCGAACGGTCCTGCAGAAAGATCGTCTGCTGGAAGTGGATGAGGTCGGTCATCGCGGTCTCGTCGTCAAAGAGCGCCATCCATGGCCAGACGTCGCAGAGGTCCTCGGCCAGCGGCTGCACGAAAAGCGTGATGACATCCCATTCGCTCGGGCGCGGCGGGCAGGTTTTGTAAAGCACGGAGCAGGTCGGTGCCGGCACGCGGTACATATATTCCGTGGTGATGCCGCCGCTTGCCGACTTGGCAGCCTGCGGCTGGTAGAATTTCACCTGCGTCGCCCAGACCTCGTCTTCTTCCTCGCGGATCTCGACCTTGTAGTTCTGAACCTCGGTGTGCGGCTCCGCGCCGAGAATGTCGGTGTGGACGAAGGGGAAATGGGCGATGTCGAGAAAATTCTCGACCGCACGCAGCGGCGAGCAGCGCACCCGCACCACGCCGACATCGACGAAGCGGCGGCCGGGCTGGTCGGCCTCGGGAATCGGGAAAAGTTCCTTCTTCGGCGCGCCGAGGGAAGACCAAATATGACCGTAACGCACGCGCACCGGCAGTACACGGCCGTCGCCGCCCGTCACCTTGGCATTACCGTCGCCATCGCGCGCCACTTCGATCGGCTCGCCCATCAGTGCCGTCCTGCGACCAGCGCCGTCGAGCTGGCTGAAGAGCCCGACCGGATACCATTCGTCGGTCATCGCCTGCATGGTCATTGGCCGATCTCCTTCCTCTGAAGATCCTCGGCCCGGCGGCGCAGGCTCTCGGCGGCCCGCGAAGCGCCAATGCCCGCCGCGGGGCCGGTGTCCGGCTTCAGCAGCACGTGGATCAGCGTCTGTCCATCTTCCTGAGCGGATAATAGCAGACAGACGGTCCCGCTTGTTGCATTGAACTCGAGCAAGCCTTCAGGACTTGCCTTCGCGCCAGCAGCCGCCTCGATCGCCGCAATGCCGGCCAACGCCGTCAGCGATCGCAGGGGAATGAGGCCCTCAAGCCGCGGCGGCTTCGCAGCCGGCGTGCCCACGGCGACCCAGATCACGTTGTCCGCCTCCTCTACGTCATGGGTGGCGACGCGGATGGTTTCCGGTGGCGCCAGCCCTGGATGGGCCGGAATGCGGAGACAGTTTCCGGCCTGACCATAACTCCAGCCGTGATAGATGCAGGAGAGCGCCTCGCCGCGCACGAAGCCGTGAGACAGACGCATGCCGCGATGCGGACAGCGATCGGCCGATGCCGATATGCGCCCGGAAGCGCTGCGCCACAGGGCAATCGATCCGGCTGCCGTCCGTGCCGGCATGACGGTGCCGGCTGGCAAATCCCGGGACAGAGCGACTGGCGTCCAAAAGCCGGTCGTAGCGGATGGCATGACTAGAGTTCCCAAACAAAATCATATGCTTGCCGAGCACGTCCCGCCTCCGCATCGAGGCAATTCCGCTCAACCTTATCAGGTTTGCATAATTATTTCGCATTGGCAACATTGAGTAAATAATATGCACGGCGCAAAATACACGGTAGCCGGTACTAGGCTCTTTCGCCGATGATCGTCGTGCGTTCTATGCTCTCGACCCATACGTCGATAGGCCCGAGAGAGCATCCCATCTCCATCATGTCGATCAGCTCCTCCGGCCCGCCAACCTCAAGTTCGATCCGCATGGGACTCGTATGAGAGATGGTGTGCGACAGCCCAAGCTTGGCGGCGTGGCGCCGGATCCAGGGGACAAAGGAGGCGGCCTCGAGATCACCGACGATCGTCATCCGTTCCAGGAGGTGGCTTGTATCTTGTCCCGTCATCACGCTCGCTCTTGCTTCCCCATACTATAACGCCTGGATGACCGTGCGGAAGGGGTCATCGTCAAGGCGAGGATGCTCGGCCGATCATGACGTGCTGCATTGACAAGCCTCTTGCGCTCAGGTCTACTGGTCCACTTACCGGACCAGTAGACCTGAGCGCGGGGAGGGGGAAAGCAATGGATGTTCGAGCAATGCTCGAAGACGACGTTGCGACGCTCGGCGGAGCGCCGAAGAAGTCGATGAAAGACTTCGTCGTCCAGAAGATTGCGACCTTCATAGCGACGGGCATCCTCAAAGTGGGCGATCCCTTGCCAAGCGAGCGCGAATTGGCTTCCGCGCTGTCGGTCAGCCGCGAGACCGTCCGTGGCGCGATCCTCATCCTTTCCACGCATGGGATTCTCTCCGTCGCGCATGGGACCCGAACCGTGGTGGCATCGGAGGATGTCGGCGAATTGGCTGTCCAGGCTGCGCGGTATCGCGACATTGCGGCCTACAGTCTCGACAATGTTCATGAGGCGCGACTTCTCATCGAAGCGCAGGTCGTCAGGGCTGCCGCGGTCAAGATGGAGCCCTCGACGCTTGATTATCTCCGCGAGTCGATCGCAGCACAGGAGGCCGCCTGTGACGATCCTGTCCGTTTTTTGATATGTGACCGGGAATTTCACACCGCTATCTACCGTTCCAGCGGCAACGCGGTGCTGGCTGATATGGCCGCCGACCTCTATTCCTATCTTCTCAGCCACCGAAGGCGCGTCGTATCGCAGCCCGGAAGCATCGCCACCAGCATCGCCGATCACCGGATGATCCTTGCCGGCCTGGAGACGCGGGACCCGGATGCTGCGGCCGCGGCCTTCGCAATCCACGAAACCCGTATTTATACGACGACCAAGTTACTCTTCTCGTAGTTCGCAGGGAGGCGAAACACGATGCATATTCTCATTATCGGCGCGGGAGGAATGATCGGCCGGAAGCTCGCCGCCACACTGGGGCGCAGCGGTTCCCTCGGCGGCGATACAATCACGCGCATGACCCTTGTGGATGTAACGCCTCCGCCGGTGCCCGCCGACATCTCCGTGCCGGCGGAAGCGCTGGCGGCCGATATTTCCGAAAGCGACGCAGCGGCAGCACTTGCGGCGGGTCGGGCCGATGTGATCTTCCATCTCGCCGCGATCGTTTCCGGCGAAGCCGAGCGCAATTTCGACCTCGGCTATCGGGTCAATCTCGACGGCACCCGAGCCTTGCTGGAAGCGATCCGCCGGGAAGGCAGTCGCCAAGCCTATGTCCCCCGTTTCGTCTTCTCCTCGTCGATCGCGGTCTATGGCGCGCCGTTTCCCGATCCCATTCCCGACGATTACGTGCTGGCGCCCCTCACCAGCTACGGAGTCCAGAAAGCGATATCGGAGCTTCTGCTTGCCGACTATTCGCGCCGCGGCTTCGTGGACGGCATCGGAATTCGGTTGCCGACCATCGTCATCCGCCCCGGCGCGCCGAACGCCGCCGCATCGGGCTTCTTTTCCGGAATCCTGCGGGAACCGCTCGCAGGCCAGCGTGCCGTTCTGCCGGTCGAAGAAACGGTCAAGCACTGGCTGGCGAGCCCGCGTTCGGCCGTCAGCTTCCTGATCCATGCCGCCACGCTCGATACAGCGTCGCTCGGTGTCCGGCGCACGCTCACCATGCCAGGGGTTGCCGCCACCGTTGCCGACCAGATTGATGCGCTGCGCCGTGCCGCCGGCCCCGAAGCGGCGGATTTGATCGATCGGCGCCGCGACGAGGTCATTGAGGAGATCGTCGCCGGGTGGCCGAAATCCTTTACGCCGCAACGCGCGGCGCAACTCGGATTTACCGCCGAAAGCAGCGTCGACGAGCTGATCGAGGTCTACCTCGCCGAAGATGCTCCGGGTGCATCCCGATGAGGTTGGGGACACGGCGCGAGCCGGATCATGAGGCAGGGGCCTGACCAGGCACCCCCACAGATGCGGGATTGCCGTGCTTGAAGAACTTGAGAGAGAAGATTGCGGCCGCCGGCAAGACATAACGACAATACGAATACATAGCACGTAGCGCTCGATATCTGGGAGGAGAGAGTATGGCAGGCGTTCAATTCGCGGATGTGCGGAAATCATTCGGTGCATTTCCGGTCATCAAAGGCGTGGATATCGATATCGCCGACGGTGAGTTCGTGATCCTGGTCGGCCCGTCGGGTTGCGGCAAATCCACCCTGCTGCGGATGCTGGCCGGACTTGAGAACATTTCCGGCGGCGAGATCAAGATCGGCGGGCGCGTGGTCAATACGCTGCCGCCCAAGGATCGCGACATCGCCATGGTGTTCCAGAACTATGCGCTCTATCCGCATATGACGGTGCAGCAAAACATGGGCTTCTCGCTGATGCTGAACAAGGCGCCGAAGGCGGAAGCCGAGAAGCGGGTGAAATATGCCGCCGGCATCCTCGGCCTCGACAAATTGCTCGACCGTTATCCGCGCCAGCTTTCCGGCGGCCAGCGCCAGCGTGTCGCCATGGGGCGGGCGATCGTGCGCGATCCGGAAGTCTTCCTGTTCGACGAACCGCTCTCCAATCTCGACGCCAAGCTGCGCGTCGCCATGCGCGCCGAGATCAAGGAGCTGCACCAGCGGCTGAAAACGACGACAGTCTACGTCACCCACGACCAGATCGAAGCGATGACCATGGCCGACAAGATCGTCGTCATGCATGACGGCGTCGTAGAGCAGGTCGGCACGCCGCTCGAGCTCTATGACAAACCGGCCAATCTCTTCGTTGGCGGCTTCATCGGCTCGCCGGCGATGAACATGATCAAGGGCCGGCTCGATCCGGAGAACCCGACACGATTCAGGGCACCCGACGGCACCGCGCTGCCGGTCGCCAATCCGCCCGCCGACGCCATCGGCCGCGATCTCGTCTATGGGCTTCGCCCGGAATACATCCTGCTCGATGCCAATGGCCTGCCCGGTGAAATCGTGGTGATCGAGCCGACCGGCTACGAGACGCATCTTATCCTCAAGCTCGGCGGCAGCGACCTCAGCTGCGTCTTCCGCGAACGCGTCAACGCGCGACCGGGCGAAACCCTGCGCGTTGCGATCGACGCCGCGCATGTTCATCTCTTCGATGCCGAGAGCGGCCGGAGATTGACCGGCTGAGGCCGGCCGGCGGCGGCGCGGGGCGGAGGAGCCCTCTCGTTGCCTGCAGGCAGGCACACATCCCCTCTCAGGGATGCAATGAGCGGCGTTCACCAAGCGGGGAGGTGAGTGCCGGCAAGTTCGTACCCGCTTTTTTTGATGAGGAGGAATCTCATGAGGATCAGAAGACGTGACTTTCTTGCCGCCTCGGCTGCCGTCGCCGGCGCCGCCGGCCTCGGCATCCGGCCATCCCTGGCGCAGGCCGAGCCGACTTACACGCCGGAAAGCGGCGCCAGCCTTCGCCTGCTGCGCTGGACACCGTTCGTCAAGGGCGACGAGGAGGCATGGCTTGCCAACACCAAGAAATTCACCGAAGCGACCGGCGTCGAGGTGCGCATCGACAAGGAAAGCTGGGAGGACATCCGCCCGAAGGCCGCCGTCGCCGCCAATGTCGGCTCCGGCCCCGATCTCATCATGTGCTGGTTCGATGACGCCCACCAATATCCCGACAAGCTGGTCGATCTGACCGAACTCGGCAATTATCTCGGCAACAAGTATGAGGGTTGGTACGACGGCGTGAAGGGTTATGCCACACGCGGCGACACCTTCATCGCCATGCCGCTGACGGCCATCGGCAATGCCGTCGTCTATCGCGACAGCCACGTGAAGGCTGCCGGTTTCAACGAATTCCCCAATGATACCGCAGGCTTCCTCGAGCTTTGCAAGGCGATGAAGGCAAAGGGCACGCCGGCCGGCTTCCCGCACGGCAAGGCAGTCGGCGACGGCAACAACTATGCCCATTGGCTGCTGTGGAGCCATAACGGCATGATGGTCGACGAAAGCGGCAAGGTAACGATCAACAGCCCGGAAACGCTGGCGTCGATCAACTATGCCAAGGAGCTCTATGCGACCTTCATCCCCGGCACCGAAAGCTGGCAGGACGTCAACAACAACCGCGCCTTCCTCGCCGGCCAGGTTTCGCTGATCGCCAACGGCGTCTCGGTCTATTACACCGCCAAGAACGACCCGAAGCTCGCCGAGATCGCCAAGGACATCCGCACGACGAACTTCCCGATTGGTCCTGTCGGCAAGAGCGTGGAACTTTGCCAGACGAGTTCGCTGCTTCTCTTCAAGCACAGCAAATATCCGGAAGCGGCCAAGGCCTACATCAAGTTCATGATGGAAGCCGACCAGATGAATGCGTGGATCCAGGGCTCCAGCGCCTATTGCTGCCAGCCGCTCAAGGCTTTCGCCAAGAACCCGATCTGGACAGCCGATCCGGTCCACGCGCCCTATGCGCGCGCCTCGGAAAAGCTGCGTCCGAACGGCTATGCCGGCCCGCTCGGTTATGCCTCGGCGGCAACCATGGCCGACTACGTTCTGGTCGACATGTATGCGGCGGCCGTTACCGGCCAGATGTCGCCGGAAGATGCGATGAAGGAAGCCGAACGCCGGGCAAACCGCTACTATCGCGTCTGAGCCACACCTCGAACAAGCGGCATGCCGGCCTTCGGCATGCCGCAAGATCTGGGGGTTCAAAAGGCGATCTGGGAGATAAGCAATGTCGATGGCAAATTCGGGGGATAGACGTGGGCCGGTCTCTTCGCTCCTGCAGAACAACAATGTGCTCGGCTTCCTGTTCATGCTGCCGGCGGCAGTATTCCTCGTCTGCTTTCTGACCTATCCGCTGGGGCTCGGCGTCTGGCTCGGCTTCACCGATACGAGGATCGGTCGCGACGGCATCTTCATCGGACTGGAGAACTACCAGTTCCTGATGGACGACAGCGTCTTCTGGCTGTCGGTCTTCAACACCGTTCTCTATACCTTCGTCGCCTCCGTGCTGAAATTCGCGCTCGGCCTCTGGCTGGCGATGCTGCTCAACCAGCACCTGCCGTTCAAATCCTTCTTCCGGGCAATCGTATTGCTTCCCTGGGTGGTGCCGACGGTGCTTTCGGCGCTCGCCTTCTGGTGGATCTACGATTCCCAGTTTTCGATCATCTCCTGGTCGCTGATGCAGCTCGGGCTGATCAGCGGACCGATCAACTTCCTCGGCGACCCGATCAATGCGCGCATCTCCGTTATCGTCGCGAATGTCTGGCGCGGCATTCCCTTCGTGGCGATCTCGCTGCTTGCCGGCCTGCAGACCATTCCAGCATCGCTGCAGGAGGCTGCCTCGCTCGACGGCGCCACCAGCTGGCAGCGTTTCCGCTATGTGACGCTGCCCATGCTGACGCCGATCATCGCCGTCGTCATGACCTTCTCGGTGCTTTTCACCTTTACCGATTTCCAGCTCATCTACGTGCTGACCAAGGGCGGGCCGGTCAACGCTACGCATCTGATGGCGACGCTGTCGTTCCAACGCGGCATTCCCGGCGGCCAACTCGGCGAGGGGGCGGCCATCGCGGTCGCCATGGTGCCCTTCCTGCTCGGCGCGATCATGTTCAGCTTCTTCGGCCTGCAACGGCGCAAATGGCAGCAGGGCGGCCAGGATTAGGAGCCAAGATTAGGAGAATATCGATGTCGACACATTCCAACACCGCCGATCAGGCCCTGACCGATAATGCCGAAGGCATGAGCTATCTGAACCGCCTGCCACGGCGGATCGTGATGCTCTACTTGCCGATGGCCATCTTCGTCTTCGTGCTGCTCTTCCCGTTCTACTGGATGGCGATCACTGCGGTGAAGCCGAACGAGCAGCTGACCGACTATACCAATTACAGCCCGTTCTGGGTGGTGGGAGCAACGCTCGCGCATATCAAATATCTGTTCCTCGAAACCTCCTATCCGGGCTGGCTGTGGAACACGATGCTGGTGGCGGTCTGCTCCACCTTCCTCTCGCTGGTGGCCTCAGTCTTGGGCGCCTATGCCATCGAGCGCGTCCGCTTCACCGGCTCCCGATCGGTCGGCCTGGTGATCTTCCTCGCCTATCTCGTGCCGCCGTCGATCCTCTTCATCCCGCTTGCCTTCATCGTCTTCAAGCTCGGGATCTACGACTCGCGGCTGGCGCTGATCTTTACCTATCCGACCTTCCTCATTCCCTTCTGCACCTGGCTGCTGATGGGCTATTTCCGCTCGATCCCCTTCGAGCTGGAGGAAAGCGCACTGGTGGATGGCGCCAACAGGTGGCAGATCCTCACCAAGATCATCCTGCCGCTGGCCGTCCCCGGGCTGATTTCGGCCGGCATCTTCGCCTTCACGCTGTCCTGGAACGAATTCATCTATGCGCTCACCTTCATCCAGTCATCGGAAAACAAAACCATTCCGGTCGGCGTCCTGACCGAACTGGTGCGCGGCGACGTGTTCGAATGGGGAGCGCTGATGGCCGGTGCACTGTTCGGCTCGCTGCCGGTGGTCATCCTCTATTCGTTCTTCGTGGACTACTATGTCTCCTCGATGACCGGTGCAGTGAAGGAATAGCAATCCGCTGGATTTCGCTGCGTGGCAACGATGCGCAAACTGCGCGCTCGCAGTGAAACCAGCGTCCCGGGGTGGTTGTTCGATAATACTTGCTACGCCGCTAATTCGTGTAGGGGCTATTTAGAGATGCGACAGTCTCGTCTCTCGACGTTCTGATCAAGGTCAACGTTGAGCGCAAGGATGACGACCTCCAGCCCGGTCGAGACCATAAGGGGTCGGAATCTTGATGCCCTGTTTGACCACCATGTCGCATAAAGAATTGCATCGCCTCGAAGTTTATTCAGACGATCCGTGATCAGCGCCTGAGCGTCGTCCAGGCCGCTGAGCTGCTTGGGCTCAACCGAAGTCAGGTGCACAGGCTGTTGCAGGCCTGTACATCGATCCTCTGTGTCGCCTCGCCGTAGAAGAACGTTCGCAGTGTCTTCTGCGAGAGCGGCGGAAGCAGCTTGTCGCGGAGGAGCTTCAGGTTGGCGCGGCCAACTCCCGCTCCGCCCTTGCGACGACCGGGCTTTTTCGGCAAGACCGCCAGGACGCAAAGGGAGCATCCGCTTGAAGCATATCCAAATCATCGGCATCGGCACGGGCAACCCGGAGCACCTCACCATACAGGCGATCAACGCCATGAACGCGGCCGACGTGGTCTTCCTGCCGGTCAAGGGCGCCGGCAAGGAAGAACTTGCCGATATCCGCCGCGAGATCTGCCAACGCTATATCACGCGGCCAGCTGCCCGAATTTCGGAGTTCGCTGTGCCGCAACGGCAGACGGCAGAGAGGAGCTATGCGCAAAGCGTCGATGCCTGGCATGGCGAAATCGCCGGTATCTATGGAGAGCTGATCGCTAGTCTGCCGGATGAGGGCAGCGGCGCCTTTCTCGTCTGGGGCGATCCCAGTCTCTACGACAGCACGATCCGCATCATCGAACGCGTGCGACGGGAAAGCGGCCTGGATTTCGATTACACCGTCATTCCCGGCATCACCAGCATCCAGGCCCTGGCTGCCAGCCACAGGATCCCGATCAACCTCGTCGGCAAGCCGATCGAGATCACCACGGGGCGCCGGCTGGCGCAGGACGGGCTTCGGAGCGACAGCACCATCGTGATGCTCGACGGCGAACAGGCTTTTGCCAAGATCGACGATCCCGATGCCGAGATCTTCTGGGGCGCCTATCTCGGCACCCAGGATGAAATCGTCAGATCGGGCCGGCTTGGCGATATCGCCGCCGACATCGTGACGCTGAGGGCCGAGGCCAGGCAGCGGCACGGCTGGATCATGGACATCTATCTCCTGCGCAAGGGATGCGATTTCGAGGAATAGCCGTTCCGACCCGTTTCTCTCATGCTTTGCCGGCCCGGCCGCGATCATGTAAGAAATGCTCAGAGGATTGAGAATGAGTGTTGAGGCCGCAAGGGCAAACAACAGGACAGGCGAGTCGGATCTGCACGATCACCTGGCAGCAAAAATGCGCGCACGCGGCGCCTGCCCCGCCCTGTCAGCGCCGATGCCGACCGGCGACGGCCTGCTGGTGCGGCTGCGGCCAGCCGGCGGCGCGTTGACGCTGCCGCAATTTGCAAGCCTTGCCCGCTTAGCCGCAGTTCATGGAAACGGCATTCTGGAAATCACCGCACGCGGCAATCTGCAGATCCGCGGGCTCAGCGCCGAGACGGTCGGACCGCTCGCTGCCGATATCGATGCCGCCGGCATTGTTGTGCCGGAGGGGCCGGCGATCGAGATCTCGCCGCTGCACGGCATCGATCCGGAAGAAATAAACGATCCGGCCGCAATGGAAACGGCATTGCGCCGCACGCTCCGCGATCAGCTTCGCTCGCCACGGCTCGCGCCAAAACTATCGCTCGTCGTCGACGGCGGGGGAGCCTTCGGCTTGGCGGCGCTTTCCGCTGATATCCGTATTGTCGCGCAATCCCCCGCAGATTGGCTTGTGGCGATCAATGGCGACGGTGAAAGCGCAACGCCGGTCGCGATCGGTTCTGCGCAGGCGGCGATATCGGCCGTCGGCGACATTCTGAGCCTGTTGGCAGATCTCGGGCAGGGCAAGCGGGCACGCGATATCGATCCGGCGCTGCTGCGGGTTCGTTTTCCCACTATGGATGGTATTCAGTTCTTTCCGTCCCGCGCGGCAGGGGTGCCGCTTTCCGGCCCGCACAGGCTTGCCGACGGCAAAACCCTGCTCGGCGTCAGGCCGGAATTCGGACAGATGCGGACGTCCGATCTCTCCGCCCTGCTCGATCTCGCAGAGACCCAGGGCGCGACAGCCATCCGGCTTGCGCCCGGTCGCGGTTTCTTCTTGATCGGACTTCCGGCTGATACAGTGCCGGCTATGCAGATTGCCGCGGCCAGACTTGGCTTCAGCGCCCAACCCGGCGACAACAGCGAGCATATCGCCGCCTGCGCCGGCGCCGGCGCCTGCGGCTCCGCCTTCTACGAGACGAGAACTCTGGCGCGCCGCATCATCGCTGCGGCACCTGCCCTCTTCGACGGTTCGCTGACGCTGCATCTGTCCGGCTGCGCCAAGGGCTGCGCCCATGCGCGGCCGGCGCTGACCCTGACGGGCTCGCCGGAGGGTTATGACCTCATCCTCAATGGGCTTGCTGCGGATCGGCCGGACGAACGGATCGCTGGCGGTCGGATCGATTTCGCTATAGAGAGGCTCGCCCGCTCCATCGAAGACAACCGAGGCGCTGGCGAATCGGCCGCGGCCTGCCTTAAACGGCTTGGCACAACCGGCGTTTCAAAGGCGCTGCGACAGGAATAGGAATGCCAGACTACGATTATATCCGCAGCGGCGACGCGATTTACGAGCGTTCCTTTGCGATCATCCGCGCCGAGGCCGATCTTTCGCGCTTTACCGAAGATCAAGCCGAAATCGCCGTGCGCATGATCCATGCCTGCGGGCTCGTCGAGGCGGCGGAGCATTTCCTGTTCTCCGCCGATGTCGTCGGCGCGGCGCGCGATGCGCTGAAAGGCGGGGCGCCGATCTTCTGCGACGCGGAAATGGTATCCCATGGTGTCACCCGGGCGCGGCTGCCCGCGCTGAACGAGGTGATCTGTACGCTGCGTGATCCCGCGACACCGGAGCTTGCACGCGAGACCGGCAATACCCGCTCGGCCGCCGCCATGCATCTCTGGCTCGATCGGCTCGGCGGAAGCGTTGTCGCCATCGGCAATGCGCCGACCGCCCTCTTCCATCTGCTCGAACTCCTACGCGACGGCGCCCCGAAACCCGCGGCGATCCTCGGCATGCCTGTGGGCTTCGTCGGTGCCGCCGAATCCAAGGATGCGCTGGCGGAGAATTCCTACGGCGTCCCCTTCGCCATCGTCCGCGGCCGGCTCGGCGGCAGCGCCATGACGGCAGCCGCCATCAATGCACTGGCGAGGCCCGGCCTATGACCACAAGCGGCCGTCTCATCGGCGTCGGGACGGGTCCCGGCGACCCGGAGCTCCTCACCCTCAAAGCCGTGCGTGCCATCGAAGCCGCTGACGTCATCGCCTATTTCGCCAAACAGGGCAGGGGCGGCAACGGCAAGGCGATCGTCGAACCGCTGCTGAAATCCGGGGTGACGCTGCTGCCGCTCTATTATCCGGTGACCACCGAGATCGACAAGAACGACGAACGCTACCAGAGGCTGATCACTGAATTCTACGATCAGTCCGCCAAGTCGGTGGCCGACCATCTCGATGCCGGGCTGACAGTCGCCGTTCTCAGTGAAGGCGATCCGCTCTTCTATGGCTCCTATATGCATCTGCATGTCAGACTTTCCCAGCGCTACCCGACGGAAGTGATCCCGGGCATCAGCGCCATGTCGGGCTGCTGGTCGCTGGCCGGCATGCCGATCGTCCAGGGTGACGATGTGCTTTCCGTACTGCCGGGTACGATGGCGGAAACCGAGCTGACACGTCGTCTTGCCGACACGCAAGCCGCCGTCATCATGAAGGTCGGCCGCAATCTGCCGAAGATCCGCCGGGCCTTGGCGGCAGCCGGCCGGCTTGCGGAAGCCGTCTATGTCGAGCGCGGCACCATGGCCAATGCCGCGATGGAAAAGCTTGCCGACAGGAGCGATGGCGATGCGCCGTATTTTTCGCTCGTGCTGGTGCCTGGCTGGGAGGCGAGCCGATGAGCGGCAGGCTTTTCGTGATCGGCACCGGCCCCGGCAATCCCGAGCAGATGACGCCGGAGGCTTTGGCCGTCGTCGACCAGGCAACGGATTTCTTCGGCTACGGACCCTATCTCGACAGGCTGCAACTCCGCGACGATCAGCTGCGCCATGCCTCGGACAATCGCGAGGAACTCGACCGGGCGGGGGCAGCCCTGGCCATGGCGGCTGACGGCGCGAAAGTCTGCGTCGTCTCCGGCGGCGACCCCGGCGTCTTTGCCATGGCCGCCGCCGTCTGCGAGGCGATTGAGAACGGGCCGGCCGCCTGGCGCTCGGTTGATCTCACCATTCTGCCCGGCATCACTGCAATGCTGGCCGTGGCGGCAAGAGCCGGCGCCCCGCTTGGCCACGATTTCTGCGCCATATCGCTGTCTGATAATCTAAAGCCTTGGAATATAATAGAAACCCGCCTTGAGCTGGCGGCGAAAGCGGGTTTCGTCATCGCGCTCTACAATCCGATCAGCCGGGCGCGGCCGTGGCAACTCGGCGATGCCTTCAAGCTGTTGCGCAACCATCTGCCGGCAACAACGCCGGTTATTTTCGGGCGCGCCGCCGGGCGCCCGGACGAACGCATCGCATTACAGCAGCTGTCGCAAGCGGACGCGTCGATTGCCGATATGGCGACCTGCATCATCATCGGCTCCGCCGAGACACGCGTCGTCGCGCGGCCGGGCAGGCTGGACCTCGTCTATACCCCGCGTTTCATGGCGGGAGGAAATAGGTGATCGATCGCTGCCAGCGCCGCTTCGACAGTGTCGACCGCCGTGACCGCGGATGCCGGGGCACGCGCGACCATCAACACCTCGATGCCGAGCAGGCGGGCTGCCTCGATCTTCGCATAGGTGGCGGCACCGCCGCTGTTTTTGGCGACGATGACGTCGATTTGGTGCTGCCTCAGGAGATCGCATTCGCCTTCCAGCGTGAACGGACCGCGATCAAGCAGATAATCGACATGATCAAGCGCAAGCGGCGGCTCGACAGGATCGACGCTGCGGACGAGATAGTGATGTTGCGGCGCGGCTTCCGCATGATGCGCGCCCTGCCGGCCCGTCGCCAGGAAGACATGGCGGGGGGAAGGGCCGAGCGCTTCGATAGCCGCCGGAATGCTCTGAACCTCCCGCCAGCGATCGCCGGCTTCGCGTTGCCATTCGGGACGGCGCAGAGCGATCGCTGCGATATCGGTGACCTCAGCGGCAAAAGCGGCATTGGCCGAAATCCGTTCGGCAAAAGGATGCGTGGCGTCGATCAGCAGATGATATCCGCCGGCCGTCAGGAAATCGGCGAGTGCGGCAGCGCCGCCGAAACCGCCGATGCGGACCGGAACAGGCTGTACGGCCGGTTTCTCGGTGCGTCCGGCAAGCGACAGCATAACATCGCAATCGTCGCGCGACGCGAGCGCCGCGGCCAACAAGCGCGCCTCGCTGGTGCCGCCCAGGATCAGGATGCGGGGTCTTCCCATGTCTGATGTCTCTCCTGCGTCCGGCCAGCGCTGGCTGACTATTATCGGCATCGGCGAAGATGGTCCAGAAGGGTTGGGTGAGGAGGCGAAGAGGCTGATCGCGGCAGCACGTGCGGTCTTCGGCGGTGCGCGCCATCATGCACTCGCGGCCTCCTTGATATCAGGCCAAAAGCTTTCCTGGCAGAGCCCATTCGAACGCTCGGTCGACGCCATTCTTGAAAGGCGCGGCACGCCTGTTGTCGTGCTCGCCTCCGGCGACCCCTTCCTCTACGGCGTCGGCGCGACGCTCTCCCGCCACGCGGCGGCGGACGAGATGCGCATCATTCCGGCGCCCTCGGCATTCAGCCTTGCTGCCTCCCGCCTTGGCTGGCCGCTGCAGGCGGTCGCGACGGTCTCGCTGCATGGCCGGCCGATCGACCTGATCCGGCCGCATCTGCATCCCGGGCGGCGCATCCTCGCGCTCACCTCGGACGAAAAGGGGCCAGGCGATCTGGCTGCCCTGCTTGCCGCGACCGGCTTCGGTCAGTCGCAGCTTACCGTGCTCGAGGCGCTTGGCGGCGCGCGGGAGCGGCAAAGACGTGCTGTGGCGGCGGATTTCGATCTCGTGGACATCGATCCTCTGAATGTCTGCGCCGTCGATGTTGCGGCAGGCGAGGGGGCTCGCATCCTGCCTTATGCTGCAGGGATCGAGGACGAGCTGTTCGAGCATGACGGACAAATCACCAAGCGTGAAATCCGGGCGATGACGCTTTCGGCGCTCGCGCCGCGTCACGGCGAACTGCTCTGGGATATCGGCGCCGGCGCGGGCTCGATCGGCATCGAATGGATGCTCGCCGATCCCAGTCTGAAGGCAATCGCTGTCGAGCAATCGCCGGAGCGGGCCGCACGGGTCGCCCGCAATGCAACCGCCTTCGGCGTGCCGCATCTTGCCGTTGTCGAAGGGACAGCGCCCCTCGCGCTGAAGGGCCTGCCGGAACCGGATGTGATTTTCCTCGGGGGCGGCGGCAGCGAACCGGGTGTTATCGAGACTGCGATCGCCGCGCTGAAGCGGGGAGGGCGGCTCGTTGCCAATGCCGTGACGCTGGAGATGGAAGCCGCGCTGCTCGGCGAACATGCCAAACGCGGCGGCTCCCTCACGCGGATCGAAATATCGCGCGCCCAGCCCGTCGGCGGCATGAGCGGCTGGCGGCCGGCGATGCCGGTGACGCAGTGGCGCTGGACGAAAGGATGACGAGATGACGGTGCATTTCATCGGCGCTGGCCCAGGTGCTGCGGATCTGATCACGGTGCGCGGCCGCGATCTCATCACCCAATGCCCGGTCTGTCTCTATGCCGGCTCGATCGTCTCGCCCGAACTGCTGCAATATTGTCCGCCGGGCGCACGCATCGTCGATACGGCGCCGATGTCGCTTGACGAGATCGAGGCGGAATATCTTCGCGCTGCCGCGGCCGGCCAGGATGTCGCCCGGCTGCATTCTGGCGATCTCTCCGTCTGGAGTGCGGTGGCCGAACAGGTGCGCCGGCTGCAAAAACACGGCATCGACTATACGATGACGCCAGGTGTTCCAGCCTTTGCCGCCGCCGCCTCGACGCTTGGGCGCGAGCTGACGATCCCGGCAGTGGCGCAGAGCCTGGTGCTGACCCGCGTTTCCGGCCGCGCATCACCGATGCCGAACGACGAGACGCTGGCAAAATTCGGCGCGACGGGCGCCACGCTGGCGATCCATCTGGCCATCCATGCGCTGAGCCAAGTGGTGGAGGAATTGACCCCGCTTTACGGCGTCGACTGCCCGGTCGCCATTGTCGTCAAGGCCTCCTGGCCGGACGAGCGCATCCTGCGCGGCACGCTTGCCGATATCGAAGCAAAGGTTGCGGTCGAACCGATCGAACGCACGGCGATCATCTTCGTCGGCCCTTCGCTCGCGGCCGAGGATTTCCGCGAGAGTTCACTTTATGATCCGGCCTATCAACGCCGGTTCAGAGGCAGGGAATAACTTCAAGCGATTGGCCGCGCCAGCGTATCGTGACAATCGTTCCCCCGCCGTCCTGACACCAAAAACAGTATCAGGCGACGTTTCACTCAGGTCTCAAACCCGCGCGCTGAGATAGTCCATGCTGGTGCGAAGCGCCCCGGCCGGGTCCTTGACCGCATGAACTTCCGCTGCAAAGGGCTCAAAAGAGAACGGACCCTTATAGCCAGCCTGCAGCAGCGCTCTGATCTGCCCGGCATTATCGAGCCGGTCGTCGCCGTCCACGAGCACGCGATGGGAATCGCGCATCTCGGCAACGGAAACTGTGGGATCACTGACGCTGGAGATGTGCACGAGGCCGGCCAGCTCAGGGAAGGTCGCCGCTTCGCCGGCAAGGTGATGGTGGAAGGTGTCGTGGACAAGCCTGAAGGTCGATTCCGCGCCGAGCTCCCTGATTGCCTCGGCCGCCTCGGTCTTCGAGCGAAGCGAGCAGATCTCGAAACCGAGCGGCTCGACGAGACCGATGATGCCGGCCTTCTCGAGCATCGGCTTCAGCGCCGCCAGAGACCGGCGCAGATTGGCCTGCCGTTCGCCATCGGCGCAGCCGGTGCCGTCGTTCTTCGGAACGAGGACGAGCGCCTTGGCGCCCGACGCGCTGGCATAGTCGATCAGTTCCTGCGCTTCGGCAGCCCTGGTCGCGTTCCACTCGTTGAAGCGCTGCAGGGCGTTGATCGAGATGATCGTCAGCCCATGGCGGGCAGCCGCGTCCTTGATCGTTTCGGGTTTGGTGCCGTCAAGGATGGCATTGCCGGAAAGGTCGTTGCGGATCTCGACGGCATCGATGCCGAGCGATTGGGCCAGCGCGAAAAAATCGTCGATGGCAAGCGACGGGGCGGCCATGTGGTTGAGCGCAAAACGGATCGTAGTCATGACTGGTTCTCCTCCTGATCTCCGCGTCACGGCGGAGCGGTCCTCGTGAATGGGTCAGCGAATCTCTATCGGAATTCGCGTCGCAATCCATCCGTCATTGCCGGCGGCCGCTTTCATTGCTGAGAGAATTTCCAACGAAATGATGGAATTCCATCATTGTTTAGATGTTCTCCGAGATGTGAATGTCGAAAGGCAGGAAGAGTTGTCCGGGAACCGCCGTTTCGCCGTTTTCGATGGCGCTCGTCATCAGCACCATCAGCTCCTTGCAGAGGGCAGGCAGGGGCGTGCCGATCGCCATGGCGACGATATCGTCGGCAAGACCGGCTTTGCTGTCGGGGGTCAGCTCGTTGACCACGAGAACGACCTTGCCGCCGACGCTTTCTTCGCGAAACGCCGAGATTGCCCCCTCCATGCCGCCGCCGCAGACATAGAGGCCGACGAGATCGGGATGTTTCTGCAGCAACGTCAAGGTTGCCTCATGGGTGATTTCGGCGGTCTCGAGATTGATCAGCGTGTCGACGACATCGAACTCCGGTGCATTCTCGCGAAAATAGGAGCGGAAGCCGATTTCCCGCAACTCATGGCCGTGAAAACGGTGGCTGCCGACGAAACAGGCGACCTTGCCGGGCTGGCGCGCCGTGCGCGCGATCGTCCAGGCGGCGGTGCGCCCGACCTTGCGGTTATTGACCCCGACATAGGCGTCGCGCACGCCCGTGGCGAGATCGGAGAGCAGCGAGAAGACAGGAATGCCGCGCTCCTTCAGTTCTTCCACCGCCGTCGTCACCGCCGGATAGTCCGGGCCGACGAGGGCAACGGCCTGGTTGCGGGCGCCGAGCGTCTTGATCTTTTCGACGATCGCAGCCGGTGTCGCGGCGGAGGGAAATTCGATCTGCGTCTGGATGCGCGCCGTCGTCAGCGCCCGCGCTGCCGTTTCGATCTCGCGCGCGAAGCTCTGATAGAAGGACTGCGTTGGTTTCTGCAGCAGGAAGGCGAGCTTGTATTGCGGCAGATCCTCGAAGACGCGCTGCTTGATCAGGCCGACGGCGTGATAGCCGATCGACTGCGCCGCATCATAGACCCGCCGCGCTGTTTCCTCGCGCACCCGGTGGCGCGCGTTGAGAACACGGTCGACGGTGGCGACGCTGACGCCGGAGGCGCGGGCAAGGTCGGATATGGTTGGACGGCGCATGAGCGTTCCTGATGGATTCAATCATGAATGCAAGCCATTCATGATGGCTTTTGATAGAATATATCAAGCCTGCATTGAGCGCCTGCCAAAGTCAACCTATTCTCCCAGGCGAAGGGCATAACGGGAGGCGGATAATGGCGACCCAGACAAAGAAACGTGACTACGACCTGCTCGGCGAAAGCGGCCGCACGGCCGTCGAGACGGGGCTGGCGGCAGCCGAATGGTATCACACCGACATTCCGCGCAAGGAGATGAAGGCGCTGATGCAGCGCTCCGATGCGCCGGCAATCCGCGACACGGTCATCTGGCTCGGCAGCATGGCGGTCTTGGCCGGGCTCGTCATCTATTTCTGGGGCTCGTGGATCGCGCTGCCCATCTTCCTTGCCTATGGCGTGCTCTACGGTTCGGCCTCCGACAGCCGCTGGCATGAATGCGGTCATGGCACCGCCTTCAAGACGCGCTGGATGAACGATGCCGTCTATCAGATTGCCTGCTTCATGATCATGCGCAATCCGGTGACCTGGCGCTGGAGTCATGCGCGCCATCACACCGATACGGTGATCGTCGGCCGCGATCCAGAGATCGCCGTCATGCGGCCGCCGGATCTCTTGCGGCTGGTGCTCAATTTCTTCGGCATCCTCGACGCCTGGCATGCGGTCGTCGACATGCTGCGCAATGCCTTCGGCGGCGTCAGCGCGGCGGAAAAAACCTTCATTCCCGAGATGGAGCAGCCGAAGGCGATCCGTTTCGCCCGCATCTGGCTGGCGATCTATGTCGCGACGATCGCCGCGGCGATCGCCACGGGCTCGATCCTGCCGCTGATGCTGATCGGCCTGCCGCGCCTTTACGGCGCCTGGCACCATGTGCTGACCGGACTGCTGCAGCATGGCGGCCTTGCCGACAATGTGATCGACCACAGGCTGAACAGCCGTACGGTCTACATGAACCCGATCAGCCGCTTCATCTACTGGAACATGAACTACCACGTCGAACATCACATGTTTCCGATGGTGCCCTACCACGCGCTGCCGCAGCTGCATGCGATGATCAAGCACGACCTGCCGGCGCCGAACCCGTCGATCTTGTCGGGTTATCGCGAGATGATCCCGGCCTTCCTGCGCCAGCTGCGCAACGAGGACTATTTCCTGAAGCGCGAATTGCCGGCCACCGCGCGGCCCTATCGCGAGGAATTCCACAACGAGCTGGCTCCGGCCGCGCAATAACGACAATCGAGGGAGGATAAGATGAGCGGAAACTGGATTGAGGTTTGCGGTAAGGACGAGATCGACGAGGAGGATGTCATCCGCTTCGATCACGACGGGCGCACCTTCGCGGTCTATCGCAGCCCGGATGACGAATTCTTCGCCACCGACGGGCTCTGCACCCATGAACATATCCATCTCGCCGACGGGCTTGTCATGGATGAAATCATTGAATGTCCGAAACATAACGGCCGCTTTAACTACAAGACGGGCGAAGCCAAGGGTGCGCCGGTCTGCGTCAATCTCAAGACCTATCCGGTCAAGATCGAAGACGGCGCCGTCTTCATCTCGCTCTGAGGGAGGCCGGCATGGCTCATTACGTCATCCTGGGCGCGGGCGAATGCGGTGCGCGCGCTGCCTTCGCCTTGCGGGAAAAGGGCTTTGCCGGCGAGATAACGCTAGTCGGCGCCGAGCCGCTTCCGCCCTATGAACGGCCGCCGCTCTCGAAGGCCGGCTCCACCGATGCGAGCGAGCCGAAATTCATCGCAGCGGCGGAAAAATATGTCGAAAACGGCATCCGGCTGCTGACCGGCCTCGCGGCAAGCGATCTCGACACCGCGTCCAGGACCGTCACGCTTTCGGACGCTACCGTGCTTTCCTACGACAAGCTTCTGCTTGCCACGGGTGCCGCTGCACGCTCCTTCCCCGGCGCGCCGCAGGGCAGCCCGCATATTCGCGCGCTGAGGACGCATCACGATGCAGCGGCGCTGCGTGATGTCATGAAGCCGGGACGGCATGTCGCCATCATCGGTGGCGGGTTCATCGGACTGGAACTTGCGGCAACGGCGCGGCTGCTCGGCGCCGAGGTCACGGTTATCGAAGGGCTGGAACGCGTGCTGAAGCGCGGCGTGCCGGAGGAGATCGCCCATCTCATCACCGAGCGCCACCGCGCCGAGGGCGTCGATATCCGCTGCGGTGTCTCCATCGAGGCGCTGACTGCGGAAAACGGCAAAGCCCAGATAAGATTGTCGAGCGGTGAGGCGATCGAAGCCGATCTCGCCCTTGTCGGCATCGGTGCCCGGCCGAATGTCGAGATCGCCGAAAGAGCGGGGCTTACTATCGAAAACGGCATTGCCGTCGATATTCATCTGCAGACCTCGGCGCCGGATGTCTTTGCCGCCGGCGACTGCTGCTCCTTTCCGCTTTCGATCTATGGCGGCCGGCGGGTGCGGCTCGAATCCTGGCGCAACGCCCAGGAGCAGGGCACATTGGCTGCGGCCAACATGCTCGGCCTCGACGAGGCCGTATCGGCCGTGCCGTGGTTCTGGTCGGATCAATACGACATGACGCTGCAGATTGCGGGCCTTGCCGAAGGAGCCGCCACGCATCAGCGCCGCGATCTCGGCGCAGGCGCCTTCATTCTTTTCCATCTCGACGCCACCGGCCGATTGATCGCCGCAAGCGGCATCGGACCGGGCAATGCCGTGGCGCGTGACATCAGGCTCGCCGAAATGTTGATCGCAGCGCGCGCCCATCCGGACCCGGCAGCGCTCGCAGCCAGCGACATCAAGCTGAAATCCCTGCTGGCCGCGTGAGCTGGCGGATATTTTCACCCGCTTTTTTTAAAGGAATTTGACGATGAAGAAACATAGACGCGCAACCGTCGCCGATCTGCTTGCGGAAAAAGGCAAGCGCCAGCTCACCATGCTGCGCGTCACCACGCTGGAGGAGGCGGAAGCCGCCGAAAAAGCGGGCATCGATATCGTCTCGGTGCCGCCCTCGCTGCTCGGGCCGGTCTTTCGCGAGGCCGCGCCCACTCCCTTTGCCATTCCGGGGCTCGAATATGGCGACCATGTCTCGGCGGAGGATTATCTGCGCGCGGCTTTCGCGGCGCTGAAGGCCGGTGGCGATGCGGTCTATTGCGCCGCAAGCCTGCAGACGATCCGGCGCCTGCGGGACGAGGGCATCCCCGTCTGCGGCCATCTCGGGCTGATCCCTTCGAAGGCGACCTGGACCGGCGGCTTTCGCGCCGTCGGCAAGACCGCGGCGAGTGCGGCCGAGATCTGGCGGCAGACCAAGGCGCTGGAAGAGGCCGGCGCCTTCGCCGCCGAAATCGAAGTCGTGCCGGGGGATGTCGCTGCCGCCATCAGCAGCAACACCTCGATGCTGATGATCTCCATGGGGGCCGGCAGCGGCTGCGACGCCCAATATCTCTTCGCCGACGACGTGCTTGGCGCCAATCGCGATCACTATCCGCGCCATGCCAAGGTCTATCGCAACTTCGCCGCCGAACATGACCGGCTACAGCGCGAACGCATCGCCGCCTTCACCGAGTTCGCCGAGGATGTCAGGACCGGCGCCTATCCGGAAAAGCGCCATCTCGTCAGCGTCGACGACGCGGAGCTGAAGGTTTTCCTGGACCGGCTGCGGAGTGAGACGGGCAATAGCTAGGGGCAAACCCGCTCTCTTATCTCGATGATGTGGGAAGCGCCGCAAAGGCGCTTCCTTTCCATTGGCTTCCGTCCCGGCCTGTGTCAGGAATGATCCGTTCGACCCATTCGGAACGGAGTATTCGGTCCCCTGTGACGATCGGCTTTGCGCATGCGGAATTGATTGCGGTGCTCGTCGCGGTGACGGGGGACGAGCCGCGCGTGATGACCATCCGCTCCGGCAATGCGCTGCCGTCAGGCCCCTTCGAAATGGGGCATCGCACGCTGCAATCGGGGCTGCGCGAGTGGGTGCAGGAGCAGACGGAACATCCCGTCGGCTATCTCGAACAGCTCTATACCTTCGCCGACCGCGACCGGAACAACGACATCCCAGGCGGACGGACGATCTCGATCAGCTATCTCGGCCTCGTCAACGAGCAGTCGGGCGCCGGCCGGCCGGGATGGCACGGCTGGTACGAATATTTCCCCTGGGAAGACCATCGCCAGGGGCGCCCAGCAGTGCTCAATGAAATCATGACGCGTCTGAAGATCTGGGCCGATGCCGATCCGGCAAGGCGCGACCATCGCCATCGCCGGGCGGATTTCACCTTCGGCCTCGACGGCGGCGGCTGGAACGAAGATCTGGCGCTGCAGCGCTACGAATTACTCTACGAGGCGGGGCTCGTCTCGGAGGCCGGATGCGGGGTGGAGGCCAATCTCGGCCGGGCGATGTTTGCCGATCACCGCCGCATTCTTGCGACCGGGATCGCCCGGCTGCGAGCCAAGATCAAATACCGTCCCGTCGTCTTCGAGCTGATGCCGGAGAGCTTTACCCTGCTGAGACTGCAGCGCACCATCGAGGCCTTGGCCGGGCTGACGCTGCACAAGCAGAACTTCCGCCGGCTCATCGAACAGCAGGAATTGGTCGAGGAAACCGGCGGAACCGAAAGCGAAACCGGCGGCCGGCCGGCGAAGCTCTTCCGCTTCCGCCACACGGTGCTCGAAGAACGGGCGCTTGCCGGAACGAAATTACCGCTCTCCCGCAATTGACATATGCTCACTGTGAGAATATCTCTTTGCCTATGATATGCTCAAAGAGAGCATAATTAGGAGCCGGTCATGAATTATCCTGTTTCCGCATCCTCGCTCTATGAGCGCGTCAGCCGCGTCATTCCCAAAGCCGAATGGATGACGTTCGAAAATGACGTCGACGCGATCCTCGAGCTCAAGCGCCGCCGCAACGCCGTCATTCTCGCGCACAATTACCAGACGCCGGAGATCTTCCACGGCGTGGCCGATATCGTCGGCGACAGTCTGGCGCTCGCCCGCAAGGCGATCGAGGTTGATGCCGATGTCATCGTGCTGGCCGGCGTACATTTTATGGCCGAGACCGCCAAGCTGCTGAACCCCGAAAAAACCGTGCTGATCCCCGATCTCGGCGCCGGCTGTTCGCTGGCGGACTCGATCACGCCCGAGGATATTGCGCTGCTGCGCCAGGCCCATCCCGGCGTGCCCATCATCACCTATGTCAACACATCGGCCGCGGTGAAGGCCGCCTCCGACATCTGCTGCACATCCGGCAACGCCAAACAGGTCGTGGAATCGCTCGGCGTGCCGAAGGTGCTGATGATCCCGGACGAATATCTGGCGCGCAACGTCGCCCGCGAGACGGATGTCGAGATCATCGCCTGGCATGGCCATTGCGAGGTGCATGAACTCTTCACCGCCGAGGACGTGCGCCAGCTGCGTGAAAACCATCCCGGCGTAACGGTGCTCGCCCATCCGGAATGCCCGCCCGACGTCGTGGCCGAAGCCGATTTCGCCGGCTCCACCGCCGTCATGTCGGACTATGTCGGCAGGCAGAAGCCGGCGCGTGTCGTGCTGCTCACCGAATGCTCGATGAGCGACAATGTCGCTGTGCACCATCCCGATGTCGAGTTCATTCGCCCCTGCAATCTCTGCCCGCATATGAAGCGGATCACGCTTGCCAATATCCGCGCCGCCCTTGAGGAAAACCGCCACGAGGTGACGGTCGATCCGGCAATTGCCGTGGCTGCGCGCCGCGCCGTCGAGAGAATGCTGGCTATATGACCGAGGTCCTCGAGCATCTGGCCGGACGCACGGTGATCGTCGGCAGCGGCCTTGCGGGGCTGATGACCGCACTGACGTTGGCGCCCGAACCCTCGGTGATCGTCACCCGCGCCGCCCTTGGCGCGGAGACGTCGAGCGCCTGGGCGCAGGGCGGCATCGCCGCCAGCATGGGCGCCGACGACAGCGCGGCGCTGCACCTTGCCGATACGCTTGCCGCCGGTGACGGGCTCTGCGATCCCGTGACCACCGCCGGCATCATTGCCGAAGCACCAGCTGCAATTGCCGCGCTGGAGCGAGCCGGTGTGCGTTTCGACCGGAATGCCGCCGGCCAACTGTCGCTCGGGCTGGAGGCGGCCCATAACCGCCGCCGCATCGTCCATGCCGAAGGCGACGGGTCGGGTGCTGCGATCATCGCCGCGCTGATCGAGGCGGTGATGAAAACACCTGTGATAACAGTCCTCGAAGGCTTCGAGGCGCGGCGGATTCTGATGGAAGGCGAAAAGGTCGCCGGCCTGCTCTGCGCGACCGCGAACGGGGCTGCCATTCTGCCGACATCGAAGGTGGTGCTCGCCACCGGCGGCATTGGCGGGCTCTACGACGCCACCACCAATCCGATGGGCAATTTCGGCCAGGGGATCGCGCTTGCGGCAAGGGCGGGCGCTGATCTCGCCGATATGGAATTCGTCCAGTTCCATCCGACAGCACTCGATTCCCGCCGCAGGCCGCTGGCGCTCATCAGCGAGGCGGTGCGCGGCGAGGGGGCCTTGCTCGTCAACGAACGAGGCGACCGTTTCATGGCCCGCACTCCAGGCGCCGAGCTTGCGCCGCGCGACGTGGTGGCGCGGGCGATCAGCGCCGAAATTGCCCGCGGCGGCAAAGTCTTCCTCGATGCCCGCATTGCTCTCGGCCACCGCTTTGCCACGCGCTTTCCCGTCATCGCCGCCCTTTGCGGCGAGGCCGGCATCGATCCGGCAAAAGACCTCATCCCGGTACGCCCGGCAGTTCACTATCACATGGGCGGCGTGGCCACGGTTGCAAATGGCCGCAGCTCGGTGCCCGGTCTCTGGGTCGCAGGCGAAGCGGCTTCGACCGGCCTGCACGGCGCCAACCGGCTTGCCAGCAATTCGCTGCTGGAGGCGGCTGTGATGGGCATGCGGGCGGCACGCGACATATCGGGCATGCCCGCAAGTGCTGCCGGAAGCGCCTTCACCGAGAGCCTGCCGGTGCCTGCCGATGCATCGCTCGTCCGGTCGATCGTCTCGCGCCATCTCGGCGTGCTGCGCAATGCCGGCGCCATTCATGGCGCCATCGCCGCCCTGCTGCCGCTTGCCGAAGGGAACAGCCCTGCCGCCGATCCGGCCATCGTCGCGCTCTCGATCGCGGTTTTCGCCAGCTTGCGGACGGAATCACGCGGCGCCCATGCCCGCACCGATTTTCCGCTGAAGCTCGGCGATGCAAACCGCCGCCGGATGCGCCTTTCCCAAGTGCTGGAGATCGCCCGCGCGACCCCGCCCTATTCCCTTGCAAGGAGTGCCTGATGAGCCTCGTTCCCCTTCCGCGCCTGATCGTCGAACCCTTGGTCAGGCAAGCGCTGCTCGAAGATCTCGGTCTTGCCGGCGACATCACCTCGGCCTCGGTCATCCCTGCAGATCACCGCTCGACGGTGGTGATGGCCGCCCGGCAGCCGGGCGTGATCGCCGGCCTCGATGCCGCGGAACTGGCCTTTTCCCTCGTCGATCCGGAGATCGTCATGCGCCGCCATCTCCAGGACGGCGATGCGGCCAAGCCGGGTGACGTGATCGCCACCATCGAAGGCCCGTCGCGCGGTCTGCTGAGCGCCGAGCGCACCGCGCTGAATTTTCTCGGCCATCTCTCGGGCATTGCGACGGTGACGGCCGGGATTGCCACCGCCATCAGGGGCACCAAGGCTTCCGTCGCCTGCACGCGCAAGACGACGCCGGGGTTGAGGGCGCTGGAGAAATATGCGGTGCGGGCCGGCGGCGGCATGAACCACCGTTTCGCCCTTTACGACGCGGTGCTGATCAAGGACAATCACGTCGCCATCGCCGGCGGCGTCGCCGAGGCGATCCGCCGGGCGCGGGCCGGCGTCGGCCATATGGTGAAGATCGAGGTCGAAGTGGACACCCTCGATCAGCTGCGTGAAGCGATGGAGACCGGCGTCGACGCCGTCCTGCTCGACAATATGACGCCGGATCAGCTGCGTGAGGCGGTCGCCATCGTCGCCGGCCGGGCCATCACCGAGGCATCCGGCCGCGTCACGCCGGCAACGGCCGCCGCGATCGCGGCCTCCGGCGTCGATCTCATTTCCGTTGGATGGCTGACGCACAGCGCGCCGGTACTGGATATCGGGCTCGATTTCGTCGCGGCCGCGTCCACAGCGGTAGCAGGCCCGAAACGGATTGCACAGGTCCTGTGACCCGTCAGGCGTGTTTCGGCTGGGCTTCCTTGTCGCTGTCGAATTCCAGCAACTCGATCATCACGCCGAGATCGGGCACCGTGTCATAATAGGCATACCGCCCGTGGCCGCCATCGAATTCACCACTCTGGAGCAGGCGGCGCGGGCTTCGTGAACGAACGATCGCAAGGCAATTCTAGACTGGCCGCGCCTCGACGGTTCATGGCGGAGCATATTTACGCCTGCCCTTGAAGCAGCTCAATCGTAAACGTTACGGCCTCGAAGCCCTTCTCGACTACGGCTGAAACGCCAATTCATGGTCGTCTGGGCGATCGCCTGCATACGAAGGAGGCAATGGAAACTGTCCAGATGCGGGTCGCTCACAAGAAAAATGCGCCGGAAAACGCAGATGCCAGCTGAAGGTGCGGCAAGAAAATTACGAGCTAAGCGCTCTAAATATTAGAACGCTTATTTTTCAGCCGCCGGACCGCTCGATTACAGAGAAATTGTTTCTGTTATTTCAATCACATAATTGACGATCCTGCCCACTTCGATCTCAATGCCGTGGACTTCGCCTGTTTTTTCAGCACAAGAATTGAAGCGTTTAAAATCTTGCAGAACGCCGGATATTCATGAGATAAACGACCTGCGAGTAGAAGCGGTCTGAGCCTCGGTTCTGGACATTGCTCGACGGGTAAACCTGTCGAGAGGATGTCCTAATGCAGGGAAAAACCAGTGATCTCGCCCCGAAATCCGCAGAGATCGACGCTGGACCTGATCATCTTCGCGCGCAGCGTTGTTTTGTATGCCTGGCCAGCAAGCGCCCTGAAAAACGCGATTGCGCAATTGCCGGGCTCGTCGCAGATGGCTTCGATCCGGAGCGCGTCGCCGATCACTATCCGTCCTTAAAAATCGAACACCAATTGCGAAAGGTCGACCCATGTCCCGCACCAAGCTTGCCTTTTATGCACTTGCCGCAATCCTTTCTGCCGGCGCCGCCTCCGCCGCCGACAAGGTGATCTTTCAGCTCGATTGGCTGCCGGGTGGCGACAAGGCGCCGATCTACGTCTGTATCCAGGAAGGTTTCTGTTCGGACGCCGGCCTTGAGGTGGAGATCGCCTCCGGTCGCGGCTCGACCGACGCCATATCGCGCCTTGCCTCGGCGTCCTCCGACATCGGTATTTCCGATATCGGCGCCCTGATGGCCGCGCGCGCCAATGAGGGCGTCAAGGTAACCGCCGTCATGTCGCTGTTCAACAAGGGGCCGCATGCCTTCTACGTCGCCAAGGGCGGTTCGATCGCAAGCGTCGCTGACGTCAAGGGCAAGACGATCGCGACGTCGCCCTTCACATCGTCGAATGTCTACCTGCCGCTGGTGCTCAAGGATGCCGGCATCGACATGGCGGATATCAAGCTCATCAAAGCCGATCCCGGCGCACTTGGCCCGATGCTGATGACCGGCAATGCCGATGGCATCATCGCCTGGATGACCGACCTGACGCGCTACAGCAACCAAGGCAAGGAAGCTGGCAAGGAGATCGTTGCCCTGCCATGGTCGGCAGCCGGGCTCGAGCTCTATTCCGCATCCCTCATCGCCAGCGACGATTTCCTCGCCAAGCGTCCGCAGGTCGCCGCCCGCTTTATCGCCGCCTACAAGAAATCGGTCGAATTCGCCAAGGACAATCCGGAGAAGGCTGCCGCCGCTGTCACCACCATGGTACCGGAACTCGGCTCGGAGGACGTCCAGGGTTCGCTCAAGGACACGCTGCCGTTGATCTTCAACGAGGTGACGGAGAAGGACGGCCTCGGCGGCTTCGAAGCCGCCCGTCTCGCCGAAACCTGGCGCCGTGTCTCTGAAGCGCAGGATATCGATCCGGCCAAGCTCGATCCGGAAACCATGGTCAACCGCACCTTCGCCGTAACGGAGTAACCTCGATGGCGATGCCCGCTATCCGCTTCGACAGGCTGGGACAAGTTTTCGAAACTCGGTCCGGGCGCACGGAAGCCCTGCGAGACGTCAGTTTCGATGTGGCCCGGCATGAATTTGTCTCGATCCTCGGCCCTTCGGGCTGCGGGAAATCGACCCTGCTGCGCATGATCGCCGGCCTGTTGAAGCCGACATCCGGCTCGGTAGACGTCTTCGGTCTGCCGGTGACGGCCCCGCGTGACGACATCGGGATCGTCTTCCAGAAGCCGACGCTGCTTCCCTGGGCGACTGTCGAAGACAATGTCGTATTTCCCGCCCGCCACAAGACCGGCCGGGTAACGGCAGACGAGCGCGGGCGGGCGGGTGAATTGCTGAGCATGGTCGGGCTTGCCGGCTTCGAGAAACGCCTGCCGGACGAACTGTCCGGCGGCATGCAGCAGCGTGTCGGCATCGCCCGCGCGCTGCTCATGGATCCGGATATCCTGCTGATGGACGAACCCTTTTCGGCGCTGGATGCCCTGACACGCGAGGTGATGGGCTTCGATCTGCTGCGCATCTTTTCCCAACGCCCGAAGACCGTGGTCTTCATCACCCACTCCGTCAGTGAGGCGGCGCTTCTGTCCGACCGCGTTTTGGTGATGACCGGACGTCCGGGCTCGATCCTGACCGAAGTCACCGTCCCCGTCGGCCGGCCACGCGGCCCTGAAACTGCAAAGGACAAGGCGATCCATGACCTCTCCAATTACCTCCGCGATCTCCTCCTCACCCGTCAGGCGGCGTGAGGCCATGCGGAGCCGCACACCGGTTGCTCTCCTCAAGCAGGTGCTGGCGTTGCCGGGCATTGCGACCGCCGCGGCCCTGATCGGCACGGTGCTGCTGTGGGAAGCGGTCGCGCGGCTCCTGTCGATCCCGACCTATCTGCTGCCGCCGCCAAGCGCGATCCTCGGCTCGTTCTCCTCCATCGGCTTCGAGCGCTGGATCGGGCACATCGCCGCGACGTTGCGGGTGGCGCTGATCGGTTATGCGATGTCCATCTTTATCGCCATTCCGCTCGCGGTGGTCATGATGCGCTCGCCATTCCTGTCGCTAACGCTCTATCCGCTGCTCGTCGTAGTGCAGTCGACGCCGGTGGTGGCGATTGCGCCGATCATGATCGTCGTGCTCGGAGCCGGCGATGCGCCACGTATCGTTATCACCTGTCTCATCACCTTTTTTCCGCTCGTCGTCTCGACCGCAACGGGCCTTGCGGCAACCCCGCCGGATCTGATCGAGCTGTCGCGAAGCCTGCGCGCCTCGGGCTTCCGCGAGATCACCCAGATACGCTTGCCGTTTGCGGTGCCCTACATCTTCTCGGCGCTGAAAATCTCGATCACGCTTGCCGTCATCGGCGCCGTGGTTGCGGAGTTCTGCGCATCCGAAGCCGGCGTCGGCTATTTCATCCAACTGTCGACCTCCCTGTTCAAGCTGCCACAGGCCTGGGCCGGCTTGCTGCTGCTCGCCGCCATGTCGCTCTTGCTATTTCAGGCCGTGGTCCTGACGCAGAAGCTCCTCTTTCCCTGGAGCCTGCCGAAAAACGGCTGAAATCCATCCGGAGTAGAAGCAGTCGGGCCCTGCCCGGACATTGCTCCTCAACCGCCGGTTCGCCGGCACTCACGTAAGGAGAATAATATGAATATCCAGACAGACACCCTCGCGGAACTCGCCAAGGAAGCGACCATCGGCGGCATGGGCACGACCGTTGACCGGGAAATCCCCGTCATCGACCTTTCTGACTTCGACCACCGCAAGCACGAGATCGCCGATGAACTCTGGCAGGCCTCGGTCGATATCGGTTTCTTCCAGGTCTACAATCACGGCATCGCTCAGGACGATATTGACGCGGCCTTCGACACGGCCTGGACATTCTTCGAACTGCCGGTGGAGGTTAAGGCGAAAACCCCGATGCCGAAGGGCATCAATGCCGGCTGGGAGTTCAGGGCGCAGGTCCGTCCCTCCACCGGTACGCCGGATAACAAGGAGAGCTTCCAGCTCACCCTGCCGGACATGATCCGCCTCAATCTGTGGCCGAGCGAAGACGATCTTCCGGGCTTCCGCGAAAAGATGCTCCGCTTCGAGCGACAGAACTGGGAACTCGGCATGCGCATCCTCTCCTGCTTCGCGCTGAAGATGGGCTTTGCCGAGGATTTCTTCACCAAGGCGCATGACCCGTCTTCGGACCAATATCAATCGACGCTGCGCCTCATCCACTACATGTCGATGGAAGGCGCCAAGCCGGAAGACTTCACGTCGTGGCGTGCCGGCGCGCATTCGGACTTCGATTGCTTGACCATTCTTCACCAGAAGGAGGGCGAAGGCGGGCTCCAGGTGTGCCCGGGCAAGGATGCAGCCCTGAAGGAATGGACGGACGTTCCGCCGCGCAAGGGCTATATCACCTGCAACATCGGCGACATGCTGATGCGCTGGTCGGACGACCAGTTGCAGTCGACGCTGCACCGGGTGCGTATGCCGCGCGAGAATGAATACATGGGCCGCCGACTGTCCCTGCCCTTCTTCTGCCAGGCAAACCGCGATGCCGTCATTGAGGGTCCGCTCGGCAAATACGAGGCGATCACCGCCGGCGAATACCTGACCCGGCGCATCAACGCCAATTTCGCCAAGAAGTGACGTTGAAGATGGGCCGTTGCGGTGACATCGTGGAACGGTCAATCCGACTCCCGTCAGGCAACGGACCCATCATGCTTCATGGACGCGCGCTGCGTTATATAGACGAGGTGGCCCGACAGGGCTCCATCCGCAAGGCGGCAAGGACATTGCATGTCGCCGCCTCCGCGGTGAACCGCTATATCCTGGAGCTTGAGGAAGAGCTGCAGGCACCCATTTTCGAGCGCCTGCCGCGCGGCCTGAAGCTCACGAGTTCCGGCGAAATCCTCATCCAGCACATTCGCGAGACACTGCAGGCGCATCAGCGGATGCGGTCGCAGATCCAGTCCCTCAAGGGGCTCAATCGCGGCGAGGTGGCGCTGGCGACCATGGCAACGCTCGCTGCGGGTCGGATTGCCGAAATCGTTGCCGCTTACCGAGAAGAACATCCGCAGGTCAGCCTGCGCATCATGGTCGGCGACCGGACGACTGTTGCGGAGATGGTTGCACTCGGCCAGGCCGATATCGCCATTGCCTACAACCTGCCGGACGATACTCGGCTGCAACGCGCCGCCGAATTCCACCATGCGCTGGGAGCCGTCGTGGCGCCCGCCCATCCCCTCGCAAACCGCAGGACCGTGCGCATGTCCGATTGCCTGCTCTATCCGCTGGTTCTGGCGGATCGATCGCTGTCGCTGCGCGAGGTCGTCGAGGCGACTGCCCCGGCGCGTGCCACCCTTGTTCCCGTCGTCGAGACCAATTCGATGGAACTGATGAAGCGCCTTGCCCGGACAACGCCTCACATCACCTTCCTCAACCGGCTCGATGTCGACCGCGAAATGGCGACCGGCGACCTGGTCTTCATTCCGCTGACGGGAACCGGCTCGCTGCAACGGCTGAATATCCTCCACCGCGCCCGCGGCTCGCTTTCGCCCGCAGGCAGCCATTTCATGCAATTCGCGCAGGAGCGTCTGCTCGCCTCGTTTGACGAGAACTGACCGCTCGGTAACCCATCCAATCGAGACTCACCATGAACGATCTTTCGCTGTTTCCCAGCTTTGCCGCCCGTCTGGCGAGACCGGAGCGCATTCGTCTTGCGAAGGCGCGCGTTCCGGTCGCGCTGCTTGCAAATGACGTGCCTGGTGCTGCGGAGGTGGATCGGGACGGCTCCGCCCTCGTCGATATTCTGGTCGAGAACGGCAAGATCGCCGCGATAACGCCGGCCCTTGCCGATGGTGGCGAAGATGCAGTCGCGCTCGACGGCCGCCACGTCTGGCCGCTTCTGATCGACGCGCACGCCCATCTCGACAAGGGTCACACCATGGGACGTGCGCCCGATTCCGGCGGCACGCATCCCGGCGCGCGCGCCGCGACGACGGCGGACCGGCTTGCCCACTGGAATGCCGACGATCTCCTGCGACGGATGGAATTCGGTCTTGCAACGGCCGACGCCCATGGCGTGGCCGCTATCCGCACCCATCTCGACAGCCACGAGGGGCAGGCGGAAATCACCTGGAGCGCATTTGCCGAAATGCGCGAACGTTGGAAAGGCCGCATCACCTTGCAGGCTGCCGGCCTCGTGCCGCTCGATGCCTATCGCGGCGACTATGGCGCCCGCCTTGCCGATATCGTTGCCGCCCACGGCGGCTTGCTCGGCGGCGTCACCCGCGCCTCCGGGGGCACCCATGGGGCAGGCCTCGACGATATCGATCTGCTGCTCGACCGGTTGTTTGCGCTGGCCAAGGAACGGGGACTGGATGTCGATCTCCATGTCGACGAGGCGGCACAGGCGGATTCCCTGCCGCATGTGGCACGTGCCGCCATCCGCCACGGTTACGAGGGGCGCGTGACATGCGGCCACTGCTGTTCGCTTGCGCTTCTGGGCGAGCAAGAATTGCGGGACACGATCGCGCTGATCGCCGATGCCGGCCTCTCGATCATCACGCTGCCAACCGTCAACATGTATCTCCAGGATCGCGAAGACGGCCGCACGCCGCGCTGGCGCGGGGTCACGCCCGTGCAGGAATTGCAGGCGGCTGGCATTCCGGTCGCCGCGGCCGGCGACAATTGCCGCGATCCGTTCTTTGCCTATGGCGATCACGACATGCTGGACACCTGGCGGCAAGCGGTGCGCATCCTTCATCTCGACCACCCTTACGCGGATGCGCCCGCTCTTGCCGGCCCGGCACCTGCTGGCGTCATGGGCATCGACGTCGGTACGATCGGCGCCGGTCGGCCGGCAGACCTGATGATCCTCGAAGCCTGGAGCCTCGACCAGGTTATCGCCCGTCCGCACTCCGACCGCGTCCTCCTCCGCAAGGGGATCTTCGCCAACAGGACATTGCCCTCCTACAGCATGCTCACAGATTTCCCGACCCCTTGAGCCGCTCCCTGGGAGACAAAAAACGGACCGGCGAAGCCCACATCAAGACGCTTGGCCTGTAGCGCGGCGCCGATTTTGTCGGGGACAGCCCGTAATACGGGCCGTCGTTTGCTCAATAACCTGCCGCCAGGGAACGCAAGCCGCATCCTCACGGAAGTGTTGGCAAAGCATCTTCTCGGCGAGCGACATGCGAAAATGCAAATAATCGATGAAATTTCTTCTTTTTTATAGCAAAGCCGCTATGCGCGGCGGCTTTATAGCTTTAACATGATGTCTTGACCGCCGGTGCGTTTGCGCGCCTTGGCTTTCGGGGGTGAGAACCGAGATGCAACGGACATCCGGGCAAATGTCGACGAACAGGCTGTGCCTGCTCGGAAGACCGCGATTGCTGGCGGCGGGGAAGGAACTCCCCTTGCCGGAGAAGTCTTATTTTCTTCTCGCCATGCTCGCTGCCGAAGCCGATCTCGAACTCGACCGCGAAACCGTCAGGCGGCAACTCTGGCAATCGGAGCTGCCGGAAAAGCGGGCAGGTAGTCTGCGCCAGCTCCTGGCGCGCATCGAACAGAGCATTCCCGCCGACCTTCCGCCGCTGCTGGCCGCGACCCGAACCCATATCGGCCTTGCCGCCGGCTGGGAGGTCGATGTTCATATCCTGAAACAGAAAGGGCCGCTCGCACCCGAAGACGGCGGCCTCCTGAACGGCGAATTGCTCGAAGGCGTCAAATCGCCGACGCAGGGCGCCGAGGACTGGCTGACCTTCGAGCGCCAGCGCATCGACGAATTGCGCTCCACCCATCTCGCCCGGCTGGTCGAAACATCAGACGATAGATCTGATGAAGAGCAGGTCACGCTTGCCAGGCGCCTGCTGGAACTCGATCCTGCCAGTGAGACTGCTTATCGTGCCCTGATGCGCACCTATGTCAGGATGAACGATCCGGCAGCGGCGCGTCAGGCCTATCTGAAGTGCAAAAGCCAGCTGAAGGACGACTTCGACACCGAGCCGGAGGAAAGCACCACCGCTCTTGCCCGCGAACTGAACCTGGTGCCGGCGGCACAAGCGGCTTCAGGTCATTCTCAGCCGGGGCCGAACCTCGCGATCACTCTGCTCGGTCAGCCGCGCATCATCATCCTGCCGCCGGAAAGCATTTTTACCGATCCGCTGATGGAGCGCGTCGGCAGGGCGCTTCTCGAAGACGTCACCATCGGCCTCAGTCAGCAGCGCGGCTTCAAGGTGATCGCGGCGCATACGAGTCTGGAAATCCTCAGCCGTTCGATCGATCCGTCGCGCGCCGTGTCCGGTCCGCTCGACCTCAGCTTCGACTATGCGGTCTACGTCACCATCCAGGGTCGCGACGAGGATGTCTTTGCGACCTGCCGCCTGACACGGACGACGACATCGGAGGTGATCTGGGCCATCGAGTTGCCGCTGGTCATGCAGAAGATCAGCGAATCCTTCGCGCATCTGACGCGGCGCATCGTTTCCTCGCTCGCCGACACGATCGAGCGCCACGAACTGGCGATGCCGATCGGCGAGGCGCCGCCGTCCGCCTATCGTCTCTATCTGGAAGGCAAGCGGCTGATCGCCCAGACCGATCTGCAGCATCTGCGCCAGGCGCGCAAATGGTTCAAATCCTCGCTCAATCGTTATGAGCATTTCTCGGCTGCGCATGCCGGCGTGTCGCGCGCGCTCGGTATGGAATGGCTGATTCGCGGCATGCGCGACAAGGAACTGCTCGATGAGGCGAACGGCGCTGCCCGGCAGGCGCAGCAGTCCGACCCGAACAGCGGCCGGGCCTACCGCGAGCTCGGATTCGTGGCGCTCTATCGCCGCCGCTTCGACGAAAGCCTGGAATATTTCCAGCAGGCCCAGGATCTCAATCCCAATGATGCCGACATCCTCGCCGATTTCGCCGACGCGCTTTCCCATGATGGCGATTTCGATCGGGCGCTGGAGCTCAGCCGCGCGGCCTTCAAACTCAATCCGCTGCCGCCGGACTATTATTACTGGAACCTCGGCGGCATCCATTTCATGCGCGAAGAGTATGAAATGGCGATCGAGGCGCTGGAACCGGTGAAGGCCAAGCAGGCAACCGCCCGCCTGCTCGCCGCCTCGCATGCTATGGCGGGCGATACGGCCAAGGCCAGGAATTATGCCAGGGTGGTGCTGGAAAACTTCCCCGATTTCCGCAGCGAGGATATCCGCCATTTCGTCCCCGATCGCGATCCCGCCTATACCGAACCGCTGATACAGGGCCTGCATCTTGCCGGTCTTCCCTGATTGCGCGGCCTTTTAACGAAGCCTGTAACGCTTAAATGACGCAGGTAATGTTTCCCTCTGATGGTTAACGGCAGCAAGGCGCTGCCCAACCAATCGGAGATGGAACATGAAGACGAATGCTGAAAGCACTGCAGTTCAGACACCGTCGCTGCGCTTCTCTGCAGCTGCCAGAGCAGCCATGAAGCAGGATGAACTCAACGTTTCCGCCAATGCGCTCGAGAGCCTGACGCATGCGCTGAGGTTCCGCTAAGGAACAAATCGGTATGTCCGCTTTCACCGACCTTGAAACGCTTGCCGGTGACCTCAAACGATCATCGGCAGGCGTCAGCGATTATCATGACCGCGCCGTCACGCCGGCGCAGACCTTCGCGGCCATCAGGCCGCATCTGCGCGATTTCGGCATCACCCGCGTCGGTCTGTTGACCGCGCTCGACGTCCTGAACATCCCCGTCGCCTTCGCAACGAGGCCGAACAGTCATACGCTCTCGGTCTTTCAGGGCAAGGGCATCGACAACGAGGCCGCCATGACCTCGGCGGCGATGGAGGCGGTCGAGACGCGGATCGCCGAAATTGCCCCCGCCGACCTGACGCAGGCGACCGTCGAAAGCATGCGGGCGGAGCGTGCCGCCATGATCGACCTCGACAATGTCGCACGCTGCGCGCCCGACGAGATCGGCAGCCGTCCCATTCCCTGGTGCTCCGGGCTCGACATCCTGTCCGGCAGCAGCGTCTTCGTACCCTGGTGGCTTGTCGGTCTCGACCATCGCGGCGAGAGGCCGCCGGGCTTCGAGCAGTCGAGCGATGGGCTGGCCTCCGGCAACACGCCGTCCGAGGCGGTCCTGCATGGGCTTTGCGAGCTGGTGGAGCGCGACGCCTGGGCCCTGACCCAGCTGAAATCGCCGGAGCGCCTGAAGGAAAGCCGCATCGACCCGGCCTCCTTCGGCGATGCGGTGATCGACGTCATGACCGACCGGATCACCCGCGCCGGCATGAAACTGCTGTTGCTCGACATGACAACGGATATCGGTATTCCCGCCTTTCTGGCCGTCATCATGCCTGGCAATCTTTCCGACCGTGTCGACGCACGCTGGTCGCATGTCTGCGGCGGTTGCGGCTGCCACCCCGATCCCGTGCGCGCCGCGCTGCGCGCCATCACCGAAGCGGCGCAGAGCCGGCTGACTGCGATTGCCGGCAGCCGCGACGATTTCTCGCCGCGCATCTATCAGCGGCTCGACAGGAGTGCGGCGATGCAGCAGGTGGTCGAACTGTGCGAGGGCGACGGCCGGATGCGCCCGTTCCAGCCCCGTCATCATCGCAAGGCGACGATCCAGGAGACCATCGGCCATATTGCCGACCGGCTGGTGGCCACCGGCATCGAGCAGATCGTGGTCGTGCCGTTTCCGCACCCGGCCCTGCCGGTCTCCGTCGTCAGAGTGATCGTGCCCGGCCTGGAGGTCGATATCTCAGGCCAGTACATCCAGCTCGGCATGCGCGCTGTCAACACCATAAGGGGAGCCGAATCATGAAGGTGCTGTTCGTCGGCCCGAGCCTGGGCAGCGATCTTGCCGCGGCAAGGGCGATGTCTTCCTGCATCGACTTCCGGCCGCCGGCCGCTGCCGGCGACATTCTGAAAGCGGTTGAGGACGGCGCCACCGCGATCGGCCTCGTCGACGGCTATTTCGGCGATCTGCCTTCGGTCTGGCACAAGGAAATTCTGTACGCGCTCGAACACGACGTCGCCGTTGCCGGCGGCGCCAGCATGGGCGCGTTGCGGGCAGCCGAATGCGCCCCCTTCGGCATGGTCGGGCTCGGCTCGATCTTCGAGGATTATGAGTCCGGGCGGCTGCTCGACGACGAGGCCGTCGCGCTGGTGCATGCGCCGCAGGAACTTGGCTGGCTGCCGCTTTCCGTGCCCTGGGTCGATTTCGAGCCGACGATCGATGCGCTTTACGCCAGCGGCGAGATTTCACCCGGCGAGCGCAAGAAGCTTCTGCTTGCCGGCCGTTTCCTGCATTTTTCCGAGCGCACCTATGCGAAGGTGGCCGACGAGTGCCATTTCCGTAAACCGCGCCGCGACCTTATCCTCGCCGCCATTCGCGGCAACCGCGTCGAGCGCAAGCGCAACGACGCGCGGCTGGTATTGGAATGGCTGCGCAGGGACAAATTCCTTCCCGTCAACCGTGACTGGCACTTTGCCGCAACCTCGCACTGGGAGCTCCTGCACGCCGAAGTCACGCGCAATGCGGTTGCTGTAACGCTTGAATAACGGTCGCGGCACAAAGATGCAGTAGTGGATGGAATCGTAGGGTTTCACGGCCAACGAAGGCGGGAACGATGTTTGAACAACACAACGAAGGTACAGGCAGCGAATACGCAAGGATCTTCCGGCTGCTGTCGGCAGCCAAGGAGGAGGCTGAAAAGCTTCAGCTGCGTAATCTGATGCACCTGACGAACATGGCGCTGCTGCAGGTCGTTATCGATTGGGACGGCATAGATCCCGACAGGGAGCTTGACGTCAATCTCGAGAAGCTGCTCGGCAGCAAAGCCAAGATCGCAATGAAGGATGCCAGCGAGAATCTAATTCTGATCGATCGCCATTGACCCTCATGCGGCCCGTTGGATTGCGTGAAGGACCGGTTTATTCGGCCGCGTCAGCGTCCAACTGTTCGGTGTTGGCGATCGCCTGGACGAGCTTCAGAATCTTCTTGCGAAGAGCTTCGTTCTTGATCGAAAAGAACGCCGCATTGAGAAGGACGCCTTCGCGCGAAATAACGAATTCCTCGCTTGGAGCAGGGTTGTCGTTGGCCGTAGCAGGGGTCGACAGGTCGTCGAAAAACGTCCTGACATCGACCTTCAGCGCGCCGGCGATTTCGACCAGCATGCTGGCGGAAACGCGGTTGGAACCCTTTTCGTATTTCTGGATCTGCTGGAACGTTACGCCGACACGATCTCCCAGTTCCGTCTGAGAAACTTTCCTCAACAGACGCTGGATGCGGATCGTCTTTCCGACGTGAACATCTACTGAGTGCGGTTCTTCTTTCATTTATTTCCCTCCTGATACAGCGGAGATCTGGCCATTTGCCATATCTCCGCCTGACAACTTTTACCCGAGATGAATAAAGCTAGCAATTGCTCGGTTGTAAGTCGTCCCAAACCGATACAACGCGTCTGCGTCATTATCTCACCACACATCACCAGCAAAAAACATGCCAAAGTAGCACTTTTGCCGGGCACGTCATTATTTTCGTGATGTTGACGCCTGTCGGCGGGGCGTGTGCAGCGAATCCGGGGGTGATATGCATAAAAACAATGAGCGAAGAGCGTTGCTTCACCCGGTCCATGCAAATGCGCTTTAAGTCTTTGATAACCACTGCGCTCTTTTGGGGCGGTGCTTTTTAGAACGCCCAGAGACGCTGCGCATTGGCGAAAAGCAGCTTCGAGCGCTCGGCCTCACCAACGCCGGAAAGCATCGCATGGGTCGCCGCGACCCAGGTGGAGAGGCCGCCGCCGAGCGTGCAGACCGGCCAGTCGCTGCCCCAGACGACACGATCCCAGCCGAAACTTGCGATCACATGTTCGATATAGGGCCGCAGCGTTTGCGCGGTCCAGGTCTCGGCATCCGCATAGGCAACGACGCCCGAGACCTTGCAGACGACGTTCGGCCGCCGGGCAATCTCGGATATGCCGGCCTTCCAGGGCTCAAAGGCATTCGAGCGGATATCGGGCACGCCGCAATGGTCGAGCACGAACTGCACATCGGGCGCGAGATCGACGAGGGCCGCCACTCGGCCCGCCTGATGCGGCAAGGTGCAGAGGTCGAAGGTCAGGCCGCTGCCGCCGATGCGCCGGATGTTTTCGCGGAACAGGGCGCCTTCGGAGACATCGTCAGGCACGACATGCAGCACGCGGCGGAACCCCTTGACGAAAGGATCGGCCTTCTGTCGCTCGAGATAGGCGGCAAAACCTTGCTCCTCCGGTCGGCAGGAGGCGATGGCGCCGGCAAGCAGACTGCCTTCCTTTTTGGCGATGTCGGCAACGTGATCGGTCTCGGCCTGCATGGCGGCGGGATCGACGTCGACCTCCATATGCAGCGCCGTGGTGATGCCGCAGCGCCGGGCCTCAGTCGCATAGGTCTCGTAGAGGAAATCACGATCGAGAGCGGGCGCCTGGGAAAGCCAGGGATAGGGCAGCGCCGACCGATCGATGATGTGCAGATGGGTGTCGATGAACACGCTCTCTCCTCCAAGAGTGGTTTTGCGGCAACCTATCCCTGGTGAATGGATTGTTCAAATAGAAATTCCCGGCGGTTAAAAATTCCAACTTTTGTTGGATTTCCGCGACAGCTTATAGGCTGGCCGTGTCTTCCCGAACCGATAGAATACGGTCGACCCCATTCCAATGCTTCTTCCGCCGTCATGAAGCGGTCGCGATCCATCCCGCGCTCGAAGTCTTCATAGGAGCGTCCGCAATGCTCCGCATAGAGCCGCGTCATGCGCTGCTTGGTCTTGAGGATTTCTTCGGCGTGAATCGGCATGTCCGAAGCCTGCCCTTGGAAGCCACCGGAGGGCTGGTGAATGAGGATACTGGCGTTGGGCAATGCAGCTCTTTCGCCGGCCTCGCCTGCCATCAGCAGGAACGATCCCATTGACCGGGCTGTCCCCATGCAAAGCGTATGAACCGGCGCGCGGATAAAGCGCATGGTGTCATACATGGCGAGGCCGCTGGTCACGGCACCGCCCGGCGAATTGATGTAAAGATTGATCGGCTTCTTTGGATTCTCGGCCTCAAGAAACAGCAATTGCGCGCAGACCAGAGCGGAAACGGTGTCGTTAACCTCGCCGTTGAGGAAAATGATGCGTTCGCGCAGAAGACGGGAGTAAATGTCAAAAGATCTCTCTCCTCTGCTGGATTGTTCTATGACCATAGGGACGAGTTGCATCGCTTCGCGCATCGGCGAACTCCAATCTTCCAGAATTTAACGGGGCTTGCCGCGTCAGGCGGCGAGCATGACGGGCGGACTGTTGCTGTTCGCGGCCGCTTTCGCCATCCGGTCGAGCCTCGCGTCGGTCAGTTCGTGGATAATGCGCAGGCGGGTGCCGCCGGTCGCGTTCGGGACGATCGTGAACGTCACCGAGCTTTCAAGGAAAGGTGGAGCGTTGTCGCGCAGGCTATAACGGACTTCCTCGCCAGGTGTGACAGTGGCCGGTTCGGGATCGGCCAAAGCGTCTTTTGGCAACCAGTTTTCCCGAAATTCGGGGATGCTGATTGCACGCCAGACTTTGTGCGGCGGTTCATCCAGATCGAATTCCAGTTCGATGCCGTCTTTATGCTCGGTGGCCTTTCCGTCGTTCATTGGTCCATATCCTTCAGCAAGACCTTGAGAGCTTCGATGCGGGCAGGCCAGTAGGCACGATATTTCGCTAACCATTGCGCGATGAGAGCCAGTCCCTCCGGATCGACTTCGTAATTCACGAAACGCCCCTGCCGTTCTTCCCTCACGAGCTTTGCGTTCCGCAAAACCGAGAGATGTTGCGACATTGCCGGTTGACTGATCTCCATGCCCGCGCGCAAGGCGCTGGCGTTCATGCCGCCCGCCGCCAGCTTCTCGAAGATCGCGCGGCGGGTTGGGTCGGCCAAGGCTCGGAAAATGTCGTTCTCGATCATGTCGACACATAAGCACGAACTTATGCGATTCGCAAGTCTGCTTCGCGACGGGCTTTTCCGAGGGGACCCGTCAGCCGGAATGGCCGACATCGGCGCCGGCGAGCAGCGAAAGCTGCGCGGCGGTCTTCTGCACCAGCATGATCGTCTGGGTGATATCGGGCGCGGACGGCGCATTAACGAGCGCGATGAAGGGGCAGGTGAGGGCGGCGATGCAGCGTCGGTCCGGCCCGAGCACCGGGGCGGAAAGGTTGTAGACGCCCGCCGTCTGGGCGCTTGCCATCATCTCGTAGCCGCGCTCGCGGATCTGCTCGAGGCGGTCGTAGAAATCGGGCCCGAGTTCGATGTCGGCGCGGCTGCGCACATGTTCCGAGATCATCATCTCCCGCTCCTCCTCGCTGCGGAAGGCGAGCAGCACATGCCCCGAACCGGTGTCGAAGAGGCTGATATGGGCGCCGATGCGGATCGAGAACCCCCAATAGTCAGGCGCCTCCTGTTGAGCGATGACAACCGCCGCACCGCGATCGAAGACGGCAAGGTGATTGGCCTGGCGCGTCCGCTGGGCGAGATCGCGCATCAGCGGCGTGGCATAGGAGGCGAGCCGGCGCACCGGCGCGTGCAACTGGGCAAGACCGAAGAGCTTCAATGTCAGCGAATAGCGATCGCCGTCCAGCCGGGTGACGTAACCGCGGCGCACCAGGCGATCGAGCATGCGGTAGAATTCATTGGGGCTGCGGTCGAGCCGCTTGGCGATATCGGCCTGGGTGAGGCCGGTATCGACACCGGCGAGCAGTTCCAGGATATCGAGGCCCTTGTCGAGGGCAGGAGCGCGGTAGCGGTCTGACTCGTCGGTCTCCATTCCTTCCTCCTGTGAATACCATTCTGCATATACGCAGAACTGCAGCCGGAAAAGGAAAACTTCACGCTTGACCCTTGGCCAATCGTCTGTTTGTCTATAAACAGACAAATCATGACTGAAGACGTCGCCCGATATCAGGTGAAACCGCGTGGCCTTCCCGGCACCAGGACTGGGCGGCAAGCCGCCAACAATATCTTGCCGGACGACCGTCGAAGCGCGCAAAATGAGAAAAGGCCCGAGCCTCGCCCCCGAGCCTCATCAAGACAAACCGCATTCCGTCGTCCAGCATAGACAATTCCAGAAAAGGCCCGTGATATGACAAACAGACTTTCCGGCAAGACCGTTCTCATCACCGCCGCCGGCCAGGGCATCGGCCGGGCGACGGCGACAGCCTTTGCCGCGGTCGGCGCCAAGGTCCACGCGACCGACATCAACACCGAGGCGCTGGCGACGCTGGCCGCCGAAACCGGCGTTTCCACCCACAGACTGAACGTGCTCGAAGACGATGCGGTCACGGCCCTCGTCGCCGAGATCGGCGCTGTCGACGTGCTGTTCAACTGCGCCGGCTTCGTTCATGCCGGCTCTATCCTCGAGATGAAGGATTCCGATCTCGAATTCGCCTTCGACCTCAACGTCAAGGCGATGATCCGCACCATCCGGGCCGTGCTGCCGGGCATGATCGAACGCAAGGACGGGTCCATCGTCAACATGGCCTCTGTCGCCTCCAGCATCAAGGGCGTGCCGAACCGCTTCGCTTATGGCGTCACGAAGGCGGCGGTAATCGGGCTCACCAAATCCGTCGCCGCCGATTACGTCGGCCAGGGCATTCGCTGCAACGCCATCTGCCCCGGCACGGTTGAAAGCCCGTCGCTGCAGGACCGCATGCGCGCCCAGGGCGATTACGATGCGGCGCGCGCCGCCTTCATCGCCCGCCAGCCGATGGGCCGGCTGGGCTCGCCGGAAGAGATCGCCGATCTCGCCGTCTATCTCGCCGGCGCGACCTATACGTCGGGCCAGGCGATCGCCATCGACGGCGGCTGGACGATCTGATTGAGAGCAGTTCCAGGGGAAATGCGCAGCGGTTTTCCCAGGCAAAGCGCGAAGCGGTTTTGCCGGGAATTGCGTAAAACAAAGACCTAAAGCGTGAGAAGCGAATCTGAAAGATCGCAACGCGCTTTAGCCGATCACGCGGCCGGCGGCACCGCCGGCCGATCCGGCCGCCGCCATCGGCCCCATACAATTATAATCGGGAGGAACAATCATGACCCGCATCACCGATCTTCGCGTCTTCGATCTTCGCTTTCCCACGTCGCAAAGCCTGGACGGATCCGATGCGATGAACCCCGATCCGGACTATTCGGCCGCCTATGTCATTCTCGATACGGACGCGCCTGATCTTGCCGGCCATGGCCTGACCTTCACCATCGGCCGTGGCAACGACATCTGCTGCATGGCGATCAAGGCGATGCGCCACCTCGTCGTCGGCGCCGATCTTGCCGAGATTCTTGCCCATCCCGGCCGGTTCTGGCGGCATCTGACCAGCGATAGCCAGCTGCGCTGGATCGGCCCGGACAAGGGCGCCATTCATCTGGCGACCGGCGCGGTCGTCAATGCCGTCTGGGATCTGCTGGCCAAACAGGCCGGCAAGCCGGTCTGGCGGCTCGTCGCCGAAATGTCGCCGGAAGAGATCGCCGATATCGTCGATTACCGCTATCTCACCGATGTGCTGACCCGCGACGAAGCGGTCGAGATCCTGAAGCGCGCCGAGGCGGACAAGGCCGAACGCATCGCCATCCTCGAAAAAGACGGCTATGCCTGCTACACGACTTCGGCCGGCTGGCTCGGCTATGGCGACGAAAAGCTCCGCCGCCTCTGCCAGGAGGCGATCGACGCCGGCTTCGACCATATCAAGATGAAGGTCGGCCGCGACCTGGAAGACGATATCCGCCGCCTCAGGATCGCTCGCGAGGTGATCGGTCCCGATCGTTACCTGATGATCGACGCCAACCAGGTCTGGGATGTCGGCCAGGCGATCGACTGGGTCAAGGCGCTCTCCTTCGCCAAGCCTTTCTTCATCGAGGAACCCACGAGCCCCGATGATGTCGCGGGCCACCGCAAGATCCGCCAGGCGATCAGCCCGGTGAAGGTCGCGACCGGCGAGATGTGCCAGAACCGCATCATGTTCAAGCAGTTCATCGCCGAGGGCGCGATCGACATCGTGCAAATCGATTCCTGCCGCATGGGCGGGCTGAACGAGGTCCTCTCGGTGCTGCTGATCGCCGCCAAATTCGGTCTGCCGGTCTGGCCGCATGCCGGCGGCGTCGGCCTCTGCGAATATGTGCAGCATCTGTCGATGATCGACTATGTCGCCGTGTCCGGCACCAAGGACGGCCGGGTCATCGAATATGTCGACCATCTGCACGAACACTTCCTCGAACCCTGCCGGATCGAGAACGCCGCCTATATGCCGCCCACCTTGCCGGGCTTCTCTATCGAGATGAAACCGGCCTCGATCAGCAACTATACGTTTCGAGGTTAAGGAAACTTCGCCGCCGCATGTTAAATTCCTGATTTCGACAGTCTTTCTTGTGGATGACGGGCTTCCAATCTGACGGGACTGCTCCAATTCACTTGGAGGCGGCGAAGCTTGCTTTTTGAAGCGCCGAGGAATATTTTCAAACTGTGAATGCGGAGGGGGCCCAGCACCAGCAGGCCAGCAAATTTTATTGAACTCTGGACAATAGATGTTTGCGATCGAGCCATGCCCAAGTTTCACCACGTCAGGAGACTGTGCACTTATTTGCTGATCGTCGCGGCAATGCTGCTGTCGATCGGCACCGTACATGCCGCCATCACGGAAGAGAGCGGGCGCCGCGTCGCCCTGGTCATCGGCAACTCGGTCTACAAGACGCTGCCTTCGCTTCCCAATCCCGCCAATGATGTCGAAGAGGTCGCCAGCACGTTGCGCGCGGCCGGTTTCGACGTGACGATCGGCGTCAATGTCGACCGCATCGGGCTTGAGGATACGGTGCGCCGTTTCCTGCGTTCGACCAGCAATGCCGAGGCCGGCCTGATCTATTATTCGGGCCACGGCATCCAGGTCGGCGGGCAGAATTTCATCGTGCCGGTCGATGCGACACTGGAGACGCCCTATGACGTCGAGACGCAGACCATGCCGCTCGACCTGATCCTCAACCATCTCAAGCAGAATTCGCGGGTGCAGCTGATCTTCCTCGACGCCTGCCGCAACAATCCCTTCAACGCCCAGAAATTCTGGATGGCCGAAAAGCTGGAACCGGTCGGCGCCACGCGCGGACTGGCGCGCATCGACAGCGATCTCGGCAGCCTGATCGCCTTCTCCACCGAACCGGGCCAGGTGGCGCTCGACGGCACAGGTGCTCTCAGCCCCTATTCCGAATCCTTCATCAAGCGCGCCAGCGAACCCAACAAGGAAATCCGCCAGGTCCTCACCGATGTGCGCCGCGATGTGATCGCCATGACCGGCGGCAAGCAGGTTCCCTGGGAAAACTCCTCGCTGACCGACAGCTTCTATTTCATTCCTGCGCCACCGCCGCCGAGCGTCGAACCGATGCAGCAGGTGAGCGTGCCGGAGGGAGCCGCTGCCACCAAACTGCCGATCGCCCCGCCGCATGACGAGACCGGCTCGGCGTTGCTCGTCACCCTCAACCAGCTTCCGAAGACCGGCAAACTCAGCTTCGACGGCAAGCCCGTGGAGCAGGGCGCGAAGATACCGGCCGCAGCCCTGACGGCGCTGACCTATGATTCATCCGGCGTTGCCGCCGGCACCGTCGGCCTGATCGGCTATACCGTCAGCGACCCCTATGGCCAGGCGACGCAGGGCGTGGTGGCGATCACCGTCTCGGCGGATGCCGGCGCCAAGCTCGCCCAGCTGGAACAGCAAAAACAGGTGCGGCTTGCCGATGTCGATGCCTATTTGAAGACCTTGCCGCGCGACGTCAGCGCAACGATCGGCGTCGGCCCCGTCGAAGCCGGCCTGCCTGCCGTCCCGGCATCGGCCACCGAAATGACCTTCAAGGTCGCGGCCCTGCCCGACAAGGGCACACTGCGCGCCGGTGACCGGGTGATCGGGCTTGGCCACGTGCTGGAGGCCGCCGATATTCCGACCCTTTCCTACGAGCCGCAGATCGGCACCGAAAACCAGCCTTTCGCCCTGACGGTGCAGGCCGCCAATGACGACCTAGCGCCGGCCACCATCACCTTCAAACCGGCGCTCGACGCCTGCGACACCGCGGCCGCGGCACCCCTCGACCTGCAGGGCGTGACCGCCGGAAAACTGCCGAACGAGATCGACCCCGCCTCCGCACTGCCGGCCTGCGCGGAGGCGGTCAAGGCCTATCCCAAGGTGGCGCGCTTCGTCTATCAACTCGGTCGCGCCCAGCTTGCCAACCGCGATACGAAGACGGCTTTTGCCACGATCACGAAGGCGATGGATGCCGGGCATGTCCGGGCGATCTATGAACTGTCGAGCCTTTACGAATTCGGTGCTTCCGTCCCGCGTGACGCAGCCAAGGCAAGCGAGATCGCCAAGGGTGGTGCGGCCAAGGGCGATCCCTTCGCCCTGCACAGCTACGGCAAAGCCCTCTACTACGGCCGTGGCACCAAGGCCGATCAGCAACTGGGGTTACGCCTGATGCTCCAGGCCGCAGATCTCGGCCATACCTACGCGATGAACGAGCTCGGCTATATCTTCCTCAACGGCGTCAACGTTCCAGCCGATCCGGAGCGGGCTATCCGCTTCTACGAGGCTGGCGTCCAGCGCAACGACATCTATTCGTTGAACAATCTTGCGCTCGTCTACCGCTTCGGAAAGGGCGCACCGGAGGATCTTCCCAAAGCGATCGAGCTATTCACGCGGGCGGCAGAGGGCGGTCAGCCCTATGCCCCGACAAACCTCGGACGCATGTACCGCGACGGTGTCGGCGTTGCCGCCGACAAGGCGGAAGCGGTGAAGTGGCTCGAGATGGGCGCAGAACGCGGCGACTATTGGGGTGCACTCGACCGCGCCATTCTGGCGAAAGAAGCAGGCACGGACGCTGACAGCCTTGCAACGGCGGCACGTTATTTCGCGCTGGCCACCGCCATCAACATGCCGGGCAGCGGCGACCCGAAGAACCAGGCAAAGGCGGAACTCAAGACCTTGCCCAATGCTGCAAAGAAGAAAGCGGAAAAAACCTTCGTCGCTGAGTTGACCACTCAGGAGCAAAAGGCGCTTCCGAAGACCAAGTCGCTCGACGACAGGCTCGTTCAGCTCGCTAAGGCGACATGGGTAAAGCGAAATCCGAGGTACGATCTCTTCTAAACCGGCGATCTGGGGGCGCCCTTCATGACAAGAAAGCTCATCATCCGTGTTCTGCTTTGCTCGACATTCATCGCAGGCTCAGGCGCGATCTTGCAGAGCTGCATCTTCGACCCTGGCGCCAGGACACTGTTCGCCAGTGAAGAGCCGGCTAGGAACGCCACGCCGGCCAGGAATCCCACTTCCACCGTCAGAAAAGTGCCCACAACGATCAATCAACCGGCTTTCGCCCGCTCTGAGAACCGTTCCGGTGGGAATGCCGGCTCTGGCTCCAGCGGCTCCTCTAGCTCTAGCGGTTCCTCTGGTTCCAGCGGTTCCTCTGGCTCTAGCGGTTCCTCTGGCTCTAGCGGTTCTTCTGGTTCAAGCAGTTCTTCTGGTTCGAGCAGTTCATCGAGCTCCAGCGGTTCATCGAGCTCCAGCGGAGGCTGGTCCGATCGCCGCTTGAAGACTGATATCCGTAGGCTCGGCACCTCGGCTGAGGGCATACCGGTCTATGCTTTCCGGTACATCTGGGGCGGCCCGATGTTCGTCGGCACGATGGCCCAGGATCTTCTGGCAATCAGGCCTGAGGCCGTCATCGCCACCGGATCGGGTTACTATATGGTCGACTATGACAAGCTCGACATTGCGATGATCTCGCTGCCGGAGGATGCGCCTCGGCTAACGGATGAAGCAACCATGATGCTTGCGGCGCAGGCGTCGCGGATACGCTCTCCGGTCTCCGTTCGACAACCTTCCATGCAGCCGGCAATGTAGTCGAGAAAGCCAAGCGCGTGCCGATCCCCCAGGACAGGGATACCGTTACCGGGAGCCCTCTCGTCAGCCAGGCTGGGACCCTTGTCGGCGTTCTCATCGGCATTGCGCTCTCGGCCTATCTGCAGCTTGAGCCCGGCAAGGCGATGGCGCTTGTCGTGTTCTGCCTTCTCCTGGCATGGATTCTCGTCGAAGGTACGCCAGCCGCTCGTCGGGCTTGGGCGTCGCGAGAAAGACGGAACGAGGCTTCCGCCATCTTCTGGCGCCGCATCGGAACCAAGCTTGTCGGCCTCGCAGCACTTTTGGGTGTGGTTGTCATCGCCTGTTCGGTCTTTCCGTTTTTCACAGAGTCGGCGGCGGTCCGATGGTTCATCGAGGCCGGCCATACGACCATCCCCATTTCCGTCGCGCTGGCTGCTGCTACCATCCTCTACATCGTAGCCACCGATCAGATCGCCGAAGAGCCCGACGATTACCTCCATCAGGTCGGGCGCGCGGTGCTGATCCAGGATTTTCGTGAGGAGGACGTGCTGTTCGCATTGCGCCTGCTCGCAATCAAATGCTTCTTTCTCGTGCTGATGTTCTCGGGCGGCATGACCGCTCTTGCCGATCTCGCCGACAAGCCGGCTTGGGCTTATTCGCCGCTCTCGGCGGCATGGTTCGAAGGTCTCATGCGGCTTGTCTTTCTCCTCGACGTCGTGCTTGCCGCCGGTGGTTATATTGCCACCTTCAAGCTTTTCGGCTGGCATGTCAGGGCGACGGAGACGACGGCGCTCGGCTGGCTGGTCTGCCTCATCTGTTATGAGCCGTTCTTCCCGGCGATTTCGCATGCTTTCGTGCCCTATGGCGACGGGCCGGGCTGGGAGACGGTGATCCAGGAGGGGTCGGCCATCTTCATCCTCTGGAGCGTCGCGACGCTGGCCTGCACCGTGATCTACGTTTGGGCGACTGTCGCTTTCGGGCCGCGATTTTCCAACCTCACTCATCGCGGCATCATCACCTCAGGTCCCTATCGTTTCATCAAACACCCAGCCTACGTCTCGAAGAACATCTCCTGGTGGCTGTTTGCATTTCCCAGCTTCATTACCAGCGGCCTTGCGGAAGGACTTGCCCGGGCCGGCATGCTGGCGATCGTCAGCCTTATCTACGTCATGCGCGCCCGCGCCGAAGAGCGCATGCTGAGCCGGGATCCCGCCTATCGGGACTATGCCGAGAGCGTTGCCGCGCATGGCCTTCTGGCGATGGCGAAGCGCCGATTGGCGTCAAAGCCGGCAGCCTGACGCTGCCTTTCATTCAACCATCCAGCCCCCTGAAGCGCACCGGCTGGTAGCCGCGCATCAACAGGCTGCCGAGCGAATAGGTGTTGCGGCAGACGCGGCCCTTGCAGGCATTCGGCGAGGCCTCCATCACCTCCACCTTGCGGTCGTCGGTGAACCGCATGAACAGCAGCACATGCGACCCCGGCTTGTTCAGCGCGTCGCCCGGCCGCATCGACCAGGGGTCGGAAAGGCGCTTGGTGATGCCGGGGATGGCGCGCGTCGTCACATGCATCTTCAGGCCCCAGGCGTCGCTGACGAAGCCGGAGCAGTCGACACCGAGGATGTTGGATTGCGGCGCGCTCTTGGTGCAGACATTGCCGGCAGTCTGGCCCTTTTCCACCCCGCCGATGAAATTCTCGAGCGGCGTCTTGCAGCCCCAGCAATAGGGAACACCCTTGACCGTCTGGCCGCGCTTGCCGATCAGGTAGGTCGGGCGGCGCAGCCGGTTCATGTTGATGCAGCCCGGACCCGGATCCTTGCCATAGGCCGTCGGCGTCACCAGCCAGTTCAGCGTCTCGAAGCCGATGGCCCGCTCGATGACGTCGCTGCGCGATTTCGGCACGATCGCCACCTTCGGCGTCTTGCCGGGTTTGCCGGCATTCGGCTGCTTGGCGGGGCTGGCGACGGCAAGCTTGCGGCCGGGCTCCCGGCCATCGAGCCGCAGCACCTGCGCCCGGCTCTCCAGCGATCTTAAATAGAGCACGTCGCCACGCGGGCCGATCGCCACGAAACGCCTGGAGAATACCGTACCCGGTTCGATCGGCAGGTCGTAGACCCGGTCGATTGCCCCGTTCGGCGTGAATCGCACCACCAGCATGCCGGTGCGTTCGGGCCGGTCGGCCGGCACCAGCTCGACCAGCGCATAGGGCCTGCCTGTTGTGTCGATGTCGAGCAGTTCGACGGTGCCGATCCGCCCTTCGGAGGTCAGCTGCAGCGACAGGAAATTCTCCTCCGAGCTGCTGCGCCGCAGCAGGATCTCCGCCTTGTCGTTGGCAGCCGAGACTTCGGCGACGATATCGCCGAGCCCGCGGCTCGGCACATATTGCTTGACCGGCGGGCGGACCTCGGGCCGGCTCACGCTGCGGCCGATCTCGTCGATGATGCTGTTCAGCGGCCCGGGCGATACCGAGCCCATCGAGGCGAAGACCGAGCGGGTGTAGTCGTCGGCATCGCCGCCGCCGTCGACGGCGCGCAGCGTCTGCGACCGACCGTCGGCATCGGTGGCGCGCTCGAGCGGCACGACGCCATCGGACCAGAGGTAGAGTTCGTTGTGGACGACGGCGAGATCCTCCGGCGTGGCATTCTCCGGCAGCGGCAGGATCTCCGGATCGGCCTGCGAACGTTCGGCGTCGACGGCGAGCACGCGGCCGTTGTTCTGGTCGAGAATGTAGATGGTGCCGTCGTCACCGACGGTGATCGCCGCAGGCCCGGAGGCCTCCACTTCCTCGTTGGACGAGATGATGCCGACCGAACGCGCGCCGCCGCCGCTGCGAAGCTCTATGATTGTCGTGTCTTTGGCAAAACCTGGCGAGGCGACTGCAAGTGCCGCGGCAAACAGAATATGCGACCCCAAACCACGCATTGCCTCGACCCTCGAAAAGACTGCCAAGCCATTCAAAATGGTAAGATAGATGCGCCCCATCAGCAAGCTGTTGCTTTCCAAACGATTTGGAGATCTGCGCCTGGAATAGTACAAGATCATCGTCTCGAAGATTTGCTGGCAGGAAATGCTTATGCTGGAATGGAACGGTGACGAACTGGCGCTCGACATCAGCCTGCTGGAGCAGGTGCGCGCCGCACGGATAGGTTTTTCTGATCGCGTCTGCGCGGCATCTGCCAGCAAGGACGACAAGCATCTGGCGCAGCTGCGCTCCGAGCCGACTTATCTGATGGCCGAGTTCCTCTATTCGATGAAGGTCTTCGGCATCAACACGGCCGAGGATATCGAACGCTTCGCCGATCTGCACAATGACTACGTGGTTTCACTGACCCGCGATCCGGCCAAGCTGCAGCGCCTGGGGCTGTCGCAGGATCGGGCGCTCGCCTCGATGTTCACCGCCGACACCAAGCCGCGGCTGATCCAGAACTGGGCGGAAAAATCAGGCGCGATCGACCAGTCCAATCTCGCCCGTTTCCTGGTCGCGGTGATGTCGAGCGAGACCTGCCGCAAGACGCTGATCGATTTCGAGACGGCGGGCTTCATGCAGCGCAAGCGCTCGCCCTACGGCACCATGGTCGTCTGGTCGACGGGGATGATCGAGGAGATCTTCGGCGAGATGCTGCGCGACCTGCGCCTCAGTCTGCAGCAATTGAAGATCCTCTAATGCATGTCGCCCGGAAGTGTGCAGCGGTTCCGGGGCAACGACATGCATAAAACAAAGAGCGAAAGCGCCTCTGCCAGTCGATTTCAACCCTCCCAATCGATTGGCGCCAAGCGCCGTTGCCATCCTCCCAGCCTCTCCCTATTGTCGGGGCGCTTGTCGCGTAATGGCGCCCATAAGACGGATGTGACGACGATGACGAAATCCTGGCTCATAACCCTGTCGATCGGCCTGCTGCTGGCGCTGCAAATGCCTGAGCTTAGTCAGGCCGGCCCGGTCGAGGATGCGCTGGCGGCGCGCAACCCCGCGCTGGCAGCGTTGCGCCAGCAGGACGAAAAGGCCTTTGCTGCGGCGACCGCCATCATCGCCGAACATGAGCGCGCCGAGGGGCTGGCGCCCGGCGAAGGCAAGCTGCCCGATGCGACCTCGCCCGGCCGCGACATGGGCTCCGGCCCCGGCAAGGAATTCGCGATCGACAATCCGGATATTCTCTGGCTCTACAATTCCTCGCCCGAGGGAATGAGCGACCTGATCTCGATTTTGAAATCAGCCGGGCAGAAACCCAAGAACTAACCGCATCCCAGCCATCCGAACGGACTATAATAGCCGCCGGATATTGCCGAGCATGAGTCTTGCTTACCTCTTTGCCTTGATGGATTCTTTCGGGCTCCAAATAATTTGTAACCCTCCCTCAAGCAAGACGGGTGAAACCATCCCAATTTCGCCGGTCAGTGCTATTCTCATCTTCAACACAGTGTGAGATTGTTCGAAGAGGAGGTTTTCCAATGCTGAACCGTAAAGCCATCCTAGCAGCAGCCACCTTTCTTTCATTCTTTTCGGTGGTTCCCGCCGTCGAGGCGCAGAACGAACGCACACTGACCGAAGCGCCGGCCCAGACCGGCCCCGTCAGCATCACCTTCGATCGCGCCGAGGCCAAATACGCCATCGGCGAAGTGGTCGGCCTCTTCATCCAGTCGAGCGAAAACGCCTATGTCACGGTGCTGAACGTTTCGCCGAACGGCGCGGTGGTGAAGCTTTTCCCAAACAAGTACCAGACCGATGCGCTCATCGGCGCCGGCAAGCGTGTGCAGGTGCCGGATCCGGCAAGCGGCGCCCGGCTGCAGGTTTCAGGTCCGGTCGGCCAGGAGCAGATCAAGGTCTTTTATTCCTCCAAGCCGCTGACCATCTTCGCCGATCTCGGCGGCAGCGGCAGCGGCATGTTCCGCTCAATCGACGGCGGCATGGATGCCGTGTCCCGCAGCCTTGAGGAAGCCCGCAGCCTCGGCACCAAGATCAGCAGCAAGACGCTGATGCTAACGACGGTCGATAGTCTGTCCGCGGCTCCTCCCGTCGCAACTGCCCCTGCCGCAAAACCCGCACCGGTCGAGCAGGCTGCAAAGCCGCCCGTTGCACCGAAACCGGCAGCCGCGCCGAAGCCGGTGACGAAACAGGAAGTTGCCAAGAAGCCGGAAACGGCGGTGGAAAAACCGAAGCCCGCTGCGCCGAAAAAGGTGGCGCCGAAACCCGTCGAGCAGGCCACCACACAGCCGCCGAAGAAATACAAGATCGTCACCAATCTGGCGCCCGGCCAGGAACTTGCCGCCGACGAACTGGAACTGATCGGCCCTGCCGACACCACGTCGTCCACCCGGCCGACCCAATATAAGCAGCCGACGCAGTACAAGCAGCCGGCCCAGTCTTCTCAGACCAAGATGCCGAAACTGCCGATGCCGCAGATCAAGATGCCGCAATTCAAGCTGCCCGGCGGCTTCAGCATCAAGATGCCGCAGCTGAACCTCGGCCGCTCGGCCGAACCGGATCAGGCCGGCGAGGAGATCGAGGTCGCCAACGCCGATACGCCGGTTTGCACCGCGCTTCTCGACAAGCTGAACACGGCCGTTGCCGCCAAGGATATCACCGCTGCCGCTTCCGAGGCCGATGCGATCGCCGTCAGCGCCGATTGCGGCCAGTTCCAGGTGAATGCCCAGCGCCGCGTCGCAGCCCTCAGGCTTTCCGCCGCGCAGGAGATGATGGCCGCCGATAGACCGGTCGCCGATTACGAACCGCTGCTTGTCGCTGCCGACAGTCCGCAGGTGCTGTGGCAGGCTTCCGCCACGCTCGGCGAGATCTATTTCTCCGCTCGCCGCTTCGCCGATGCCGCCGCCGATTACCAGCAGGCGATCGAGATCATCAAGAACGAGACCCGCACGCCGAAGGCGCCGCCGGCCGAAACGATTTCCGATCTCATCCAGCGCGCCGCCCAGGCCCGCATCCTTGCCGCGAATCCTTCGAGCGACAATCCGCAAGGCAGCTTCGTGCCGGCCGAGAAGGATCACCGCAGCGGCGTGCTCGGCGGCATCTATTCCGAGAATGTGCGCGGCATCGTGCCGGTCTCCATTCCGGTGCCGATCACCTTCGATTTCGACAAGTCGAGCTTCACCTCGATCGGCACCGAGGCCGCCGAGGAATTGCTGGAAGCGCTGAAGGAGCAGAAGCCCGGCCGCATCATCCTCGTCGGCCATACCGACCGGCGCGGCGCTGACGATTATAATCAGAAGCTGTCCGAGCGCCGCGCCCAGGCCGTCGCCGATTTCCTGAAGAGCCACGGCATCGACGCGACGATCGATGCCGAGGGCCGCGGCGCCTCCGAGCCGGTCGACGTGACCGCAACCGCAAACCTCACCGAAGACGATGTCGATGCGTTGAACCGGCGCGTCGAATGGCGCCGTGAATAGCGGGGGCGAGGGGAGTTTGGCCATGTCCGCATCCGTTTCCATGGCCGCCGCATTAGCCCTCCTCATCCTGGCGGCCACCGACAGCCTGGCAAGGACGATCGAGGCGCCCGAGCGCGGCGCGGTCCGGGCGGTGCTGGTCGGCATCGATCTCTATCGCAATGTCCCGCCGCTGCATGGCGCCGTCGCCGATGCCGAGGACCTTTCCCTGTCGCTGCGCTCGGTCGGCGTCGAAGACATGACGCTCCTGAAGAATGGCGCAGCCGATCGCGAGGGCATTTTTCAAGCGATCGGGGCCGTGACGGAGCGGGCAGGGCCTGGCGACCTCGTCGTGCTCGGCATTGCCGGTCACGGGTCGAGCGAGCCGGAACGCGTCAAGGGCTCGAAACCGAGCGGCCGCGACGAGGTCTATGTGCTGGCCGGCTTCGACACCCGGCTGCCCGGATCGCGCGAGCGCATCTTCGGCGACGAGTTCAAGGTGCTGATCCGCAACCTCGAGGCCAAGGGCGCCGATGTCGTCTTCATCGCCGATACCTGCCATGCCGGCGGCATGACCCGCGACGTCGATCCGCGCGGCGCCGAGATCACCTGGCGTCAGGCGCCGTCCTATACGATCGAGGAGGATGACCTCGCGCCGATCTCGACGACGGCGGATGCGTTGTCCACCGGCTTCGATTTCGAGCGGCTGACCTTCCTTGCCGCCGTCGACGAGAACACCAAGTCGCCCGAGATCACGATCCCCGGCATTCCGCAGAAGCGCGGCGCGCTGAGTTATGCCACCGCCCGCGCCTTCGAGGGGGCTGCGGACCGCAACGGCGACGGCGCCGTCAGCCGCCGCGAACTCTTCGAATATGTGCGCCAGGCGGTCTATCAGTTCACCGACCAGCGGCAGAACATCTTTACCGAAAGCCCGCCCGGAACCGATCTCGACCGTGTGGTCGTCTATGCCTACGAAGGGGCGGGGGCGCAGGCGGTGGCGGAGAAATCAAACACTCCGCTGCCCACCGAGCCTGCGCCGATCAGCGTCGCCGCCCTGGGGTCCGAACCGGTTCTGCAGGGGATCGACGCAGCCGTCACGCCATTCAAGGTGACCGAGGGTGCCGATGCCGAACTCGTCTTCGATCCGGAAAATCGCGAGGCGATTGCCGGCGGCGATGTCGTCGCCTCCGGCGTCGGCGCCGGCGACATGCCTTTTGTCGTTGACCGGATGGCCGCGCTCGACACGCTGAAGCGGCTGTCGGAGACAAACCCGCAAACCGTGCGCGTGACGCCCTCCGACACCGTCCATGGCGAAGGCGAGCGCGTCGGCGTCACGGTTTCGGATCTATCGGGCCGCAAGCTCGTGCTCTTCGACGTCACCGGCGATGGCACCGTGCAGTTCCTCTATCCCAACGAGAAGGAGGCCGATGCCGAGATGTCTCAGACCTTCGACCTCGATCTTTCGGTCGTCGCGCCGTTTGGCACCGACCTGCTCGTCGCCGTCACCTCTGAAACCCCGATGCCGCAGCTTGTGGAGTTCCTGAAGCAAAACGACAGGCGCCGCACCGCCGGCAATATCGCCAGGCGCCTCGGCGAATTCCTCCCCGAGGGCGCCCGCGTCGGATTTACGGTCCTCTATACCTCCGCCGGAGCCAAGCTATGAGCACGTCGATCAGCAGGGTCCTCACGATTGCCTCCGTCATGCTGCTTCTGACCTCTCCAGCTCTTGCGCAGCAGGATACCGATTTTGCCGGCGAGGATGGCGGGCGCGTCATCGGCGGCCAGGCGGCGAGAAAAGGCGAATGGCCCTGGCAGGTGAAGATCCTGGCGCCCGACCCCGAACAGCGCGGCCGCTTCGGCGGCCATTGCGGCGGCTCGCTGATCGCGCCGCGCTGGATCTTGACGGCCGCCCATTGCGTCACCAGCGGCCGCTCCGGCAAGCAGGATCTCTTCGCCCGGGATCTGCTGATCGTCGAGGGCAAGTCGAAGATCGACAAGGTGATCGCGGTCGACGGGCCCGACAAGCCCGGCCTTGCCGTTGATGACGTTGTTATCCACGAGGATTTCGACCGCAAGGTCTTCGCCAACGACATTGCCCTCATCAAGCTCGCCGAGCCCGCCAAATCGAAGCCGGCGATCCTTGCCTCGGCCTCGGATGAGGCGGTGGAGGCCGCCGGCCACCCCGCCGTCGTCACCGGCTGGGGTTACACTAAGGCCGATCACGGCTGGGATGACAAATATCTGCCGACCGAACTGCAGGAAGTCGAACTGCCGATCGTGCCGCGCGAGGACTGCCGCGCCGCCTATCGTGACAGCTCGATGCGGATGAACCCGATCGACGAGCGCAATGTCTGCGCCGGTTATGCCGAAGGCGGCAAGGATGCCTGCCAGGGCGACAGCGGCGGACCGCTCGTCGCCCAGCGTCCCAACAAAACCTGGATCCAGCTCGGCATCGTCAGCTGGGGCGCCGGCTGCGCCGAGGCCGAACATTACGGCGTCTATACCCGCGTCGCTGCCTTCCGCGGCTGGATCGCCGCAAAGACCGACGGCGACGTGCCTGATGTCGAAGGATCGGCGACAGGCGATCAGGTCGCGTCCACCACCACCGGCGCCGGAACGAAGCAGCAAAAATCCGGGCAGGAAGAGGCCAACCTCACCATCACGTCGCCGCCCGCCGGCGATACCCCGCCCGCCGGCAATAGCGCGCCTGCCGGCACGACTGAAACGCCAAGCCCCGACATGCCCGCGGACAAACCCGTCACCGGGCCTGCAGACGCCGAACCCGACGTCCAATCCCCGACCGTCCAGACGCCAGTGATCCAAGGCTCCCCCGGCGATCGCGCGCTGCTGATAGGCATCGACGATTACGAGATGCGCGAGGCCAAATTGACCGGCTCCGCCAGCGACGTGAAGGCGATGCAGGTCTTCCTCGCCAAGACGCTCGCCTACCGCCCGGAACAGATCCACACATTGACCAACCGCAAGGCGACCCGCGAGGCGATCCTGGCCGAGATCGACGACTGGCTGGTGCGCCAGTCGACGCCGGGAAGCCGTGTCTTCCTCTATTTCAGCGGCCAGGGCTCGGAGGAAATGGGCGCCGAGGAAACGACGAGCCCGACGCTGGTGGCAGCCGATGCGAAACTGGTGCGCGAGGGTGGCAAGGTGACGGTCACCAACCAGATCCGCGAAACCGAGATCGCCGCACGGCTGAACAGCCTCAAGGACCGCCGCGTCACCCTGCTGATCGACGCCTGCCATGTCGGCCCCGGCAGCCGCAGCGCGGTCGCAGCACCCTCCGGCACCGTGCGCTGCCTCGGCCCGGCACTGGCAGCCATCGAACCGCCGAACAAGTCAGGCAAGGAAGCGAAATTCTCCTTCGGTGGCGAAAGCGCCATGGTCTGGTCGGCCGTCAATGCAGGGCAGTGGGCGCTCGTCGATCGCGAGGCCAAGCCGGCGCTCGGTGTTTTCACCCGCCACTTCATCGAAGGCGTGCAGGATGGCGTGGCACGCGCCGCCGACAAGCCGAATGTCAGCAATGCCGCCCTTCTCGATTATGTCCGGCGCAAATCCGACGAATATTGCCGGACGCATGCCGAGGATTGCCGCTTCACGCCGGTCCCGCAATTCTACGGCCTGCCGGATGCGCTAGGCCGCGACGTGATCACCGGCGAGGAGGCGAAGACGCCGGTCGCCGCCGTCGAAAATACGCTGAAGAGCGACAATGAGGCCGGTGTTGCCGTCGACATGCTGCCCGGCACCGCCGTCAGCATCGGCGACAAGGTGGCGATGCGCGTCTCTACCAAGAAGTCCGGTTACCTGATCCTGATCGATATCGACGCCGCCGGCAAGCTGACGCAGCTCTACCCGAACAAGCGCTCGATGGGCCTGAAGCCGACGGCCAAGAGCGGCGACAACCGGCTCGATCCGGCCCGGCCGGTCGTCGTGCCCGATGCGCGCAATCCCTATATCGGCTTCGAATATCAGGTCGAGGGTCCGGCCGGCGTCGGTATGGTCGTCGCCATCCTCAGCGACAAGCCGATCGAAGTGCTCGACCTGCCGGATGTGCCGACACCGCTGGTCGGCCAGCGCGCCGCCTTCAACTATGTCTACGATCTCGCCCGAAGCCTCAGGATCGTCGGCGACGACGAGACCGGCGCCCAGGGCAAATGGTCGTTCGATTCCAAATTCTATCGCATCCGCTGAAGAGGAGCGAACCATGCCGAAATCCACTCTGCTGGCCGGTCTTGCCGCTTCCCTGATGGCGTTTGCCCCAGTCCATGCCGGCGAGACCGGCGACAGCAAGGCGGTGCTTGCCGCCCAGGCGGGGCTTGCCGCCGAGCTCATCGACCGCACCCTGGCAAAGGAAGGGGCGGCCAATATCATGGTGTCGCCGGCAAGCCTTGCGGCCGCCCTCGGTCTCGCAAGCCTCGGCGCCTCCGATGAGGGCAAGGCGGCAATCGCCAAGAGCCTCGGCTTCGCCGGCGAAGTGAAGGGACCGGAAAAGGTGCTTGCCGCCATGACGGGGGAAAAGCCGGCCGCGGCCGATGCGCCTTTGGCGACGGCGGTTGCGATCGTCTTCGACGACAGACTGGTGCTCGTTGCCGATGCGCTTCCCATGCTCGCCGGTCACCGGGTCAAACCTTCGATGGAGGATCTCGACGGGCCGAAATCGGTCGAGAACATCAACGGCTGGGTGAAGAACGCCACGCGGGGCGCCATTCCGTCGATCCTCGACGCACCGCCCGGCGGCGGCTTCGTCAGCCTCGGCGCACTCTCCTTCAAGGCGCGCTGGAAGACCTCCTTCGAGAAGGAGAGCCCGGCAAGCCCATTTCAGCGCCCGGATGGCTCGACGATTTCGGTGCCGATGATGCATCTTGCCAGCGACGGGCAGAGGTTTCGCTCCGATGAAAAATTCACCGCCGTCGATCTTGCCTATGCCGGCGAGAGCTACAGCATGGTCGTGGTGGCGGCGCGCTCCGGCAAGGGTGTCGGCGGCACGGATCTGAAGGCGCTCGCTTCCTGGCTTCAGGGCGAGAAATTCGAGGCCGCCAAGGGCGAAATCTTCCTGCCCCGCTTTTCCCTGAACGACGGGCGTGATTTGATGCCGGTACTGAATGCGATGGGCGTGGCGCCCGAGAAGGCCAAGGATGCGGGTTTTCCGGGTTTCACCAAGGAAAACATCCGCTTGTCCCATGTCCTGCAGAAGACCATGATCAAGGTTGACGAAAACGGCACGGAGGCGGCGGCAGCCACGGCTGTCATCACGGAACGCAGCATCGAGCCGACACTTGTTCGCGTCGTCGCCGATGCCCGTTTTGCCTTCGCGCTTCGCGATACGAAGACCGGCCTGCTGCTCGCCGCAGGCCTGATCGGTGACCCGCTTCTGGCGGGTGAATAGAATTCGGTTTCATGAATGAATGCAGGGGGACACGTGCATGAGAAGTGATCTGATCGCCCGCTACACGATCGGCGAGCCGATCTATGAAAACGAGTTCATCGTCTATCCCGCTGAGGACAAGCGGATGGACCATGCGGTCTTCATCGTCACGCCCGATATAGCGCTAAAATTGGACAAGGCGCGTTTCGAGCGCGTCTGGACCTCGATCAACGAGGCCAAATCGCTGACGGCGCGGCGCTTCGTCGAAATCGAGGACCTTATTCCGCCGTCGCCGGAAGACGACAATTTCTATATCGTCGAGAAGCGGCCGTCGAAGACGCTGCACCAGTATCTCGACGAAACGGAGATGGTGGCCTACGAGCGCGCCGTCGAGATCGGCCGCCACATCCTCGAGGGCCTGGCGACGCTGCACGGCGCCGGTTACGCCCACAATGCCCTGACCGACCAGTGCATCTATGTCTCCGAGGATTATTCCGGCCTGTCGGTGCGGATCGGCAACCTGCACCTGATCTCGAAGATCGGCGAGCATATCATACCGCCCTATGTGCCGGAATTCGGGGCGCCGGAGATCTATGCCAGCGGCACCTTCTCCGCCTCGCCGGCGCTCGATATCTACGCCATGGGCATGATCGCCTACAAGCTCTTCCTGCCGCGGCAGACCTATGCCAGCGTCTTCGACAGCGTCATGGTCTGGGAAGACGAGCACCAGCGCGAGCAGAGCTGGAAGAACATCCATCTCGATCCGTCCAACGTCTTTCCCCGCCTTGATGTGCTGACCCCCGGTTTTCCCGAGGGTCTGGCAAGCCTTGTGGAAAGGATGCTGAGCCGCGACCCGGCCGCGCGACCGCGCACAGGCGCCGATGCGCTGGGCGAATATGCCCGGGTGACCACAGGCATCCAGCCGATGTCATGGGATCCGCGCGGCGGCATGCAGCAGCCGGAACCGCCGAAGCCGAAAAAATGGACGCTGGCCAAGCTCTCCATGATCGGAGCGCTGCTCCTGATCTGCATCGGCGTCGGTGTCGTCACCATCCCCAAACTGCTGCGCCCGGATCCGAAGCTCGTCGCCGATGTCGACACCTGGAAGAAGGAGGCCGAAAGCCGCAAACAGAAGGCGATCGCCGCCAAGGCGCCGGAGCGCCCTTCCGGTGACCAGGCGAAACTCGCCTATGACACCGGTTCTGCGGCGCTGACCTCGGCCGATGCGCTGCTCAAGGACGAAGACTACGACAAGGCCCTTCCGGGCTATCAGACGGCTGCCATCAATCTCGGCAATGCGCTGATAGCCATCTCCAAGGAGAATGCCGAGACGGCAAAAGCTGCCGCCTCTGCCGCAGGCGGCGACAAGGCGCCGGGTTTTGCCGAGGCCGATACCAAGATGAAGACTGCCGCCGAGGCCGCCGCCGCCAAACAGATGCACGCTGCCGTCGGCGCCTATCACGAGTCGAAAACGACGTTTGACGATCTCGCCAAGGCGCTCACCGCGCTCACCGCAGCCGAAAAGGACGCGGCGGCCAAACGCGAAACCGTCAACCGCATCGGCGCCGGCGATAGCCCCGACGTCGCCAAGGCGAGCGGGCTGATGACCGAAGCCAAGGCCAAGGCCGAGCAATGGCAGACGCCGGCGGCGACCTCAGGCTATGGCGACGCCGCCAAACTGTTCGACGCCGTCATCGCCGATGTCATGGCGGCGAAGGACGAGGCCACCGCGCTGAAGCAGAAGGTCACCGATCTCAACGCTTCGATCGCCACTCGCGCCGGTGCGGCCGATCCGACGCTAGCAGCCCTCGCGCCGAAGATCGGCGAGGCCGACGACCGCTACACCGCCGAGGCCTACAAGCTCGCGATCATTGCCTACCAGCCGATCCTCGCCGATCTCGAGGCGCTGTCGGCGCGCGGCTTCTGCCCGGTTTCGCCGACCCTTGCCTTCGAAACCGTGCCGGCCGGAAGTTATTCGCTGGAGAATGTCCGGCTGATGACCTCCTCGATGAAGGAACTCGGCGGCATGCTCGGCGTTGCCAATGGCGCAGTGAAGATCGACAAGTCTTTCTGCATGCAGACGAAGGCCGTCAGCCGCGCCGAAATGGCGGAATATTACACCGCCATCTCAGATCAGACCGCCGCCCAGGCCTATGCCGACAATCCGCAGCAGCCGGCCGACGACGTGCCGCTTGCCGTGGCGCAGAACTATACCGCCTGGCTGTCGAAACAGCTGAACGCCCCCGTCCACCTGCCGTCGGCAACCGAATGGATGGCAAGTGCGGCGAAGATCCCGCCGGAAAAACTGCCCGATAACGGCGACATCATCCTGCAATGGAGCGCCACCCCCTGCGAAGCCGGCGGCAACGTCGCCTTCATGGCGCAGGAGGGCTCCACCTTCGTCGTCTGCTCGGATGCTTCGGCCGGCGGGATTTTCCGGGTTACTGCAGAATTGCGGTGAGGATCGGAAGGGTGGAGATTGAAGGGGGAAAGCTGGGTGCCGCTGACTATCGGCTGCGCGGGATGATGCGCCCGCCCGACCGCGATGGGACAATGTCGATTATCGGCAATGTCCCGTTCGGGCCGCGTCGCGGTCAGCCAGGCTGATGGCGATCAAATCCCGAACGGCGTGCAAGTCCGTCAAGACGCAAGCGCCGAGGCCAAGAAAAAATAGAGAATTCTAGCCCCGGCAAACGCCGCCAGCGTCTCTCCCGCCATCCGATAGCGGATCCATTCCTTCTGCGGCTCCGCGCCGATCGCCTCATAGACGCGGATCGAAGGTTCGTTCCAGTCGAGCACACTCCATTCAAAGCGGCCGCAGTTCTTTTCCAGCGCGATCTGTGCCAGGCGCCGCAACAGCGCCTTGCCGGCTCCCGAGCCGCGCGCCTCCGGTGTTACGTAGAGATCTTCCAGATAAAGGCCGTTCTTCGCCTGCCAAGTCGAATAGCTGAAGAAATAGACCGCCATGCCGATCGCTTGGCCTTCGCGTTCGCAGATCAGCGCATGCGTGACCGAACCGTCGCCGAAGATCGCCGCACGCGTGCTCTCCTCGGTCGCCTCGACCTCGTGGATCGCCTTTTCATAGTCGGCCAATTCGCGGACGAATCGCAGGATCGTTGCCGCATCTGAAGGCGTCGCGGGGCGTATGTTAAGGGTCATGTGAGAGGCTCCTGATCTGGCGCTCCAGATGAAAGAACCGTCCCGACCTGTCAACTGCATGACGTGCGGAGTGCATCTGTTTAGGCTTGCAGTTTTGTTCCCTCACGGCTCCACGGCGGCTCCCGCCATCGAGATGGCGATCAAATCCCGAACGGCGTGAAGATCCGCCAAGATGCAAGCGCAGCGGCCAGGAATATCCGGAGCCGGCTGAACCAGATCAGGCACCATGATGGTCATCGTTCCGGCGCCTGATGCGGAGAGAACTCCATTTCGGGAGTCTTCCAGGGCAACGCATTCCGATATGGGCAGGTTGAGCCGCTCGGCGTCCAGCAGGTATGGAGCGGGATCCGGTTTTCCCACCGTGTAATCGCCATAGGCAATAATGGTTTGGAACCGGCGGCCTTGCAGCCCGGCGGCCGAAAGATGCGCCTCGACGGCCGTCCGATCCGATGAGGTGACGATGGCCGAAGGGATCCGCGCCGCTTCGAGGAAGGATAGGATTTCCGGCAAGCCTGCCTTCGTTCGTAAATCCGTTTGCACCATCTGCGTGAAGAGTTCCGAAGCCTGCCTCCAGAGATCCTCCAGAGGGGCATCCTTGCCGAACCGGGCCAACAGGAGTTCGCGCACACGGGAAGCCGGCAAACCGATGGTTTCAAGATAGGCCGAGAGAGGCAATTCGAAACCCGCATTCCGTGCAGCCGTGATCGTCGCATCCCGATACAGCGCCTCGGTATCGAACATCAAACCGTCCATGTCGAACAGAACGGCTTTGGGGGCACGGGGCAGGCGCTGCATGTATGGCTTTCGACAAAGGGGATTCGCTTGAGTGTATACTGGCTTGCCTTGACTGCACCATGGCCTATGGGTCGTCACCGTCATGACGAATAGAGGGAGGGGTTCCGGCAGATCGACAAATATGCTACTGAGTAGCAAATTCGGCTCAATGGAGATAAACCGATGAGTGTCAAATCGTCGATCTCGCTGACCGACCAGCAGGACGCCTTTGCCCGTTCGCTGGTGGAAAGCGGCCGGTATTCCAGCATGAGTTCCGTTCTTCAGCAGGGCTTGGAACTCCTCCGCCAAAAGACGGAGGCAGAGGCCGTTGAAACGGCAGCGCTTCGCGAATTGGTCCAGCGGCGTCTGAAAGGCCCGATGATTTCCACGACGGAAATGGAAAGCCGCGTCGAGGCGATGATCGAGCGGAAGCGGCGGGCTGTTCGTGTGGAGCCTTGAATATTCCGAGGATGCCGAACGCGATTTTGAGCTGATTTTCGATCATCTCTTCGAGTCCCACGTCGAACTCGGAGACTTGGCCGACGAGGCGTTGGAGCGTACCGCTGAACGAATCCGCAAGTTGCGTGTCGAAATCGATCGTCTCGTCGATACGCCTTATACCGGCACATTACGGGCCGACATTGACCCTGGAATCCGGTTTCTTCGGCGGGATAAGGCGGCTATCTGGTTCGTGCCGGTGGAAAGTCGTCGCACGATCACTATCGCTGCAATTTTCTACGGCGCGCAGGACCATATCAGACATATGCTCGCACGTATGCTGGATGGATAAGGTCCCTACTGGTGGCAGTTGCTACGCTTCGTCGGAAAGCATGGTTCAAAAACGCCTTCCATGATTTCCGATCATGTGGACGGCCTTTCCGCCCCAGGGATGTCACCTGTCGACGCAACGCAGGGCGCTCCGAGATAAAGCCATGGGCGCCATTTTTCCTGATTCCACAGCCTCGCGTTCAAGCGGTGCCTCTCGACAGTTTTCAATTCCAAATTTCAAAATACGCGCGTATATTGATCGCGGGGACTGTAGTACCCGTGCCTTGAGGGGTCGAGGACAATGTGCTGGAATACATCATCAGCATTTACGCCGGTCGGATTCGCTTTGCGAGGACCGGCATCTCGCAAGATCGTATGGACGCTGGGCGACGCGGCGCGTCTCCTGATCAACGACTGGCCTTGCGATGACGGCGAGGAATATGTGGCTGCCGTGAAAGCCTGCGTCGACGCATTGAGCGGGAAGATTGCCCCGGAACAATTCCGGGAAGCGCTTCTGCGTGCGGCCGATGAGGCGGGGATCGCGGCTCTATCGCTCGTCCCGCGGGGACTGGGAGAGCGGCGGCCGGACCTTCCTCCGATGATGCTAACCTAGGCCGTATTTCCAGGGGCTACCTGCCTATCGACGTCAGGCTTGCGCCGGGAGCGGCCGTCGCTGATGCATGTCGCCCGGAAGTGTGCAGCGGTTCCGGAGGTACGACATGCATAAAAACAAAGAGCTAAAGCACGTCGCTTGAACCACGTTTCATGCGACGCGCTTTAGAGCAATTCCAGGAAAAGTGCGAAGCGGGTTTCCCAGGCAAAGCGCGAAGCGCTTTTGCCGGGAATTGCGTAAAAACAAAAGAATAGAGCGGTTCTGCGCTTCCGTTAAAAGCTGAACCGCTCTAGACCGCTCGAACTTCGGCAAGTCGCTGTTTCGCGTATTCGTCATCCCAACAGACGGCGGCTTCCCATGCGGCCGATGCTTGCGCGGCGATGTCATACGCCCCGGCTTCCAGATCGGCAGCATTATGGGGCAAGACGAGGTCAAGGTCGGGGACGTCGATATGCGACTCATCCCAGTCGATCAGTGCGACGCGGTCCGTGGTCATGCGGATGTTGGCAGGGTTGTTGGGATTACCGTGGACGACGCGTGTCTCACGTCCGACAAGCCGTGCCCACGCCGCGCGGCATCGAGCGACGCCATCTGGCGGCATCGCGGCAAGGTCGATCCTCGTCCCCGTCTCGGCATGCAGGAGGTCCGTCGAGGATCGCCACCCTGGGCGCTGCGGCCAGCCTTGCGTCAAACGATGCAGTTCGCGGAGGGTCTCGGCGACACGACGCCAGTCGCCCTCGGTCTCGGGTGGTCCGCCATGCATGTATGTCATAACCATCAGGCCATCCGCGAATAGCCGGCCGTCGTCTGCCGGGATCGGCACCGGCACGCTCAGACCTTCACGGTCAAGGTGCCGGAGGAGTTCAACCTCCCACGCCAGATCAGCATTGCTCCTGGTACCCAGACGACCGACTGCAATTTGCCCGTGGATGTGCACGCTCCAGACGTCATTGGCGACCCCGCCAGCCAGCGGTTTGATGCGAACCGCGTCCTTGCCCCACAGCTCCAGTGCTTCCCATCCCACTCGCAGCACCCTCGATCAACCCGATTGAGACTTGGGTAAACCAAGCGCAGGATCGGGACAACACCCGATAACATTGCGCCCCATATTGGTCATGGAATCACCTGTTTCCTTTTTCCGAAAGCGGACATGGCACAGGTTTGAGAAGCGGTCATTGGGAAAGCCATTGCGTTCGTACTCAGGCTTTGGTCGCCTCCGCTCTGGTCGTTGGCTTCAGCAAGATGATGAGAAGCAAGCCGGCGACGATGAGTGCCGCGCCTTCGAGATGATAGCGTTGCAACTGTTCGCCGAGGAACAGGTAGGCGAGCACGGCGATAAAGATCGTCTGGATGTAAAGCAGCACGCCCGCCCGCGCCGCACCCAGGGCCTCGATGCTGCGATTGAAGAGATAATACATAACCGCGCCACCCGGGATCGCGACATAGCCGAGCGCGATAAGGCCGCTGGCATTCAGCGTCGAGCGCTCGTCGGAGACAAGCTCAAACAGGTAGAAGGGCAGCGCCGTCAGCACCGCTGCACCGAGGAGCAGCACCAGGAGCGCAAGGCGATTCACATCGAATTTCGCCCGGCGGAGCAGGACGGTATAGAGGCTGAAACAGAACGCGCCAGCGACGATCCACAACTCCCCGGGATTGAGGTCGAGACGCAAGAGCGCAGCCGGGCTGCCCTTGACGATGATGACCACGATCCCGAAAAAGGCGAGGATCGATCCGATCACCTGCCAGCGTCCCATCGGCTCAGCCAGAATGAAACGGGCAAGAATCATGGTGATGATCGGGATCAGGGCGATGATGATGCCGGCGGTCGTGGCATCGGCATGTTCTAGGCCGACAAAAATCAGGCCCTGGCAGATCGCAAGCCCCACACCGCCGATGGCGAGCAGCTCGAGGGCGCGAGCCCGCACCAGCGCGACCATGGCGCCGAAATGCCGGTACACGATGGGCATCAGGATCGCCCAGGCGATCAGCACGCGCCAGAAGCAAAGCGCCCAGGGCGGCATCTCCGAAGAGACCCATTTCGCGGCGATATAGACGCCGGCCGACAGCAGCCAGCAGAAAACCCCCACGGAATAGGCGGCTGCAAGCGAACCGCCCGCCGCCTGTTCCGTCCCGACCGTGTCGCGATGGACCGCCAAGACATGTATCGCCATGGCCCAGTTATGCCACAATTCCCGTGCGCTGCACAGATGAAGGCGGCGGTATCCCTGGTTGCGAAGCCGCCGTCTGCTGGCGGGACGAGTATGCAGTCAAGCGGCTTGCCGAAGTTCGCCCGGTCTGAGCAGTTGCGGCGGGAAATCGGCCCTCCTGAAGAGGCGGCACGGCCGTCTGCGTGAATCCCATCCCGATGAAGCAGCGATGATCGCTTCGAAGCGTTGCACACGCATCGCGGCCCCTGCGATTCTGCACCGTTTCATGATCCGGGTGATGCGGATCGAGAGGCTGGCTCTCATTTTCCCCGGCTACCGACCAGGGCGCGTGGCCGGTAAATTTTATCCATTCGATCAAGCATTTCGCTTGACTGCCAAACGGCATACTCGGCGTCGCGGAGACCAGGGCTCGGTGACGCAACGTCAAAAGGGGTGAGCATATGGACAGACTTTTCTATGTTGGCGTGTCGGCCGCTCTCTTTGCGGCCTTTGCCTTTTCGCTCAATTTCGTCGTGCCCTTCATCATCGGTGACTATTCCACCTTTGATTTTGCCCTCATCCGTCACGTCGTCTCGGCACTCGTCGGGCTTTACATTCTGTTTTCCGAGAAGGGTGTCATGCGCCACCTCACGCTTCGAAACTGCCTGCAAGCCATCTGGCTCGCCTTCGTCGGCTATGTCGGCTACTTCCTGACAGTGACCGGAGCGGCCCTCTTTGCCGGCCCAGTCATCGCTCCGGCCTTTCTCGGGCTGGTGCCAATCGTATTGATGGTCATTGGCAATCAGCGTCAGGCATCATTGCCATGGCGATCCCTCATGGTGCCTCTGGCACTGGTGCTGGTCGGTCTTGTTCTCGTCAATGGCACGGCATTCACGGCCGAAGGACTGGACTCTGTGCAATCATTGTGGATTGGCGTGCCGCTGGCGCTTGCTGCCGTGGGCCTTTGGGTCTGGTTCGCGCTTTCCAATCAGGCGGCACTCGCCGCACGGCCGGACATGCCCTCCGGCGTGTGGTCGGCGCTGATACTGGTGGGCGGCGGCGTCTTGATGCTGGCCTTCTATCCCATCGGTGCCGCAATGGACCTCTTCCGGCTTCCTATATTGGGATTCGGCTGGAGCGCTGCCAGCAACCTCTATGTCTGGGGCACAACTCTCGCGCTGCTGGCCACCGTGGGCGGCGTCTGGGCCTGGAATATCGCCTCCCGCAGCCTGCCGGTTGCCTTGGCCGCGCAATTGATCGTCTCAGAGACTGCCTTCGGCGTGATCGGCGGACTTGTCGTGCATGCCCGCTGGCCAACTCCGATCGAAGTCGCTGGGGTTGTCGTGCTGATCGCCGGCGTCGTTCTGTCGGTTCGGATTTTCTATGATCGCCAATTTGCATCTGGAAAGAACGTGCTTGCGAACGAGTGACCCGCTGGACACAGGGCCTAAAACAGGCGCAGGCATCAGAGATGCAACCACGTTCAACGTAAAATCCGCTTTTGACGCAAACATGCCGCCTCGCCACTCCGATGTGTTGTCCGCTTTCAAGTCACCGCTTGGTTCTACGACTGATATGAGGACGCCAAGCAGCCTTCGCCTTCAACACCGAAATGTCCGCTTAGGACCGAACTCCGCCATGGCTCAGATGCACCAAAAGCAAACTCCCCGGTGAGGTCGGCTGTCCAAAGGCTTGCGTGCGGTGGAGTGGCAAAATCACCGGCCGCCCTTCACATTCAGCAGGGAGCCGAGGGCCGGCTCCCCGTCCTATACCATGGCGGCGGCGGGCCCGCAGCTCGAGCCTTCGGCATAGCGGGTCGTCTGTCAGGCCTCGGATTTCAGCTTGCCGCCGACCGCCCAGGAATCCTTGGCGATCTCCGTTATCAGGATTTCCAGCGATTCCGGCGGGCACGCCAGGGTTTCGACGGCGGCCTTGGTTGCTTCGCGCGCGAAGGCGCGTTTCTGATCGTCGGTGCGGCCGGGATGCATCTGCAGGTGAAGAATGGGCATGGTCTCTTCCTTGGTCAGGTTGGTGATGTCCGTCGTCTTGGCGCGGGCATGATGACTATGTTGTAAATTCGTCGGTTGATAAATAAGCTGTTGGTATCGTCATTCGAAACCAACAGGTAGGCAATCGTGGACAAGCTGGCCGGCATGGCGATGTTCGTCAGGGTCATCGACAATGGCAGTTTCGCGGCGGCCGCGGAGATCGCGCAAGTGTCGCCTGCCATGGTTGCCAAGCACATCAAGACGATCGAGACCCGGCTCGGGGCGAAGCTGATCCATCGCACCACGCGGCGCCATCAACTGACAGAGGTCGGCCAGCTCTATTACGAGCGCTGCAAACGCGCGCTTTCCGAAGTGGCGCTGGCCGAGGCTTCGGCGAACGAGCTGCAATCGGCGCCGCGCGGCCGGCTTCGGTTGGTGGCGCCGGTCAGCTTCGGCACGCAAGTCCTGGTGCCGGCGCTAATCGATTACCAGAACGCCTATCCCGACGTCAGCATCGAACTGTCGCTCGACAACAATGTCCATGATCTCGTCGGCGAGGGGTTCGAGCTCGGTATCCACATCGGCCCGCTCGCCGACAGCGGCCTGGTCGCCCGCCCGCTCACGCCCTACCGGCGGATTCTCGCTGCCTCGCCGGACTATCTTGCCCGCCATGGCCGGCCGGCCTCGCCGGAGGCTCTGGCGAACCACCTCTGCCTCGGCCACTCCTATTGGCGCATGCAGGATCGCTGGCACCTGGTCGGGCCGGGCGGCGAACTGCGCGATGTGTTGATCTCCGGAAAATTCTCGACCAACCAGGGAGCGGCGCTGCGCATGGCAGCACTCAGCGGCGCGGGAATTGCGCTTCAGCCGGAACTGCTGCTCGCCGCCGATATCACTGAAGGACGGCTTGAACGGGTACTGCCGGAATGGTCCTACAAGCCCGTCCCGATGCACCTCGTCTATGCGCCGAACCGGCGGCCGACAGCGATGTTGCGGACGGTGATCGATTTCCTGGTGGAACGGTTTGGCTGACGACGCTCGGCCAAGGCCGATGTCGCTCGTAAGGTTTAGCCTTGAACTCTGTCCCCGGCTCCGGACTTACGCCTGGGGATAATCATTGAAGGCGACTATTTGCCGCGCCGCTTTAAAGCCTATGGACGTCGAAGTTTCCGCATCTAGATGATGATCGGTTGTGGATAGCGTTTGATCAACTGCCTGTCTCCCAGCGGAGCAACTCAATGCAAATCACAAAGCTTGTTTTCGGACTTTTGCTCATCGCTATCGTGCAGCCTGACCCTTCGGCTCACGCCGACGAGTTGGTGCGATTCGACAGCGCAGTCGTAAAGCCAAGTCCATTCCTGGAACGCAAGGCAAGGGAACAAGGTGTCAGTCTCCCGCAGGCCCAAGTCACGCACTTGCTGGGATATCTAAGCCGACCACAGGGAGATGGTCCCTTTCCGGCTATCGTCGTCATGCACGGTTGTGGCGGTATCCATGAGAACGTCAAGACTTACTGGCCGCAGCGGTTGACCTCATGGGGATATGTCGTGCTGGTGGTCGACAGCTTCACGACCCGCAACATCGACAACACCTGTGAGAGCTATCTTCCTGACCGGGTATTCGATGCCTACGGGGCTCTCGATTTCCTATCAACATGCACCTTCGTTGATGCCCGACATGTGGGGCTGATGGGCTTTTCCGCTGGTGGCATCGCGACGCTGGAAGCCACGAAAACCGAGGGCAACGAACAGTTCATGGATCGGAAGTTCGAGGCTGCAGTCGGGTACTATCCGGTTTGCGCTCCCCACGAGGGCGATGCGACGGTGCCAACTTTGATCCTCATTGGCGACGTGGACGATTGGAGCTCAGCCGAAAGGTGTCGGCAGAGGGTTTCTCACATCAGTGGCAAAGGTCCGCCGATCGAACTCGATATCTATCCAGGTGCGTACCATGCCTTCGATGCTCCAGACGTCACAGTGGCAAAGACGGCATTCGGTCATCGGGAAGAATATAACGCGCCTGCTGCTGAGCAGTCCTTCATCAGAGTGAAGGCATTCCTGCACGAGTATCTCTCGAACTGAACGAACTGGCGGCAATTTGGCGGCGACGCGGGCTCGATGATGCGTCAGTCAGGTTCGCTTGCCGGCGATCAGCGGTGCTGATCGTTCTCGCCTTCCAGTCAGGCAAGCTTCGGGGCTGAGACCACTCAACTCGGATTCGATGCAATAAAGTTCACCGATCGGCTTCACGTTTGAAGCCCATCAGCAATCTACCCTCATTGAAGCAGGACAAGAGATGGACAGAATATTCATCGTAGGCAATGGCGGAAGTGGCAAGTCCTGGCTGGCCGGGCAACTAGCCCATAAATTGCAAATCCCAGCAGTTCATCTCGACGATCTTCATTGGCTACCGAATTTTGCCGGAGAGCGTCCGCGTGATGAGCGCGACCGACTGGTGACCCAGGCTGCGGGCAACAGCTCTTGGGTGATGGAGGGTATTTACGGTTCGATCCTCAGGCAGGTGATGACGCGTGTGACAACTCTGATTTGGCTCGACGTCTCTGACGATGAGTGTATTTCAAACCTTCTGCAACGAGGCCAAACCGGCGGCGGGACCGTGGAACAGTTCGAGGAATTGCTGGAATACACGCGTGGTTACCGTCTTCGGAAGAACCACATGAATTCCTTCGACGCACATCAATGTTTTTTCGAGGAGCATCCGTTGCAAAAGGTAAGGCTGTCCAGCCGCTCGGATGTTGCAACCTTCCTGTCGGCAATCTGAAGCCGAAGCTACGTGCCGCCTTAGTGATAGGTCACGATGGGATGGTACATCCTTTTCAGGAAGGGGCGGAGAGCTTCCTGCACGTGGCTCCTTGGAATTTGATGCCCACACTCAAACACGTGAAGCGTCACCGGGACGCCTGCATTGGATAGAGCTTTTGAGAACAGTTCAGCATGAGCAACCGACGCACGGTCGTCATGCTTTCCATGCAGCAACAGCGTCTCCGACCGAACTTCGGGCGCGTAATGCAGCGCAGAGCGAGCCAGAAAGGCCTCTCTCGACAGGCCCGCCTCCTTCTCGATAGCCCACCGCAAACCGTCTGAACTCGCGTGATAAGCGACTTCAAGATCGTAGACGCCGCCCGAGAGAATGACTCCCCGCAGATCAGAAATCTGGGTGGCAACCATTGCCGATGCAACGGCGCCACGACTGTTTCCATAGAGGACCATTCGGCTAGGGTCGACGGAAGGCTGTTCCCTCAGGAAGCCGAGAGCCGCAATGATCGCCTGCTGAGTTTTGGGACCGCAGAAATCTGGAGGCCCATCTGACGCCCCAAAACCGGGCTGCGAGACTGCCGCCGCAGTGATATTCAAACCAGAACAGAACCGAAGCAACGCGCCGCTATCGACCGCCTCTATCCCTCCAAGCAGACGGCCACCCTGGTTGCCGTGGACAAACAGGATTGCGCCTGCGGGCGTTTCGCTTGCGGCCTGAGCTTGAAAGAGCTCGACCGTGGCTCCGTCACCCCGGTCAATGAGATGTCGAGTTACTACCGGCATAACCACCATCAGGTTTTCTCGTGCGGGACAGACAGTAGTACAACTTTTGGTATTGGCAACATTCGGTGATCGCCTTCTGCATACGGCGATTGCGGAATATCCAGGCCGCACTGCGTGTGGAGTTCTCGAATCCCCCGTCCGTGGGCTGAAACATGCCCAATTCATCCCGAGGACCGGTCGAGATGCCTGTCCCACGACAGACAGTTACAAGCCCGCCTTGCGAAAGTAGACAGGTTGAAGCTGTTTGGGAAAGCTTGCTTAGCAGTTTTCCGCTAGACATAGCTTTCACAACGAACGCGGATAGGAAGTAAGCGTCCGGTGGTGACGGCTATGCGATTGTGAGGATAAGAACGGCGACCACAACCACCCACGGGATCAGTCCGATCCATCCTGCCATAGGAGCTTGGCAGATCAGTGAGCCATCGGGGACGCGTTTGGAGCCCACCCAGTTAAATCCCGTCTCGGTCGAGGATATGGCTTGCACGCGCACCTTCCCGCCGGTGATCAGCGGCAACACGAGCCTGGCGGTAGTGTAGCCAATCACCTCAAAAATAACGTCGATAATGATCAAATCAGGGCTCCGGTGTGATGTTTCACGGCAACAAGGCGTCAATTCGGTTGATCGGATAATCGGCGAGTAAGCGTCCGGTTAACTGGTTTTCCAAGTGCATGATGGCGTTTCCTGAGGCTGTAATGCTACGATAACAGCTTCCGGCGTGAAGAGGTTGAGCTTGTGGTGCGTGCGATTGTTTTGCTTTTGATCGGGACTCTGGCAACGCCGAGTTACGGCCAGGGTCCGGCGGAGCTTGGACCGAATACAAACGAGCATCCTTTCCAGTGTGGAGCGGCCTTTGCGATCATGGCTAAGGTCTATCAGGAAGCCGGAGATGCCAACAAAGCCGGAGATTACCAAACAAAATTCGATAAGCTAGCTGTCCAGGCTGAAGGCATTTTCGAACAGTCTCGTCGACCTAAAAGCGATGCAGAAGCCTACATGCAGAAGCATGTAGATTCCTTGTCCGCTATTGCTGAGAAAGACGCCGCGCTCGTAATCAATTTTGCCCGACGTTGCGACCAGCGCTTTCCTGGTTAGATTCGATTAGCTGCGGTGTTCCATGGCAATAGCTCACCGATTGTGTAGATGGGATGATCGGCGATGCGGGTAAGGATGTCTCGCAGATAGGCCTCTGGATCGAGACCATTGAGCTTTACGGTTTCGATCAGTGACAGGATGGCGGCGGCCCGTTCTCCGCCTTTTTCTGATCCGGCGAACAGAGAAGGTGCCAAATGCTGCTTGGGATGTTGCCGCTTACGATCCAGACTGAAGAAGTAGCAGGCTGCCGGTGGTGTCGTGTCACAGTGGGGACGACCGTCGCGAACATAGGTCCACAGTCGGCCAGTCTTGGTCTTGTCCCTTCCAGGCTCCAGCACAGGAACACTGTATCATCGCCATGAAGTCGATGACCTGCGAATACATGCTCTTGAAGCTTCACCAGCAGCGGCTCCAGCAATGTACTGGCCTTGCCGATCCAGTCTGGCATAGTTGAACGGCTCAGATCGACGCCTTCCCGAGCATAAATCTCTGACTGGCGATAGAGTGGGAGGTGATCATAGTATTTGGCGATCAGCACATCGAGGGGATGGTTGGGATGACGGCAGTCATCGTGAGCACTTAAAAAAACCGGATTGTGGCCGTTGCCGCTGGCCCAACTGCATGGCCGTCAGGTAGGCCAGCGGATCGATGGCCGGATTGACAGATGTAGGCACCACCATGCGACGGGCAGAACTCTCGTATCCGGCTGCAGTCAAGGGATACACTCTTGGCAGAAGCAATCATATAGGGCATTCTTGATTCATGATGACCTTCGCGAGCAAAGCAGCACGCGTGCGTATTCTCGGCGCACGACTTACCAACCCGGCCTCCTGACTGGAGCCGGGTCAATCCTGCTATTTGCCTTTCATTTCATCTGCCTGGGTCGTCATCATGGACGTTGGAACGTCTTCCTCGCCTCATCATTCAATCACCGTCGAAGCGCGGCTGCGGCTGGCGAACTCGCATGCATGTCGACTTAGCGGCGGCTGCCGGAAATCATCGCAGTACCGGCAGCCGTAGCTGCTCCTGACATCCTTAAAAGCGAGCCACATTCAAAAGACGCCACCAATGAGTTGGTCGGCGCGAGGAGCGGCGCATGCCCTACGATCCACGGGCCATTGAGCCCAAATGGCAGGCCTATTGGGCCGAGCACGATATCTTTCGAGCGGAGTTCGAGCCGACCAAGCCGAAATTCTATGCACTCGATATGTTTCCGTATCCGTCAGGCGCTGGGCTGCATGTCGGCCATCCCCTGGGTTATACGGCGACTGACATCCTGTGCCGCTACAAGCGCATGTGCGGATTCAGTGTGTTGCACCCGATGGGATGGGATAGCTTCGGCCTGCCAGCGGAGCGCCATGCGATGCGCACAGGCGTTCATCCGGCTATCACGACCAAGCGCAATATCGAGACGTTTCGCGGCCAGGTGCAACGACTGGGTTTTTCCTACGACTGGAGCCGCGAATTCGCCACCACCGATCCCAACTATGTCAGGTGGACGCAGTGGATTTTCCTGAAGCTGTTCGAGCGGGGTCTTGCGTGCCAGGCCGAGGTGGCGGTCAATTGGTGTCCGGCTCAGAATGCCGTGCTCGCCGACGAGGAAGTCAAAGACGGGCGCTACGTCGAGACCGGCGATCCGGTGGTCCGCCGTCAGATGCGTCAATGGATGCTGCGCATCACGGCCTATGCTGACCGGCTGCTGCAGGGACTGGACGGCCTCGATTGGCCAGAAAGCCTGAAGGCGATGCAGCGCAATTGGATCGGTCGTTCGGAAGGAGCCGAGATTGCCTTTACTGTCGATCCTGGCGGCACGGAGATCGTGACCTTCACAACACGACCCGAAACCCTGTTTGGTGTGAGCTATATCGTCGTCGCGCCGGAGCATCCGTTGCTGCCTGCTATCGTGACGGGGGAGGCCCGAGCTGCGGTGGAAAGCTATGTTGAGCAGTCTGCAGTCCTAGATGAGACGTCGCGCGCCGATGCAGGACGCGAAAAGACCGGCGTTTTCACGGGTGCTTACGCAGTCAATCCGGCAACAGGGATCCGGCTGCCGATCTGGGTGGCAGATTATGGCACTGGTGCCCTCATGGCGGTTCCAGCCCATGATGCGCGTGATCATGCTTTTGCTGTTGCTCACGGCCTGCCGATCACGCGCGTGATCGAGAGCGACCAGGACGTCGAGCGCGTGGCCTACGAGGGCAATGGGCGGATGGTCGGTTCCGGTTTTCTGGATGGCCTGGACGCGCCCGCAGCCAGGCAGACGATGGTTGCCTGGCTGCAGGCCAACGGGGCAGGTAAAGCGAAGGTCACCTATCGCCTGCGGGACTGGCTTTTCTCACGTCAGCGCTATTGGGGTGAGCCGATTCCGGTGCTGCATCTGGCCGACGGTTCGGTGGTGCCTTTGCCTGAAGAATGCCTGCCGCTGCTGCCGCCGGAATTGGATGACTATGCACCGACGGCTGACGGAGAACCGCCACTCGCCCGGGCGGAGGACTGGGTGCAAACGACGGTGCCTGGCACCGACCTCCCGGCAAGGCGGGAGACCAACACGATGCCGCAATGGGCCGGCTCATGCTGGTACTATTTGCGGTTCCTCGATCCCCACAATAAGCGTGAACTGGTGGGGCATGAGGCCGAACGCTACTGGATGCCCGTCGATATTTACGTCGGCGGGGCGGAGCATGCCGTCTTGCACCTGCTCTACGCTCGCTTCTGGCACAAGGTGCTTTACGATATCGGGGTCGTATCGACCGAAGAACCATTTCAGCGCCTGTTCAATCAGGGCATGATCCTCGCCCACTCCTATCGGGATGTGGCTGGCCGATATTACGAGCCGTCTTCCGTAACCGAAAAGGGCGGACGATGGTTTGCGGGCTCGGTCGAGGTCCATCGCGCCGTCGAGAAGATGTCCAAGTCGCGTTTGAACGTCGTCAACCCTGATGACGTCGTCGACGAATATGGGGCTGATGCGCTGCGGCTTTACGAGATGTTCATGGGGCCAATGGACGGAACCAAACCCTGGCAGACGGAGGGTGTGAAGGGTGTGCGCCGGTTCCTGGATCGAGCATGGCGCATGGTCTGTGATGAGGCTGATGGACTGCATCCCGCCGTGCGGGACGCCATCCCTGGTTCGGAACTGCTGCGCTTGCGCCATCAGACGGTGAAGTTCGTCACCGAAGATATAGAAGCCATGCGCTTCAACACGGCCATCGCCCGTCTGATGGAATTGTCTAACGCCCTTGTGGCAGCGACCGAGCGGCCGCGCGAGGTCGTCGAGACATTGATTTTATTGTTGTCCCCGTTCGCTCCTCACATTGCCGAGGAGTTGTGGAGCAAGCTTGGTCATGAAGGGACACTGGCTTTCGTTCCATGGCCAAGTTTCGATCCTGAATTGGCGGAGGAGGAGATGCGCGAGTACGTGGTGCAGATCAACGGGAAGGTTCGTCACCGTTTCCGAGCGGCGTCCGATCTGGGGGAGGGTTTGCTGGCGGCAGCTCGATCAGAGCCTGAGGTGGTGACTTTGCTTGCCGGCAGGACCGTTGTGAAGGAAATAGCGGTCCCGGGTCGATTGGTGAACTATGTCACAAAAGGGTAAGGTTTTCTTCAAGGAGCAACGATGGCTGTAACCAGCAAAATCTCAATTTATGACAGCCGCTGGCCGTCTATGTTTCCTGCTGAGAAACAACGGATCGCGGGCTGCTTCGAGGGTGATGTCCCATTGTTTCACCAGCGCCCGAACACGACGCTTGGCGTTTAACTCAGGCATCGTAGCCAAAATTAACAACGTCACGCATCGAGCGCACCTCGTTTGGCAATCGAGATCAGCTCTTTGAAGTGAGTCACAATTCTACCTTCACGGCTGGCGTCCTCCGCTTCCCAACCGAACTTCCACGCGTCGTGACGCGCAAGCCAATCCCCCAGAGCAGCGCTATCACCGGTCGGCATCCTATGGGCCGCGAGGTATGGGTTCTCGTGAGCCTTCAGTCCGAGCACCCGCGCCCTCGAGCCTGCTTCCTGTAAATCGATCAGCTCTTCAATTGTCATACGCGATCCCCCACGATGGCGTCGACGGTAGCATCGAAGTCCGCGCATGCAAGCGAATGCTAAATTATGGGTTAATTTGGGACAGTTTCGATTGGAGAGCGCCTCTGGTCGGTCGGGCGTTGCACCGGAGTGTCAATGCTTCCTGTGCTTCATACTTGCCCCGCCGCCAATTGATCGCAGGAGCAGCAAATAAATCAGACGTACTGCCTAATTTCAGCACACCTCCTGACGAATTTATGCGCAACCATAAGTGTTGATTCTAGAATTTTTTACACGTAATAATGCGCCCGCTGAGCGCTACAAGCAGATAGGAGCGGAGTACTTTCAAGGCGGATATTGCAAGTTCGACGAGTTAACGGAGCAAAGGAGCGCATGATGGACCTACAAACAGTTCTGACGTTTAGCTTGGCTTTCTTCGTATTCGCAGCAAGCCCTGGCCCTGACAACCTGACGATCCTGTCGAAGACCGTGTCCAGCGGCCCGGCGCACGGCGTCGCCTATGGGGTCGGCGTCGTTTGCAGCATCTTCCTGTTCGTCATCTTCGCGGCTATCGGTTTCAACGCCATTGCTCAATACATGAACGAAAATCTGCGTTTGATCCAATATGTCGGCGCTATCTACCTGATTTACACAGGGGTCACGATGTGGCGTTCGAAGCCGAACATCAAACCTCGTGTGATGAGGGGCGGCCTGATCCGCCTCTTCATTACGGGTTTTCTTCTCAATATCTCCAATCCCAAAATGCCGATTTTCTATCTGGCGCTACTGCCGGGCGTCTTGGGCATCCGGCCACTGACCATCCCCGACACCGTGGAACTGCTGGCGGTCATAGCCCTGATAGAGGTGGTCGTAGTCGGAGGACATGTTCTCATCGGCTATAAAGCGAAAACGGCACTGGCCGATCCGAAAAAGATCGGCATCCTCAACCGTGGCGCTGGAGCTTTGATGGTCGGGGCAGGGGTGCTTGTCGCCAGCAGATGATGCCGCCTCGAAGGCGTAGCCCCGAATAGTGACGCGATGACGGAAGCCCACGATGCGATAAGAGAACGTGCGGGGATGGCTGACTGGCATCAACGGCTTGTCGGCCCCGAAAGGTCAGAGGACTTCGAACGTCCGCTTCGGGCCGAGAGCGGAAGACCGGCCTCGGCTGGAATGCGCCAATAGCGAACGTTGTGCGCGTTGCGGAACTTCCTATTATGCCGACGGACAGATCCAGCGGATCACTTTGGCGGAGAGGCTCATGATCGAAATTCCAATCCGTTGTTTTGCTGTATCGGTCGTCGTCATCCGCAAAAGAACTGCTCGACATGAGGTGCTGCTTTTACGCAGAAATCACACGTTGATTGGTGAGTGGTGCCAGGTAGCCGGCGGCATCGAGGACGGCGAGAAAGCTTGGGAAACTGCGCTACGAGAGGTCCGTGAAGAGACGGGCCTGATCTGCGACTTTCTCTATTCCGCAGATATCTGCGAGCAATTCTATGAGGCTGATCGCAATGCCATCAGTATGCTGCCCGTCTTCGTCGGCATTGTGGATGCCGAGCAGCCAGTTTTTCTCAACGACGAACACAGCGAATTTCAGTGGGTATCATTCGCGGAGGCGATGGAAATGGTGCCATTCGCAGGGCAGCGCCATGTTCTAAAACATGTAGAGGCAGAATTTGTGAATCGGGAGCCTATTCGGCATCTTCTCATCCATGAGGTGTCGCGGAAAATTTAAATTTCTGCGACGCCCAATGACCGCTTCGGGGCCGGTGGCGGACAGCCAGCAGCTAGAACACCCCGACACGAAAACGGACATGCAAGCGACCTGCCCGACGTCTAGGATCGGCTCGAAGCGGACATAGCAGCACCCCTACCATCATACAGAGGAAAACAAGGGCCCGCCCGGTTCGAAGTCACCCAGTAGATTAGGTCACATTGAGGCCACCACGCAATGGTGAGCGAAGAACCCGCTAGGCTCTTCGCTTCGCCTCCCAACTAGTCGCGAAGCAGTCCAAGCCGGATGAGGCTCTCGGCACACGAAACGATTGCCTCTTCTCTTGATCGGGGAGCCCAACCTAAGAGGTGTTCGGCTTTTTTGCCGGTCGAATTCATATTGTATCCAAGCAGTGGCACGATCCCCTTAAGCTGCTCGTTCGTTTCACCAGCGGTGCGGACTTGGTCGTCGGTCAAAACTTGTGTCGATACTTTCGCGGCGGCTTTCCCCAATCGTCGCCGCAGCAGTTCTGCGACTTCGATCATCCACATGCTTTCGCCAACGGTGGCGAGAAACCGCTCTCCCTTGGCAGCGGGATTGGTCATGGCGCGAAGATGCAAGTCTGCGACATCGCGGACGTCTACGCAGCAGGAGTTGACATTCAGGCATCCCGGCTGTCCACTCATCATGTTGGCGATCAGCCTAATCGAATGGGAATAGTCAGCCCCCAAAACCGGTCCGTAGACAGCGACCGGATTAACCGCTGCAAGTTCCAGCCCATTTCCTTCCCGCGCAACGAAATCCCATGCAGCGCGCTCAGCGAGGGTTTTCGACTTCTGATAGGGCGCAACGTTGCCGTTCAGGTCACTCCAGTCGGTTTCGTCGAATGGTCGCCGATAGCCGGGCTTGTGGCCGACGCCGATCGCGCCAAATGCCGATGTCAGCACAACACGCCTGACCCCAGCATCACGCGACGCTCGCAGCACCCTGAGGTTTCCATTGACAGCGGGCTTGATCCAATCCTCCTCGCGGGTCTGATCGCCGGACGGGGTTGGCGAAGCGCCGTGGATCACGTAGGCGCACCCCGCCACAGCTTCCGGCCATCCATGATCGGCATTGAGATCGGTGAAGACAAACGACAAACGTTCACCTGCATCCACGCCGCCAGACCTCAGATGCTCACGCACCTCCGCTTGCCGTTGGGGCGAACGAATTGTCGTTCGCACACGGTAGCCATTATTCAATAGAGACAGCATGCAATATTGCGCAATGAAGCCGGTGCCTCCGGTCACAAGTACAAGTTCGCCAGTCATATCGTTCCTCACAGGATCCAGATCGCGCCGCATTTGATTGCAGAACGCGTGGTGGGTGGAAGCTATGAGCAGCCGCCTGTACTGTGAATGCTTGAAGATACGGATTACTTGCGCGAGAGTACGAAATGATCACTGACCCATTTTCCGACCTACTAAAGCTCACGAATGCGGAAGCAGTTGTAACGGGTGGCTTCACCGCTGGCGGCCCGTGGGCGATCCGTTTTCCAGGACGTGACAAGATCAAGTTCTTTGCCGTGGTCAAGGGAAGTTGCTGGGTTACACTCGAGGGCGAAGCGGAGCCTAAGCATTTTGAAACGGGCGACGTCGGTCTTCTGGCAAGACGTCGGAGCTTCGTTCTCGCTAGTGACCTGAGTATTGAGCCTGTCGACGCGATGGATCTCTTCTCCGGCAGCGGCAGGACGATGGCGACGCTCGGCGATGGTGGAGACTTTGCGCATATCGGCGGCCATGTGCTGCTCGATCCGATCCGCGGCGGTCTGTTGGCAGACATACTGCCCTTATGGATTCACACGCGGGCGTCATCGCCGCACGCGGCAATATTCCGGTGGCTTCTTGATCGGCTGATTGAAGAAAGGGACATCGGGCAGCCGGGTGCTCAGCTCGCGTCGGCACAGTTGACGCAACTGCTCTTCATCGAGATCCTTCGCTCTCATCTCAACACGTCGAACCTCATACCTGCCGGTTGGTTGCGCGCACTGGCTGATCCACGAATTGCGCCTGCATTGCGCCTGATGCATGGTGACCCAGCTCGTGCCTGGCATCTGGAAGATCTCGCAAAGGCATGCGCGATGTCGCGGACATCATTCGCCTTCCACTTCAGAACAGCAGCGGGTGTCGCACCAATTGGCTATCTTACAGAGTGGCGGATGCGCCTCGCTGAACGCGCCTTGCGCGAGGATAAGACGCCCGTAGCGATCGTGGCCCGCTCCCTTGGATATACGTCCGAGAGCGCCTTCAGCAACGCATTCAAACGCGCGAGCGGCAGCTCTCCGACAGCCTATAGAGGTTCTCTGCATGCTTCGGATGGGAGTGATGGAGAGCCGTTGTCAAACCAGGTCTCGAACGCCGTCTCGGAAAGCTGACCAAACTCGCATAGAGCAAGATCGATTGGTCGGCAGAAGTCTGCTTACGGCGCAAACATGTCGCTTCCCGGATTTGAAAGAAATGGGATCGGCTCGATCCTGCTGGCCGAAGCCTGTGCCTGTCTCAAGTCTGCAGGAATCGGACGCGCTTGGCTCACCACCGATCGAAACACCCGAGCCGAGAGATTTTATCGCGCGGCTGGTTGGGAACACGTCGGCGAAAAGGACAATGAGCTTCTTTTCGAACGATCACTGTGAATTAGATCACAAACGCTCCAAAAGCAGGCCTCCCGCCAAGGCATGAAAGGCCTCGACCGCCTTCGGCTGCACGCTCTGCGGGTTTTCGCTGGCGGCGACCCAGAGGGCAGCGTTGAGAGCCGCGCCGCTCTCCCTGATCTCCATCTTCGACGGTCCCGTCTGATCAACACTTCGTCATCCACGACCATTCCTCAGGAGCCGCTCGCCCGCGTCACGGGCATTTGCCAAGCCCAGGCTCGACGCTCGAACCTCGTGATCGCTGGTGGCCAAGACGTGAGACAATTTGCCCACTTAACTATGACCTAAAAGTAATTCATCCTCCAATTGACTCTTCAGAATCGCGGTTGTAATTGCTGTTTGAGTTTTGAAAATACAAGTTGAGTATATGCATCACCTCGGCGAAGTTGTAATACGACGACAAAAAGAAAAGTTGATTGAAATAGTAAGGAAATTTGTAAGCCGGGGACAGCCTTACGTTTTAATAAACTTTCCATCAAATAAAGATCCTGGCCATCACGCGAGTTGGCTTGGATTGGCGATAGTATTGCGCGAAGTAACGGGGCGCCTCCCGGTGCTGACGGGCAGCGCAACGCAAAGTATAGATGAGATAAAAACAACACCAGGCGACGCCCCAATATTCATTTGCGGTGGGGCCGACCTTGGCGACGCGCAGGCGGGCAGGGATGATGTTCGCTACCGTTTGATGTGGAAATATCCGGATCGAACGATCATCCAGATGCCGCAAACGATCCATTTCGCAAACGAGTCCCTCAAGGAATATGCGAAACGTACGATCGGAAGGCATCGCAATTTTTTTTGCATGACGCGCGATCGTCAGAGTTTCGAGCTGGCGAAAGCCAACTTCGATTGTGATGTCGAGGCCGGCCCGGACACGGCATTCGGCATGGGAGCGCTGAAACCGTTCGAAGCCGATCCTCTCCGGGTATTATATGTCATGCAGCCTCTCGGAGAGGACGAGGTCGATATAGCGAAAGCGCGAGCGATCGTTGACGGACCTCTTACCAATTGGATCAACGGTCCGAACAGTTTGTCGCGCATGCGCAAGTCGAGCGTCGTCAAGTCGGCGTTGCGGCATGGCTTTAGCCGCACAGAGATGATCGCCCAGCATCGTCAGGATGTCGCGGCTCGATATGTCGATTACGGCGTGAAGATCCTCTCCGGCGCACAACGGATCATCACCAACCATCTGCACGGTCATATTCTCTGTCTTTTGCTGAATAAGCCGCATATCGCGGTTGCGAGGGACGGAAGCAATCTGCACGACGTCATCGGTAGCCAGACTGGCGATAGCCCTCTGGTGGAGAAGGCGACAAATGCCGGTGAGCTTTTGGCAGCAATGTCTCGCCTGCCGTATGAGCTGGGAGGAACTTGGTACAAGTCGAGTAAACCCATGCATCCAAGTCCCGCTGTTCCGGCCCCAGATCTAATACCTCAACCCTCCATAGTCTGATTCCCGGTAGGAGTTCACTTTGTCGGTTTTACGAGACGACGATATTCTGTTCAGCCATGTCAGTGAGAACCGATCCGCCGCAGCCGTTACGGGTGCTTTCTGGTCGGCGCTGAGCACGCTTATTCCGACAGTCCTGACCTTCGCAGTCTTTGTGGTGACGTCTCGCGTTCTCCAGCCTCAGGATTTCGGCCTTGTTGCGCTGGCCTTCAGCATCGTGTCGTTTGCCGGCAGCTTTGGACCGACGGCATTTGGCGAAGCGATCATCCAAAAAGCCGAAATCAGGCGCAGCCATCTGGATACGATATTCCTGCTTTCGCTCGCTTTTTCATTTTTGATCTATGGTGCTTTGTGCATTGCCGCTTCGCCAATCGCGGCCTATGTGGGGCATGAGCAAATCACACCCCTGATTTACATCATGGGATTGAAGGTTTTCTTCGACTTCACGGCCGTCGTTCCGAATGCAATTGTCAATCGGAAGATGTCGTTTCATCTGGTAGCCGTCCGCACTGTGATTGCGACGATCACTTCTGCCTGCATTTGCCTTGTTTTGGTTCTCGCGGGTTTCGGCTTGTGGGGGCTCGCGATTGCGCAGATCGCGGCCACAGCGGCATCATGCGGCGCCGCTTTCTGGGGCGCCGGGTGGCGGCCCGGGCTTCACCTGAAAAGAGCAAGCCTCAACGAGCTCCTTCACTATGGGTTTTTTGCATCCGGCACTCGGTTTTTACAGACAATGAGCTTGGACAACCTGCTCATCGGGGTGCTCTTGAGCCCATCAGCGCTCGGGATCTATAATTTTTCCAAGCGTTTGTTCGATATGATCAACAACGTCATCGCCGGGGGCTTAACATCCGTCACGCACGTCTTGCTTTCTTCATTGCGGGCCGATCCGAAGAAAGTGCGAGAAGCATTTCTCATGGCGACGTTTGGCTGCGCTCTGGTTTCCTACCCCGTCTTCATAGGCCTTGCTGCCGTCGCCGATGATGCGATCACGACAATTTTCGGTGCACATTGGATCGCGGCCGTTTGGCCGGTTCGGTTCTACTGCGTCATAGGATTGATGGCCGGGATCGGCTACGTGCAGGCATCCTTGATCAAGAGCCAAGGAGAGATGGATTGGTGGTTTTACTACCAGCTGGCACGAAACCTCCTCACACTCCTGACGATCGCAATTCTCTATCCCTACGGCGTCACGACAATCGTTTTCGCCATCATGATCGAAGTTCTGTTGTTTTGGCCGATCACCAGCTGGAAGGTTTCGCAGCATATAGAGCTGAGTATCCCGGCATATCTGGCGCAATTCCTGCGGCCTACCATGGCCTCTGCAGGAATGGTTGCAGTCATTTTCCTCCTCCATGAATTGCTCATTCATTGGTCCCCGTATCCACGCTTGGCCGTGGAAATCCTGGCAGGCGGCATGGCTTACTGCGGTCTGATATTCGTTCTGTGCAGAGCTCGTTTAAATGTCTTGATCGGCAGTATAAAGCAGGCACGGCAGCGCAAGAGTAACAGGGGTGCGGTTGCCAACCCTGCATGATTTCCAGGCCATACCCGCATAGACCTGTGTCGCGATTTGAGGGATCTGGTGCTCAAGCCGTCATCTGAAATTATCAGAACGTCGCTTTGGTGACGTTCTCATCCACCGCATCCGAACGCCCCTCAGACGCAACGCGCAATAGGATAATCCATAAGATGACTAGCCTCGACCGCGGTTATTCGCCATCGGCGATGGACGACGTAGGAGTCTCGATTGCCGAGCGCAGCCGTTACTACACGCTCGATGCCATGCGCGGATTTGCCGCTATCTGTGTTGTCGCTACACATTTCCGGGAGAGCTATGCGCCTTCGGCCTATCTGGCAGTCGATTTTTTCTTCGTTCTCAGCGGATTTATTATCGCGGATATTTATGGAAAACGGCTCTCGCGCGGTCTGCTGTTCCAGTCGTTTATGGCGGCCCGCATCAAGCGCCTTTATCCGCTCTATTTCATCGGAATTGTGGTCGGCCTCGTCCAGATCATTCTGCTAACAAACTGGGGGCTGAGAAATCAAAGTGTCATCGACCTGCTGGTGTCGACGACTGCGAACACGTTCTTTCTGCCGAGCCCGATGTATTTCCTTCAAGCGAACCCGATGCAAGGAATGTTCCCCATCAACGGCCCGGCATGGTCGATGTTCTGGGAGCTGCTGGTGAATATAGTCTTCGCCCTGTGGCTTTTTCGGCTCTCCGTCCGCGCGCTCTGCGGAGTTGCATTGGTCTCGGCTGCATGTTTGGTTTTTGTCGGCCTTAAATACGGCATGTTGAATATTGGCTGGGAGTGGCCCTCAGCGGTCGGTGGACTGCCAAGGGTGATGTTTTCGTTTACGGCAGGGGTGGTGATAAGCCGCCTCTTCGGCGGCATGCCCGCCTGGAGGAAGGGTTGGGTCGCCATTGTGCCATGCCTTCTTCTGATGATTTGCATTGCGGCGCCGGTTCCTGTCGTGTTGCGGCCTTACTACGACTTGATGTTCGCGATGGCCTTGGCCCCGCTCATCGTGATGCTCGGCCTCTTTCTGGAGATGCCCGCAAAAGCCGAGACATTGGCGACGTGGATTGGCTATATTTCCTATCCTGTCTACATCTTGCACCGCGGTGCGATCGGCGTCTTCAAGCCGGTTGCGGCGTCGATTGGATTGAACGGCCCTCTCGCATTCTTAGTATTTCTCAGCGTGGTCCTGTGTTTCGCTTATCTGACCGCTCGTCTCGTTGACAAAACGATGGCCACACGGACTCGTCGCGCTCGATAAGTTTTGCGTCCGTTATGCCGTGGGCTTTCTGTTTGGCGAGAGAACCTTTCACGACGATCACGAACGCTCCAAAAGCAGACCTGCCGCCAAGGCATGAAAGGCCTCGACCGCCTTCGGCAACACGGTCTTCGGGTTTTCGCTGGCGGCGATCCAGAGAGCGGCATTGAGAGCCGCGCCGCTCAGCAATCGGGCCGCCGCCTCGGCGTCGAGCGGCTTGAGGATGCCTTGGGCGGTCAGGCGCTCCACCGTGCTCTTGGTCACCTGTAGACAGTTGTTCTGGCTGGGCCATTGCGAGGGATCACCCAGCACCGCTGGTCCGTCGAGCAGAACGATGCGCTGGACTTCCGGATTGAGCGCCATCTCGATATAGGCCGCGCCCTCGGCGAGTAGGCCCTGCCAGTCGTCACCCGCCCGAGACCCGATCTGTTGAGCGCGCGCCGCCATCTCCGTGTCGATCTGATCGACGACCGCCGCCAGCAGCCCGCGCTTGTCTCCGAAGTTGTGGTAAAGCGCGCCGCGTGTCAGGCCGGCGTCAGCCGTCAGCTCGTCCATCGACGCTGCAGCGTAGCCCTTTTCGGCGAAAGCCTTTCGCGCCGCCGCGATCAGCTTGGCGCGGTTTTCCTGCATCGTTTCATTGCGTGTTTTCGCCATTCGACCCCTCAATTCACATACGAAGCGTATATTAACTTGACATACGATGCGTATGCCAGTTATTTCACATACGTACCGTATATCAAATCGAGCACGCTTGTGAAGCATTCCCCGCGCTCACCGGTCTTTGCCAACATCAAGAGAGATCAGAATGACCCAACGCGAAGCAATCTTTCCTGCCGAAAGGCACGCTCTTTACGAGGAGCACGGCTATTCCGCCGCCATCCGATCCGGTGATCTGCTGTTTGTATCAGGGCAGGTCGGCAGCCGTTCGGATGGAACAGCCGAACCCGATTTCGAACGTCAGGTGCGGCTGGCCTTTGAAAACCTGAAGGCGACGCTGAGCGCCGCCGGCTGCACGCTGGATGACATCGTTGACGTCACCACCTTCCACACCGACCCGGAGAACCAGTTCGGAACGATCATGGCGGTCAAGCAGGAGATCTTCAGCAAGCTACCCTATCCGAATTGGACGGCGCTCGGGGTGAACTGGCTCGCCGGTTTCGATTTCGAGATCAAGGTCATCGCCCGCATTCCGGCAAGTCCTTGATATCGTCCCCCGGCTTGAACGTCAGCAAACAGCGCTGCGGGACCGCTGTCAGCGGCGGGCGACCGGCTTCGTGGCGGCGCGGCGCTGCAGCGCGAAACGTGCAGCCGAGCAGTTGACGTCGGGCACGAGATCGTAGGTCTGCTGGTAGAGGCTCTGCGCCAGCGTATTGTTGCCGCGGGTTTCCGAGGCAAGGGCTGCGAGCGCCGTGCGCTTGTAGGCCTCGACGATCGGTTCGGCGGCCTTTGCCAGCGCCGCATCGTCGGATGGTTCGGCGCTCAGGGAAAGGGCGGCATAGGTTGCGTCGCCATCCCTGCCGACGCGGCCGCCGACGGCGCCGTTGAAGCTTTGCTCGGAAACCTGGCGCATGCGCCGGGCATTCTTGATGCATGTGGGGATGCGGGCGGCTTCCGCGTTGATGCGTTCCGCCGTCGGGCCGCCGTCCGCGCTGCCGCTGTCGGATAGGATGACGTAGCCGATGATGCCGACGATGGCGAGATAGGCGACCCCCATGCCGGCGAGGAAGGCCGGCTGCTTGAGCAACGGCTTCTTCGGCTTGTCGTCACCGGCCTTGGAGGCCTCCTTCTTCGGCGCCTCCTTGGCGGCGGCTTTGACGACGAACTGGAATTCGACGTCCTTGCCGAGACGGAAGCTGTCACCGGCTTTCAGCGAGGCCGTCTGCAGCAGCGCTTCGCCGCGCAGCATGATCGGGTTCAGACCCATGCGGCGAATGATGAAGCCGCCGTCGCTCTGGCGCTCGATGCGCGCATGGATCGGCGCCAGGAACGGATCGTCGACGACGATATCGGCGTTGGAAGCTCGACCGATCGACATTTCCGGCCGGTCGAGGACATGGCTGCGGCTCTGGCCGCCGGGCCCGGTCTGCAGCAGGCTTGGTTTGTTTCCGCGAAAAAAGGAAAAGGCCATGATCAGAACATCCCACTCGACATCATCTCGACGATTGCCGGCGCCAGCACCAGAAGAAGGATCGACACGACGATCATCATCGCCGGCATGACGATCTTGGCTTTCAGCTTTTCACTGGCCCTGTCGGCCTTTTCCCAGCGGCGGAAGCGCAGGTCGCGCGCATGTTCGCGCAGCAGCTCGACGCGGTTGCTGCCCTCGACTTCGCCCTGAATCACGGCGCGAATGACGCGCACGACCTCCTCGGCGGTCATGCGACGCTCCAGCCGCTGCAGCGCCTCGACCATGCCGGTGCCGAGCGCGACGTCCTTCAGCGTCTGTTCGATCTCCTCGCTCATGACGGTGCCGGGTGCGGCCTCGGCATAAAGCCTCAGGCTTTCCGGCAGTGTCGCCTGCGCCTGCTGCGTCATGACGACGAGATCGAGGAAATAGGGAAATTCGCGCGAGATGCGCTCCTTGCGGTCCTGCATCTTGTCGTCGGCGACGACCCAGAAATAGATCGCGGGAATCAGGCCGAGGATCAGCCCGGCCACCAGCCCGCCGATCACGCTGCCGCTGGCGATGCCGAACAGCACGCCGAGCAGGATGAAGCCGAACAGGCTGAGGACGACGAGAAGGGCGATATATTCCCGCCCCGTCACGCCGCCGAAGGGCCGGCCGCCATAGATCAGCTTCTGCTCGAGCTGGGCGCCGTAATCGGCCAGCAGCGGCTCGAAATGGGTCAGCACGAATTCGACAGGCGTGCGCATGCCGATGCTGTCGACGATATTCGGCGGCGGGCCATCGCCGCCCGCGGACCGGCGCACCACCTGGATGCTGCCGAGCAGATCGCCAATCCACCAGACGAAGAGGGCGGCGGTGATGCCGGCAAAGACGACGGCGATCGGGGCGAGGGGTATTTGAGACATCATACCGACACCTTCATCATCGAGCGCATCCAGAAGAAGCCGGTGGCGTAGAGAATGGCGCCGACGATCGCGATGACGATGCCGATGGCGTTGCCGAACACCTTGTCGATCAGTTCCGGCTGGCCGAAAAAGATCATCAGGATCATGAACAGCGCGCCGCCGTTGACGACGCGGAAATTCATGCGCGCCTGCGACGACGAGGTGGTAATCTTCTGGTCGAGCTTCCAGATCTCCTTGAAGGATTTCGACATTTCCGTCAGCGGCTCGGAAATGTCGCCGCCCTGGCGGGCAAAGAGGCCGAGGGCCGCATCGACCATCTTGAAGTGCAGGCTCGGCACGTTGCGGCCGTGGCGGTCGAGCGCCTCGACCAAGCCGATGCCGAGCTTCTGTTCGCGGGCGATGCGCTCGAACTCGCGTGAGGCCGGCATCTGGCCGGTATCGGCCACCGCATTGACGGCGATGGCAAGCGGCTTGCCGGTGCGCACTGCCGAGACGATCTGGTCGACGGCATAGGGAAGCTGCGATTCGATCTGCAGCCAGCGGCGCTGCAGGAAATAGCGGATGATCGCCTTGGGCAAGAAGAAGGCGACCGGGATGGCGATGACGATGCCGGCGATCGGCCCGAAGATCAGCGAGACCACCACGAAGACGAGGATTGCCGTGATGCCGTAGGCGAGGATCATCGTATAGGGCGGAACGGCATCGCGCCCGAAGACCTGGGCCGCCTCGCTGGCGAGCGCGATGTCGCGTTCGGTGGCGCGCAACAGCGGCGCCGGCCAGCGCACCGGCGCGCCCCAGACGAGCAGTCCCGCCGTCACTGCGCCGAGGGCGACCGTAAAGATCTGCAGAATGCTGATATTCATGGTTTCCCCCTCAAACGAACATGTCCAATTTTTCGATTTCGCCGTCGTCGTTGAACTCGACGAGCTCGGCGACGAAGCTCGGCAGGTAACCGGTGAAGGCATGCACTGCCTGGCCGCCGGCGCGGCCGACGAGATGGAAGATCGGCTCGACGATGACAAGACCGGTATCCGGATCGATGCCGATCACCTCGGATATCTCGGTGACGGCGCGCCGGCCGCTCTCCAGACGGTTGAGCTGCACGACGAGCTCGACGGCGGCGACGATCTGCTGGCGGATCGCCATGACCGGCAGCGAGCTCTGGCCCTGCAGCACCATCACCTCCAGCCGGGTCATCATGTCCTGCGGCGTATTGGCATGCGCCGTCGTCATCGAGCCAGCATGGCCGGTGTTCATCGCCTGCAGCATGTCGATTGCCTCGGCACCGCGGCACTCGCCGACGATGATGCGGTCGGGCCGCATGCGCAGCGCGTTGCGCACCAGGTCGCGGATGGTGACGCTGGTCTCGGATTCCGCCGTCTTCGGCCGCGATTGCAGGTAAACGACATGGATGCCGTCGAGCTGCAGTTCCGACGTGTCCTCGACCGCCACGACGCGCTCGCCGACCGGGATGAACTGCGACAGGCTGTTCAACAGCGTCGTCTTGCCGGAGCCGGTGCCGCCCGAGACGACGATGTTCTTGCGGGCGCGGACGGCCGCCTCGAGGAAGGCGCGCATCGGCTCGCTGAGCGCACCTGCCGTGACCAGCTTGCTAATGTCGAGCCGCGACTTGCCGCCGAATTTGCGGATGGTCAGGCAGGCGCCCTTGACCGCAAGCGGCGGAATGACGGCGTTGACGCGCGAACCGTCCGGCATGCGGAAGTCGGCCATCGCCTCGCTCTCGTTGATCGAGCGGTTGGAATCGACGGCGATGCGCTCGATCACCTTCATCAGCTGCCGCTCATTGGCAAAGGCGAAGGGGTAGCGCTCCAGCAGGCCGAATTTTTCGACATAGATCTCGTCGTAGCGCGTCACCATGATTTCCGAGATGACGTCGAGATCCATCAGCTCCGAGATCGTCCCCCAGCGATACATCAGCTCCTCGATATTGGAGCGCAGGTGCATATGGGCGATCTCGTAGCGGTCGCCGGCATTGAAAAGCGCCTGCCGGGCCTGGAAGGCGGCGCTGAAACGGGTATCGAGCTGGGCGAAGTCCGCGCGGGTGGATTCGAAGTTCAGCTTCAGCTGCAGCGCCGAGATCAGCGCCTTGCCGACGTCGAACAGGCGGCGGTTGTCCTGTTCCTCGCGCGCCAGGCTTGCGGCATTCGACGAGGCGTCGCGCCGGCCGGTCCGGGCGATGCGTTTTGCCAGCCATCGATAGACGGCGTTCTTGATGACGAGGATGACAAGATCCTGCGGCGCGCTGTCGAGCGCCTCCTTGATGAACATGTCGAGACGCTCGCGGATGCGGCCGCGCGTCTCCTCGCGGCCGAAATCGGAAGATTTCACCAGCCGGTCATACTGCGTGTCTTTTAGCAGTCGCTCATGTATCTCCATCTGCAGCGCCAGCACCCGTTCCTGGTCCGGAAACTGCGTGACCGCCTCAGGCGCTGCCACCGGCTCGACGAGTTCGATCGTGACGTTCGGCACCCAGATCGACATGCCGGCCGAGACCGCGACCGGCGTGCCGGCCCGAAGCGGCTGGTCGTCGACGCGCGTCGGGTTGCGCCCATGATGCTGCACCGACCAGCCCTGGCCCGATTTCCGCAGCACGAATTGCGGCGAGGAGACATGGCTGCCGCGCAACCGCACGACGCCCGCACCGGCCGGCAGCGTCAGCGTGCTGCTTTCGCCGACAAAATAGGTCTCATTCGCCGAGAGCGGGATCACCTCCCGACCGCTGCCGTCCTCATAGGAAATTTTCAACAGCATGGCTCATTCCCCCGCGACGGTCACATGCGCGTCCAGTTGATGCTCGGCAGGTCCTCGACGGTATTGTCGGTCGGATTGCGCAGCACGAGATTGAGGCTGCCGTTCGACTGGCCCATGGCGAAGATCAGCATCTCGGCTTCCGACGGCGTCACTTCGACGGTCACATTGTTGTAAGTGCTGTTGGCCTTGGTCACCGCACCCTCCGGGGTCGTCGCCGCACCGACGGCCAGAACCTTGACGTTCTGCAGGAAGGTGCGGGTGACGACGCGGGTGCGTGAGCTGATGCCGAGTTTATAATCCTGCGCCTGCTTCCGGTAGGCGTTGACATCGTTCTCGTCGGCGCCCGGATACTGGGTGAGGTAGTTCTTCAGCATCTGCTCGACCGGCGACGGCGGCTGGGCCGGAGCCGGCGGTTGCCCAGTCGCGGCAGGCTGCTGGCCCGGAACGGCAGGCGTCTGGCCAGGTGTTCCGGGCTGGGTCGCGGCGGCGGGCGCCACCGGCTCGACCGGTTCGTCGACCGTGCCGAGGATATCGACATAGCTGCCCGGCTCGACGAAATGGCCGACGGCCGCGGCAGCGTTGACGGGAAGGGTCAGCGCCCGCTTGCCGGGCGCAATCATCGTCGTCAGGCGCCCGCCATCGGTATCGTCGAAATACTGGAAGAGCAGCACCGAGCCGGCCGGAATGTCGCTCGCAGCCGTCCTGTCCTTCAGCCATTCCTGGTAGGCGCTGGCAGCGGGAACCGCGAGTTTGGCAAGCGCCCCGAAACTTTCCGGCAGCATCACCGGTTCGGCGAGCATATCGGGCGTGATCGCCTGGCCTCGCGTCACCTTCCGGTCTGGCTGGAGCCGCATGAAGGCATAGGCCACCTGCTCGTTCTTGACGCTCTCGGTCCAGAAGTAGAGCAGAACGCCGGTGATGAGCCCGACGATGACGGCCGCAATGAGCTTCCAGTTCATGGTGTTATTCCTTCGACGAAGGGTTGCCGGATTTGAATGACCTCGACGGTCCTGCCGTCGGTTTTGCTGCGCGTGTACAAGACATTGGCCTCGACGCTGCCGCGCCGGCCGTAAAGGGCGGTGACCCCGCCGCGCTCAGCCGGCGGCGTCTCGATGGTGAAGCCGTCGCGGGCAAGAAGATCGGCGCGCTGATCCGACCAGCGCGAGGCCGAAATGGTGCCTTTCGACACGACCGTGCGCGAGGTGTGGCCCTTGTCGCGATCGCCGATATCGCTCAGCACCTCGACGCCGGCCGGCGGACGCAGCGACATCGGCAGCTTGCTGACATCGGCAGGCGCCGCAAAGGCCGGCAGCGTCGAGGCGACATCCTCGAAGCGGCTCATCAGCACCTCGGTCATCGGCGCATCGGCGGGACGGCGGATCATGATCGAGACGCCCGGGATCGGCGCTCTTGCCGAAGGATTGGCCGGATCCTGCCGCCTGAGATAATCGAGGGCGGCCTCGCCGTCGCCGTCGAAGAAGCGCACCACCACGGCGAGGTCATCGCGGATGCGGCTTACCTTCGGGACGATCAGCATGTTGGCGGCGATGACGGCGGTCAGCTCTTGCCTGTCATTGCTCTTCGGCAGGGCAGGTCTTGTATTGACGGCCAGCACCCGCAGCCACTCGTCGGTGATATCGGAAATGCTGCGGTCGCTCTGGTAGGGCGTGAATTCTAGCGGCTGGCCGTTGATGGCGAGATCGCGCGGCGAACGTTCCGGCGCGCCGAGAATGCCGGCCAACATCGAATTCAGCGTCACCCTGAAATCCTTGTAGATCTCGGCACGGCCCGGCGTGGCCACCACGGTGGCGAGGCTGATGACCAGCGCCAAACTCGTGAGATGGCCGGCAAAACGGAAGGAGATGCGCGAGCCCTGTCCCATCTCATTTCGCTCCCGGAAAGACGCCGTCGAAGAGATCGCCGGAATCGTCGGCCACATCGCGGATTTCCCGGCGCAGCGTCGGATCGTAGCCGCGGCGCGTGGTATCGTTGTTGTGCGAGGCAAACAGCGTCGAGTCATCCACCGTGAACGCATCCTTCCAGTGGATGCTCCTGATCGTATCGAGATCGTCGGAATCCCTGAACTTGTAGACCCGGTCGGCGGTCGCGGTGACCAGCTGCGGCTTTTCATTGGCGAGGTCGCCGACCATATCGCCGAAGTCGCGACCGTCGCTCTTCAGGGTATTTTGCACGTCGTCCCAGACAAAGGTGCGTTGCGGTTCGCCGTCGCCTTCATGCGACGGGGTGCGCGAGCAGTTCATGGCGTCGCGGCCGGGCAGGGCCGGCAAGGCCGGGATCGGGAAGACGTTCGAGAAGTCGGAGGTGCAGGTGAGCCCATTCGCCTCGGCGAAGGCGGAGTTGCGCATGGCGAGCATGGTCCCGACCTTCTTGGTGGAAATCCTGTTCGCGTGGATCACGAAAATCACGATCAGCAGGATGACCGGCGCGGCGAGCACGAATTCAATCGAGGCAAGCCCGCGACTGTCGCGGTGCAGCCGCATCAGCAGCCCGCGGCCCGGAGGACCGCCCATTGGCTCAGTGTGTGTTGACGGCAGCCCAGGCATTGGCTCCTCCCTGATCGAAGACGCGCGTCAGGCCGGTGAAACTGTCGGCGGCCGGGCTCTGCTTGATGGTGTTCGAGACCTCGCCCATATCGTCGGCAAGCGTGGCGGGAGCCAGCGATGCGAGCCAGTCCTGGGTATAGAGGTCGAAGGCCGTGTAATTGTGGACCCAGCTCTGCGCCAAGGCATAGGCGGATGGCGTCTTGTCCTTGAAGATGCGGACCTGCAGCCGGGCGCGCGGTGCGCGCGAAACGACCGCCAGCGTCTGGTAGTCGGTGAGCTGGTCGCCCCCGAAGGGCGTGAAGTTGAAGGGTATGCGTCCCTTCAGCCAATAGGGCTTCGGGAAGGAGACGACGGGCAGACTAGCGCCCGCCACGGAGATCGCACCGCCCGCCGGGCCGCAGACCTGGTTCCAGATCATGTCGAACTTGCGGGTGAAGTCGTTCTCGTCCTTTGTCTGCGCATCCGAATAACGCGGCGGCACGTCGATCGGCAGCTGGAAGGGGTTGGTGATGCCGAAGCCGACGCCGAAGACCTTGTCTGCCAGCCAGAAACTGACATCGAGCGCCAATTCTTCCCAAAAGCCGAGGTCGCCGGCATATTGCTCGACAATCGCCTTGAACGGAACCTTGCTCAGGTAAGCCGGGCCGAAGGCTTCATAAAAGATGTAGAATTCCACCAGTTGATCGTCGATGCCGCTCTCGTGGTTGACCCAGTCGCGAATATGGCTGCCGTCGACCCCGCCTGCCGTCAGCGGACCCTTGCCGTTGGGGAAGCCACGATTGGCGAACTCGCCGCGCATGAGGAGCGGATCCTGTCCCTGAGTCCCATAGGACATGGCAAGGCACATTTCGGTATAGGCCGCGGCGGGATTGACGCCATCACGGTCCACCGGCAGGTTGCCGCCGGCACCTTCTCCGGCCTGGCCGCAGGATTCGCACGGGGGATGGAAGACGACGTGATCCGACTTGTTGAGGCGCACGAGGTGCAGGGCTTCGTTGCCGACGCGCTGCGGAAAGCTTTCGACGAGGTAGTCGTTCAGATCGTTCATCGCATCGATGATGTCACTGGACTTGTTGATAAGACCCCAGGGATCGTATTTGACTTGCGCCGCCACCGTATAGGCAATCGCCTTGGTGGCTTCCGTCGCCCGGAATCCCTGGAACGCCAGGCAAGCGCCGTAGATGATGCCGCCGACGATCGGTACCTTTTGCCAGCCGGGGCAATAGGGCATCGGCGGAAGCGGCGGCAGCAGGGATGCCGGCCCAAAGCCTTCCGTGAAGGAATATTCGGCGAGTTTCGCCAGAATGACACCCGAGCGCAGGGCCAGTTCCGCCGTCGTAAGTTGGAAGGCGACCGAGGTCGCCATGACGACGGTTGCTTGCGAAGAAGCGACGTTGTTCATCGCCATGATGTTGAGATAACGCGCTTCCCAATCGGCATGGACGAGCGCGGCGGCGTCGGCCGTATCCTGCGTGCGCTGCTTGTCGTAGATCATCTGTCCGGTGTTCAGGATCCAGACGATCATCAATGCGAGCGCGATCGTCATGTAGAGTATGATCGGCGAGAGGAAGCCGCGTTCGTCGCGGTGCAGACGTTTGATGAAGGTCGGTGTCATAGCAAGTTCACCTCCGCCGTCGAAATCGTGTAGTAGCGGCCGTCCTTCCTTTGGCCGCGGGCAAAGACCCAGCCGGCATATTCGAGCAGCAGGAAACGCGCTTCCACCTTGGCGGTCACAGGCACGTGCGGCGAGCGGTTGATGGCGGCATAAAGCGCCATCGGCGCACGGTCGACAGTCACGGTGACGTTCTGCGGATCGAACATATAACGGGCCTGGTTGCGCATGGCGCGCCAGTTCTTGGAAAGGCCCGAGGCATCGGCAAGGCTTTTCAGTGCGTCTTCCGGCGGCTGGCAGGCACCGACGCATTTCAACTGGTCGTAGGGAGCGGCCGGAATCAGCGCCAGGCGGGCGGCAAGATCGGCCTTGCCGGCGGCGGCATCGTCGTCACAAGTCTTGGCGTCGATCAAGCTCCGGATGGTGATCGGCAGGGCCGGGCAGAAATAGACGCGGGCGCTGCGCGCCGCCGCATAGGCGGCGTAATGGGTGAAGAGGTGGTTTTTAGCCAGGATCGTGAACTGGAAGACCACGAACATGAAGAAGACGAAGACCGGCGTGACGAGCACGAAATCCATCATTGTCGTGCTGCCTGATGTATCGCCGTGCAGCTCGGATATCCGGCGCCGGCGGGCGGAAAGCCGCGGCAGCAGCAGCATCGAGGCAAGCAAGATCATGGCGATCGCGAAGGTGCCGAAGAGCGCGCCGTGATCCTCAGGGATCCAGAAGGTCCGTGAGTGCAGGATCGAACTCCAGAAAGCACCGTCGAAGATGGGGCGTTCGAGTTCCGCGCGCATTGCCGTTACCTCACGAGTGAGAGAGGGGTGAAATCGGGCATGAAAAGGCACCAGAGAAGTCCGAGCGCAGCGGCAACGCCGAAGCGGACGGTTTGATGGGTTTCGCGCGGCTTCAGCACTGAAGCGGCATCGCGGAAACCGGCGGGCAGGAGCAGCGCAAACAGTCCGACAGTTCGGGCCAGCACGCTCCACTGAACACGCCGCGCCATCGAGAAAACGGCGATCACGCCGCCGATCATAAGCGATGCGAGGGTCACGTCGATGGCGGGCCACAGGCCGAGAATGGCGCCGAGCGCCGCCATCAGCTTGACATCGCCGCCGCCGCAGCTTCCGGCTGCGAAGGCGATGAAAAAGATCAGGCCGGCTGCGAGGAGCCCGGCAAAGGCCAGGCCGATCCCGGTCAGACCGCCACTGAGCGCTGCCAGCATGAACCCGCCAAGCAGGCAGGGATAGGTGACGGCGTTCGGGATATGACCGTGGCGATGGTCGAGCACCGCCGCGGTCATGGTGCAGGCGACGGCAAGAGCCGCCGCTGCAGGCATCAGGGTCAGATCGTAGGTCATGTCCATGACACTGATCCGCTTATTGACCCGGCTCGGGAATTCTCTCAGCGTCGGAGAGAGCCGTGTTCTTTTCGTTGAACCATTCGCCGATCTGTTTGCCGAATGCGAGCAAAAGCAGCATCAGCGGAATGACGATCAAAGCGACGGCCAGGACGATCTGGGCCATGTCGCCGCGCTCGTCCTTGTGAAGTGCAATTGCGATAGTCTTGAGTTTTCCAAACATCTGCGTATTCCTCGTTCCTAGGTTTGTTTCGGATCGAAGACCTTGGCGAAGATGAAGCAAGCATACGCTATCGATCCGAACCAGCACGTTGCTCGTTCCAATGATATTTTCTGCTTCAGCTTATCTTCCCCAGCGGCCAACGCTTGTTGAGCAACACCATTAAGACCCAAGAGTGCGCCCAAGGCCAGCCCTCCGTCAAGCAAACGAAACGAAGGGTTCCAATTGACTTGGAGACGTCGCCGGCAAAGCCGCAGTTGACGGCAGAGTTTTTCAACTAACCGTTTGAACCGTCTGCGGTTTTACCTGCCGAGACGAAGTTTTTGGCGCTGTTGCGGCACCTCGTCTACTGCTCCATAATTGGTCAATTCTTTCAAAGCGATAGAAGAAGTGGCGCGCTTCACTCATAATGGCCGTCTTCGTCGAGCCCAACCATGGTGTTATTTGAGGATCTGGATTAAGCTTTCCTCAAATGGTGGACATGGTCCGCCAGTCGATCCGGAGAGAAAACGATGGAAACGATGAGCAGCATCTTGATACTTGGATTGGTCCTCATTCCACTGATGATGTTCTTTCCGACCGCCGTTCAGATGATGGCGACACTCTTCGGCATGAGCACGGTTCTGGTCGGGATGCCGCTCTGATGAAAGCCGTTTCCGACGACGCTGCCGAACAGGCAACCTTCCAGGTTCTGACCCGGGCGCTGGACAAGCTGCTCGGGCCGATCCGTTTTCTCCTCGAGGATCCGAGCGTTTCCGAAATCCTGATCAACGGGACATCCGACATCTTCGTCGAAAGGCGAGGCAAGCTCGAACGCGCCGATACGCGTTTCGCCAGTCGCGAGGACCTGGAATCGGCCGCGCGCAGCATCGCGCAATTCTCCGGCAAGCGGCTGACGCCGGAGGAGCCGAGCGTGGAGGCCCGCCTGCCGGATGGTTCACGCGTCCAGATGATCCAGCCGCCGGCGGCCCGCACCGGGCTCTGCATCTCCATCCGCCGCTTTCTGAAAGAACATCGCAGCATCCGCGATCTCGTCACACAGGGCAGCCTGACCGAGGAGTCGCTGTCGCTGCTGCAGGCCGCCGTCGGGCTGCAGAAGAACGTCATCATCTCCGGCGGCACCGGCACCGGCAAGACGACGATGCTGAACGCGCTGTCGGAAGCCTTTGCCGACCACGAACGCATCATCGTCATCGAGGACACGTCGGAACTGCAGATCCGCAAGGAGCACGTGGTCTATCTCGAAGTGACGAAGCCTGACCGTTTCGGCCGCGGCGGCGCCAGCATCCGCGACCTGTTCCGCTCGTCGCTGCGCATGCGGCCCGACCGCATCATCGTCGGCGAGTGCCGCGGCGGCGAGGCGCTCGATATGATCCAGGCAATGACCTCGGGCCATAGCGGCAGCCTTTCGACGGTGCATGCGAACACGCCCTACGATGCCCTGCACCGGCTGGAAACGCTGGCGCTGATGTCCGACATCGACATGCCGCTGCGGCCACTGCGCGCCCAGATCGCCTCGGCAGTCGACGTCGTCGTGCAGATCGCCCGCTTCAAGCGCACCGGAAGACGGCGGGTGATCGAGATTTCCGAGATCAAGGGCCTGAACAATGACGGCCAGTATATCGTCGAAAGCATCTACAAGCTTGAGGGCGACGGCCACTCCAATTCCGATGGCGCATTGCTATGGACCGGCGTCGTGCCCAGCTTCGCCACCGATGCGATGGAAGAACTGCAAGGCGCAGAGCGCGCGGAGTGGATGACGGCCGAAGCCACCGCGCGGGCAACGGCTTGAAATCTGTTGGCGGACGCTACTTGGGAACTGTCTGCCCGACTTTCGACGCTTGGTAAAAGGCCCGGAGATCGCGCCGAGCGTCGATAGCATGCACCGGCCGCGCAGATTTTTCTGCGGAAATCGAATCGCCATTAATGCCGGGCCGATACTCTTGTTCGCTATCCCCTACAATTTAAAGGGTTCACAAAACTGTCATAATCCGCAATCATGGGTAGATTGATTGTTTTATTTCAATGTGAGCCGATGTTCCGATATAGCACGCCCCCAATGTTCGACTGTGCAACGGCCTTGGCGGCATCTGTTGTGTCGTACTTTGACCCCGAGTCCAAAGCAATCAGCCCTCCTCGTTGGGAGAAAGAACGGGAACTCCATAAGTCGACAGTCGAATTTGTGCGGCGGGGATTGGAAATCGAGGTAGCCGAAGCGTGGTCTATCTCTCCTTCGGTGCCTTCTTTTTTTAGGGGTGTTTTGTCGAGCATCAAAGATGCCCTTGAACGGCCCGGCATGCCGGTCAACCAGGCAACTATTGTAGCGAGTCGTGTCCTTTCTGAAACGAGGCTGCTTTTTGCCATGCAAAATTTTGACGCAAATTCGGCGTCTCCGAGCAAGCGGCGATCAGATCACCCCGGTAAAGTCAGCGTTATAATTCCTTTTCGAGCAACCGTCCCTCATGACGGCCGGCTGCGAAACCTGCTTTCGTGTTTGAGGGTACTTACCCGACAGAGCGCTGGAGCAGTATCCATCGTCGTTGTCGAAGATGATGAGATTCCCCGCAACAGGGGGGCACTGGAGCACTACGACATCCAATATCATCATCGGCTGAACACCGGCAAATTCAACAAATCAGCAGCGATTAATTTCGGCTCATCAATTTGCAGATCGGATGATGGGATTCTCTGCATTCTCGACGGTGATGCCTACCTAGATGAAACATTTGTCGATCAGTCGATAGGTTGCCTCATTGAGTCGGGCTGCAAGGTACTCTTTCCCTACACGGACATGTACTTCATTCAGCCGGAAGATACGGGCCGAATATACGAAAAGGGATTTCGGTCTGCCTGCCCAATCTTCGGGTACGTTTCGAAGAATGCACCAGGAGGCTGTGTCTGGTTATTTCAAGAAACATTCGACGCCGTTGGCGGATTCGACGCAGGCTTTGTCGGCTGGGGAGGAGAAGACCGTGACTTCTTCAGCCGGGTTGAAGCGATTGAGAAAATCGCCCGCCTTCCCGGCATTTTTGCCCATCTCTATCACGAACGAGCCCCAGAAATAAAAATATCGATGAATTCAGGAAAGCCATGGGAAAATGACTATAGAGCCTCTGCCACCTAAAGTATAAGTGAAGGAAATTTATAGTGCAAAATGCGATATCCGAATATATAACGGATTTTAATAGCGCTTTGGCGTCAGTGCATTTAAATTCGATTGCCTCTTTCGTTGATCTGATCGATGACGCTTGGCAGCGGGATAAGCAAATCATAGTTTGCGGCAATGGCGGCAGTGCTTTGACGGCGCTCCATTACGTTACTGACTGGAACAAATCGCTCCCACTCGCGACAGGGAGGCGGTTTCGTGGTCGGTCCGTTCTTGACAATATTGGTTTGCTGACTGCCCACGCGAACGACCAATCCTATCCAGAAAGTTTTGCCGAGCAGATCCGCAATGTAGTCGATCCCGGCGACGTTGTTCTGCTGATTTCCGGTAGTGGCAACTCCGCCAACGTCGTCCAAGGGGCGAAAGTCGCAAAGTCCCTTGGCGCAACGGTCGCCTCGATCGTCGGGTTTGATGGCGGAGCACTGGTATCGTTGTCCGACCGGATTCTTCACGTTTCGCGTTCCGACATGCAAATATGTGAAGACATTCACATGATGGTCGGACACATGATCCTGCGCACACTGATCAAGCGGCACACTCCCCCTATTGCTGCTGCATGAGCCATCTCAAATCGCCTGACGTACCGCCCGACTTAATAGTTTCAAAAACCCCATTGAGGGTGAGCTTCCTGGGTGGAGGAAGTGATGTGCCAAGCTTCTATAAGAAAATGAATGGCGGCGTCGTGAGCACCGCCATCGACAAGTTTGTGTTCGTGACCGCCAAATGGCGACGCGATAGCAAAATCAGGTTGGTTACTCATTCGGAACAGCTATTCTCAACCTGGCATAAGATAAGCGATCCGATCCTACGATCGGTTTTCCAGTCTCTCAACTGGCGAGGGGGAGTTGACGTTTCGATCATGTCGGACGTCACATCAAGCGGAAGCGGCCTTGGAGCATCCAGTGCCGTTGCCGTTGGCCTGTTCAATGCACTTGTGCAACTCGCCGGTCATTTTCTCGAACCGAATGAGCTAGCAGCGCGCGCTGCGCACGCCGAAATGATAATTGCTGGCCGCGAGATCGGGAAGCAGGATGCCTACCCTCCGGCCTTTGGCGGTCTTCGACATTATCGGTTTTTGTCTAACGAAACGGTCGAATGCCGTGGCCTCGACCTTTCGCCTGATGTGCAAGCAGAATTGTCAAGCTGGCTTATGCTGCTCGACAGCGGTTATCGCCGGGACGCGTCGAAAACATTGGCAACACAAAGGGTTCTTGTGTCGCCCGTTGCACGCGACGAGGTTCTGGCAAGGATGGTCCACCTTGCTGAAGACTTGGCATTGGACTTGGAACGTTCGGATCTATCGAACGTCGGAAATTACTTCGACGAGGCGTGGCATCTCAAAGAGCGCCTTGGCGCTTTAGATGGCAAACCTGAGCTGGCGGAGATTTACAATCGAGCCAAGCGTTGCGGGGCTTTAGGTGCGAAAATTCTGGGAGCCGGCGGAGGAGGATATTTCCTGTTTCTAGCGCCCCCTAGCGCACATGCTCAGCTCCAGGATGCCTTTCACAGCAAAGCCTTGCACAAGGTTTCCATCCATAGCGAAGGCTCTCGTGCCGACAAGATTGACTACTCTGGCGTGGGAGCGTCTTAATGGAAGGTGCAGATCACTTTGATGTTTTGGTCGTGGGAGCTGGCTGCGCAGGGCTCACAACTGCCGACGTTCTAAGCGAACTTGGCGCAAAAGTCCTCCTCATCGAGCAAGGAGATAAAATCGCTCCTGGTCCAAGCACTCGGAACGGGGGCTATGTTCACGGTGGCGGTTTTCATGCCGCTGTGATCGATGATCCGATACGGGCGGCCCGCACTGCGCAACGATGCAGGGAAGGGTGCGAATTTTACCGCACGCATCATTGGACGGCGATCCATCACAACGCAGCGCCGGTTCGCCTTCTTGTCCGCGACAAGGTTCTCGCAGACCGAGCCCTGGAAAGATGGGCCTCTTTTCAGATAGAAGCGATCCCTCTTTCTTCTGCCCAATTGGCCAACCCTGAATTTGAATTCCGCGGAAACGCCACGGTTGCTGCATACGTGAAGGACCTGCCGATCAACTACGCAATGGTCTACCAGAAGCTCCTATCCCGGATGCTTCATAGAGGCGTCACCACGTGGGTGGGACATCGCCTGTCTTCATACGTCGATGGCATTGCAACAATCACGGTCGCGGGTGAGACCAAGCGCGTGAGGGTAAAGCAGGTCGTCTATTGCGCAGGTTTCGAAACAAAAGGCTTGTTGGAGCGAAACAGAGACCGGTGGAGTTCACTCGGGGATACGACTGTTAAACTATGGAAAAGTCATGTTGTTTTGACGAAGCGTTTCACGAAATTTGGATACATGATCGTCGATCCCGGTGACGTTTCGGTGATGCCCCAAGGCGACTACTGCGTTGTATGTCAGAGCCAGGAGGATTTGGAAATCGAAGCGCCCAACTATGACCAGGTGCCCTCCACTGTTGCCGGCATCAAAGACCGGCTGAATACAACCTATAACGTCCCGCATTTCGCAGCTTATCAGTCCAATGCCTGCCTGAAGCCGAGCATTCATGTCAGCAGCGCCGGCCCACGATCAGTTGACGTGCATGTCATAGAGCTTTCTGAAAATGAGATCCTCGCCCTTCCAGGCAAAGCAACGGAAGCTCCCCTCATGGCAGCAGAGGTAGCCGCCAAATTACAAGCCATGCTCACGTATTCAATAACGAAACGGCCGGGAGACACATATTCATGGTGAAACACAGATTCCCGGAAGAGACCCATCTTTCAGTGGTAGCTCGAAATGTCCGCTGCAAGCTCGCTGGTAGTTTCGAGTTCGATGACGCAGGTCGATCGGAACAGTTCCGCATTTGGTCAGATTTCACACGGACTCGGCCGAGCGCGTTCGATGGCGCACTTCTCAGGCTCAAATCTTTTGCGAGCGCAAAGGGCATCGCGGCAATCGAGGCAGAGCGGACATCCTTCTCCGCTTACATCACATCACGCCAGCCGTCGTTTTCTGATGAGTTTCCAGCGTCAGGAAGAGCAGACCCCCTGGGCTTGACTGTTCTTCTTGTCAGCCGCGATAACCACCTTGTCCTCACTCAGCGGAGCCTAACAGCCGAGCAAAACCCGGGTGGTCTCTATTTCGTCGGCGGATATGCCGAGCCGACCGCGCGCGATGGAGAGATCAATCTATTCGAAGAAGCCACGCGCGAAGTGAAAGAAGAACTTGGGGTTCTGGATGTTGATCCAGACCGATCATGGCTGATCGGCCTAGCGTATGATCCTGTCTACTGCCATCCGGAGCTGTTCTTCGTTATGAGGGCCGGTCACACTGCGGCGGAGATTGTGAGCCTCAGCCGGGATGCGGATGATCGGAATGAGGCAAACAGCATCTTTACGCATCCATTTGATGCCGTTCTATCAGAGGATGTGAAGCAACTGGCGACTTTTCCGAGGACGTGGAGCTATATCAGAGGCATTAACTTCGCGAGACGCCATGTTGAAACCACTGGCCGGTTATAAGCGGCAGGAATACGAGAAATTCCATTCTCGCATATACTGGCGACGCGAACGACAAAGCCGACCGCGGCAGGAAATTCTATTCTTGGACCGGGATGGCGTCCTCAACGTCGATAGCGGATATGTGGGGAGTATTCGGCAAGTTGAACTCCTGCCCGGGGTGATCAATGCGATCCAATTTTGTCGCCGGTCAGGAATCTTCGTCGCTCTCGTGACAAATCAAAGCGGCATTGGAAGAAAGTATTACTCCTGGGCTGATTTCGAGTTGGTGTGCCATCACATAGAGCAATCGATCTCAAAAGATGCTCCAATGTTCGAAGCTATTGCAGCCTGCGCTCAGGTTCCAAATCCGGACTTAGTGGAGGAGTTCGAATGGAGGAAGCCAGGCCCGGGCATGATACAGGCAATTTGTGACCGGTTGGAGTTACGCGCGGACCGGTGTTGGCTTGTCGGAGATCGGCTCTCTGATGTTGAAGCAGCTGCGCGAGCCGGACTTGCCGGTGCAGTTCAAATATCGGACCCGCGATCGAAGCGAGCGAGCCCTGCTTCCACGGGATTTTCCCATCTTTATGCAGATGAAGCCGCTGACGCCATTGCGCTGGCCGCATCATCAATCCTTCGACAAAGAGATTTAAGGGATCGCAATGTCTATGAGTGACGCCGAGACCACGTCAACTCGGTGGAATAATGTCGCCTATGCTCTGTCCATCGGCCTGCTAACGGCGTCAGTAAATCCCAATCTTTCCTTGTATCTGTATGAGAGATTTCGCGTCGACCCCACCACGCTAAGCTGGCTTTTGGGTCTGAACAGTATTGCCGGCTTGGTTTTCACATTGATTATACCGGCGATCTCCGATCGCGTTTCAGACCTCCGAAGAATGCTTTCCACGGTGAATTGCGTTGCATTTTTCGGGTTGGCTAGCATTCCTTTCGTGTCAGACCCGCACACGCTTGGCCTGCTGTTTGTTCTGTTGCTGGGACCATACAGCGCGTTATCGAGCCTCTTTTTCGCATACATTCGACGGACGCATTCCAACCCATCGCTCGTTGTGAAATTACGGAGCCTGTTTTCTGTCGCATGGGTCGTGGGACCAGCAGCAGCCACCACAGCGATGACCAGTTTCGGTCTATCAAGCATATTTTGGATTGCCGCGACTCTTTGTTTAGCCAACAGCATGTTTATTTGGTGGATGCCGTCATCCAACCCACCGTTTCCCCGAGCTAAGAGGGACAACGGTCAAAACGGAAAAATTACTGTTATCTTGATGTTCGCTGGTTTTGTGCTCCTTCTGGGCACCAACTATATCACGGGCAACGTGGTCTCCTTGTTGCTAAGGGATGAGTTTCACTCAACTCTGTTTCAGATCGGCCTCGTCGCAAGCTTGGCCGCCGCGTTTGAGATACCGCTGTTCTTTTTATTGCCAATTGTCGCAGAAAGACGTGGACGCGCATTCGTGTTTAAAATTGGCTGTCTAGCAGGGCTCCTTTACTGCATCGGCCTTTCAGCCTCACAAAACTACCTGCAAGTTCTGCTCTTACAGGCTCTTAACGCCGTATTCGTTGCATCCGTGATAGGAATGGGGCTTGCCTGGTTCCAGGAAATTCACCCGGCGAAGATTGGATTCATGACGGGACTTTTTTCCAACGCTTCGCGTCTAAGCGCATTGGTCGCGGCACCAGTTATCGGCACGTCAACACTTTATTTTGCAAGCTATCGAGGTCCCATCCTAGTTGCAGCCATCATGGTCCTGGCGGGCGGGCTGATTCTGCTCCCGATCGCCGCCGACAGGAAACAGCACGCTCGGTAGCTTCCATGCGACGTGCAGGAAATCGCACCTGCCATATTTTTCATCCGACCACTCGATCACCGTCGTTAGAGTGTCATTCGCCCCCAGCCGGAACCGCTCTCTCTCAACCAATTCCACCGGCCCTTGGTCGGTGTCCGGATGGGTCTCGTAGAGGATTACATAGGGAGCCTCAACGAGCATGCGCGCCGAGGGACTGATATCCCGTTGGCGTGAGCCGAGACGCGGCTGGTCGATCAAAAGCATCGCCTTCTCTCGGAAACGGCGGAAATATCGCTCCGCCGCCTGAGGCTGTTCCCGGGCGATGTCAGCGTAGATTTTTTTCACGCCGGCGCGGGCGGCGACAGTCCAGACGAGCGGGCATGCTGGGCGGCGAGCTTGGCTTCCTGGCGTGCCTCGTCGAGCAGCCGATCGAAATCTACGGGCTCAATGCCGCCGCTTGCCTTGCCTTCGGCCCAGAATGCGCGCAAGCGCTCAATGTCGCCCTTACGGGATTCCCATTTTGCAGACCAGTCGCGGATAGCTTCACGGATTACTTCGCTGCTGCTGGCGTATGCGCCGCTTTCCACGGCATCGCGCAGCAAATCCGCCTGCTGTGGCGTCATCGAGACACTAATCTTTTCGACGTTGGGCACAAGCAGCTCCATTTCCCCGCGGTGGTAAAGATTACCACCGCCTCGACCTCCTGCCAAGTATCCTGGAAATGGCGCCATTGCCGACACGGATGGCCCCTATGCGTCGTCCTTTTCGGCGCTCGCCGCCATATGGGTGAGTTCGTCCCAGAGGCTTTCGGCAAAGCTGCGCAGGACCGTGAGTTCGAAGCTGTCATCGCCGGTGCGGACGATCTGCACGGAGAGATGACCAACCATGGTCATGGCCGAATGGCCTTCCGGGAAGACGCCGGGATCGAGATTGACGGCGGTGCCCTTTGAGAGAAGCGCCCGCGAAGAGCGGCCGGAAACGCCGATGCGCACACGCCCGTGGCTCTGGTCCATGACGTAGGCCTTTCCGGCAAGTGCTGCTGCGAGAGCATCGAGGCTGGCCGGGGTGAGCGGCTCGTCGCCGGCGACGAACCATTGGCGGAAGCCGGCCTTGCGGATCGAACTTTTGGCCAAGCCCGCCTTTGCCAATTCCGCAGCGAGCGTGGATGGCTCGATCGCACCGAACACATGCAGGAGATGGCCTTCCGGTAAGGCTTGCAGCCGGATGCCTGCTTCCGAGATACCACTATAAGCCGTTCCGGCCAGAACCGGTTTGTGTTGCGGAAGATCAGGCATGGAGCTTCTCGTTTTCGGGATCGATGAAGACGGGATGGCAGAGCACCGCATCGGTGAATTCGTTGCGCAGGCCGTTCCAGACCGTCACCTTTTCACCGACGCGCTCCGGCCCGCGCTTGACGAGCGCCAGGCCGATCGTATGGCCGAGCCCCGGCGAAAAGGCGCTCGATGTGACGTAGCCCTGATCGTTTTCGAGCGTCGCCGCAGCGCCCTCGGCAAGGATATGCGAGCCGGTGCGGAAGCCGCTTGTCGGATTGAGCGGTTTGACGCCGACGAGGCGCGGGCGCTCGGGATCCTGCAGGCCGTCGCGGGCAAGCATGGCCTTGCCGATGAAATCCGGCTTGGTTGATGAAACCATGCGGCCGAAACCGAGATCGCCTGGGGTGACCGTGCCGTTGATCTCGGCATGGGTGACGTGGCCCTTCTCGATGCGCATGACGCCGAGCGCTTCGGCGCCATAGGCTGAGATGCCATGTTTCTCACCGGCTGCCATGATCGCGTCGGCAACGCCTTCGCCGTAGCCGGCCGGTACTGCCAGCTCGTAGGCGAGTTCGCCGGAGAAGGAGATCCGGAAGAGCCGGCCTTCGAGCCCGCCGCCGAAGAGCGAGACCTTGCGGGCGCTCATGAAGGGGAAGGCCGCATCCGACAGATCCTCGTCGACGATCTCGGAGAGGATGTCGCGCGACTTCGGCCCGGCAACGGCCATCTGCGCCCATTGATCGGTGGAGGAGGCGAAGCAGACGTCGAGCTCCGGCCAGAGCGTCTGGGCGCAGAATTCGAGATGGGTGAGCACGCCGGCGGCAAGTGCGGTCGTCGTCGTCATGAAGAAATGATCGTCGCTGAACCGGCTGGTGGTGCCGTCGTCATAGATGAAGCCATCCTCGCGCAGCATGATGCCGTAACGCGCCTTGCCGACGGCAAGCTTGGCGAAGCCGTTGCAATAGATGCGATCGAGGAAGGTCGCGGCATCCCTGCCGAAGATTTCGATCTTGCCGAGGGTCGAGACGTCGCAGAGGCCGGCATTTTTGCGGATGTTCAATACTTCGCGGTCGACGCTTTCGCGCCACGTCGTTTCGCCCACGCGCGGGAACCAGGAAGAACGATACCAGAGGCCGGTTTCGACGAAGACCGCGCCGTTTTTCTCGGCCCAGCCATGCAGCGGCGATTTGCGCGCCGGCTGGAAATGTTTGCCGCGCGATGCCCCGGTCAAAGCGCCGAAGGAGACCGGCGTATAGAAGGGCCGGAAGGTCGTCGTTCCCACCTCGGCGGGCGACACGCCACGCGTCTCGGCGAGAATGCCGATGGCGTTGATGTTGGAAAGCTTGCCCTGGTCGGTCGCCATGCCGCTGGTGGTATAACGCTTGGCGAGCTCGACATGGCCGTAGCCTTCGCGCACGGCCAGCCCAAGGTCCTTGAGATGCACGTCGTTCTGATAGTCGACGAAGGCCTTGCCCTTTGAACCTTTGACCGACCAGAGCGGCTTTGCGTGCTGAGCCGTCTCGGTGGCGGAAGCAAAGGCCGGTTCCGCGGCGAGGCCGATTGCCTGCAATGCGGCGGCGGCCTTTGCGGCGCCATCGCCGAGGCAGGCTGTGGTCTGCGCAAGGCCGTCTGCGGCGCCCGCAACCGCGAGGCCTTCCTGTGCAGTCGGCGCCAGAAACCCCGAAGTCTCCTCCGACCATCGCGGCTTGCCGCCGCGATGGCAGGCAAGATGAATGACCGGGCTCCAGCCACCCGACATCGCGAGCGCATCCGCGTCGATCCGGCGAAGGCCGCCTGCGGTTTCGACGCCGACGCTGTGCAGGCGCTTGCCGCCGAACGCATCGATCACCCGGGCGCCCCGCAGAACCTCGGCACGGCCCTGCCAGCTCTTGCCGCCATCGGCGCGACTGTCGATGATCGCCGCAACTCGAAGGCCGGAGGCTTCAAGGTCGGCGGCGGTGTCATATCCGGCATCATTGGTGGTGAAGATCACCGTGCTTTGGCCCGGCGCCACCGCCTGCCGGTTGAGATAGCTGCGCATGGCGCCTGCAATCATCACACCGGGAATATCGTTGCCGCCAAAGACGAGCGGCCGCTCTTCGGCGCCGGTCGCCAGGATCGCCTGGCGGGCGACGATGCGCCACAACCGTTCGACCGGACGATCCGGATCGGGCATCGCTACATGCTTCTGCACCCGCTCGACGGCGCCGAAGACATTGTCGTCGTACCAGCCGAACACCGTCATGCGCGGCATGCGGCGCACGTTCTCCAGGCCCTCCAGCTCGGCAAGCAGCTCGTTGAGAACAGTGCCCGCCGGCTTGCCGTCGACGGTGCCGGTCTCGGAAAGCAGGCTACCGCCGAGTTCCGGCCCCTCGTCGGCGAGGATGACGCGTGCGCCGGCCCGGCCGGCGGTCAGCGCTGCGGCAAGGCCGGCAGGGCCGGCGCCGATCACCAGCAGATCGCAATGCGCCCAGCATTTCTCGTAGGAATCAGGATCGGCTTCGTAGGAGGCTCTGCCGAGGCCCGCCGCCTTGCGGATCACCGGCTCGTAGAGCTTTTCCCAGAGGGCCGCCGGCCACATGAAGGTCTTGTAATAGAAGCCGGCGCTGAGGAAGGGCGACAGCAGCCCGTTGACCGCGCCGATATCGAAGCCGAGAGAGGGCCAGCGGTTCTGGCTCTTTGCCGTCAACCCCTGATAAAGCTCGATCATCGTCGCGCGTGTATTCGGTTCGGTGCGCCCGCCGCTGCCTGTCGTCACCAGCGCGTTCGGTTCGGCGGCCCCCGCCGTCAGAATGCCGCGCGGGCGGTGATATTTGAAGCTGCGGCCGACGAGCTGGACGCCGTTGGCGAGCAGCGCCGAGGCGAGCGTGTCGCCCGGATGGCCTTCGAGCGGCCTGCCGTCGAAGGTGAAGCCGAGCGTTGTGGCGCGGTCGATCCGGCCGCCGGAGGAGAGACGGAAACTCGTCATGCCGGTTCTCCGCCGAGCTTGGAAAGGGCGGCATCCCTGACGCGGTGGACCGCATGGGTGACGGTGTCGCGCTCGACGATCAGCCAGCGGCGGCATCCGGAGGTGTGATGCCAGTATTCGCTGTGCCGGCCGCGCGGATTGTCACGGAGATAGACATAGTCGAACCAGGCATCCGCGCCGGCATCCGGCGCCGGCCTGGCAAGGCTGGCATCGCCGCGGATCGAAAATTCCTCCTTGGGCCGGGCACCGCAATGGGGACATGAAATCAGGCTTGCCATGGTCGAATGTCCTTAGTGCAGATTGGGCTGGGCGCCGACGCCCTTTTCGTCGATCGGATAACCGCGCGCGAAACGGTCGAGCCGGAAGGCGCGGGCGGTCTGATGCGGCGTGTTGCGGGCGATCAGATGGGCGTAGCAGAAGCCGGAGGCGGGTGTCGCCTTGAAGCCGCCGTAACACCAGCCGGTATTGAGGTAGAGATTGTCGATATGGGTGCGGTCGATGATCGGCGAGCCGTCCATGCTCATATCCATGACGCCGCCCCAGGAGCGCAGATAGCGCACGCGCGAAAGCGACGGGATCATCGCCAGCCCGGCCTCGGCGACATGTTCGACCGAAGCGAGATTGCCGCGCTGGGCATAGGAATTATAGCCGTCGATATCGCCGCCGAAGACGAGGCCGCCCTTATCGGACTGGGAGACATAGAAATGCCCGGCGCCGAAGGTGACGACCGTGTCGATGAAGGGTTTCAGGCCTTCGGAGACGAAGGCCTGCAGCACATGGCTTTCAATCGGCAGCCGCAGGCCGGCCATATCGGCGACGACGGTGGAGTTGCCGGCGGCTGCGAGCGCCAGCTTGCCGCAGCCGATGAAGCCCTTGCTGGTCTCGACGCCGGTCACCTGACCATTTTCGCGGCGGATACCGGTCACCTCGCACTGGGTGATGATGTCGACGCCGCGGCTGTCTGCGCCGCGCGCATAACCCCAGGCGACCGCATCGTGACGCACCGTGCCGCCGCGCGGGTGGAACAGGCCGCCCATAATGGGGAAACGGGCATTGTCGAAATCGAGGAAGGGCAATTTCCGGCGCACTGCCTGCCGGTCGAGAAGCTCGGCGTCGACGCCGTGCAGCCGCATGGCGTTGCCGCGGCGCGTATAGGCGTCACGCTGCGCATCGGAATGGAAGAGGTTGAGCACGCCGCGCTGCGAGACCATGGCGTTGAAGTTGAAGTCCTGCTCCAGCCCTTCCCAAAGCTTCATCGACAGCTCGTAGAAGGGATTGTTGCCTGATAGCAGGTAGTTCGAACGGATGATCGTCGTGTTCCTGCCGATATTGCCGGAGCCGAGATAGCCCTTTTCGAGGACGGCGACATTGGTGACGCCGAACTCCTTGGCGAGATAATAGGCGGTGGCAAGACCATGGCCGCCGCCGCCGACGATGATGACGTCGTAATGCGGCTTCGGCGCCGGATCGCGCCAGGCAGGCGCCCAGCCCTTGTTGCCGCGAAGGCCGTTCAGAAAAATCGAAAGAGCGGAATAGCGCATGGGTCACCCGGAAAGAACAGGAGCATGATGCCAGAAAGAGACGCATGTACTTGCACGATAAGGACATAAATCGCTAAGAAAGAGACATGTCTTCATTTGATAGCAAAAATGTCCAGACAATCGGCTTCATCCTCATCCCGGGATTTGCGCTGATGTCCTATGCCTCGGCCACAGAGCCGCTCAGGGCGGCAAATCTTCTGGCCGGGCGCGAGATCTATCGGCTGCGGATCTTCTCGCCGGATGGTGCAGCGGCGCTTTCCTCCTCGGGCACCAGCGTTCCCGCCGAACCTCTGCCGGTCAGAGGCTCGGGACTTGGAACAGCCTTTGTCTGCGCCGGCGGGTCACCGCGCGACTGGCGATATCCCGGTGTGCTTGCCTGCTTGCGGCAGCTGTCGCGCGAAGGTGTAAGGATCGGCGGCATTTCGGGCGGTCCCTATCTGATGGCCGCCGCCGGACTGCTGGGCGGCCGCGACTTCACCATCCACTGGGAGCATGCCGCCGCCCTTCTCGAAGCCTTCCCGGACCTCACGCCGCGCCAGGCGCGCTTCATGATCGACGGCAACCGGATCACCTGCGGCGGCGGCATCGCGCCCCTCGACATGATGCATGTGCTGATCGCCGAGCGCATGGGACCGGATTTCGCCCGCCGGGTCAGCGACTGGTATCTTCATACCGAGGTCAACGAGCCGGCAGCCCCGCAGCGCGCCTCGCTGGCCGAACGTTACGGGGTCCATCATCCCGGCCTGCTCAGTGTTCTCGAACGGATGGAGGAGACGATCGAGATGCCGCTCGAACGTGCCGCCATGGCGCGCATCGCCGGCGTCACCGCACGCCATCTCGACCGGCTCTTTGCCACCCATCTCGGCACCACCTTCCTCGATCAGTATCGCAGGATCAGGTTGCAGCATGCTCATCGCCTGCTGAAACAGAGCCCGCTTTCGGTCTCGGAAATCGCGGTCGCCACCGGTTTTTCCAGTCTGAGCCATTTTTCCCGGATGTTCCGCGCCGTCTACGGCATCGCTCCGCGCGCGGCGCGGCGGGAATAGGTTTTCTTCACGGTTGAGGAATTTTCACTATGGCGATAGGGTTGCCTTCAGACCAAAGAGAAGGCGGCGGTGGAAAATCCATGAAATCCAAGCGTGAAGCGGCAGAGCAATCGGAACAGGCGCATGGCGGACGCGCGCCCTTTTCCCAGGATCCGCACGCCGTCCGGGAGCCGAAGGAGAACAACCTCGAAATGGCGATCGGCCACGAGGTGCGCGCCTACCGCAAGAAACTCGGCATCACGGTCACCGATCTGGCGGCCGCGACCGGCATTTCGCTCGGCATGCTGTCGAAGATCGAGAACGGCAACATCTCGCCGTCGCTGACGACGCTGCAATCGCTGTCGCGGGCGCTCGGCGTGCCGCTGACCGCCTTTTTCCGCCGCTTCGAGGAACCGCGCAATGCCGTCTTCGTCAAGGCGGGGCAGGGCATCGAGCTCGAGCGGCGCGGCACGCGCGCCGGCCATCAATATAATCTGCTCGGCCATATCGACAACAATACCAGCGGCGTCATCGTCGAGCCCTATCTGATCACGCTGACGGCCGATTCCGATATTTTCCCGACCTTCCAGCACGAGGGCATGGAGTTTCTCTACATGCTCGAAGGCGAGGTGATCTATCGCCACGGCGACCAGCTTTTCCAGATGCAGCCGGGCGACAGCCTGTTCTTCGACGCCGACGCGCCCCATGGGCCGGAGCAGTTGATGAAGCTGCCGAGCAAGTACCTCTCGATCATCAGTTATCCCCAGCAGAACTCCAAGAGCTGACTTGCCTTAGAAGAAAAGTTTATTCCTCCCAGTTGATGTCCTGATGTAGACCTGCTAGTCCTTTCTCAACATGAAAGGAGGCACACCTATGTGCGGCATCGTTGGACTGTTCCTCAAGGACAAGAGCCTTGAGCCTCAGCTGGGAAATCTGCTCTCGGATATGCTGATAACCATGACCGATCGCGGTCCGGACTCGGCCGGCATCGCCATCTATGGCGGCTCCGCCGAAGGCAGGGCAAAAATCACCATCCAGTCGGCCAATCCCGGCGCGGATTTCGACGGCCTCGCCGGCGACCTTGAGAAGGCCGGCATCAAAGCCGACGTCTCGATCAAGAGTACGCATGCGGTCATCGAGCTGGACGCGTCCAAGCTTGGCAATGTGCGCAAGGCGCTTGAAGAGATCCGCCCGGCGGTCCGTCTGATGGGATCGGGCGAAAGCGTCGAAATCTACAAGGAGATCGGCCTTCCGAAAGAGGTCGTGGCGCGCTTCGGCGTCCGGGCGATGAGCGGAACCCACGGCATCGGCCATACCCGTATGGCAACGGAATCCGCGGTCACCACGCTCGGCGCGCATCCGTTCTCGACCGGCGCCGACCAGTGCCTTGTGCACAATGGCTCGCTCTCCAACCACAACAACCTGCGCCGCGAACTGGTGCGCGAAGGCATGACCTTCGAGACGCAGAACGATTCCGAAGTCGCCGCCGCCTATCTCACCGCCGAAATGGCCAAGGGCAAGGATCTCGGCCAGGCGCTGACGGGCGCGCTCGACGATCTCGACGGCTTCTTCACCTTCGTCGTCGGCACCAAGTCCGGCTTCGGCGTGGTGCGCGACCCGATCGCCTGCAAGCCCGCCGTCATGGCCGAGACGGATCAGTATGTCGCCTTCGGCTCGGAATACCGCGCGCTGGTCAACCTTCCCGGCATCGAGAATGCCCGTGTCTGGGAGCCGGAGCCGGCAACCGTTTACTTCTGGGATCACGACAAGGCCGCCTGAAGGACGCCTGAAAAGCAGGAGCCGGCTCAAACCGTCTCGGACCAACGAGGAATAAATGCCCACATTCGATCTTTCCAACACGCCTCTTCGCGAATTGAACAGCGCGCTGCACGCCCTTTCCCAGGGTGCGAACGACACTGAATTCGAAGTCATCAACCCGCGCGGCAGTCATGCCGTCGCCGTTGGCATCGACAGCCCCGTCACGGTCGCTGTCAGAGGATCGGTTGGCTATTACTGCGCCGGCATGAATGACGGCGGCAGGGTGACTGTTCATGGTTCGGCCGGTCCGGGCGTTGCCGAAAACATGATGTCCGGTACCGTCGTCATAGAGGGCGACGCCAGCCAATATGCCGGCGCCACCGGCCGAGGCGGCCTGCTCGTCATCAAGGGCAACGCGGCGTCGCGCTGCGGCATTTCGATGAAGGGCATCGACATCGTCGTTCATGGCAGCATCGGCCACATGTCGGCCTTCATGGGTCAATCCGGCCATCTGGTCGTGCTGGGCGACGCCGGCGATGCGTTGGGGGATTCGCTCTACGAAGCCAAGCTGTTCGTCCGCGGCGAGGTCAAAAGCCTCGGCTCCGACTGCATCGAGAAAGAGATGCGGCCGGAGCATCTGGACAAGCTTGCCGAACTGCTCGATCGCGCCGGGGTCACGGACGTCAGGCCCGAAGAGTTCAAGCGCTACGGCTCCGCCCGCAAGCTTTACAATTTCAACATCGACAACGCCGACGCGTATTAAGGCGAGGGACCCCCATGAGCTATCACAACCCCTATACCCCGCCGCGCAAGTCCGCGACATTCGACGACTATACGCTTGCCGAAATCCGCCGCGCGGCCGCGACCGGTATCTATGACATCCGCGGCGCCGGCACCAAACGCAAGGTTCCGCATTTCGACGACCTGCTGTTTCTCGGCGCCTCCATCTCGCGCTATCCGCTCGAAGGCTACCGCGAGAAATGCGACACGACTGTGGTGCTCGGCTCACGTTTCGCCAAGAAGCCGATCACGCTGAAGACGCCGATCACCATTGCCGGCATGAGCTTCGGCGCGCTGTCCGGCAATGCCAAGGAAGCGCTCGGCCGCGGCGCGACGATCGCCGGGACCTCCACGACGACAGGCGACGGCGGCATGACCGATGAAGAGCGCGGCCATTCGCAAACGCTGGTCTACCAATACCTGCCGTCGCGCTACGGCATGAACCCGAAGGACCTGCGCCGCGCCGACGCGATCGAAGTCGTGGTCGGCCAGGGCGCCAAGCCCGGCGGCGGCGGCATGCTGCTCGGCCAGAAGATCTCCGACCGCGTCGCCAATATGCGCAACCTGCCCAAGGGCATCGACCAGCGCTCGGCCTGCCGCCATCCGGACTGGACCGGCCCCGACGATCTGGAAATCAAGATCATGGAGCTGCGCGAGATCACCGACTGGGAAAAGCCGATCTACGTCAAGGTCGGCGGCGCGCGTCCGTACTACGACACCGCTCTTGCGGTGAAGGCCGGCGCCGACGTCGTCGTGCTCGACGGCATGCAGGGCGGCACGGCGGCGACCCAGGACGTCTTCATCGAGAATGTCGGCATGCCGACGCTCGCCTGCATTCGTCCGGCTGTCCAGGCGCTGCAGGATCTCGGCATGCACCGCAAGGTGCAACTGATCGTTTCGGGCGGTATCCGCTCGGGCGCCGACGTTGCCAAGGCGCTGGCGCTGGGCGCCGACGCGGTCGCGATCGGCACGGCGGCGCTCGTCGCGATCGGCGACAACGATCCGCATTGGGAAGAGGAATATCAAAAGCTCGGCACGACGGCCGGCGCCTATGACGATTGGCATGAAGGCAAGGATCCGGCCGGCATCACCACCCAGGACCCGGAGCTTGCCAAACGCCTCGACCCGGTTGCGGCCGGCCGCCGCCTCGCCAACTACCTCAAGGTCATGACGCTCGAGGCCCAGACGATCGCGCGTGCCTGCGGCAAGAACCACCTGCACAACCTCGAGCCGGAAGACCTCGTCGCACTGACGATCGAGGCATCGGCCATGGCGCAGGTGCCGCTCGCCGGCACCAACTGGATCCCCGGCAAGACCGGTTTCTAAAAACGCCGGCCGGGCGCGTTTGGGAGGATGCGGCCGGCTTCATTATCAAGTGTCTAAGATCATTACATAAGGTCAATACAAGGGGACAAACGTGACACTGGACCTCTCGCAATACGCCTCCGAAAAAGGCATCAAATATTTCATGATCAGCTACACCGACCTGTTCGGCGGCCAACGCGCCAAGCTGGTCCCCGCCGAAGCCATCGCCGACATGCAGAAAGATGGCGCCGGCTTTGCGGGCTTTGCAACCTGGCTCGATCTGACGCCTGCCCATCCCGACCTGTTCGCGGTTCCCGATGCTTCCTCCGTCATCCAGCTGCCCTGGAAGAAGGACGTCGCTTGGGTTGCCGCCGACTGCGTCATGGACGATCAGCCTGTCGAACAGGCCCCGCGCGTTCTGCTGAAAAAGCTGGTCGCCGAGGCTGCGAAAGAGGGGCTGCGGGTAAAAACCGGCGTGGAGCCCGAGTTCTTTCTCATCTCTGCCGATGGCTCGGTGATTTCAGACCAGTTCGATACCGCCGAGAAGCCCTGCTATGATCAGCAGGCCGTGATGCGTCGCTATGATGTCATCGCCGAGATTTGCGACTACATGCTCGAGCTCGGCTGGAAGCCCTATCAGAACGATCACGAGGACGCGAACGGCCAGTTCGAGATGAACTGGGAATATGACGACGCGCTTCAGACGGCGGACAAGCACTCCTTCTTCAAGTTCATGGTCAAGTCGGTCGCCGAAAAGCACGGCCTTCGCGCCACCTTCATGCCGAAGCCCTTCAAGGGCCTGACCGGAAACGGGTGCCATGCCCACATCTCGGTCTGGGACATCGATGGCAAGGTCAACGCCTTCGCGGACAAGGAAATGGCCTTCGGGCTCTCCGCTCAGGGTAAAACCTTCCTCGGCGGCATCATGAAGCACGCCTCGGCGCTCGCCGCGATCACCAATCCGACGGTCAATTCCTACAAGCGCATCAACGCGCCGCGCACGACATCGGGCGCCACTTGGTCGCCGAACACCGTGACCTGGACGGGCAACAACCGCACCCACATGGTGCGTGTGCCGGGACCCGGACGTTTCGAGCTGCGCCTGCCGGACGGGGCAGTCAACCCGTACCTCTTGCAGGCGATCATCATCGCCGCCGGCCTCGACGGCATCCGCAGCCAGGCCGATCCCGGTCGGCATTACGATATCGACATGTATGCCGAGGGGCATCTGGTGAAGGACGCACCGCGCCTGCCGCTCAACCTGCTCGACGCGCTGCGGGCCTATGATGCCGACGAGGGCTTGAAGGCGGCCATCGGGGCTGAGTTTTCCGCCGCCTACCTCAAGCTCAAGCATCGGGAATGGAATGCCTACTGCTCGCATTTCACCCAGTGGGAACGCGACAACACGCTCGACATCTGAGGAGCGGGCAGACCTGCAATAGGCACGCCGGACGGAAAAGCGCCGGCGCGCCCAGGTTCTCTGCGCTTGAAACGGCGAAGGAAAAGACCGCATGAAGAACTTCGTACTCACCGTATCCTGCAAATCGACGCGCGGCATCGTTGCGGCGATTTCGAGCTATCTGGCGGAGAAGGGCTGCAACATCATCGACAGCTCGCAGTTCGACGATCTCGATACCGGCAAGTTCTTCATGCGCGTCAGCTTCATTTCGGAAGAAGGGCTTTCGGGTGTCGAGATCGGCGCCGGTTTTACAGCCGTCGCCGCGCCCTTCGAGATGGATTACGAGTTTCACGACAGCGAGAAGCGCATGAAGGTGCTGCTGATGGTGTCGCGCTTCGGCCATTGTCTCAACGACCTGCTCTACCGCTGGAAGATCGGCGCGCTGCCGATCGACATCGTCGGCGTCGTCTCCAACCATTTCGACTACCAGAAGGTCGTGGTCAACCACGACATCCCCTTCCACCATATTCCGGTCACCAAGGCCAACAAGGTGCAGGCCGAGGCGCGGATCATGGAGGTGGCCGAGCAGACCGGCACCGAACTGATCGTGCTCGCCCGCTACATGCAGATCCTGTCGGACGAGATGTGCCAGAAAATGTCCGGCCGGATCATCAACATCCATCATTCCTTCCTGCCGAGCTTCAAGGGCGCCAATCCCTACAAGCAGGCCTATGGCCGCGGCGTCAAGCTGATCGGGGCGACGGCGCATTACGTCACCGCCGATCTCGACGAAGGCCCGATCATCGAGCAGGACACGGCGCGCATCACCCATGCGCAGTCGCCCGACGATTATGTCTCGATCGGCCGCGACGTCGAAAGTCAGGTGCTGGCGCGCGCCATCCACGCCCATATCCATCACCGCACCTTCATCAACGGCAACCGCACCGTGGTCTTCCCGGCAAGCCCCGGCAGCTACGCCTCCGAACGCATGGGTTGAGAGAGACGGCCATCGACGGCAGCACGCAGTCGCATCGGTCATGCAGGACGTTAAAGCTGCGGCGAGTGCCGCCGAAAGTTTGGGAAATGCATGCCGGGCGGGCTTGCCACGGCGCGAAAGACTTATATAGTCAGGAAATAAATATTCCGTAGAGGAAATAAGAGGGAACGGAAATGGCTTTATCATGGCGTTTCTCCGTCTTGGCGGATCGGCATCGCGCTCTGGGATCGAAGCTCGAGGACTGGAGCGGCATGGGAACCGCCTGGACCTACGACAAGGACATGTCGGAAGAACATGTCGCCGTTCGCACCAAGGCCGGCATCATGGATGTCTCGGGCCTGAAGAAAGTGCACCTGGTCGGCCCGCACGCCATCGCCGTGCTCGACTACATCACCACCCGCGACCTGACGAAGATCTATCCCGGCCGCTCGGTCTATGCGACCATGCTGAACGAGCGCGGCCACTTCACCGACGACTGCATCGTCTATCGCACCGGCCCGAATTCCTGGATGCTGGTGCATGGCTCCGGCTCCGGCCACGAGGAAGTCGTCCGCCAGGCGGCAGGCCGCAATTGCGCCGTGCTCTTCGACGACGACCTGCATGACCTGTCGCTGCAGGGTCCGCTCGCGGTCGACTATCTCGCCAAATACGTGCCCGGCATCCGCGACCTCAAATATTTCCACCACATGCAGACGACGCTATTCGGCGCGCCGGTGATGATCTCCCGCACCGGCTATACCGGCGAGCGCGGCTACGAGATCTTCGTGCGCGGTCAGGACGCCGTGATGGTCTGGGACCGGATTGTCGAGGAAGGCAAGGAGATGGGCATCATCCCCTGCTGCTTCTCGGTTCTCGACATGCTGCGTGTCGAAAGCTACCTGCTCTTCTACCCCTACGACAATTCGCAGATGTATCCCTTCGCCGATCAGCCGCCCGGCGACAGCCTCTGGGAACTCGGCCTCGACTTTACCGTCAGCCCCGGCAAGACGGGCTTTCGCGGCGCCGAGGAACATGCCCGCCTCAAGGGTAGGGAACGCTTCAAGATCTTCGGCATGCTGATCGATGCCGACGGACCGGCCGATCTCGGCGACGAGGTCTTTGCCGACGGCAAGAAGGTCGGCGTCATCACCTGCCCGAGCTATTCGTCGCTGACGAAGAAATCCATGGCGATTGCCCGTCTCGACGTTGACAAGGCGGTGCATGGGACGAAACTCGAAGTCCGCGGCAAGACCCTCAAGGCAGGCGCCACCGCCCATACGCTTCCCTTCGACGATCCGGAGAAGAAGAAGAGGACTGCCGTAGGTTAAGGAGCACGCGAATGCTCGTTGCAGGCATCAAGAGCCGACCAGTCTACACGGGACTGACCATCCAGCCCAACGCCCGGCGGCACATTTTCGCGCTCGAAGGGGAGGGCGCCAAGGCTCTCCTCGATCAGCAGCCGGCGCTTGACGAAACGGCGCTTTCCCGCAGCGAAATCCTCTATGTCGCCCGCGGCTCGCAAGGGTCCGGCCTGGACGAGGCGCTGCGCCGCCTCGGCGCCGACATGTTCTTCACCGCTCCGACCATCGCAACGCTGCTCTTCCGGTTGAAAGGCTCGCTCGCCACCGCCCATATGGGCACGCGGCTTTATATCTCGGGCACCGAAGGCTTCATCGGTCAGGCGATGCTCTTGGCGCTCGAATACGGCATGGACCATGCCTCCGTCATCACCGAGCATCGCGGCTCGCTGGCCCGACGCGTGCAATGCGTCCATTGCAAGGGCATCACCGACGACGTCACCACCAGCCCCTTTGCCTGCAGCCATTGCGGGCTCCCGCTTCTGGTGCGCGACCATTATTCACGTCGGCTCGCGGCCTTCCAGGGCGTCAATATCGATGCCGAAGAGCCCGGCAGCGCGCCTGATCCGGAGGAGTTGTTCCTTTGAGCGGTGGTACTGAAATTCCTGTCCGCGTGGCGCGGATCACGCCGATCGCCGATCGCGTCAAGCGCTTTCGCTTCGAGCGCCTGGACGGCAAGCCGATGCCCTATTTCTCCGGCGGCGCGCATGTCATCGTCTCGATGAACGATGGCGGCCACATGCGCCGCAACGCCTATTCGCTGATGTCGCCGCCGCATGACTGCACGGCCTATGAGATCAGCGTGCTGCATGTCGAGGATTCACGCGGCGGCTCCACCTTCATGCATGAGAAGGTCAGTGAAGGCGACGAGCTGAAGGTCAGCTACCCCGTCAACCTGTTCCAGCCGGACTGGCGCGGGCGCAAGCATCTTCTGATCGCCGGCGGCATCGGCATCACCCCCTTCATCGCGATGATGGAGCAATTTGCCCGCGAAGGCGCCAATTTCGAGCTGCACTACGCCATCCGCTCGCGCGACCGCGGCGCCTATTGGCGGGAACTGCTGGAGCGCTACGGCGGGCATCGCATCAAGATCTATTGCGACGCCGAAGGTGGCGCCATCCCGTTGACGCGCCTGCTCGACAGCCAGCCGCTCGGCACGCATCTCTATGTCTGCGGCCCATCCGGGATGATCGACGGTGTGCTGAAAACAGGCCTCAATGCCGGCTGGCCGGAACAGAACCTGCATTCGGAACGGTTCCTGTCGTCGCTGCCCGGCAAACCCTTCACGATGGAACTGATCCGCTCCGGCAAGACCGTGAAGGTCGGCCATCATGAAAGCATGCTGGAGGCGATCGAGGCGGCGGGCGTCGACGCGCCCTTCCTCTGTCGCGGCGGCGCCTGCGGTCAATGCGAGACGGGTGTCGTCACCTGCGACGGCAAGCTGCTGCACCATGACGTCTATCTGACGAACGAAGAAAAGGCATCCGGCCGCAAGGTGATGATCTGCGTGTCCCGCTTCGAGGGAAACACGCTGCATCTCGATCTCTAGCGGCATCTGATAAAGCGGGACAAGGAGACCGAACATGGCAATCGCCTTCAAGCAGGAAACCTTCCGGAACGACTTCAGCTACCGCAACAGCCCCGAAAACATCCGGCGTTTCCCGTTTCCCTTCGACCGCGACGAATACATGTATTCCGTCAACATGGAGCCGCATGTGCGCGGCCGGGCGGGCACCGTCTACGAAAACCTGATCGACGTCGACGAGCATTACGTCGCCGAAATGCACGACCGGGCGTTGGTTCTGAAGGAAGATCCGCTGCGCTACCAGGCGCTGCCGCACATGATGAGCGCGCAATGGGATACGCTCGAACTTTTGATGGAAGAGCAGGCGGCGGGTTATCCCGAGCATTTCACGCTGATCCGCAACGGCGACCAATGGCGCTGGATCAACCGCCCGCTCGGCATCGACGACAGCTTCACCTTCGGCGATGCCTCGACGCTGCCCTGCGAGCCCTTCGAATATATCACCCGCCAGGCCCAGGGCGACTTCTGCATCGTTGATCAGCGCGACGGCAATCTCTGGATGGACGCCGGCATGGTGACGACGCAGGCCGACTGGTCGCTCGATTTCGATATCGGCATGAATTTCATGGAATGGCACGGGCCGGTGCCGCTCGCCCACCAGATCGGCGTCTTCGACCGGGCGCTGAAATTCCTGTTGAACCTGCAGCAGGGCAAACCGACACGGCGCTTCAACTGGACGATGACGATCAATCCTCGGCTCGACACCAGCCCGGAGAACTACCACAAATGGGGTCCCGATCGCACCACCGTGACGCCTGACAATGTCGGCGAGAAGGTGCATCTGCGCGTCGAGCTGCAGAGCCTCTGGCGCCTGCCGCGCTCGAATGCCATCCTCTTCGTCATCCGCTGCTACCTGATGAACATGGAGGAGCTCGCCACCGTGCCGAAATGGGCGCGCCGCTTTCCGCGCGTGCTGAAGACGCTGCCGCCGGAGCTCATCGACTACAAGGGCCTCACCCGTTTCCGCGAGACGACGATCGACTGGCTTTCCAAATATGACGACGGAGCTCCCACCAGCCCCGGCATCTATCCCGACTGACGCGCAGCGGTGCGCACCAGCGCCGCGTGTGGTTTCAGACGCGCAAAACAGGCAATGACATATAATCAAGAGGGGAATGCTTCATGACAAGAGTAGCCGTCATCGGTGCCGGTCCTTCCGGGCTTGCGCAGCTGCGCGCCTTTCAATCGGCCGCCCAGAAGGGCGCCGAGATCCCGGAGATCGTCTGCTTCGAAAAACAGTCGGATTGGGGCGGGCTCTGGAACTATACCTGGCGCACCGGCCTCGACGAATATGGCGAGCCGGTCCATGGCAGCATGTATCGATACCTCTGGTCGAACGGCCCGAAGGAATGCCTGGAATTCGCCGATTATTCCTTCGAGGAGCATTTCGGCAAGCCGATCGCCTCCTATCCGCCGCGCGCCGTGCTCTGGGATTACATCAAGGGCCGCGTCGAGAAGGCGAATGTCCGCCACTGGGTGCGCTTCAGCACGCCGGTGCGCATGGTCCGCTTCGACGATCAGACGAAGAAATTCACGGTGACGGCGCATAACCGCATCGAGGACCGGATGTATGACGAGGAATTCGATTATGTCGTCGTCGCAAGCGGCCATTTCTCGACGCCGAACGTGCCCTATTTCGAGGGTGTGAAGACCTTCAACGGCCGCGTGCTGCATGCCCATGATTTCCGCGACGCGCTGGAGTTCAAGGGCAAGGATATCCTGATCGTCGGCCGCAGCTATTCGGCCGAAGACATCGGTTCGCAATGCTGGAAATACGGCGCGAAATCGGTGACGACGAGCTACCGTTCAAAACCGATGGGCTTCAAATGGCCGGAGAATTTCGAGGAACGGCCGCTGTTGACCAAGCTCGAAAACCGCACGGCGCATTTCCTCGACGGCTCGAGCAAGGAGGTCGATGCTGTGATCCTCTGCACCGGATACCAGCACCACTTCCCCTTCCTGCCCGACGATCTCCGGCTGAAGACCGCCAACCGCCTCTGGGCCGACAGCCTCTACAAGGGGGTGATCTTCGACAAGAACCCGCAGCTTTTCTATATCGGCATGCAGGACCAGTTCTACACCTTCAACATGTTCGACGTGCAGGCCTGGTGGGCGCGCGACGTAATGATGGGGCGCATCACCCTGCCGTCGGAAGAGGCGCTGAAGGCCAATTTCGACATGTGGCGCGCCCGCGAGGAAACGCTTGAAGATGCCGAGCAGATGATCTGGTATCAGGGCGACTATGTGAAGGAACTGCTTGATGAAACCGACTATCCCTCCTTCGACATCGAGGGCACCAACCGGACCTTCATGGAGTGGGAACATCACAAGGCCCACAATATCATGGGCTTCCGCGATCATGCCTACCGGTCGCTGATGACCGGCAACATGTCGCCGACGCATCACACGCCCTGGGTCGAGGCGCTCGACGATTCCATGGAAGAATATCTGCGCAACTGATGAGGCAGGCCTGCATTGCCGGAGGAGGGTGGTCGTGCATTCTCTTCCGGCGCATGCGCCGTATTAAATGAGACGACATAAATCCATCTGTAACTCTTCTCTTCGGATGTGGCCTTCATGGATTTTCAAACGAGCATTCTCGGGCGCATGAACGGTTTTCTCTACCGCTGCCGCGCCGACGAAAACTACACCATGCTTGAAATGACCGACGGCATCGAGCGCATCTTCGGTTATCCCACCGACGAGATCATCGGCAATCGCACGCGGACCTTCACCTCGATCATGTACGAGGAAGACGTGCCTCTGATGGACGAGATCGTCGGTCGGGCGCTGGAGAAGCGCACGGACTGGACGATGGAATACCGCATCCGTCACGCCATGGGTCATCTCATCTGGGTCACCGAGACCGGCGGCGGCATCTGGGACGAGAGGGGCGAGCTTCTTTATCTCGAAGGCAGCATCATCAACATCGAATCACTCTATCAGCGAATCGATGAGCAGACCGCCGACATGCGCGTCACCGCCTCGAAGACCAATGAAATCCTGCAATCGCTGCGTTACCTGAAGCTGCTTGCCGTCAATGCCGGCATCGAGGCCGCCCGCGCCGGCACGGCCGGATCGGGCTTTGCCGTGCTGGCCGCCGAGATGCGCACGCTCGCCAACTCCTCGGAAGAGGCCGCACGCGCCATTTCCAATGCACAACGCAAGGCGGAAGGCTGAGCGTCACCCGGCGCAGCGGCAGATTTGCGGCTGACGTCGAAAGCCGCATTATTAACCGTGCGGTGCAGCTGGAGAACATAAAGCGTTTCCAATGGCTTGCCGCAATCTCGCCCTCGAAAAACCTCACGTCATTATGGGTAATGTTAAGGTCGCGTTAACTTTTTGTTAACCATAGCAGCGCTAGACATGGTCAACGATTTCTTCACATAGATGACCAAAGTGCTAACAGACGCTCGCTCTATCCGCATCAAGGGCCGCTCTTTCCTCGCGGTCATGCTGTCCCCGGATCTTCCCATCGATGATTGGTTGATCAGGCTGGACGATCTGGCCGCGCGTTCGGCCGGGTTTTTCCTCGGCCGGCCTGTCGTGCTCGATCTGACGGACCTGCAGATCGACCGGCCGCAGCTGAAGGACCTGATTGCCGAACTTGCCAAGCGCAATGTCAGCATCATGGGCATCGAAGGCGCGCGGCCTTCGATCCTCGGCTCCGGGATGCCGCCGGCGCTCAAAGGCGGCCGGTCGGTTTCCGATATCGAGGTTCCGGCCAAAGAGAGCGTCGATACGCCGGTCAAACCGGCAGCGGCGGAGACGCGCCCGGCCATGCAATCGATCGTCATTCGGGAGCCGGTGCGCTCCGGACAATCGGTGATATTCCCGGAAGGTGACGTCACCGTCATCGGATCGGTCGCCTCGGGTGCCGAGGTCATCGCCGGAGGGTCCGTGCATATCTATGGCGCCCTGCGTGGCCGAGCCATGGCGGGGTCCATCGGAAACGCATCGGCGCGGATCTTTTGTCGCAAGCTCGAGGCCGAGCTGGTTGCAATCGACGGCATCTACAAAATGGCGGAAGACATGGCCCCCAATCTTCGCGGACAGGCTGTTCAGCTCTGGCTCGAAGAGGACGCGATCATGGCAGAGAAACTGATCTGACGGCAGCGGTGCGCGTCTCTTCGAGAGCCGCAAAGGACGCTGTAACACTTTGAATTACTGGGGCCACGGCAAAGGAGAGACAATGATGGGGAAAGTGATCGTCGTCACGTCAGGCAAGGGCGGGGTTGGCAAGACCACCTCGACCGCCGCATTGGGAGCGGCGCTGGCGCAACGCAATGAAAAAGTCGTCGTCGTCGATTTCGACGTGGGCTTGCGCAATCTCGACCTCGTGATGGGCGCCGAACGCCGGGTCGTCTACGACCTGATCAACGTGATCCAGGGCGACGCCAAGCTTACCCAGGCGCTGATCCGCGACAAGCGTTTGGAAACGCTGTTCCTGCTGCCGGCCTCGCAGACGCGCGACAAGGACAATCTGACGGCCGAGGGCGTCGAGCGCGTCATCAACGACCTGAAGCGCTATTTCGACTGGATCATCTGCGACAGCCCCGCAGGGATCGAACGCGGCGCGACGCTTGCCATGCGCCACGCCGATGTTGCCGTGGTCGTCACCAATCCGGAAGTCTCGTCGGTGCGCGATTCCGATCGCATCATCGGCCTGCTGGATGCCAAGACCGCCAAGGCCGAACGCGGCGAACGGATGGAAAAGCACCTGCTGCTCACCCGCTACGACGCCAACCGCGCCGAACGCGGCGACATGCTCAAGGTCGACGACGTCCTGGAAATCCTTTCCATCCCGCTGCTCGGCATCATACCCGAAAGCATGGATGTCCTGCGTGCCTCCAACATCGGCGCGCCGGTCACGCTGGCAGACAGCCGCAGCGCGGCTGCTATGGCCTATTTCGATGCCGCTCGCCGGCTCGCCGGCGAGACGGTGCCGATCGCGATCCCAGAGGAAAAGAGGAATATTTTCGGCAAGATCTTCGGACGGAGGGCAGCATGAATATTTTCCGTCTTTTCAACAAGCAGAGAACAGCACCGGCCGCCCGCGAACGGCTGCAGGTCCTTCTCGCCCATGAACGTTCCTCGGCGGGGTCGGACCTGGTCTCGCTGCTGCGTGAGGAAATCCTGGCGGTGATCGCAAAACACGTGCAGCTCGACCATGACAAGGTGCAGGTGACGATCGATCGCAACGAGTACGTCTCGACGCTGGAAATCGACGTCGAAATCCCGCTGAATGCAGCCGTGCAGGCGGCTTGAAAGATAGCGCTGCCTGTCGTGTCGACAGGCGGCGCCGACAGTCAGGACTTTCTGGCTTTGCGATTGGCGTAGCGCAGGTCGCGTTCGGCCTTTCGGGCCGCTTCATCGGCAATCACGCGGGCGATCCGGTCTTTGTCAGCCGCTTCGCGCGCGTCGGCCTCGGCGCGTGCGGCGGCCTCGGCGGCAGCCTGACGCTCGGCTTCTGCGGCCTGAGCCCGCTCCAGTTCCTCGAGCTTGACCCGTTCGCGCGCAGCACGCCGTTCTTCCCTGGCCGCGGCAATGGCCTGGCGCTCCGCCTGCTTGGCGAGCCGGGTGGGTTCAGCCGTATCCTTGGCGGTACGATACGCATTGAGGAGAGCGGCCTTGGCTTCGGCAGCGGCGCTGCGGCGATCGGCAAGCTCGTTGTTTCTGGCGTTTTTCAAATCTGTTTCCTGACTGTTGGATGTCTGGCCCGAAGGTCAGATTTTCTTTTTCTTTGCGGCAAGAGCGGTAACCGCTGTCAAGCGATCCTGCAACTCCTTGGCCTCGCGGGCTTCGCGTAACCGCAAGGTCTTTTCTTCGCGGGCCCGCACCGTCTGATCGACTTCCTCAACCGCACGGCTTCGCGCCAGGAATTGCGATTGCGCGTTTCCAAAGGCAATCTCCGCCTGCTTGCGTGATTTGCTATGTGACTCTGTCATATCCGTCCTGGATTCATGCGCCGCTCAGCGAACGCAACAAAAAGGCCAGGCAAATTGCCTGACCTTGATAGTATCATGCTTTCGGCAGTGCCGGTACATCCGCGGTCAAAGGAAAGCAGATTTCAGCTCAGGCAGCCTGGAGATTGCAAGCGGACATTTTGCCCGACTTGTTATCGCGCTCAAGCTCGTAGCCGATCTTCTGGCCCTCGACGATTTCGCGCATTCCGGCGCGCTCGACGGCAGAGATGTGAACGAAGGCGTCAGCGCCGCCGTCATCAGGCTGAATGAAGCCGAAGCCCTTGGTGGAATTGAACCATTTAACTGTGCCAGTGGTCATAACAAACCCTTTCATAGCAATTGACAGACCGCACGTGCGCAAGCACGGCGGATGATGATCTCGATTTTGAAGAGGGAAGTTCGTCCAGGGCACGTTGCTAGCGTGCGATAACAAAAGTCAAACAAGCAATATCGACAACCGGAATATAGTCATCCAAGCCGAGTTTGTCAACTTTTAGTTTTTTGGAATAGCGAAATCTCCATTAGGTTGTATATCGACCGCCTTGCATGCCGAAAATCCGATCACCGCCTCAGACCTCAAAGAGCACGGGTTATGAGCGCGGCCGCGACTTCTGCGGGTCGTAGTGCGAAAGCGGCACGATCGTCGCCGGCAGGCGCTTCTGGTGGCCGTCGAGCCTGCCGATTTCGACCTCGGTGCCGGGGCTTGCATGCATCACGTCGATGCGGGCGAGCGCGATGGTCTTGCCGAGAACAGGCGAGCGGGTGGCACTGGTGACGACGCCGACTTGGGCCCGGCCGATATGGACGCAATCACCATGGCCGACGGCCTCGTTGGCCTTGATGTCGAGGCCGACGAGCAGGTGGCGCGGATGCTCCTTGCGCCGGATCAGCGCCTCACGGCCGATAAAATCATCCTGCTTGGATTTCAGCGGCACGGTGAAACCGATGCCGGCCTCGAACGGGTCCGTCTGGTCGGTGAATTCGTGATGGGCGAAAATCAGGCCCGCCTCGATGCGGACCATGTCGAGCGCCTCCAGCCCCATCGGCTTCAACCCATGCGGCTGGCCTGCCTCCCAGACGGCGTCGAACACCGTCAGCGCATCCTTCGGATGACAGAAGATCTCATAGCCTAGCTCGCCGGTATAGCCCGTGCGCGAGACGACGACAGGGGCGCCCTCGAAGCCGCCGATGCGACCGACGGTGAAGCGGAACCATTCGAGCTCGCCGATTTCAGGCTGGCGCGGCGCCGTCCAGATGATCTGCTTGAGGATATCGCGGCTCTTCGGCCCCTGGAGGGCGATATTGTGCATCTGGTCGGTCGAGGAGCGGACCCAGGCCTTGAAGCCCTTCTTCTCGGCCTGTTGACGCAGCCATATGCCGCTGAAATCATCGCCGCCGATCCAGCGGAAATTCTTGTCGCCGAGCCTAAACAGCGTGCCGTCATCGATCATGCCGCCGTTTTCGTAGCACATGGCGGAATAGACGACCTGGCCGGTCGACAGTTTGCGCACGTCGCGCGTCAGGCAATATTGCAGCAGTTCCTCGGCATCCGGCCCCGTCACCTCGAACTTCCGCAAGGGCGAGAGATCGATGACGGCGGCGCGCTCGCGGCAGGCCCAATATTCCTCGACCGGCCCTTCGCTGGAAAAGCGGTTCGGCAGCCAGTAGCCGCGATATTCGGCGTAGTCCCGCGTCAAGGCGGAGAGGCGAGGATGAAAGGCGGTTTCGCGCGTCAGTTCGGCGTCGGCATCTGGGGTCATGCGATAGGCTACCGCTCGTGAGAATTTCTCTTTTCCGGAAAAGGTGCGGACGTGGATATCCGTCGGATCCCAGCCGTTCGCCGCGTCGATATCGTCGGGACAGGACGAGGAGACGCAGACGAGATCGGTCAGCGCCCGCATCAGCACGTAATCGCCGGGACGCGACCATGGCTCGTCGAGATAGAGCTGGTTGTTGTGGTCGATATTGGTGTTGTAGAAATAATTCAGCGCTTCCCAGCCCTTGCGGCCGGCAATGCCGTAGGGCGCCAGCGCCGCGTTGAAATTATCCGTGCAGTTGACGTGGCCGGGATAGCCCATGTCGTCGTAATAACGCGCATTGCAGGCGGTCGCGAAAGCGTCGTGACGGCCGACCGTATCCTGGACGATCTCGACCAGCGGCTCGAAGTCGCGGTCGAAGGCCTTGGAGGGCAGGCCAGGCATGGGATAGCTGCGGCCGAGCAGCGTGCGGGTGACGGTGGAATCAAGCGCGAGATCGAGGCCTTTGTCGACCTTGCGGGCGGCAAACGCCTGGAAATCGGTGCACTGGCGTCCATAGACGTCGATGATCTGGATGAATTCGCCGGCACGTACGAAATAGGCAGCGGCGGTCGCCGCCCGGATGCGGATATCCTCGACCGGATCGGCGACCGGTTCCGGCAGGGCCGAGGCGTAATCGCGGATCAACAGGCTGCGCTTGATCCTGATCTCGATCGGCGTCGCCGTATCCTGCGCCTCCGGCGACATGGCCGCGGCGGGTGCCGCGACGATCAGCAGGCCCTTCATGGCAATCGTGAAATCCGCCTGGCTGCCCGGGGTCGATCCTGCCCCGAAAATGCGAAGCGCCCCGGCCGAAGCCAGATCGGCGCCGCGGCGCAGAAGCGCTACGCGCGTGCGGGCGGCGCTCTCATGCTCTGCCTGAAGAATGGCCTTCAAACCCTCGGCTGAATTGCTGAATGCCGCACCAAGACCGGCTGCCCGGAACCGTCCCTTTTCGTCGAGGAAAGAGATCTCGCAGACCTGCCCGCCCTCGCTGTCGATGACGCTGACGCGGTCGCCCGGCGCGACGCGCATGACGACCGATCCGCCGCCCTTTGCCCGGTAGCGCTCGGTTCCCTCCGGCAGGGTGGGAATGCCGGGATAATGCACGAGGCTCGCAGTCGCCGGGCGCAGGCCGTTCATAGCAGGATGAAGTTCTCGCATGCTGCCCTCATGGGGGATCGGCGTACCCTGGGGCACACCCATACAGGTTACAAAATGCCTCGGGAAAGTAAAGTCATGTTGACTAAAAAGAAAATATCTTCACTATGTATAAAGAGTTGAGACTCGGGGAATCCGTCGGGAACACGGATCGCCAAAATCATCCGGGCCGGCTTGAGACTGTCAGGGAGACACGTTCAGGGAGACGTACAAAGATACGTCCGGAACAAATCGAATGGGGAATTTCACCGATGACAGATGTTGTGGAGGCCGGAATTGCATCCGGCACCGAGGGTAAGCTTGTACGCGCGCTCGATTGGAAGGGCGCATTCTGGGTGGCTGCGGGCGTGCCGCCGCTCGTTCTTTTCTCCATCGGCGGTATCGCGGGCACGACGGGCAAGCTCGCCTTCGTCGTCTGGATCATCTCGATGGTGATGGGTTTCCTGCAATCCTTCACCTATGCCGAAATCGCCGGCATGTTCGGCAACAAATCCGGCGGCGCCTCGGTCTATGGCGCCACCGCCTGGCTGCGTTATTCGAAATTCATCGCGCCGCTGTCGGTCTGGTGCAACTGGTTTGCCTGGTCGCCGGTGCTGTCGCTCGGCTGCGCCATCGCCGCCGGCTACATCCTCAATGCCTTCTACCCGATTCCGGCGGCGGATTCGCAAATGGTCCTCGACTGGATAGCCGCCCATGCCGCTTCCATCACGGCCGATAGCCCCCGCGTCGCCGAATATATCGCCGCCCATGCCGGCACCACCCCCGATGACGCCGTCAAGGCATTGCTCAGCACCGACGGTGTCGCGGCGCTCACGCCGGCGATCCGCAACTGGTCGCTCGTCACCTTCAACATCCCCTTCCTTGCCACCGCCAATATCAATGCCACCTTCTTCATCGGCGGCATCCTGATGCTGATCATCTTCGCGATCCAGCATCGCGGCATCTCGGAAACGGCCAGCGTACAGAAGTGGCTGGCCATCATCGTGCTGGTGCCGCTGCTGATCATCGGTCTTTACCCGATCGTCAGCGGCCAGATCCTTGCCACCAACGTCACCGGCCTCGTGCCGCCGACGGCAGCCTATGCCGCCGCCGACGGCACCTGGAGCAACGGCGGCTGGACGCTCTTCCTCGGCGGCCTCTATATCGCCGCCTGGTCGACCTACGGCTTCGAGACGGCGGTCTGCTACACCCGCGAACTGAAGAACCCGAAGACCGACACCTTCAAGGCGATCTTCTATTCCGGCCTTGCCTGCTGCCTGTTCTTCTTCCTCGTCCCCTTCGCCTTCCAGGGCGTTCTCGGCCATACAGGCATGCTCGCCCCCGGCATCGTCGACGGCACCGGCGTTGCCGAAGCGCTCGGCGGCCTGATCGGCGCCGGCCGGGTCGTCACCCAACTGCTCGTCGTGTTGATGATCATGGCGCTCTTCCTCGCCATCATGACGGCGATGGCCGGCTCTTCGCGAACGCTCTACCAGGGCTCGAAGGACGGCTGGCTGCCGAAATACCTCGACCACGTCAATGAGAATGGCGCGCCGACGCGGGCGATGTGGACCGATTTCGCCTTCAATCTCTTCCTGCTGGCAATCGCCTCGGATGTCGGCGGCTATTTCTTCGTGCTCGCCGTCTCGAATGTCGGCTACATCATCTTCAACTTCCTGAACCTCAACTCCGGCTGGATCCACCGGGTGGATTCCGGCCATATCGAACGCCCCTGGAAGGCGCCGACGTGGCTGATCGGCCTCAACACCGTGCTCGCCTTCGTCAACGCCCTCTTCCTCGGCGCCGGCGCCAAGGTCTGGGGTTACTCCAATGCGCTCTGGGTCGGCTTCATCTTCGCCGCCCTGATCCTGCCGGTCTTCGCCTATCGCCACTATGTGCGCGACGGCGGCAAGTTCCCGGCCGGCGCGATGGAGGATCTCGGTCTCGTCGGCCAGGATCTCGGCGTCAAGAAAGCCGGCATCCTGCCCTATCTCGCGCTCGCCGGCGGCTTGGCGATCGTCCTGATCGCTAACGTGATCTTCCAGCTTCCGGCCTAAAATCGCCTCCCAAGCAGCAAGGCCGAAAAGCCGCCATGGAAACATGGCGGCTTTCTTCGTTGGTGTTGCAGACCGGGCGAGACGACTCATCCGGTTATGGGCGGAGACTCAGCGGCCGCCCTCGATCTTGCGGTGGCGCTGGTTGATGCCGCCCTTGCCGTAGGGATAGTCGAACGGCTGAGGGGCGCTCACCTCGTTCAATCTTGCCATGTCATCATCGGAGAGCTTGAGCTTCATGGCGCCGAGATTGTCGGCGAGCTGTTCGGGCGTGCGGGCGCCGAGGATGACCGAGGTGATCGCCGGCTGTGCCGCCGTCCAGGCGAGCGCCACCTGCGCCATGCTGACGCCATGCCCCTTGGCGATCTCTTCGACAACAGCGATGATCGCCCAGGTTCGCTCCAGCGCGTTGCGCGGCGCATAGGATTCGCCGCCGCGATTGGGGTTTTCACCGAGGCGGGTAGCACCCGTCGGCATCTCGTCGCGCTTGTACTTGCCGGTCAGCCAGCCGCCGCCGAGCGGCGACCACGGCAGCAGGCCCATGCCGGCATCCTGGCAGGCCGCGACAATCTCAAGTTCGATGTCGCGCACCAGCAGGTTATATTGCGGCTGCAGCGTCACCGGGCGGGTATAACCGCGTGCCTTGGCGATTTCCGAGGCCTTGGCGATGTGCCAGCCGACATAATTGGAGAAGCCGTAATAGGCGATCTTGCCGGAGGAAACCGCATCGTCGAGAAAGCGCAGCGTCTCTTCGATCGGCGTCAGCGCATCCCAGGCATGCATCTGATAGAGATCGATCTGCTCAAGGCCGAGGCGGCGCAGAGAATCGTCGAGCGCCTGGCCGAGATGCCGGCGCGACAGGCCGATATCGTTGGGTCCGTTGCCCATCGGGAAACGCCCCTTGGTGGCGACGATCGCCTGGCGGGCCTCGGTCGGGCGCGCTTTCAGCCAGCCTCCGATGATCTCTTCCGACTTGCCGGCGCTGTAGACATCGGCGGTATCGATGAAATTGCCGCCCCAGGCGAAATAATCGTCGAGCAGTTTATGCGAGGCGGCCTCGTCAGCCTCCGCGCCGAACGTCATGGTGCCGAGGCAATAGGCGGTGACGACGGTCCCGCTGGGACCGAGCTTGCGATAGTCCATTTCTTCCTCCTCATGCGGATACCCGCAGCCGACGCGCAAACGGTCGGGGTAGAAGCCGGGGCTCCTGCAATCAATGACAATATTGAGCTTGAGGCGGCCGCTTGCCGCCGGATGACGTACCGCGCCCTGAGCTCGCAGCGCAGGGGCGAGGGGGAGCATAGCCAATCCCGCCCTCGCGACAAGTGAGAAAAAAATTTTCCCGCCTGCCGTCGCAGCCGGCGACGGTTACGGATTTTGCGAAAACGAGCCGGCGATCAGATCGGCCGCAGCAACCCCGGTCTCGTAGGCGCCGTGCGCCGTTGAATAGCGCGACGTCGAACAGGCTTCGCCGGCAAAGAAGATCCGCCCGTCATGCGGCGCGGCGAGACGGCCGCGCAAATTGGACGCGCCGGGTTCGGCATAGGAATAGGAGCCGCCGATATGGGGCACAGCGGCCCAGGCCGACAGTGCGGCGACCGACAATTGCTTGCGAATGTCAGCGCCGAAATGCGCTGCCAATTCGTTGCACGCGAAGGAAAAGGCGGCCTCGCTGCCTTGCCCTTCCAGATCATGCGCGAGGTCGCCGGCGAAATAGGCCTCGACGACAGGCGCGCCGAACGGCCGGAGCTGATAGGTGCCGGTCGCGCCACGACTGGTGGAACCGAGCATATGCGTATCCGCCGGCAGCGCCTCCGGATTTGCGAGCCTCAGGAAGAGCTTGTCGGCGAGGCCGAGCGGCAAACGGGCTGCCGCCTCGATCTTGTCCGGCAGAGGCGGGTCGAAGGCGATCCTGCCGGCGGCAAGCACATTCGTCGACACGGTCACCAGCACGGCGCGGGCACGGAGCACACCCTGGTTCGTCTCGATGCCGATACGGCCGGCATGACGGTGGTCGATGCGCGTCACCTCGGTGCCGAGCCTTGCCGGAACCGGCTTGCCGTAACGCGAGACCAGCGTTCCATAACCCTCGCGCACCCGCCAGTCGGGACCGGGGCCGGGATCATATCTGTTGTAATCGACGATTGACGACCGCTCCAGCTCGGCGCCGGTGATATAAGTGCCGATCGCACGGATCTGGCCGTTCCAGGGATTGCCGGGCTCGAGCAATTCGGCCATGGCGGCGTCATTCCCCTCATGGCTCTCGAGACGCTCGAAATAGGCGCCGATCGCCTGCCTTGCGGCACGCGCTTCCGCGCCATCACGCTGAAGCTGGCGTCCGCCGTCGTTCCAGGGCGCCGGCGTGCGGTCGACCGTCAGTCCGACCTCGCCGGCGATCGCAGTCTAGGCATTGGTCCGCGCGCCATGCAGCCAGCCGCAGCCGAGATCGAGCGCAATATCGGCGTCAGGCAGTCCAACCGTCCAGGCGCGCCCGCCGAGACGATCGCCGGCTTCAAGCAGGAGGATGGACAGATCCGGGCGGAGCGCCTGCAGGCGACGGGCGGCGGCAATACCGGCAGCTCCACCGCCGATGATGACTACATCCGCGTCGGCACCCTTGCTATCGTCACCAGGCATCTATTTTCCTTCGGTCGTGCGACGGTTAAGTGGAAAGGGGCAAGGCAGTGCCGCTTCGCTATTGCAACTGTGCCAGCAGCCGCCGGAGCGCTGTCCGCAGATCGTCCATTTGCTGCTGGCTGGTCAAGGCGGCCCAGCTTTCATCGACGCGCCGGCCCGCCGCCATCGCTATCGGCCTGACTCCTTGGCCTTTTTCCGTCAGAAACACCAGCCGGCCGCGCCGATCGTTCGGATCGGGCCGGCGCTCGACATAACCCAAGCGCTCGAGTTCTTCCACGGCCTGGGTCATCGTCTGCTTGCGAACACGGGCGAGCTTGGTCAGCTCGCTGACCTGAATGCCCTCGGGTCGCGCGAAGGTGAAGACGTTGGCGTGCGGCGGGCGGATATCTCCGTAGCCGGCCTCATCGAGTGCCGCTTCGACAGCCTGTGTCCAATGCTGATGGACCAGACGCAACAACAGGCCAAGGGACGAAGACGCCATGAAACCCCCGCGGCAATATAGACAGCTACCTGTCTATATGATAAATGGACAGTTGCCTGCCTATATAGCACGAAAGCGCGGAGCTCCATATGCCGACCATCGATATTCTCACCTCGTTCATCTCCTACGAGGAACTGGGGGAGGGCGACCCGATTGTCTTCCTCCACGGCAATCCCACTTCATCGCATCTCTGGCGGAACATCATGCCAGGCGTCGGGCCAGGCCGTTGCCTGGCGCCCGATCTGATCGGCATGGGACGCTCCGGCAAACCCGATATCGACTATCGCTATGGCGATCACATCGCCTATCTCGACGCCTGGTTCGAGGCGCTTGACCTCGACGACGTCGTGCTCGTCGGCCACGACTGGGGCGGTGCGCTGGCATTCGACTGGGCTTCGCGCCACGCCGAACGTGTGCGCGGCATCGCCTTCATGGAAACCATCCTGCGGCCGATGAGTTGGGAGGATCTGCCAGGCGGCGGAAAGGCGCGTTATGAACTGTTGCGGGGCGCCGGAACAGGCGAGGCCAAGGTCCTCGATGAAAATTTCTTCATTGAGCAGGCCTTGCGTGCAACCACGCTGAAAGGGCTTAGCGATGCCGACTGGGATGTCTACCGCGCTCCCTATCCGGACCGTAACAGCCGGCGCCCGCTGCTGGAATGGCCGCGCGCCATGCCCATCAACGGCGAGCCGGCCGATGTGGTCGCCAGGATCGAGAACTATGACCGCTGGCTTTCCGCCAGTCCTCAGACTCCCAAGCTGCTGCTGACCTTCGACGGGCCTGCCGAAACGCTGTTGATCGGCAGCGAGATGATTTCGTGGTGCCGCGACAACATCGCAGGCCTGGAGACCAGGGGGTGCGGGCCTTCGCGCCACATTGCCCCTGAGGACCAGCCCGAGGCGATTGCCGCCGAAATCAAAAGCTGGATCGACAGCAGGGGTCTCAGGGCAGCGCAGCCGAAGGTCGAGTCTCAGGTATAAAATCTGCGTCTGCGTCACCGTGACTGCGCCATGACAGACTGTTGCAATGTTGAGCCGGTTCATGGGCGGGATCAATCAGCCGCTGTGAAGGTCCAATGCCCCGTTTCGATCGACGACGCTTTCTTCTCGCCTGGCTTCGCGCGCCGCTGCGCATCGCTTCGATCACACCATCAGGCCCCCGCCTTGCGGGCCTGATGACCAAGGAAATTTCTGCGCTCACCGGGCCGGTTCTCGAACTCGGTCCGGGCACCGGCGTTTTCACCGCGGCCCTTTTGCAACGCGGCATTGCCGAGCGGGATCTGACGCTGGTGGAATACGAGCGTGATTTCGCCACGCTGTTGCAGGACCGCTTTCCCGATGCCAGGGTGCTGCAGGTGGACGTGCGGCAGATGTGGAAGACGTCGCTTCCGGAAGTTTCTTCGGCGGCGTCGTCAGCGGGCTTCCGCTTCTTGCCATGCGGCCGGACGACGTGCAGGCGCTGCTCGAGGACTGCTTTGCCAACCTCAGGCCGCACGGCGCCTTCTATCAATTCACCTACGGGCCGAAATGCCCGGTGCCTGCCGAAATCCTCGACGCCCTCGGCCTTGTCTCAAAAAAGATCGGCTGGACGTTGCGCAATATTCCGCCGGCCGCGGTCTATCGCAACAGCCGCCGCTACCAGCCAATGGCCCTGATCGAGCAGCGCCGCGCTTGATGACGGATACGATCCTTTGCGACGAAGCGGCGCTCTTGCATTCGATACGCCACGGGCACCGCAGACTTGCTTGAGGGTGATATGGTTTCCACCTATGGATCGACGGCCCCGACAAGCCCCCATAGGCCCTGCGACAGGAATGTGAGATGCGCATATTACTGATCGAGGATGAACCTCAAATGGCCGCAGCACTCCGAGGGGCGCTCACCAGGCACGACATGGTGATGGACCACGTTTCGAGCTTGGGCGACGCCGAACTGGTGATCGGCGACGGCGCCTATGACGCCGTCCTCCTGGATCGGCAGCTGCCAGACGGCGACGGTCTTGAGCTTATTCCGAAGATCCGCAAAAGGGGATTGACGCTACCGGTCATCGTCATCACCGCCAAGGGAGAGGTTCCAGACAGGATCGCCGGCCTGGAGACCGGCGCCGACGATTACCTCGCCAAGCCCTTCGTCTTCGACGAACTTCTGGCGCGGCTGCGTGCCGTCATGCGCCGCTCCGAAACCTTGCGCCCCGCGCTGATCTCGATCGGCCGGCTTTCATTCGATCCGACCTATTGCGAGATCATCGTCTCCGGCCGGCGTCTGGAAATGCCGCGCCGGGAAGCGCTGGTGCTCGAATGCCTCGTGCGCCGGGCCGGCCGCATGGTGCCGCGACCGGCCTTGATGGAAGCGGTTTTCGGCTTCGACGACGAGATCCAGTCGAACGCGCTCGATTCCCACATATCGCGGCTGCGGCGCAAGCTGGCAGCGTCGCAGGCGGGCGTGGTCATCAACGTTATCCGGGGCGTGGGTTATCTCCTGCGTGAGGCATCATGAGCAAACATTGCTCCTATTCGCTGCACAAGCGGCTGTTCTGGCGGCTTCTTGCCGTCCAGTCGGTCGTGCTCATCCTGGTGATGATCGTGCTGATCTCGGTGGCCAAGATATGGGATTACCGGTCGACGGAAGGTACGATCGAGATTCTGCGCCAGGCCGTCTTCCGCCAGCCCACCGGAGCGTTGGGCCTGAGGGAGACCGAGGATATCAGGCAGTTGCGGAAAGATGCGCCCGATCTCTGGTACACCATTCGCGACATGCAGGGGCATGTTTTGACCGAGGGCCGGATTCCGGAAGAATATGCCAGCATCGGCAATACGCTCGATCATGTCGGCCAGGCGCGCTTCGGCGAGAATCTCGGCGACCACGACCGTCCGGCGGCAAGGATGAAGTGGATTGCGATGGATGGGGGACAGGTGCAGTTCCTGACCGGCACCGACGGCCCCAACCCGCTCGCCCCTTTCCTGTTCGGCGTTTCGCTGATCCTTGCGAAAATGGTGATTCCCATCGTTGCGGTGATGGCGTTGGGAGCGCTGATCGCAACGCCGCTCGTCGTGCGAAGGTCGCTGGTCGGGATCGACCAGGCCGCGTTGCAGGCCGATACGATCGATATCGACCAGCGCGGCGGCCGGCTCTCGGCAGACGATATTCCCGACGAGATCGCGCCGCTGGTGCGTGCCGTCAACCGCGCGCTCGGCCGTCTCGACGAGGGGTATGAGCGGCAGGAGCGGTTCCTGACCGACGCTGCTCATGAACTGCGCACGCCAATCGCCATTCTGAATACGAGAATTGGATCCCTGCCGCACAGTTCGATCAAGACCGACCTTCTGGAAGATGCCGCAAGGCTCGCCGTCCTCACCGAGCAGATGCTCGATCTTCAGCGGCTGAAACAGGGCAAGGTCCAGTTCAGCAAGGTCGATTTGGGGCAGCTGGCGCGCAAGGTCATCATCGAGATGGCGCCGCTGGCCTTTGCCGCCGGTTATACGGTGCAGTTCGAGGTCGACGGCGCCGGAGAGATCGACGGCGATCCTCTGGCGCTGCAGCGCGCCCTGATGAACATCCTGCAGAACGCGATCAACCACGGCGGCAGGAAAGGCATCATCTCGCTGACGTCAGGCTGCAACTGGATCGAGGTCAGCGACGAGGGACCAGGCATTCCCGCCGATGTCCGGGATCGGATATTCGAGCCCTTCTTCAAGCGCCATCATGACGGACGCGGCGCCGGCCTCGGCCTCAATCTGGTTCGCGACATCATCCGTTTGCATGGCGGCGAGGTGACGATCGACAACCGCAATCCCGGCGCGGTCTGCCGGCTGAGCTTCCCGCTGGAGAGGGCCGCAGGTGGGGACACTCCACAGCGGCTGGCGCGAGTGATGGATTCAATCGCCTCTCCGTGACATATAGATTCGATGAGCGTGCATAGAGATTCGCAACTCGACATGTTTGCCAAGGCATCGCCCGCGATCGCCAAGGCGCGCGGTCCATCGCGCCGGCCGCCGTCGCAGCCGGCCGGCTCTTCCCAAGAAGACATGGCGCGGACGCTGGAAGAGAGCGGCAATTATCGCATCCTGAGAAAACTGGCCGCCCGGCCGATTGCGCCCGTCAGACGGCCGGGATTTTCGCGGCTCGGCGTCGTTCTCGACACCGAGACGACAGGTCTCAACCACCGCAACGACGAGATCATCGAAATCGGCGCCGTCGCCTTCACCTTCAACGATGACGGCGCGATCGGCGACATCGTCGGCATTTATGGCGGCCTGCAACAACCGTCCCGGCCGATCCCGCCCGAGATCACCCGGCTGACCGGCATCACCGATGCGATGGTCGAAGGACAGGTCATCGATATCCAGGCGTTGCAGTCCCTGATCGAGCCGGCGGATCTGATCATTGCCCACAATGCCGGTTTCGACCGGCCGTTCTGCGAGGCCTTCTCGACAATTTTCGCCGGCAAGGCCTGGGCATGCTCGGTGTCGGAGATCGACTGGAGCGCCCGCGGTTTCGAGGGCACGAAGCTCGGCTATCTCGTCGGCCAGGCCGGATATTTCCATGACGGCCATCGCGCGGTGGACGATTGCCACGCGCTGCTGGAAATTCTCGATCGAGAGCAGGGCGAGAGTGAAAGCCCGTTCACCGAGCTTTATCGCGCCAGCCAGCGTTCGCGCATCCGTATCTTTGCCGAACACAGCCCGTTCGAGATGAAGGACCACCTGAAGGCGAGGGGCTATCGCTGGTCGGATGGAAGCGATGGCCGGCTGAAGTCGTGGTGGATCGAGGTCGACGAAGACGGCCTCGGCGACGAGCTTTCCTATCTGCGCGCGGAGATTTACCGGTGGAAAGAAGCAGAACCACCGCTCGTGCGGCTGACGGCCTTCGATCGCTTCAAATCCTGATCGCGAAGCGGTTCCGATCGTGACCGCGAAATCGCCAATAGATAGCGACCCATGCAGGCACCGCATAGGTGCAGTGATGCATTGGCGCTGCAACAATCGAAGGTCTCGTACTATATAGAACTCATCGAAGCGAACGAAGCGCCAAGGACTGGCAGCTAGGCTTCGAAAGCCCACGGAAAGGGGATCATCATGAACGTAGCACGCTCTTTTAACAACTGGCGCAAGTACCGTCAGACGGTCGCTGAACTGGGTCGCATGTCCGCACGCGAACTGGACGACCTCGGCATCGGCCGCAGCGAAATCCGCAATGTCGCCCGCGCAGCCATCGCCCGCTAACGGCAACTAAGACTACGCATTTTCGAGACTGTGCCCAGCGCCTGCTTCCTCCCGAGCGGGCGCTTTGCTTTTGTGTTTCCGGTGGACGGATCACGGGCAGTCGAGCCGCCCGCTTTTCGCATAACGCATAGCTGCCTTGCAAAGAAATGCCTATCAACTGGGCAAGAAATAAGTATGATTATTTCTATCGAAGCGATGCACCTCCTCCCGCATCCCTTCGATATACAGGCGCCCCATCCTCCTCCCAGGGTCGTCTGTGGAACGGCAGCACTCCTCCTCCCAGCTGTCGTTCGGTTCTTTTCGAAAGCCTGCCGCACCTCCTCCCGCGGCAGGCTTTTTCGTTTTGGCCGACATAAATTCGAGCGGGGCTGAGAAACGAGCACCTGCGATCCATCGCTCGGAGATGACAGTTTTCCCGCTTGTGCTTGATTTTATTCCGGATTTCCCGAGGCCGCTTGCTGCCGCGAGCGAGCCTGCAGAAACATATTGACTTCGAACTTGTCGTACAACTATGTAACCGTATGGTTCATTGCCGAGCGGAACGGACGGTCGAACCGAGCCGGCTTTCGCGACAGCAACAACGCTTGACGACAACGAAAACTGAGGAAATTCGACATGCAGATCGACGTCAGACATGCCTCCCATCCCGAGGCTGTGCGCAATTTCGACACCGAAACGCTGCGGCGTCACTTTCTGGTCGAGACCATCTTCGAAGGCGGCGAGATCCGGCTCACCTATTCCCATTACGACCGCATGGTCATCGGCGGCGCCACACCGCTCGATACCGGGCTGACACTGACGGCGCCGACGGCGATCGGACAGGAAACCTTCCTCGCCGAGCGTGAACTCGGCGCGCTGAACATCGGCGGCGCCGGCCGTATCGTCGTCGACGGTACCAGCTACGATCTCGCCAAGTATGATTGCCTCTATGCTGGCAAGGGTGCCAAGGATATCCGGTTCGAGAGCGCCGATGCCGCCAATCCGGCAAAGTTCTATCTGGTCTCGACTCCGGCCCATCAAACGCACCCGACCGTGTTGCTCACCCGCGAAAAGGCCCGTCACCTGACGCCCGGTGAAGCCGCGACGGCCAACAAGCGGTCGATCTACCAGTTCATCCATCCGGACGTCTGCCAGTCCTGCCAGCTCACGCTCGGCTTCACCATGATCGAGCCGGGCAGCGTCTGGAACACCATGCCGGCCCATACGCATGACCGCCGCATGGAAGCCTATCTCTATTTCGATCTCGAAGCCGAGCAGCGCGTCTTCCACTTCATGGGCGAGCCGCAACAGACCCGGCATATGCTCGTCGCCAACGAGCAGGCGGTCATCTCGCCGCCCTGGTCGATCCATTCGGGCGCCGGCACCAAGAACTACAGCTTCATCTGGGCGATGGCCGGCGACAATAAGAGCTTCACCGACATGGACCATATCGCCATTGCGGATCTGAGGTGAGCGCCGTGGCCAATCCCTTCGACCTGTCCGGCAGGACTGCCGTCGTTACCGGCGCCAATACCGGCCTCGGCCAGGCGATCGCGGCGGCGCTGGCCGAGGCCGGCGCGTCGATCGTCGCCGTCGGCCGCTCCTCGATGGACGAAACCGAGGCGCTGGTGAAGCAAGCGGGAAGCCGCTTCCATGTCATCAAGGCCGATCTCGCCAGCATCGAACCGGTAAAGGGGATCGTCGCCGAGACCATCCAGACTTTCGGCGGCCTCGACATCCTCGTCAACAATGCCGGCATCATCCGCCGTGCCGATGCGCTCGACTTCACCGAGGAGGACTGGGATGCGGTGATCGACGTCAATCTGAAGACCGCCTTCTTCCTGTCGCAGGCGGCCGGCCGCCATATGGTTGAGAAGGGCAGGGGCAAGATCATCAACATCGCCTCGCTGCTTTCCTTCCAGGGCGGCATCCGGATCCCGTCCTATACCGCCTCGAAAAGCGGGCTTGCCGGACTGACCAAGCTGCTGGCCTGCGAATGGGCCGGCAAGGGCGTCAACGTCAACGCCATCGCCCCCGGCTACTTCGTGACCAACAACACCACGGCGCTGCGCGAGGATGCCGACCGCAATGCCGCCATCCTTGCCCGCATCCCGGCCGGGCGCTGGGGAACGCCGTCCGAACTCGGCGGTGCTGCCGTATTCCTGGCATCGTCGGCGTCCGACTACGTGCATGGAACGGTGCTACCCGTCGATGGCGGTTGGCTGGCGCGGTGATCCGCCCATTGAACGACGACTGCATAGTTCAAAGTGCGACAGCGCCGCGCGTCTGAGAAGATACGCGGCGCTGTCGGCATCAGGCTGCCGTGACCGGCGTCATTTTGCCTTTCCCGCCGGCATGCGCTAGCAAAAGGATATGAGGCCGGCGCAGCCGCATCGACAGGCAGGATTCAATAGGGATGACGGACAGGGACAAGGTGGTCTTCAACACCATGCGGCAGCCGGTCAATAACCTGCGCAGCGGCCTTGCGGATACGTTGACGGCGCAGATCGAGTCCGGCGACCTGAAACCCGGCCAGCGTCTGCCGACCGAACAGGCGATCATGCAGGCGACCGGCGTCAGCCGGACGATCGTTCGCGAAGCGCTCGCCGCGCTGCGCGCGAAAGGCCTGATCACCACGCGGCAAGGCCTTGGGGCTTTCGTCGCGAACGATCCGACGACCCGATCCTTCTCCATCATTCCCAACGACCTGCAATCGATCGACGAGGTTCTGCGCGTGCTGGAGCTGCGCATGGGGATCGAATACGAAGCCGCTGGCCTTGCCGCATTGAGACGCACGCAGGACGATATCGACCGCATGCAGGATCGTCTCGATGCCCTCGACAAGGCGCTCGAGGAGGGCGGTTACGGCGCGCAGGAGGATTACGCCTTCCACAGGTCCATTCTGGTCGCGACGCAGAACTCCTATTACAGCCGCCTCTTCGATACGTTCGGGGACATCATGGTGCCGCGGCAATGGGCGCGCCTGGACAAGATGACGGCAGTCGAGCGCAAGCGCCATGCGGCACGCATGCGCCGGGAACACCACGCGATATTCGCGGCGATCCGTGACCGCGAGGAGGCCGCCGCACGCCGTGCCATCCGGACCCACCTGTCGAAAAGTGCGGCGCGCTTCGAAGTGTTGCGCGACGCTACGGTATAATCCTTTTTACAGCTCAGGCTTCGGCCTCATCAGCCGCCGCCAGGCGGCGTGGTCGGTGTGCAGATCGACGGAAGCGTGGATCGCGGGAAGAAGCGGTTTGCGTTTGCGCCGGCCGAAGCGCCGTTTGAAGCCCAGGATGTTTTCGACGAAGCTCCTGGTGTAGAGGCCGGGGCCGCTCGAATAGATGCGCCATCCGCCGTCGACAGCGATCTCTCCCGCCTTGACGCGCTCCCATTCGGCCGCCGCCTGGTAGCGGTCATGGAAAGCCGCATCGCTGCTGCTGAAATAGGTATTGCGCTGGCGCAGCGACGCATGCGGCAGCGCTGACGTGATCGAAATCGGATTGACGACGGCGATCGCCTTCCAGAGCTTTTCCGCCTCGGCCTCCAGCGCCAGCGTTTCGCAATAGCGCAGATGCGCATGTACATACATCAAGCCGATCTCGCGGCCGAAGAAGGAGGAGGATTCGGCCCGGCGAAACAGCGTCTCGGGTCCGCCGGCATAGGTCGCCGGCTTCTCCATCAGCCGCACGCCGTCGGGGAAGAGCAGATGCTCTTTAATCAGCTTCATATGATCGCGTCTCTGCGCCGGCGTGAACAGGCCGCCGAGCATTGCCTGCGTCATCGAGATCAGCGAGAAGTGCAGGCCGGTGCGCCGGTCGCTCGGGTGCAGCAGCAATTCGACGCCGTCATGGGCGGGATCGAAGATACCGTAGCCGGCAACGACGCCGTCACGCACGAGATGGTGGTTGAAATCCCGGCGCATCGCGGTTGCGATCTTCCGCAGTCCCTTGGCCTTGTTGCCATGGCCGAGGCGGCGCAGGATCGCGGAATAACGGACGATCTGCTCATAGAGCAGGGCGACGGTCCAACTGCTGACCATCCAGTCGCGCAGATGCGGATCGGCCGGCTGCAGCGAATCGTTCCAGTCTCCCTCGCCATAGCGGATCAGATGCGTTCCCGGGATGAACGCTTCACGGACGGTATCGAGCAGCTTCTCGACATGGATCGCGATGGTATCGGCTTCCCTCGCCCTGGCCATCGTCTTCTCATCGCGCCAGGAGACTTTCTCGTCGAGGAAGGCGAGATCGCCGGTCGCCTCGATATAGTCGCAGAGCGCCTTCAGCGGCCAGACGACGATATCGCCGTGGCTATCGCCCGCCCGGATATTGGCATAGGGCTCCAGCATGAACCATTGCGGCCAGTCGCCTTTCTCCAGATATTGTTCGCTGAAGACGGTCTTCAACACCTCTTTGGCTTCGCGGTCATGCTCATAGGCGAGCAGGAATTCGATCGGACCCTGGCAGGCGTCGCGTGTACCCCAGGCAGCGCCGGTATATTGTTCGAGGCCATGCGGCACGCTCAAATGCACGATGGCGTCATGCGCGAGCCAGGGTAGCAGGGCCGTCTGCGCCGCAAGATCGGGCGAGGTGCTGCCGATCGTTACGCCGCGGACGGCGTTGCGCCAGAATTTTGATGCCGGCGCAAGCATGGCCTCGTCGGCGACGCCGGCCTCATAGCGCTGCGCCAGGCGCTCGGCTTCCGCCGCATCGGTCATCGAACCGACGACGGCGAAGGAAATCACCCGCGTCGGTCGGGATCGGAGCGCGACGAAGGCGCCGTTGCGCGCCACCCCATCGCTATAAAGCAGTTCGTCGCCGCCGATCTCCTCGATGGCATCGGGTGTCGAACTCACCAGCCAATAGCCGGCATCGGGATAACGCTCGCCCCAGAGCCAGGCCGGGTCCGGCCGGAAAAGGATGCGTTTGCCCGAGGTGTCGAATTCGATCTGGCCGCCCGCATCATATTCGCGCTCGCCGAGCACGACATGGCCGAACACCAGGAAGCGGCACGGCGTGCCCTCGACGGAAATGGTCCACTGCATCGCCGCATCCTCGCCGGAGGCGACCGCCGAAACGATGATCGTGCGTTCGGGGAGGCGATAGATCCAGCGGCAATCGCTGAGACCCATTTCGAAAGCCGACGGTACCGCCAGCAGCTGCCAGCCGGCGCCAAGATCCGCCATGATGCGCAGCCCGCTGGCGCGCGTCAGATTGTAGGGGTCGCGGGACACGGAAAAGAGTTTGTGAAAGGAGGTATTGCCGATCGTCAGCTGCGCGGCGAAAATGCCCTGCATCCAGCAGGTCGCGGCAAGCGTCCCATCGTCGAGCAGCATATTCTGGCCGCTACGAACGATCGCGCCGTGGCGGCGGGCCACCATGAGTTCCTTGTCGCGCAGCACGACATGGCGGTTCAAAACGCCGTCGGAGACAAAAAACGACAACAGCTTTCCGCCGACCCGCTCTTCGAGGCTGCGCTGGGGGTAAAGCTGGCTGATCGCCTTTTTGTCCAGCGTTTCGGCCTTCAGCAGGGCGGCATCCTGCAGCAGGCTGCGCACCGGCGCCGCCTCTGCGATATCGGCGGCCGTATTGTCCGTCGTCGCCAGCCCATCGAGCCGCGAAAGGTCGGCATCGCTCGACGCCTCGGGATGGTCGGCGGCGAAGACGGCAAAGAAGGTCGCGGTCGCCCCACTTGCCGGCACGGAGAGCGATTTCGACTGGATGGCGGGACATGCCGTCTCCTGCTGGCGCCGCTTGCTCGGCAGGCTGGTGCCGAAGGGGCCGACCAGCAGATCGTCGAGACGGTTCTTCGCCTGCACCAGCTGGATCGCATCCGTGGCATAGGCAGCCGCGCCATCGACGCAGCCCTGCGCGAGCCAGGGATTGCGGGCGCCCGACTGCTTGAGATTTTGCCGGTTCATCACCACAGGGCCGAATGTCTGATGATCGGCAATATGGTGATCGACATATTGCGAGGCATAGGCTTCGCTGTTCATCAGGAAGCCGCGATCGCCGAGACCGACGTCCTGGATCAGCACCAGATCCGCCGGCAGCGTCCCATCCTTCCGATGCCGGATGGAGACGCGCCAGAACCAGGCCGTTTCGGAAGGATGCAGCTCAAGACGGACGGCGTAGCCGATATCGCCTGTTTCGCCGCTCCAGGAAAGGCTCGTCGCATCGTGCCCGAAGCCGCCATTGGCGCGGGGCCCGACAATCTCGACGACCTCAGGCGCCGCGCCGCCGATGCGCAGATAAAGGCGACTGACGCCGCCAAACAGCGGCGATCCCTGGATCTGGTTGATCTGCACCGTTCCCTTGTCGTCGGCATATTCGATGGCAAACAGCGTGCCGTTCGGCAGGGCCGATACCGACAGGCCGGACCCGTTGCTGATCGTGACGAGGCCAAGCTCCTCGCGTCGAGGCATTTGAAAACTGCGCGTGAGGTTCGGGGCCATTGAGATCTCGTCGATTGGCTTCAGAGGGGAACTGGAGGATGACGCAAAATGATTGAGAGAAATCTTACCGGCGATCGGAAGATCGGCAACTTATCACCTTGGTTTTCACGTTGACGCCGGCCGCCTGGCGAAGGGGACTGAGAGCAGGGCGCAGCCGGTCAGGACGGCGATGACCAGCCAGGCTTCGTTGATCGCCTGGACGCTTGCCGCGGTCTGGACCAGCGGATCGAGCACCGCCGTCGTGTCCGCATCGAAGCTGCCGCTATGTCCCGATATGGCCTGGAGAGGTGCGCCGACAAATGTCGCAGCCTCGATATCGCCGGTTTGAAGACGGGTCCAGAGGCTTTGTCCCAGCGGTTCCGAGCGCGTGTAGATGATGGTGTCGATCAGCGCGATGCCGATCGCCCCGCCGAGATTGCGCATCAGATTGAAAAGACCGCTCGCATCGGGGATGCGATCCGGCGGAAGCGTGCCGAGCGCCAGCCGCGTCGGCGGCAGCAGGCAGAACATGATGGCGACGCCGCGCACGACCTGCGGCCAGAACATCGCGTCATAATCGGAGCGGGGATCCTGAAACGCGCTCATTCCGACACCGATCGCAAACAGGGCGAAACCGGCGGCCGACAGCAGCCGCGCATCCATGCGCTTCTCCAGCGCCACCGCGATCGGCGCGGTGATCAGTTGCGCAATGCCGGTGACCAGCATCGTCATGCCGATTGCGAGCGCGTCATGTCCCCTGATGAAAGCGAGAAAGACCGGCATGAGATAAACCGAGCCGAAGAGGCCGATGCCGAGCACGAAGCTCAGCACCGAGCCGACGAGAAAGTTCCGGTCGCCGAAATTGCCGAGATCGACGATCGGCCGGCTTCGGTAGAGCGTTCGCCCTATGAACGCGCCTCCCGACGCAAGACAGAGGGCCAGCAGGCCGAGCACATAGGCCGAGGTCCAGCCGCTGGTCGGCGCCTCTTTCAGGCTGAGTTCCAGGCTCGTCAACGCGGTCGCCATCAAGAGAAGCGACAGAACGTCGAGATGCCCAAGCTCGGACGGATCGGCCGCCTGCCGCGGCAGGAAGCGCGCCGCCAGAATTGCCGAGACGATGCCGGGGATGATGTTGATCAGGAACAGCCAATGCCAGGAATAGGTCTGCGTCAACCATCCGCCGACGATCGGCCCGACGGTCGGCGCCAGCACCGCCAGCACGCCGGCGATGGTCGTCGCCAGCGCCTGTCGCTCGTTCGGAAAGAGGATGAACACGGCTGAAAATACCGAGGGGATCAGGGTTCCACCGGAAAAACCCTGCAGCACCCGCCAGGCGACCAGCTCACCGAAACTGCCGCTGGCCGCGCAGCCGGCGGAGGCGGCGACGAACAGGCTGATGGCGGTGACGAACAGCCACCGCATCGTCAGAAGCCGCGTCAACAGGCCGGTGAGCGGGATCGCCACCACTTCGGCGATGAGATAGGCCGTCTGTATCCAGCTCATCTGATCCGGATCGATGCCGAGCGCCGACTGAATGGTCGGCAGCGATGTCGCCACCACCTGGACGTCGAGGATCGCCATGAACATGCCGACGCACATCGCCAGAAAGCCGAGCCAGACGATGGCGGGCGTTTCACCAGAACGGGCAGATTCAAGTCGTTCCGACATGCGATGATCCCGCGCACTGCATTCTTCGCTCCCGACTGCGAAAGCCAAGGCTGATCGCGTTTACGATCGAGACGACCGACGGCATGGTTCAAGCAAAGAAATGGACCGCGATTCCGCCAATCGCGACACCATAGTTCGGATGAGGACGGAAGCGATAGAGCCTGCCCACACAAATACGTCACCAACGCAATCGAGCCTGACCGGGAAGGCCAGGCTCGATGTTCGATCGGCGAATGCGGTCCGGGCGTTCTATGCGCCCGGCTCCTTTTGCGGCCAGGACGATTAGCCGCGGAAGAGCGACAGGATGTTCTGCGACGACGAATTCGCGATCGACAGCGACTGGATCGCCAGCTGCTGTTGTGTTTGCAAGGCGGAGAGTTTGCTCGACTCCTCCTCCATATCGGCATCGACCAGCCGGCCCACGCCCGAGTCGATCGAATCGGAAAGCGCACCGACGAAGTCTTCCTGCAGGTCGATGCGCGTCGAGATCGAACCCAGTTGCGCACCGGCAGAGGTCATTGCCGATAGCGCGGATTCGATGGTCGACAGGGCCGACTGGATCTGACCGGTGGTGAAGTTCGTGATATCGAGCGAATAGACGGAATTGCCATATGCATCAGCCGTTCCGAGAATCCCCGTGGAGGTTTCGATCGACCCGCCGCTCATGCCGAACAACACATTGCCCACGGAGCTGGTATCCAGGGTGTATTCCGTCATTTTAACGGAAACGGCGCCGGAACCGTCGCGAACGAAGGAGGATACGACACTTTTCGTGCCATCCGCGCCCGCAACCCAGTTCTCGCCCGAGAACGACGCCGACTGGGCAATGCTCGCCAGCTGTTCCTGCAACTGGCTGATTTCTTCCTGGACCTTGGACTTGTCGACACCGTCCTCGGTTGCTGCGACGAGCTTGGATTTGATCTCGTCGACGACGTCAATCGCATTGTCCATGGCCGTATAGGCCGTATCGACCTTTGCTGCGCCGAGGCCGAGCGCGTCGGACACGGCGGAGAGCGCCTTGTTGTCGGACCGCATCGTGGTTGCGATCGACCAGTAAGCGGCGTTGTCGGATGCGGTGTCGACCCGGTAACCGGTGGAAACACTGTTCTGTGTCGTTTCGAGATTGGAGTTGATGCTGCGCAGCGTCTGAAGGGCAGACATCGCTGAATTGTTCGTATTGATGCTCGTCATGGGAAATTCGCCTGCTTCGGAGGTTGAATGTGTTGCATCCCGGGGAACATCCCGGCCGTGGCGAGCAGCCTCATGCTTATCGATCCGTGTTTCCGATCAATTCGCCACCGTTGGGTTAATTATCGTACTTAAAAGTACCTTAATGGTTAACGCGGCGCGCATGGCCCGATATTTTTCTCGAAACGGGACGTGAAACCTCGGAAGACCCTGATCCGCCGGCCATCTCACGGGCGAATCCTGCATTGATTTCTGCCGAAGAGCTGAGCCGAAAGGTCGCTGCAGAAATTTGAGATCGGCAATTGACGGGTCGGCGGGAAACTGACTATCAATATTAAATCAATTTGATTGACTCCAAAAATAAAGCACAAGGGGAACGTTGGAATGAGATCGAGCAAGAGGGCAATCCGCAATATTTCCGTGTGTGCCGGCTGGGCAGTAGCAACCGCCCTGACGGCATTCGTCGTTTTTGGAGCGGGGGGTGCAGCCGCTGAATCGGTGCTGACGATGCACATCGAAGAGCAGACCAGCTGGGTGCAGAACTTCAATCCCTTCGACCTGGCCGGCCGCCGGCAGAGCACGATGGATTTCATCTACGAGCCCCTGGTCATCTTCAATGCCGAGGATGGCGGCAAGCCAGTGTTTCGCCTGGCGACTGATTATAAATTCTCCGAGGATATGAAATCGGTGACCTATACGCTGCGGTCAGGCGTGAAGTGGTCAGACGGCCAACCGCTGACGTCGGCCGACGTGAAATACACGATCGATCTGATGCTGAAGAACGCCGCCCTCGACACTGTCGGCGTCGGCGAGAGCGTTGCCTCCGTCGAAACGCCGTCGCCGACCGAGGTCAGGATCGATCTCAAGGCGGTGAATTCCGATTTCCCGGAATCGCTTGCGGATCTGGCCGTCGTTCCCGAGCATATCTGGAAGGACGTTTCCGATCCGGTCGCCTTCAAAAACGAGAAGCCTGTGGGCTCCGGCCCGATGACGGAGCTGCGCCGCTTCACGCCGCAGGTCTACGAGCAGTGCCGCAACCCGAATTACTGGGATGCTGCCTCGCTGCACGTCGACTGCCTCCGGCTGCCGCAGATCTCCGGCAACGACCAGATGCTTGCCATCCTGCCGGAGGGCAATATGGACTGGATCGGCTCCTTCATTCCGCAGATCGACAAGACCTTCGTCGCGCTCGATGCCGATCACAACGGCTATTGGCAGCCGCCGGCCGAAACCGTCGCCTTCCAGATGAACTTCAAGAGCGGCAATGAAGGCAACCTCGAGGCCTATAAGGACCTGAATTTCCGTCACGCCTTCAGCCTTGCCATGGACCGCACGTCGATGGTCGATATTGCCGGCTTCGGCTATCCCGTCGTCAACGAACATGCGACCGGCCTGCCGCCACGATTCGAGACCTGGCGCAACAAGGGCGCGGAAGGCGACAAGGACGCCTTCATGGGCTTCGATACCGAGAAGGCCAACAAGATCCTCGACGATGCCGGCTACAAGAAGGGCGCCGACGGCTTCCGCACGACGCCAGGCGGCAAGCCGATCGCCTTCCCGATCATCGTTCCGAACGGCTGGACGGACTGGATCGACGCCGTGCAGATCGCGGTCGAAGGACTGCGCGCCGCCGGCATCAACGCGTCGGTTGCCACGCCGGAATACGAACAATGGCGCAAGCAGATCATCGACGGCAGCTTCGAGGTCGTCATGAACTCCCGCGCCGACGGCGCAACCCCGTTCCGCGGCTATTATCAGAGCCTGTCGACCGCCTATGGCGGGCGCATCACCGGCGCGCCCTCGCGCTATTCGAACCCGAAGCTGGACGCCCTTTTCGATCAATATCTGAAGGCAACGTCGGAGGATGATCACAAGAAGATCTTCAACGACATCCAGCTGCTGATTGCCGACGACTTCCCCGTCGTGCCGGTGTTCAACGGGCCGACCTGGTATCAGTTCTCCAGCAAACGCTTCACCGGCTGGGTCACCGACAAGGATCCCGTCATGAATCCGGAGGATCATGACAATAACCGCATGCGCCTGATGCATCTGCTGCGCCTCAAGCCGGTCAGCTGAGCCTCGCGAAGGAGCGGAAATGCGCGTTTCGAGCCGGCGCCTCGGCGTCTATGCGGTCGCCCTGGCGTTCGCTATCGTCATGAACTTCATCCTTCCCCGGCTCATGCCGGGGAGTCCGGTCGATGCCATGGTCGCCCAGCTCGGCCCGCGGGCGACACCCGCGGCCGTTGAGGCGATCAAGGCGCGCTTCGGCGCGGTCGACCAGCCGATGCTCTGGCAGTTCGTCGATTACGTGAAGGGGCTTGCGACCTTCGATCTCGGCGTCTCGGTCAAATATTATCCCCAGACCGTCGTCCAGGTCCTTGGCCGCTCGACGCTCTGGACGGTCTTTCTCGTGACGACCGCGGTCATCTTTTCGCTCTGCGTCGGTGTCGTGCTTGGCGCGATCTCGGCCTGGCGCCGCGGCGGGCGCTTCGACACGATCGTCTCGCCGCTCTCCGTGATCATGATTTCGGTGCCGCCTGTCATCGTGGCGCTGACGACGCTGTTCGTCTTCGCGGTCTCGCTGCGCTGGTTTCCTGTCGGCTATGCCTATGATCCGAACCTCGATCCTGCCTTCGATTTCACCTTCGTCGGCAGCGTCTTCGCCCATGCGATCCTGCCGGTGCTGACGCTGTCACCGTTCCTGATCGGCGAATTCCAGACGACGATGCGCTCGTCGATGATCTCGGTGCTCGGCGAGGATTATGTGACTATGGGGCGTGCCAAGGGCCTCAGCCACCTCACGGTCATGTTCGGTTACGGCGCGCGCAATGCCATGCTTCCGGTGCTGACCAACCTGGCGCTGATGCTCGGCGCCGTCTTCGGCGGCTCGATCGTTACCGAGATCGTCTTCAACTATCCCGGCTTGGGACTGACGCTCTATACTGCGAGCATCGCCCGCGATTACCCGGTCATCCAGGGACAGCTACTGCTGATGACGCTCGCGACGCTCGGCGCCAATTTCCTCGTCGACCTCATTTATGGGCTCGTCGATCCCAGATTGCGGGAGGCCGTATAATGGGCTTCGGACTCCGGCCTATTCTCAGGCAGAAGAAGGCGCTGGCCGGCCTCGTCATCATTGTTGCCCTGTGGCTGATGGCGCTTTTTGCGCCGATCGTCGCGCCCGGCGAGCCGGGAGCGCGTGTCGGGCGCTCGCACCAGCCGCCATCGATCGAACATGTCATGGGCACCACGAAGATGGGGCGGGACGTCTATCGCCAGTTCGTCTGGGGCGCCCGCAGTTCTCTCTCCGTCGGCTTTGCCACGGGGATTGCCATCACCGTTCTCGGCACGGCCATCGGCCTCGTCGCCGGTTATGCCGGCGGCAGGACCGATGCGGTGCTCGACCTTGCGACCAACGCCGTGCTTGTCGTGCCGAACATGCCGCTCTTAATCCTGCTCGCCTCCTTCGCCGGCACGGTGGGGCCGATGACGATCATGGCGATCATCGCGCTGACCTCCTGGCCCTGGGGCGCCCGCATGACGCGCTCGCAGACGATGGCGCTTCGCAACCGTGATTTCGTCACGGCCTCCAAGATGATCGGAGAGCCGGCCTGGCGCATCATCTTCGTGGAAATCCTGCCGAACCTGACGACGCTGATCGGCATCAACCTCGTCGGCAGCATCATCTACGCCATCGTTGCCCAGACGACGCTCGAATATCTCGGCTTTGGCGATCCCTTGAAGGTCTCCTGGGGCACGATGCTCTACAATGCCCAGAATTCCTCGGCGATCATGGTCGGCGCATGGTGGGACATCGGCGTGCCGGCAGCAGGCATCGCACTGACGGGGCTTGGCCTTGCGCTTTTGAATTTCACCTTCGACGAGATCGCCAATCCGCAGCTGCGCTCCGGCCCGGCGCTGACACGTTGGTTCCGCCTCACCCGCGCCCGCAACCGGGAACTGGAGCTTGGCCGATGAGCGACAATCTGCTGGAAATCGACAAGCTCAATGTCGACTACCTCGTCGACAAGGGAGAGTTTCGCGCCGTCAAGGACGTCTCCTTCACTATCGGCCGCGGCGAGATCTTCGGGCTGGCCGGTGAATCCGGCTGCGGCAAGAGCACGATCGCCTATGCCATCACCCGTCTTTCCAAGGCGCCGGCCTGGATTAGCGGCGGCAGCATCCGGCTCACCGGACAGGATCTCCTGAGGTTGCCGGAACGCGAGCTGCAACGTATCCGCTGGAAGCGCATCGGCATGGTCTTTCAGAGCGCGATGAATTCGCTCAATCCACTGATGCGGGTCGAGGCGCAGTTCCACGACGTTCTCTCCCGGCACACCGGTTGTTCGCGCGAGGAATCAAGAGCTCGGGCCGAGGAGATGTTCCGCCTTGTCGGCATTCCCACCCATCGCATCGGCGATTACCCGCACCAGTTCTCCGGCGGCATGCGTCAGCGCATCGTCATTGCGATCTGCCTGGCGCTGAGGCCCGAACTCATCATCATGGACGAGCCGACGACCGCGCTCGACGTCGTCGTGCAGCGGGAGATCCTCGAGCAGGTCGTCGATCTGCAGCGGAGCTATGGTTTCTCGGTGCTCTTCATCACCCATGACCTGCATCTGATGGCGCAGCTCTGCCAGCGCATCGGCGTCATGCTGAAGGGCGAACTCGTTGAAGTGGGCGACGTGCGGCAGGTCGCCCAGGCGCCGCTGCACGCCTATACCCGCAAGCTCTGGAATGCCATTCCACAGCTTCCGGGCAATCCGCATCTCTCGGGGGTCCTGGCATGAAAGCGGAGACTGATGCTGTTGTCACGGATGCCGTGATCCGGCTCGAAGACATCAAGCGCAATTTCGGCCCGGTCCAGGCGCTGAAAAGTGTGTCCTTCTCGCTCTTTCCCGGCCGGGCATTGGCGCTGGTCGGCGAATCCGGCTGCGGCAAGACGACCTGCGCCCGCATCATCGCGCGTCTGGACAAGCCGACCGGCGGCAGGCTGTTTTTCCGCGGACAGGATCTGACCGCCCGCGGCGAGGCCAAGGATGAGCATCGCTACCGCCGAGAGGTGCAGATGGTCTTCCAGGATCCGTTCTCGTCGCTCAACCCGGCCTTCACCGTCAGCCATCATCTGGCGCGGCCGCTGCAATTGCACCGGCAGAACGGCGCGAGGGCGGATCTTGCCGAAGAGATTGCCAGCCTGCTGGCAAGCGTGGGGCTGGAACCCGATTTGACCCGGCAAAAATTCCCGCATGAGCTTTCGGGCGGGCAGCGGCAGCGCGTCAACATCGCCCGCGCGCTGGCGGTCGCGCCGAGCGTGTTGGTCGCCGATGAGCCGACCTCGATGCTCGATGTCTCCATCCGCAAGGACATTCTCGATCTGCTCGCCACAGTGAAGCGTGAAAACGACTTGGCCATGCTCTATATCACCCACGACATCGCGACGGCCGCACATGTGGCCGAGGAGATCGTCGTGATGTTCGCCGGTCAAATGGTCGAATGGGGCGATACCGATGCCGTCCTCTCCGATCCCCGCCATCCCTATACGCGGTTGCTGCTTTCAGCCGTTCCGGATGGCAGCCGGCCGTTCGTGACGGGCGGAAGCGCGCGTTTCCTCGAACAGGCGGAAAAGGTGCGCTCGCTCAGCCGTCCTGAGTCCACCGTCGTCGAGCAGGTCGGCCCCAATCATTTCATGCGCGCGCTTGGCGGCTCGAATGCCGGAATGCTCGAGAGCTGATTTTCAAAAGGCCAATTCTCAAAAGGCCAATCCTCAAAAGGAAAGAGTGACCATGTCCACATCACGACCGAAAGCCCTGCGGCTTGAAACCCTTTGGAACCCGCCTGCCGACGGCAAGGAGTTTTCCTACGTCCTGCGCCTCAAGAACCTCGGCACCGAGCGGCTTTCGAATTTCTCGCTTTGCGTCAGCGGCCCGGGTCGTGTCGATCCGGCAGGTCGTGTCGAAGGCGCCACGGTTTCGCAGCGGCTCTCGAATTTCACCGAATTCCAGCCGCCGGCCAATTTCGTTCTCGGCGCCGGCGAGACGTGGACGATCTCGGTCTATGCGCTGAGCTGGCAGTTCCGCCACTGGACGGACGGCGCGACGAGCGGCTATCTCGCGCTTTCCGACGGCAGCACGATCGTGCTCACCATAGAGCCGACGCGATCTTCGGTCAGCAACGCGCCGCTGAAGCGTGGCGCCGAGATCTATCCGGTTCCCGTCAACGCGCCGGTTCAGGTGTCAATCATCCCCTGGCCGAACCATGTGGCCGTCACTGCCCGCCGGCCGCTGCCGGCCGGTTTTGCGCCGCAGGCGCAAAGCGCTGAAGGGGAGGCGGCAGCACGCAGCTTCGCAGCGCTGGTCGAGCATCTCTTCGCCGTTGAAGGCATCGTGCGGAGCGAGGCGGAAGGCGCGGTTCCGGTTGTCCTGAAGGAGGCCACCGGGTTCGGACCAGAGGCTTACCGGCTGAGTTTCGAAGGTGAGACGATCACCATCGAGGCAAGCCGCCAGAGCGGCTTCTTCTACGGTCTCGTCACGCTCGGCCAGATCTGGCGCGGCGCAAGGCTGCATCCCCAAGTCTTCCAGTTTCCGGCCGCAGGCGAGATCGTCGACGAACCGTCGATGGGCTGGCGCGGGCTGCATCTCGATGTCGCCCGCCAGTTCTACGGTGCTGCCGAGGTCAAGAAGCTCGTGGCGGTGCTGGCCTGGAACAAGCTCAACCGCTTCCACTGGCACCTTTCCGACGACGAGGCCTGGCGCGTCGAGATCGACGCCTATCCCGCCCTGACCGCGGTCGGCGCCTGGCGCGGCCATGGCCTGGCCGTTCCGCCGCTGCTCGGTTCGAGCCCTGCCCGCACCGGCGGTTATTACACCAAGGCTGCGATCCGCGAGATCGTCGCCCAGGCTAAGAGCTTCGGCGTCGAGATCGTGCCGGAGATCGATGTCCCCGGCCATTGCTACGCCATGCTGCAGGCGATACCGGAGCTGCGCGACCCGGCCGAGGTCGGCAGCTACTATTCGGTTCAGGGCTTTCCCGACAATTGCATCAACCCGGCCCGCGAGAAGACCTACGAGATCATCGAGACGATCCTCTCGGAACTCATCGAGCTCTTTCCGTTCAAGACCATCCATCTCGGCGCCGACGAAGTTCCGCTCGGCGCGTGGTCCGGCTCGCCGGAAGCGCTCGAGCGCCTGCGCACCGTGGCGGGCGACGAGGTGGCCGATGCGCATGCCAAGCGGCTGAACGTCGTGACCAATACCCATGGCGCCGACGACATCCACGGCTCGGGCGCCGCCATCCTGCAGGCGGAGTTCCTGAATCGTGTCCAGCGCTTCCTTGCGAGCAAGGGCTGCATCACCGGCGGCTGGGAAGAGGCCGCCCACGGCGATGTCATCGACAAATCGAAGAGCTATCTCTGCAGCTGGCGCAACGTCGAGGTCTCGGCCGAACTTGCTGAACGCGGCTATCAAATGGTGGTCTGCCCCGGGCAGGTCTATTACCTCGACATGGCGCTCAGGCCCGATTGGGACGAGCCCGGCGCCAGCTGGGCGGGGACTTCGGATGCGGAAAAGCTCTACAATTTCGACCCCATCGGCGGCTGGACGACAGCACAGAAACAGAAGCTCCTCGGCATCCAGGCCTGCATCTGGTCCGAGCCGATGACGGATCGCGCCGTTTTCGACCGCCTCGTCTTCCCGCGCCTTTCCGCCCTTGCCGAAACGGGCTGGACGAAGCCTTCATCCAAATCGTGGGAGCGTTTCAGGGCGCTCGCAGGACTGATGCCGCTGCTCTACGGGCTGCAGCAGTCGTAGCGCCCGGATAGGCCACGGGTTTTGATTTGCGGACTACCCTTGCCATCGCCGGAGGCGGTGATGGCGGGGGATACTGACATTGCTTTCAAAGGGAATTGTCCGGTGCCGCTTCATCTGCCGCGGGCGGCTGACATTCGGCTGCGGCGATACGAATCGGACGTGTTCCAATCGGCGCGCCGGTCGCGCGGTCGATGGTGACGGGATCGATCTCGGTTCCGGTCTCGGCGTCGAAGAAGCGGGTGACGTCACCGCCGCCGCGATGCTTGCGGCCCCAGGCACCGATCGCAAACAGCACCGGCAGAAAGTCGCGGCCAGCCTCCGTCAGCACATATTCATCGCGCGGCGGGCGCTCGGAATAGCGGCGTTTTTCCAAGAGTCCTTCCTCGGTCAACGATGACAGCCGCCCCGTCAGCATCGTCGGGACGATGCCGAGGCTTTTGCGAAATTCATCGAAGCGGGTCAGCCCCGCATGGGCGTCGCGCATGATCAGCATGCTCCACGCATCGCCGACGAGCGCCAGGCTACGGGCGATCAGACAGGGTTGATTCGAAAGATTCTTCATGTCGATATCTTTTTAGTAGTGACTTACTATCAATTTGATAGTAACAGGTTGCGCATAGATGTTCCATGACAAAAACGAAGGCAGACATTGATGAGCAAGAGAGAACGCGGCGTTGCCCTGGTCACCGGGGCTTCCTCCGGCATCGGGCTGGTGACGGCGAAAGCGCTGCGGCACGACGGTTACCATGTGTTCGGCACCAGCCGGAAGCCGATGTCTGATACCGCCGATGGCATCACCATGCTGGTCTGCGACGTCATCGACGATCAATCCGTGCAGGGCGTCGTCGACGAGGTTCTGAAACGCGCGGGACGGATCGATCTGCTCGTCAACAATGCCGGGATCGGCCTGCTCGGCGGTGCCGAGGAGTCGACGACGGCGCAGGCCAAAGCCGTCTTCGACGTCAACGTCTTCGGCACGATGCGCATGACCAATGCAGTGCTGCCGGTGATGCGGCGGCAGCGTAGCGGCCGGATCATCAACCTGAGCTCGATCCTCGGGCTGATCCCGGCGCCCTTCAACGCGCTCTACGCAGCAACCAAACACGCGATCGAAGGCTATTCGGAATCCCTCGACCATGAGGTGCGAACGCAGGGCATCCGCGTCGTGCTCGTCGAACCGGGCGTCACTCGCACCTCTTTCGAGGAGAACATCACCCGGCCGGACAAGCCGCTTGCCGTCTATGATGCGGTGCGTGCCGATGCAGAGAAGCTGATGCGCGAGATCGTCTCGAAGGGCGATGCGCCCGAAGTGGTCGCCGCAACCGTCGTCCGGGCTGCCAATGCGCCATCGCCCAAGAGACGTTACACGGCCGGGAAAGCAGCAGGACAGGTGCGTTTCATCCGCCGCTTCCTGCCCGAGTCCTTCGTCGACAAGAGCCTGCGGAAATTCAACAAACTTCCCGATTGATCCTGGCTTGCCGCGCATTGTCGGCTCATCACAAACACGAAAGTTCGCCTTCATGAAAGCATTCCTGATCGATCGCTACAAGAAAGGCGGCGCCCTCAGGCTCGGCCAGAGCCCTGAACCGCAGCTGCGCGAGAATGACGTCATGGTCGAGATCCATGCCGCTAGCGTGAACCCGCTGGATGCCAAGATCCGGGACGGAGAGTTCAAGCTGATCCTGCCTTACCGGCTTCCGTTGGTGCCCGGCAATGATGTCGCTGGTGTCGTGGTCCGGGTGGGCGCCAATGTCCGGCAATTCAAGCCCGGCGACGAGGTCTATGCGCGCCCCGGCAAGGATCGCATCGGCACCTTCGCCGAGTATATCGCCATCGACGCTGCCGATATCGCCCTGAAGCCCGCCAATCTCAGCATGGAAGAGGCCGCATCCATTCCGCTTGTGGCGCTGACCGCATGGCAGGCGCTGGTCGAGCGCGCCAAGCTGCAGAAGGGGCAGCGGGTGCTGATCCATGCGGGCTCGGGCGGCGTCGGCACCATCGCGATCCAGCTTGCCAAACATCTCGGCGCCCATGTGGCGACGACCGTGAGCACGGCAAATGTCGATCTGGTGAAAAGCCTCGGCGCCGATTTCGTGGTCGATTACAAGAAGGACGACTTCGAAAAGGTGCTGAAGGGCTATGACGTGGTGCTGAACAGCCTCGGCAAGGATACGCTGGAGAAATCGCTCGCCGTCCTCAAGCCGGGCGGCAAGCTGATCTCGATATCAGGTCCGCCTGATCCCGACTTCGGCAGGGAAAACGGCTTCGGCTGGCTGCTGCAGCAGGTCATGCGCTTCTTGAGCTTCGGCATCAGGCGGAAATCGAAAGGCCTGGGGATAGGCTATTCCTTCCTCTTCATGACGGCAAACGGCGCGCAACTCGGCAAGATCACCGCGCTGATCGAGGCGGGCGCCATCCGCCCCGTCATCGACCGGGCCTTCCCGTTCGAGAAGACCAACGAGGCGCTGGACTATGTGGAAACGGGACGCGCGAAGGGTAAGGTCGTCATCGCGGTGAAGTGAGGTCTTTAGCCGAGGGGCTTTTGCAGGACATCAAGCGCGGATTGGTTTCGGAAAAGACAAGTGCGGTCGAGCGAAGGACTTCACTGTCGTTGCCGGTAGGCAGAGGGTGTGACGCCTGTGCCCAACTTGAATGCCCGTGTCATATGGCTCTGGCTGCTGAAACCGCAGGCCGAAGCGATCTGCGCGATCGGGTCCATGCCGCACAACATCGATTTGGCGCGCTCGACACGCCGATGGGCCACCCACCCATGCGGGGAAACACCATAGCTTGCCCGGAACATCCGCTGAAAATGAAAGGCGCTGAGCTGCCCGATCGTCGCCAGATCCTGTAGGCGGATCGTCTCACCGAGATGGGCCTCGATATACTCGAGAATACGGCGTCGCACATGAGGAGCGAGCCCGCCGCTGATTGCGCAGGGACGCATCCCGCCAAAACGCGGATCAACGAAAAGATCGTTGATCGCCTGCGTCATTGCTTCTTCAGCCAACAGATGACCGCCCGCCAACATCGCTTTCGTCATCTGCCGCAGCGTGTGCGCCAAGGCGGGTGCCTCTGCGAAGGTCACTTCGGGAAGAGCCATGAGCCGAGCATCGCGGTCAAACGTCTCGGAAAACATCCGGCGCATTTGATCGTCGGGAACATACAGATGCACGAATTCGAAGAAGTCGGTGATTTCCCATTCGGACGAGTGCCCCTGTGGCATGATGCACAGGACCCCTGGACGGCCGCGCACGGGGCTGCCGTCCAGACGACGCGTTCCGGCGCCGCCTCTGAGATAAAGACTGAACGTATGACCGTTCGGCCGCTCATAGCTCATCCTGTCGTGTGCATTGTTCCAGATGGCCGCTGATCGCCCAAAACCCAAATCGATGGATTGTGACATCCGCGCATTGGGAGATGCGGACAAAAACCTGAAAACCGAGAGACGGCTATCTTTCACCAATACTTCCCCATGCCTGGCCACGCCTTGCGAACAATACTGGTCGACGACCCGCATGGCGAGCAGGAAGTCCGGGCAAAGCGATTTCATAGCAAGAATGTGCAAGAGCCCTGCGCGCGGTTCGCCTATTGGTCGCGAAAACGAGGATCACTCCATGGCAAATGCCGCTCTCTTCATCGCGACCGTCCTCATATGGGGGACGACCTGGATCGCCATTGCGATGCAGGTCGGTCCCGTGCCGGTCCTGGTCTCGGTCTTTTACAGATTTGCAGTCGCAGCAGTGATACTCGTCGCCATCCTGGCTGTCATGCGGCGGCTCAAGCTCCCTGCCTTGCGCGATCAACCTTTCATCCTTGCGCAAGCGCTCTGCCTGTTCAGCCTCAATTTCATCTGTTTCTACAGCGCCGCCGCCTCCATCCCGTCCGGGCTGATCTCCGTGATCTTTTCGCTCGCAACGATCTACAACGCCGTCAATGCGCGCCTGTTCTTCGGCGACCGCATTACGGGCCGCACGCTTCTCGCAGCGGCGCTCGGAGCAACCGGGCTCCTCCTGCTTTTCGGCGAGGAGGTTGTCGTCGATTTCGATACGGGCACGTTGAAAGGGATCGGGCTCGCAGCGCTTGGCACGCTCTTCTTCTCGCTGGGCAATATGGCATCGCGTCGAAACAGCGCGGTCGGAATCTCACCGCTGACCGCCAATGCATGGGGCATGGCCTATGGCGCGATCATCCTCCTCTTCCTGATTGCCGTGACGCAAACGCCGATCGTGGCGCCGCCCAACATCACTTATATTGCCGCCCTGTTCTATCTCGCGGCAATCGGATCGGTGATCGGTTTCACCACCTACCTGATGCTGGTGTCCCGCATCGGTTCCTCACGCGCTGCCTATGCCACCGTCCTGTTCCCGATCGTTGCCCTGTCATTGTCGACGGTCTTTGAAGGCTACCACTGGAGCGGTCTGGGCCTGATCGGCCTGGCGCTGACGCTTCTCGGGAACGTGGTCATCTTTGCGCGACCTCTCGCCCGTCGCCCGCTGCAAGCAGATGCGAGGCAGCCGGCCGGCGGATGAGGCCGGCATCGGCAACCTCCCGGGCGCTCTAGCACTTTGAATCTACGCATCGCGCTTTCCGAAAATCGATTCCGATTTTCGGGCCGATGCGCTAGCCGAGCGGTTTTTGCAGGACGTCGAAGCGCGGATTGGTTTCGGAAAAGATCGGCAGCGCGGCGGCGCCGAGGATGGCCGTATCCTTGCCGGTCATGCCGATCATGACGCGAGGCGCGGTGCGCTTCTGGCTGGGGTCGATCGGGGTGTACAGCGGCTCCAGCCGCTCTGCCAGCCGAAGCATCAGCGATGTCGATATGCTGCCGCCGAGCACGATGGTCTGCGGATCGAAGGCCAGTTCCAGAAAATCGACAGTCTGCCGCAGCGGCTGGACGGCCTGATCGAGCCAGGCATCGAGACCCTCACCGCCCCTGGCGATCAGTGCGTCGAGATCGTCAGGCGAAAGCTCCTCGGCATTGGCAATGCCCATGAATTCGTAGGCAACGGTCGGCGAGATGTAGCGATCCAGACAACCGCGCTTGCCGCAGCTGCAGAGCTTGCCATGCGGTTCGACGATGATATGCCCGATCTCGCCGGCATTGTTGCGGCTGCCCTTGTAGAGGTGGCCGTCGAGGAACATTCCCGCACCGATGCCGCCGCCGCCGGCGAGGAAGAGATAGACGAAGCTGCCCAAACCGCGGGCGACGCCGTGAAGACGCTCGCCGATCGCCGCTGCCGTCGCATCGTTCTCGACGAGCACCGGCACCTTCACCCGCTGTTCCAGCTCATGCCCGACAGGAAAGTCCTGCCAGCCGGGCAGGCTCTGCGGGCTGAGAGAGGTTGTGCCGCCATCGGCATAACGGCCGGGCAGGGCCATGCCGACGCCGAGCAGCCGGTTCCGGTCGAATGCGAAGGCCTGCTGAAGATCCTCGACGATTGTCTGGAGAGCCGGCATGGCCCTTTGCGGATCGGGGTGTTCGACATGGCGCTCGATGCGTGCGCAAACGGCGCCGGACAGATCCGTCAGAACGCCGCTTGCGCGCTGGCGGCCGAGTTCGAGGCCAATCGAATAGGCACCGCGTGGATTGATGGTGTAGGGGATGATCGGCTGGCCGCGCGCCAGCTTCTGCGCCTCGGACGGGACGAGAAGGTGCGATCTCTCCAGTTCCTCGACGATATTCGAGACGGTCTGGGCGGTCAGCGCCGTCATCCGGGCGATCGCCGCGCGCGACAAGGGGCCGTGCGTGCGGACAGCCTCGATCACCACACGCCGGTTGTGAGACTTGGCCTGCTCGAGATTCGTGCCAGAGATCGCCTTCATGTCGCCTTCAAAGGAAATGGTGCGTCACCCTTGTCACAAGACGAACAGCGATGAAAGCTCCATTCTTCGCAACGTCTTATTTGCTCAACGGGCTCTGCGTCCTTGCAGGAAGCCGAGGAGCGCTATGCCGGATAATCCGGTGACGGCGCTCAGGATGGCGGTTCCCGAATAGCCTGTCATGAATGTGCCGGCGGCAAAGACCAGCGCGCCGATCCCGGCGCTGGCAAAGATGTTGACGGAGATCAGTGCGCTGCCGAGCCCCGGCCGGTCGGCGATGAGATCCTGCAGATAGGTGATCGGAAAGCTGATGATCGCGGCCGCTCCGATGCCTGCGAGCAAGGTGAGCCCATAGAGGTGCCACGGCTGCGAGGCAAAGCCGAGAAGGCTGAGAAATACGGCATAGATGACGGTGCCGGCGGCAAGCGCCGTCATCTGGCCGGTCTTCCGGGCAATCCGCGACCAGATGATGATGAAGACGACCTCCAGCAATGCGACGATGCCGACAAGAATGCCGACGTCGCTGAGCCTGCCATGCGCAGCACCGGTGGCGATCAACGGCAGAAGGGCGTCATTGAGATGCAGCGTGCTGGTAATCAGCGCCACCCCGCAAATATGCGCGGAGATGCGCGGCGAAACCACCTGGCGCAGCGCGCCGAGATAGCTGAGATGATGGACCGCGGCCATCTCCGTTGCCGACCGCTTGGGCAGGGCGAAGATGATGATTGCCTGGCAGAGCAGACATGAGATGGCGGCAAAGAGATAGGCCGGCAGCATGCTCGATGCGCCGGACAGCATGAGGCCTGTTATCCCCGGGATCAGCACCCAGGACAGCGAGATCATGGCGCGCACACCGGAGTTGGCCGTCACCATGTCGCTTCGGTTCATGCCGTGCATCGCCGCGCGCGCATTGGCAAACAGCAGCGAGTTCAGCGCCCCGTAAATCGGCAGCGGCAGCAAGCCGCTGATGACGAAGACGGCGGCTGTGGGAAAAGCGTAGACCATGCCGTAGCCGGCGATGCCGAACAGGCAGGCGCCGATCATCGTCGACCTGTACTCGCCCAGCCGATCGGCGAGATTGCCGAGCAGGATGCTGATGACGACGTTCACCGCCGCCGAGACAAAACTCAGGAAGGAATAGAGGCCGTCGCTCAAGCCCAATTCGCGGATACCGACGATCGAACGGTAGGGTGCGGTCATCGCCCCCGCCATCCCGAAGGTAAAAATGGCGATCATGCTGGCGCGGATCGCCGGATTGCGGAAGACATCGGGAAAAAGGCGGCTCATGCGGTCATCGATCCGAAGTAAGCCGGCTTCACAACCTGCTCCTCTCGTATTCCTCTAGAGCAATTCCAGGAAAAGTGCGAAGCGGTTTTTCGTCCGGAATTGCGTAAAAACAAAAAGTTAGAGCGGTTCGGCGCTTCCATGAAAAGATGAACCGCTCTGGATTTCAATAATGTTCCGATTGCGAGAAGGTCCGCGCCAGTTCGGCTTGGCCAGCCGTGAGGCCGCAATCGACTGGCAGGCAGACGCCTGTGATCGCTGCGGCAAGAGGACCGGCAAGGAAGGCCACGGCATTGGCGACGTCTTTCGGATCGACGACGCGCTGCAGCGGATACCAGCGGCGAGCTTCCTCGAAAACATTTGGATTGGCGCTTGCGCGTGCTTCCCAGGCCTGCGTCTTCACCGTGCCGGGTGCGACGGCATTGGAGCGGATGCCGAACTTGCCGTATTCCACGGCAACCAACCGGGTAAAATGCAGAAGGCCTGCCTTGGCGGCGCTATAGGCAGGGTGTCCGAAGACATGCAGGCCGTTGACCGAGGCGATGTTGACGACGGAGCCCTTCGAGGCCTTCAGCATGGGCTCGCATGCGCGGAAACATAAGAATGCCGCTTCGAGATTGAGCGCAACGTCCGCCCGCCAGATCTCCGGCGTCGTCTCGTGCAGGTTGGTGGCGCGGGCCGCACCGGCATTGTTGACGAGGGTCCGAACCACACCGATCTCCGCCGCACGCCTTGCCAATTCGGCAATGCTCGTCTCGTTGGTCACGTCGCATCCGACGGCCACGAAACGATTGCCCGGCCCGAGTTTTGACGCCACGGCAGCCGCAGCGGCAGCATCGATGTCGGCGAGCAGCACGACGTCGTGGTCATCGGCGAGCCGTGCGGCGATCGCCGCGCCGATATCGCCTGCAGCGCCGGTCACGATGGCTATCGACTGCGTCATTTCCTGTCGCTCCCGTTCATGAACCTCAATCTCCAAGCAATTGCCGGTCGTCGCCGTCGCGGTGAATGACCAGCTGCTGCTTGATGCGCCGAAGCGTGGTCGTCGCCTTTGGCTGAACGGCGTAGGCGACCAGGCTCGACAGAATATCGACCGTCGCGATGTAGGCGATGCGCGTGGAGGTCGGGCGATAGATATTGCTGCCTTCGGGAAGGTCGATCGGCACGACGATCTCGGCAGCCTTGGCAACCGGGCTTGCCGTCTGGGTCAGAGCGATCGTCTTCACCTTGGCCTGGCGGGCAAGCTCGAAGGCCCGCACCAGCTCCGTATTGCGTCCCGAGAAGGAGGAGCCGATCAACACGTCGCCGGGCCTTGCCGCGGCAGCCATCATCAGCTGCATGCTGTGGTCGGAACTTGCCGTGATGCGCAACCCGAGACGGAAGAGGCGATTCTGGAGTTCGTCCGCGATCATCGACGAATTGCCGCCCGAGCCGAAGGCGTAAATCATATCGGCCTTGGCGATATGCGAAACGGCGGCTTCGATCGCGGCGAGATCAAGCGACCGGTGCAGGAGAAACAACGCGTTCTGGGCCTTGGTGATGATATCCTGGGCCACATCGGCCGGGTCGGTGCTTTTCGATTCCGGTTTCAGATAACGCACGCCGATATGGGCGGTTCGGGCGAGCTGCACCTTGAAGTCGGAGAAACTTTCGCAACCCAGCCGACGGCAAAAACGGGTGACGGTCGGCGGCGATACCTCGGCCCGTTCCGCCAGCTCGATGATCGAGGCGTTCACGGCAAACTCGAAGTCGTTGACGATGATTTCCGCGATGCGGCTCTCGGAGGGGGAGAGCCGGCTCTTGTCTTCCTGCAATGTCGAAAAGATATCCAAACCCGTCCCCCCGATGGCGCGCTATCCATCCTTCTTCTTATAGGCCACGCAGTCGATCTCAACCTTGCAATCGACCATCATCGACGATTGCACACAGGCGCGTGCCGGCGGATGTTCGCCGAAATACTCCTGATAGATTTTATTGAAGGTCCAGAAGTCGCGCGGATCGTCGAGCCAGACGCCGACGCGCACGACGTCCTCGACCCCGTACCCGGCCTCATCGAGGATCGCCAGCACATTGGCGATCGTCTTGTGGGTCTGGGCAATGATGTTACCGTCGATGATTTCGCCATCTTCCATCGCAACCTGCCCGGAAACATACAGCCATCCGTCGGCTTCGACCGCACGTGCGAAAGGCAGCGCCTTGCCGCCGGCGCCGGTTTGAACAGTGCCATAGCGCTTGATGGGCATGCTGAAGTCCTTGCAAATTATTTTCTTGATAAGTTGACAAATGACCATAGAAAGCGGAATTTGACCAGTGAAAAACGCGATTTATGAAAAGAATTTCAATCCGGGGCAAACATGCGCGATCCTTTCCTAAATCCTTTCCCGTCCGACAGTGCCCGGTCTGCGATCTGGGAAATGCTCGTTCCGCGCGATATCGATGCCTTTCTGGCCGCCGACTGGTCGATGGTCGAGCATGACTTCGTCGAAGAGGGCTTCATCGGCATCGACGGTCAGAAGGCCGTCAGCCCCGACAAGTGGCGCCTCGCATTTCCGACGCTGTCGGCCTATCGCGAGGAATGGCTGAGGCAGGCCAGGGATTTCGCCGCACAGAGTTTCGCGGAAGATGCGCGCACGGCGATCTTCACCACGACGACGCTTGAGGATATCGAGATCGAAGGCGACATGGCGCTTGTCCGCAAGAAATTCGACGGCGGCATTTCCAAGCCTGACGGCACCCGCGATATCATGCAATGGCAGACGCTTTATTATTGCAGGCTTCACCAAGGACGCTGGAAAATCTCAGGTTTCACCGGCTACCTGCCGAACCCGATGGGTTGACGCGGGGACGACAACACGAAGGCCACTTTCTTGCGCATTTTCACCGCAGCACTGGCGACCGAGACCAACACCTTTTCCCCGATCTGCGTGGATCGCCGCGCATTCGAAGCCTCGCTTTATGCCCCGCCGGGCCAACATCCGGAAACGCCGACGCTCTGCACCGCGCCGATCACCGTCGGAAGGCGCGTCACCCGAGAAAAAGGTTGGGAGCTGATCGAGGGAACCGCCACCTGGGCCGATCCCGCCGGTCTCGTCAACCGGGCGACCTACGAAGAATTGCGTGACGAAATCCTCGATCAACTCCGCGCGGCAATGCCGGTCGACGCTGTCGTGATGGGCCTGCATGGCGCCATGGTGGCCGCCGGATACGAGGACACGGAAGGCGATCTTCTCGCGCGCATGCGCGAGATGGTCGGGCCCGACGTGCTAATCTGCGCCGAACTCGATCCGCACAGCCATCTCACGGCAAAACGCGTCGCGGCACTCGATTTCGCCGTCTATTTCAAGGAATTTCCGCATACGGATTTCGTCGATCGCGCCGAGGATCTCTGGCGCATCGCCGTGGAAACACTGGAAGGCCGGGTCAAGCCTGATATGTCGGTATTCGACTGCAAGATGATCGACGTCTTCCCGACATCGCGCGAGCCGATGCGCTCCTTCGTCGACAAGATCATGCGGATCGAGAAGGATGATCCGGACATCCTGTCGATCTCGGTGATCCACGGTTTCATGGTGGGCGACGTTCCCGAAATGGGAACGAAGCTGCTTGTCGTCACCGACGACAAGCCGGAAAAGGGCGCGGCTCTGGCGCGCGAACTCGGCCTGGAGCTGTTTTCCAAGCGCGGCACCTTCATGGTCCCGCAGATCGACGAGAAGGAAGCCGTGTCGCGGGCGATGGCCGCCACCGCATGGCCCGTCGTCATTGCCGACGTCTGGGACAATCCGGGCGGCGGCACGGCAGGGGATGCCACTGTCGTCCTGGGCGAACTCCTGGCCCGCGGCGTCACCAGCGCCGCGATCGGCACGATCTGGGATCCGGTGGCCGTGCAGATCTGTTTTGCGGCGGGCGAGGGGGCGGAGATTCCGCTGCGCTTCGGCGCCAAGTCGGCACCCGGCACCGGCAATCCCATCGACGGTACCGTGAAGATCGTCAAGCTCTTGAAGAATGCCGAGATGCAGTTCGGCGAGAGCCTCGCACCTTTCGGCGATGCCGCCCATATCGTGCTTGACGGCATCGACATCATCCTCAATTCCACCCGCGCCCAAAGCTTCGATCCGAGCCTTTTTTCGGTGATGGGCATCGATCCCACCAGGCAGAAGATCCTGGTGATCAAATCCACCAACCACTTCTTCGCCTCCTTCTCGAAGATCGCAGCGGAAATCCTTTACTGCTCCGCCGGAACGCCCTATCCCAATAATCCGGCAACGACGCCATACCAGCGGGCACCGAAGACCATCTGGCCGATCGTCGCCGATCCACATGGGATAGAACGCGGAGCCGCCTAGATGCCTGACACCCCGTTTGCCGTCGTCGCCAAGGCGGGCGACAGGATCGCCGATCTCTCGACGCCGCGTCCCGTGATCGACGAAGACAGGCTGGCGGCAAACATCGCCCGCGTTCAATCCTATATGGATCAGCACGGGCTGAACTTCCGGCCGCATATCAAGACGCACAAGATCCCGGCCCTGGCCGTCGCGCAGACTGCCGCGGGCGCCAAGGGCATCAATTGCCAGAAGGTGACGGAAGCCGAAGTCTTCGCCGCAGCCGGCTTCGAGGACATCCTCATCACCTTCAACATCCTCGGACCGCAGAAAATCGAGCGGCTGGCCAGGCTGAACGACAGGATTTCAGCGCTGAAGGTCGTCGCCGACAGCGAAGTGACGGTAGACGGCCTGGCAGCACATTTCTCCGGCCACAAGCCGCTGAACGTCCTGGTCGAATGCGATACCGGCGGCGGCCGCTGCGGCGTACAGACGCCGGGGGAGGCGGCCTCGCTCGCCAAGCGCATCGCCGCCGCCGACGGACTGACCTTCGGCGGCATCGTGACCTATCCGAAGCCGCAATCGGCGGCCGCCGTGGAAGCCTTCATCGCTGAAACGCTGGCACAGCTGAAAGCCGAAGGCATAACCTGCCAGATCGTCAGCAATGGCGGCACACCCAGCCTCTTCGAGGCCCATCTCGTCAAATCGGCCACCGAACACCGCGCCGGCACCTATATCTACAACGACCGCCAGATGGTGCGCATGGGCCATTGCACCGAGGACGATTGCGCCATGCATGTGCTGGCGACCGTGGTGTCACGGCCAAATGCCGACCGCGCCGTCATCGATGCCGGCTCAAAGGCGCTGACCTCGGATCTCCAGGGCTTCAGCGACTACGGCCTGATCGTCGGTTATCCCCAAGCGCGGATCACCAGCCTCTCGGAAGAACACGGCGTCATCGACCTCGCGAATTGCACCGGCCCCCGCCCGCAGATCGGCGAGAAGCTCTTCATCATCCCGAACCACACCTGCGTGGTCTCCAACCTGTTCGATACGATGGTCTTCCATCGCGGCGGCATCGTCACCCGCGTCGAGGAAGTCGCGGCCCGCGGTCTCGTCTGGTAGGGGTCCGTTCAGGTCAGGGGAGTGACGCAAAGCTCGCGCATGGGACATTTGCGCGCCGACCGACCTTGCTCGGGGCTAGCATGAAGGGCGCGATCAACGCCACTCCTCATCCGTACGGTCACTTTCATAGCGCAGGTGCCTGCGGTCATGGTGCTCCCGAGTGGTTTCAGTCCCGGCCATCTCGATCCTCCGTAGTCTTCGCAAACCACAGAGAATCACAAATTACTGAAATCACTCAACTTAATTTGCGGCTGGCTCTTACATTCGGGCTGGTAGGGGTTGTCCAGCCCGACCGCGAACTCCTGTCGAAAGCTTCTCTTGCTACGGCGACCTCCGGCAGTTTCACCAACGTCCACTTGTGGAGTTCTTGGAGGGGTTCACGTAACGTCTGGCCAAGTGGCGTCAGCTGATATTGTACAGCCACTGGCGACAGTGAAATTACCTCTCTCGCTATGAGACCGTTCCGTTCAAGGCGACGGAGGCACTGAGTGAGAGCCTTCTGAGTCACGCCTTGCAAGCGGCGGCGAATGGCATTGAAGCGCTGCGGTCCGTCATCAAGAACCGCGATCACCATCATCGACCACTTGTCAGCAATCTGATCGAATAGAGCTCGGCTCGGACATTCAGAAGAAAAGCAGAGCGGTTCCAGTTCAAGCATGATGGTTTCCTTCGATATACCTAGGCGACTTCAAGTGCCTGATTGACGCTAGGTTTACTTCATATACCTGTAGCTTCGTTCAACGCAACGGAGTTCTACTGATGCCCAGTCCCAATACAAGCAGCCTGTTTCGACCCTTCACGATCCGGTCGCTTGAACTCAAAAATCGCATCGTCATGGCGCCCATGACCCGCCTTTTTGCGTCTGAAGGCGTGCCGGGGTCGGCGAGCGCTGATTACTATCGGCGCCGGGCAGAAGGTCGCGCCGGACTGATCTTATCTGAAGGCACCGTGGTCAATCGCCCTGCCTCCCGCAACGACAGCGGAATCCCGTTCTTTCATGGCGATGCGGCACTGCAGGGGTGGAAGAATGTGATTGACGCTGTCCATGGTGCTGGAGGTCGTATGGGGCCACAGATCTGGCACACGGGAGCGACGCGCTACATCAATAATTGGGAGCCCGATGCCCCGGTGGAAAGTCCGTCCGGTCTCGACGCACCCGGTGACGCGCGCGGCGTGGCGATGACCGAAGAGGACATCGCAGATACTATCGCAGCCTTCACCAAAGCCGCGGCAGACGCCAAGCGGCTTGGTTTCGACACCATCGAGATCCACGGCGCGCACGGCTATCTGATCGATCAATTCTTCTGGGCGGGCACCAATCTGCGGACGGACCGGTACGGCGGACCAACGATTAAGGAACGCTCGCGCTTTGCGGTCGAGATCGTCAGCGCCATGCGTGAAGCGGTAGGCCCCGACTTCCCGATCATCATGCGCGTCAGTCAATGGAAGCAACAAGATTTCAGCGTGCGCCTCGCAGAAACGCCAGCAGAAATGGAGACCTGGCTATTACCGTTGGTCGAGGCGGGAGTCGATGTCCTTCACATGTCGCAACGCCGCTTCTGGGAACCGGAATTCCCGGAGATTGACGGCGAGAATGGTCTCAATGGCGCAGGCTGGGCAAAGAAAGTGACGGGTGCCGCAACAATCGCGGTCGGATCGGTGGGCCTTGACAACGACGTTACTGCCAGCGCCTTCGTCGGCAAGGGATCAACCACAGCTAGCCTCGATCGCTTAATCGAGCGAATGGATCGGAATGAGTTCGACCTGATTGCGGTGGGTCGCGCGCTGCTCACTGATCCGAATTGGGTCGCCAAAGTTGAAGACGGCGGTTTTTCGGGATTGAAAGGGTTCGACCCAACTTCCTTATCCGAGTTGGTCTGACGCAAAGGGGTGGGCGCATGGGCCATTTGCACGGCCGACCGGCCTTGCTCGGAGCTGACATGAAGGGCGCGATCAACGCCCACTCCTCACATACAATGGCTTGCATAGCGCCGGTGCCTGCGGTCAACAAGCGTGTTGACCGAACGAGAGGGCCCAGCAATCAAGTGACCTTTGGCAGTCTCGCTTTGATCTTTCGTCCTCGCGATGCGTCTGGATCTGTTGGGAACGAGCTGGCCTGCGTAAGTCATCAAGTCCACCAATGCCTTCCTCTGTACAGCATCGATTATGCCCCCAACGCTTGCCGAGATCGCGCTCGCCGACACCGAGCCGGCTCAAGCGGCCGTCGGATTGATCAGGTTCATATCGATTTCGGTCAGTTCCACGCGCCGCTCGAAGGCAATGCCCGCCTCGTCGAAGAGGTGGCAGTCCGCAGCATTGATGCCGGTTGCGACAGGCGCATCCGCGCGGATGCCGACGCTGCCGGGCAGCATGGCGCAGAAATTCTCGGCTTCGCCGTTCAGCGAGGCGTAAGCGACCGTATTTGCCCCGAGGCGCTCGATGACCGTCGGCGTCACGGTAAAGACGATATCGCCGCCGCCGAGCTGGATATGCTCCGGCCGGATGCCGAGCGTCAATGCCTTGCCGGCCATGCCGTCACGCGGCGTCACGGGCAGAACGGCTGTCTGGCCTTGATAATCAACCTCGACGCCATTGGCGCTGACGCCCTTGCAGGTCACGGGAAGAAAATTCATTTTCGGATTGCCGATGAAGCCGGCGACAAACTGGTTTGCCGGCTTGTGATAAAGCTCCAGCGGCGCCCCCGTCTGCGAGATATCGCCGGAATCGAGCACCACGATACGATCGGCCATGGTCATCGCCTCGACCTGATCGTGCGTCACATAGATCATCGTCGCCTTCAACTGCCTGTGCAGCTTGGCAAGCTCGATGCGCATGTCGGCGCGCAGTGCTGCGTCGAGGTTGGAAAGCGGCTCGTCGAACAGGAAGATCTTCGGTTCGCGCACGATGGCGCGGCCGATCGCGACGCGCTGGCGCTGGCCACCGGAGAGCATGCCGGGTTTCTGCTGCAGCCGCTGTTCGAGGTGAAGGATGCGGGCGGCATTTTCCACCTTGGCCTTGAGCTTTTCCTCTTCCATCCTTTCGACGCGAAGCGGGAAGGCAATGTTTTCGAAAACAGTCATGTGCGGATAGAGCGCGTAGGACTGGAACACCATGGCGATGCCGCGCTTGACCGGCGGCAGGTCATTGACCCTGATACCATCGATAACGATATCGCCCGCGCTCGTCGCGTCGAGACCGGCAATCATGCGCAGCAGGGTGGATTTGCCGCAGCCTGACGGGCCGACGAAGACGACGAACTCGCCGTTCCTCACCTCGAGCTGCACGCCCTTCAGAACTTCGTAGTCGCCATAGAACTTCTGAACTTTGTTGAGAAGGAGCTGTCCCAAAAATCTGTCTCCACCGGCGGCCTTGTCGCACATTCGATCGGGGAGGGATCGCGGGCTGTGCACCCGCGATCCCAAAGAGTCCAAAGCGGTTTACTTGAACGCTTCGATTTCGCCGGCAGCCTTCTTCAGCGCAGCTTCCGGTTCGGCCTTGCCCGTCACCACCGACTGAATCATCTCGATGATCGAGTTCTGGAAGCCCTTGTAGTCGGTGAAGAGCGGTTCGGGACCACCATAGTTGATACCCTCGATGAGCGGCTTCCAGTAAGGATCCTTGGCGACGAACTCGTCGACCTTTGCCGACGGGCGCAGCGGGGTCAGGCCGGCACCGCCCTGCAGCTCGTATTCCGACTGGACGTCGGGCGAGGTGATGAACTTGGCGAATTCCGTCGCCTTCTCCTCGACCCCCGAACCCTTGAAGATCGCCAGGCTGTCGGTGATCAGCAGCGTGCCGGGCCCCTTGGCGTCGGGACCCAGCGGCAGCGTCGCAATGCCCCAGGCAATCTTCGTCTCCTTCAGCCTGGAGGCGGCGCCCGATCCTGCCTGGATCATGGCGACCTTGCCGTCGAGGAAGATGGCGCGGACTTCGTTCTGCTCATAGGCCGTCGGGCCTTCCTCGGAGTAGGGGACGATATCCTTGTAGGCCTTCAGTGCGGCGAGAATCTGTGGGCTGTCGAGCGTGACCTTGCCTTCGGCATCCGTCACCGCGCCGTTGTTGGTGTAAACCCAATGCATGAACTGGTGCATCGTGTTGTCGAAGGTCTTGGCGGAGAGACCGAAGCCCGGAATGCCGGTCTTTTCCTTGATGGTCTTGGCCATCTCGATTTCCTCAGCCCAGGTCTTCGGCGGCTTCTCGGGATCGAGGCCGGCCTGCTTGAAGAGGTCCTTGTTCCAGTAAAGCGCCTTGGTGGAGAAAGCGATCGGGACGCCCCACTGGGTATCCTCGAAGGTCACCGTGTCGACGATGTGCGGATAGTAGCTCTTCTTTTCGTCATCGGTCATCGGCACCGGGACGATCAAGTCGTTCTGCGCGAATTCCTTCAGCGTGCGCGAGCCGACATAGGCCATGGCAACGGGCGTGCCGGCGGCGGCGAGCGTCGTTGCCTTGTCCTGGCACTGCGCCCAGCCGACAACTTCGGGCGTGACCTTCCAACCTGCGTTCTTTTCTTCCCACTGCTTGATGTATTTGGTATGGACCGGGTCGATCGTGTCGCCGCAATAGATCCAGCTGATTTCCTTGTCGGCCGCCTGGGCAGTGACTGCGGTCAATGCCGTCGAACCGAGCAAGGCGAGGGCCATCAGGCCTGTCTTGATGGTAATGCTCACGTCGTGACTCCCATTCTTGTGTTAGCTGTTCACTCGTTTTTTGGTCTTATTGTTTCACCGCACCGGCGGTCAGCCCGCCGACAAGGTAGCGCTGAAGGAAGAAGATGACGACCATCGCCGGCGCGATACCGACGAAGGAAGCCGCCATCAGTTCGTTCCAGATGACCTCCTGCTTGCCGAAGTAAGCAAAGAGCCCCACCGGCAAGGGCATGTATTCGCTCTTCGAGTTGAACGTCAGCGCGAAGATGAATTGCTGGGCGTAAGCGCCGATGAAGGTGGTTATGGCGACGACGATAATCCCCGGCATCGCAATGGGCAGGATGACACGGCGCAGCGTGTAGAAATGGCTGGCGCCATCCATGTAGGCCGCTTCGTTGAGCTCCTGTGGAATGCGGATCATATAGGTGCGCAACAGCCAGATCGCCGACGGGATCAGGAAGGCGACGCCCGGCACGATCATGGCGAGATAGGTGTTGAGCACGCCCATGCTGCGCATCAGCCGGAAGAGCGGGATCAACAGCACGGCGCCGGAGAACATGTTCACCGTCAGGAACGCGCCGAGCAGGATCCCCATGCCCTTGAATTCGAACTTCGCGAAGGCGTAAGCCGCCGGAATGACGAGGCAGAGCACGATCAGCGTGACGATGATCGAGATGAAGAACGAGTTGAAGATATAGCGCCCGAAGCCCGGCACGCTGATCCACATTGTCCGGTAGGCTTCGAACGAGCCGTTCTCCGGCCAGAAGCGGTAGGGCGAGGAAAAGAGCTGGGCGAGCGGCTTCAGCGACACCAGGAAGCCCTCGACGAAGGGCGACAGCACGAAGAACAGAAACATTGCGATGCCGCAATAGATCAGGATGATTTCCCACCAGCGGTAACGGTCGATCATGGAGGCACTGCTCATGCGCGCTTCTCCGGATTGAGACGGCGGGTGACGCGGAAATAGGCGAAGCAGAAGAGCGACAGGAAGATGCAGATCAACACAGCGCGCGCTGCACCTTCCCCGTATTTCTTCGAACCGATCGCCGTCTGATAGGTATCGATGATCATCGTCGTCGTCTCGCCGCTCGGTCCGCCCTGCGTCAGGATCCAGATGATGTCGAACGAGTTGAAGGTGGCGATCAGCGACAGCATCGACATGGTGATGATCGCCGGAACCATCAGCGGCAGGGTGATGCGGCGGAAGCGGTACCAGCGGCCGGCGCCGTCGGTCCAGGCAGCCTCGTAGAGATCCTTCGGAATGGATTGGATCGCCGCCAGGAAGTAGATCGTCACCAGCGGCACACCAATCCACACATCGGTGATGATCGTTGCCCAGAAGGCGGTACTGCCATAGGCGAGGAAGGCGACCGGGCCGTCGACGAGACCGAAGCGCTGCAACAGGCCTGATATCATTCCGAACTGGCCGTTATACATCCAGCCCCACATGAAGATGCCAATGGCCATCGGCACGATCCATGGCGGCATGGTCAAAAGCCGGAATAATGAGCGCCCCGGCACCGCCGCATTCAGCATGCATGCGCCGAAGGTGCCGATCACCATTTTCAGGGCGACCGAGAAGAACGTCCAGATGAAGGTCCGGAAGATGACTTCCGCAAACCGCTCATTGAAGATCTTCTCGTAGTTGATCCAGCCCACCCAATTGGTGGTCTTCCTCAGCGATGCATCGGTGAAGGAGAGAATGAACGTATCGACCAGCGGATAGGCGACGATCGCCAGAACATAGAGGACAGCCGGGAGAAGAAGGATCCAGGCGAAGATGACCGTGCTTCTTTGAACACTCATCTTGCCGCTCTCCTCAAGCCGCTCTTGCGTGAAGGGCTTCGTCGAAACGGTCCCAGATCGGTCTGAGATCGACGACCGTTTTCTTCATCCTCGCCTCGTCCATCGCCAGAGCCAGAATGCCGGCTTCGAGCGCATTCAGCGTGGAAACGGGAAGTTCGAGCCCGGTGCGCACGCTTTCAAGCAGGTCGCTCGCCATCTGTTCATCGGCGCCGTAATGCTGGGAGAGCTCGGTGGCGGCATATTTGTTTTCGACCACCTTGTTGCCGGTCAGCTGTTCGTGAACGTCGAGATAGCCGCGCACGAAATCGCCTTCGGCCATGCCGCGCGACCCCATGATGGCGAAACGGCGGAACTGGTCGGGCACGTTCAGATTGGTGTGAAAGTTCATGCCGACGCCATTGGCATATTCGACGATCGCCACCTGATAGTCGATGATATCGGCATCGCTGTCGAAGACCTTGTCCGAGCCCATCCATCCGCTCGGCTTGCGGTGAAAAAGTTCGAGGTCGTTGATGCCCTCGCGCGCCGGATCGTTGGCCGGAGTAAAGCTCTTGCGGCCGCCGAAACTGGCGACGCGTTCCGGCCGTGCGCCGACGACGCCATTGTAAAGATCAAGGTCATGGCAGCATTTCTCCAGCATGAAGCTGCCGGAGTAACGCTCATAGCGGCGCCAGTCGCGCATGAAGAAGGCGCCGTGATAAGGCTCGATATGTTCGGAGGCCTCGATCGACACGATCTGACCGAGCTTGCCCTCGGCCTGGATGGCGCGGAGATCCTTATAAAGAGGGGAATAACGCAGCACGAGACCGACCATCAGCCGCTCGTGGCCGAATTTTGCCATCAGATGGGCAAGCTCGATGCTTTCTGCGATGGTCGTGACGATCGGCTTTTCACAGAAGACCTTGAGACCGGCCTGAAGGCCGAGCCTGATATGGTCGAGATGGAGGTGATTGGGGGAGCCGATCATCAGCAGATCGAGCTTTTCGGAAGCGAGGAGTTCTTCCGGCGAACCATAGGCCTTGCCGACTGAAATGCCCTTTTCCGTCAATCCGGGAAGTCCGGCGGGTTCCGGATCCACATAGCCGACAATGTCGAAGCTGCTATCGATTGCCTTGAAAACATAGCCGAGATAGCCGAGCCGGAATCCTAGCCCAATGATTCCCACTTTCATGCCGATCAAGTTCCCATTTAGTAATTTATTTTCTTTAAGTTGGGACAAAAATCGAGAGGCGTCAATAGAAAACGGGCCTCAAAGCGCGAGTATGAAATTAATTTTCATAGATCGATAGCCGGCGGCCCATTGCTTGCAACAACTGGGCGGACGCGGTTCGCCAGATGGACGTTGGCGCGCATCCTCCCGAAGCCAAGTCAGTCATCCAGCGCCGGTTGCCCCAGCCGACAAGCTCACGCGAAACTCGCGAAATGTTGAAAAGAGTCGCGAGCTTACCTGTGTAGGATGGTGCGAGAACAAGGAGGCAGGAGGAGCCATCATGACGCGTATGACAGCCAAGGATTTCCCTCAGGAACTTCTCGAACTCTACGATTATTACGCCCACGGGAGAATTACCAAGCGTGAGTTTCTCGACCGGGCCGGCAAATTCGCCGTCGGCGGCGTGACGGCCGCCGCCATTCTTGCGTCGCTGAGCCCTGACTATGCGCTGGCGACCCAGGTCGAGTTCACCGATCCCGATATATCAGCCGAATACATCACCTATCCCTCGCCAAAGGGAAATGGAGATGTGCGCGCCTATCTCGTCCGCCCGAAAAACGTGACCGGCAAAGTTGCGGCCGTGGTGGTCGTTCACGAGAACAGGGGCCTGAACCCCTATATCGAGGATGTGGCGCGCCGCGTGGCAAAGGCGGGTTTCGTAGCACTTGCCCCGGATGGCCTGACGTCGGTCGGAGGCTACCCCGGCAATGACGAAAAGGGGCGGGAGCTTCAGCAGAAGGTCGACCCGGAAAAGCTGATGAACGACTTCTTCGCGGCGGTCGAATTTTTGATGCATAACGATCTCACCACCGGCAAGGTCGGCATCACCGGCTTCTGCTATGGCGGCGGCGTCGCCAACGCCGCGGCGGTGGCCTATCCGGAACTTGCCGCAGCCGTGCCCTTTTACGGCAGGCAGCCGCGCGCCGAGGACGTGCCGAAGATCAAGGCGCCCTTGCTTCTCCATTATGCCGGGCTGGACAAGGGGATCAACGAAGGCTGGCCGGCCTATGAAGCTGCGCTGAAGGCATCGGGAAAAACATTCGAGGGCTACATCTATCCCGACGTCAATCACGGCTTTCACAATGATTCCACCCCCCGCTACGACGAAGCGGCAGCCAAGCTCGCCTGGCAGCGAACGGTCGACTGGTTTACGAAATACCTCGCCTAGAAGTCCGCGGCCTGAACGTTGATGTTGGCGGGGAGATTTTCCCCGCCGCCGATCCGCCGCCGTGGCTTGTCAAGGCGACTGATGGTCGGTGATCAGTCTCCAGACGGCATCGTCGCCGGACAGGTTTTCAAAATCGGCAAGCTTGCGAAGCTGCAGGAAAGAGGCCTCGGACACATTCCGATTTCCCCAGCGCAAGCAGTCCATGAACTTGACTTCGCGTTCATGCACACTCATCGGCGCTTCGAGCGATCCCTTTGCATGCAAGCGAGACTTGCTCAAGATGCCCCCATCGCGCGTCGTGACGGTGACGACGTGCGGGAGGCGCTCCACGCCTTTTTCCTCTTCGGCCGAATAGGACTGCATTTCGATGCACGGCATGAGTTCCCGGATTTCCGGCCGCCCAATCTCCTGCCGCGTAAAATCCGAAAGGCTAAGGGAGCCTTTGAGGAAAGCTGTCGCCAGGCAATATTGCATCGAGAAGCGGGCCTGCATCTCATCGATGGGGTCGGGATAAGCGAGGTTGCGGGCAGCGGATATGCCGACTTTTGTCTCGATCCGGGCAATGTCGCCAGCCAGAAGCCCACGCTCCTGCTTCAGATCCAGAAGCGCGTCGATGGCGCGATGGGTCGAGGCGCAACAGGGATGGCGCTTGGTCACCACGCCTCGGCTTTCGATGACATGTTCCTCCTCGAAGGTCAGGCCCTGCCAGCCCTTGGCATCATTGCCCCCGAAGAGATCGAGGAAACCTTGCGGCCGCTCGAGGATATCCGGCCGCCCGCTCATGCCGGCCAGCGCCATGCGCGCCGCGTCCACGGCATGGCGCGCGGCAATGCCGGCGTGAAGCGGTTTGGCGGTCGTGCCGAATTGCCCTTTCGGGCCGCAGGCGAAGCTCGTCGCCAGGCTCATCGCCGCGACGAGTCTCTCTTCGTCGGCGCCGAGAAGCCGTGCCACGCCAGCCGCAGCCCCGATGCTGCCGACCGTCGCTGTCGCGTGCCAGCCCCTGTTGTAGTGAGAGGGATTGACGCCAAAGCCGACCGCCGCCTGCGCTTCCAGCCCGGCGAGGTAGGCCTCGAGAAACCGTCTTCCGCTCGTCACCTTGCCGCTGGTCAGAACCGCCAGCAGCGCCGGCACCAGCACCGCGGAAGCATGCGCCCTCGCCGGATGGAAATTGTCATCGAAATCCAGCGCATGCGCCGCGGTTGCGTTGATGAGTGCGGCGAAAGAGGGCGAGGCGGAGCCGCCGGTGACGAGCCGCGCTTCGCCGCCTCCGGCGATTTCCCCGTCGAAGGCGCGAATGAGTGCCGCAATGCTCTCATCGCCCCGGCCGGCAATCATGCAGCCGATGGTGTCCACCGCAGCATCTCTTGCCCGCTCCATGGCGACGTCTGAGAACGTTGTTCGCGACAGGACCTGTTCCGCGATCTTCCGGAGAATGGTGGCCATTGACGAAAGTCTTTCCGTGAGTTTGGTTCTCGGCGGAAAATGTTCAACTTTCCGCAGCTCCGCAATCTTATGCGGATCGCGGGTAGGGCTATCGACATTGGAGATAGAATGGCGCGAGACACGAGTGCGGCGATCAGCCTGAAGCATATCGAGGCCTATGACGCCATCGCCGCGACGGGCTCGACGATCGCCGCTTCCGTCGAGCTCGGGATCTCGCAATCGAACGCCAGCCGCTTGCTGCAGCAACTCGAAGACTATCTCGGCGTCCGGCTTTTCGAACGGGAAAAGAACCGGCTTCAACCGACCCGCGAGGGGCTGCAGCTCGGCCCGGAAATCCGGGCCATTTCCGACCGGCTGCGCGCCTTGAAAACCGCGGCGATGGAGCTCGAGAGCGGTCGGTCGCGCGAGATCATGCTGCGGCTCGCCTTTCCCTCCAGCCTTTCCTCGACGCGCATTCCGAAGCTGGTGAAGAATTTTCTCGCCGCCAATGGTCCGATGCGCGTCGAAGTCGCGTCCGGCAGCTATCTGGCAATCGAACGGATGGTGGCCGACGGCGAAGCCGATCTCGGTTTCGCGCGGCTGCCACTGATGAGCCCGGGGTTGAAACAGGAGAAGATCCTGTCGTCGCGGATTGTTTGCGTCCTGCATAATGATCATCCCAAGGCCGGCAGCCGCCTATTGTCGGTCGGCGAGCTGAAGGGGCAGGATCTGATCATGCTGAACAGGGAGCGGCCGGTTCGCCATGAGCTGGAGGCGTTGTTCTACAACGCCGGCATCCGCCAACGCCCCCTGCTCGAGGCGCATTCGGTGGCGAGTGCCTGCGCTCTGGCCGCCCAAGGGCTCGGCATTGCGCTGGTCGGTGAGATCATCGCCCGCGAATATGCGACGCTGCCGCTGCAGTTCATCCCGCTCGAACCGGAACTGCCGGTTGCCTACGCGCTGATCAGCGGCGAGAAATTTCCGATGCCCAAGGCCGCCAGCCTCTTCCTTCAAAGCATTTCGGACTGGGCATGATGACGGTGCTTGGACTGTCCCGGGGGATCGCAAACGCATGAATATCAAGCAACTGGAAGTCCTGCGCACGCTTCTGGCGACGGGGTCGACGATTGCCACGGCAAAGACGATGGGTCTCAGCCAGTCCGGTGTCAGCCGCCTCCTCCAGCAGCTCGAGGCGGATCTTTCGATGTCGCTTTTTGTGCGCGACAAAGGCCGTCTCATTCCCACGCCCGAGGCCCTGCTTCTTGCCCGCGATGCCGAGAACATCTTGCTGGCGGTCGATCGGATGTCGGGTCATGCGGAGGACCTAAGAAGCGGCGCCGCCGGTCCGGAGATCGTCCGCATCGGCCTGCCGAGCAGCATGTGGGAGCATTTCGCGCCGGCCATGCTGGTCGATTATATCAGGGATTTCCCCGGTGTGCGGATCGAGACCTTCTTCGAGACGACGACTGCGATCAACAAGCTTGTCGAGCAGAGGGTGATCGATTTCGGCTTTCTGCGCATGGAGGGCGAGAGCGGACCGGGCATCGAGGTCGAGCGCGTCGCCACCGGCGAAAGCGTCTGCGTCGTTCCGAAGGATCATCCTCTTGCGAAACTGGAGGAAATCACGGTCAAGAATTTGCGCGACGTTCCTCTCATTCTGATCGGGCGCCAACGGCCGAATCGCATGGCGCTCGACCAGACCTTCCGGCGAGCCGGCATCAAGCAGATCGTCAAGATCGAGACACATACCAACAGTTCCGCCTGTTCCTATGTCGCGCATGGCCTTGGGGTCACGATCATCAGCAGCTTTTATGCCAATCTCTATCGCCACCTGCCGGTGGTTCACCGTCCTTTCGTGCCACGCGCGACCCAAGAATTCGGATTGGCGAGGGCGGTCGGGACGCCACTCTCGATTGCTGCCCACGCTCTGAGCGACGCCTTGAAGCGACAGATCCGGCTTTCGCAAAAAGACGTTTGAAATTAAGCTATTAGCCTGAAGCCTTGCGCGAACGCAGTCGCTTTGGTTGCGGTCGTATTCCGCATAGACTTATGACGGAATCGCATAATATTGCGGATATTTCTTCATTCGATCATAGTCTGCGGCAACGAAACCGATGGCGCCGGGCACAGTCCGTCGCCCATCGCGGGGAACAAAAATGCTGAAATTCGTTCTAAACCGCCTGCTGATGGCATTGCCGACGATCGTCCTCGTTTCGGTGACTGTCTTCACCCTGATCCGCTTCATACCCGGCGATCCGGCGGCACTGATGCTGGGGGATATGGCTGAGCCGGATCAGATCGCGGCAATGCGCTCGGAACTCGGCCTCGACAAATCGCTGCCTGAGCAGTTCCTGATCTGGACCGCCAATGTCGTGCAGGGTGACTTCGGCCGCTCGATCGTCAATGACGAGGCGGTGCTGCCGCTCGTCGCTTCACGTTTTCTGGTCAGCGCCGAAGTCGTCGTCGTCGCCGTGCTTCTGGCAAGCCTCATCGCCGTGCCGGCCGGCGTCATCGCCGCCTGGCGGCAAAACAGTTTGACGGACCTTGCGCTGGTCGGCACGGCCACGATCCTGCTGTCGATCCCGACATTCTGGCTCGGCCTCCTGCTTCTGCTTTTCTTCGGCTTGAAACTCAGCTGGCTGCCGGTGCTCGGCTATGTCTCGATCGGCAGCAACCTCACCGGCGGCCTGCTCTATCTCGTGCTGCCGATCATGACTCTGGTCATTCACGAGATGGGTGTGTTGATCCGCATGGCACGCGCCTCGACGCTGGAAGTGCTGCGTCTCGACTATATCACCCACGCCCGGGCCAAGGGGCTTTCCGAAAGCGCCGTCCTCTGGCGGCACGCCTTCAAGAATGCCTTCGGCCCGACCTGGACAGTCATCGGTCTGATCCTCGGCAATCTGCTCGGCGGCATTGCCGTCATCGAGACGGTCTTCACCATTCCGGGACTCGGGCGACTGATGGTCGACAGTATTTTTGCCCGCGATTACCCGGTGATCCAGGGGTGTCTGCTGTTCGTCTCGCTTTCCTATGTGCTGGTCAATTTGGTCGTCGACCTGCTCTATCCCTTGTTCGATCCGCGGGTAGTCGCCGAATGAAAAACGTCACGTTCAACGGCTTCATCGGCAGCATTCTGATTGCCGCATTGCTCATCTCCGCTGCGATAGGCCTTTTCTGGACCCCCTATGATCCGATGAAGCTCGGCTTCACCGCGCGGCTGGCGGCGCCAAGCAGCGCCCACTGGCTCGGAACCGACGAATTCGGCCGCGACGTACTCAGCCGCCTGATCGTCGGCGCCCGGGCGAGCGTCTGGATCGGCACCTTGACGGTCACATTCGCGACGGTCTGCGGCACGCTGATCGGTCTCGTCAGCGGTTACGCCCGCGGTTGGATCGATGCAGTCATCATGGCCGTCAACAATGCGCTTCTCGCCTTTCCGGGCATTTTGCTGGCGCTCGGTTTGCTCGCCGTCTTCGGCGCCAACCAATATGGCATCATCTTCGCGCTGGGCATTGCCTATTCGCCCTCGATGGCCCGGGTTGTCCGGGGTGCCGTTCTGTCGCTGCGCGAGCGGGAGTTCATCGAGGCTTCCAAGGTGATGGGCAATGGCGAGCTCTACACCATGTTCCGCCATATCCTCCCCAATTGCATCGCCCCGATCACCGTGCTTGCGACCTCGATGTTCGGCTGGGCGATCCTTTCGGAAAGCGCGCTCAGCTTTCTCGGCCTCGGCGTGCCGCCACCGGCGCCCACCTGGGGCAACATGCTGGCCGCCGGCCGGCCATTCATCGAGCAGGCGGTCTGGCTGGGTCTCTTCCCGGGCCTGGCGATCGCCCTGACGCTCCTCGGCATCAATCTTCTGGGCGACGCTCTTCGAGACAAGCTTGATCCGCGGATGAGGGGACTGAAATGACCAAGGAAACGCTTTTGAATGTCCGCAACCTGTCGCTTCAGGTCGCCGGCACCGGTGTGCAGGTCGTCAAGAACGTGAGCTTCGACATCGCGCCAGGCGAGATCTTCGGCATCGTCGGGGAAAGCGGATCGGGCAAGACGCTGGCAACACGCGCCCTGATCTCGCTGCTGCCGGCGCCGATCAAGGTGATCGGCGGCTCCGTTGCCTATAAGGGACGCGACGTGCTTGCGATGAGCGCTGCGCAATTGCGCCAATTGCGCGGTGCGGAAATCGGTGTCGTCTTCCAGGAACCGATGACCTCGCTCAATCCCTCGATGACCGTCGGCCGCCAACTCGAAGAAGGGTTGCAGCTGCATACGAAATTTTCGCAGGAAGAGCGGCGCAGCCGGATCCTTGACGTGCTGAACCGGGTCGGGATCCGCGATCCCGCCGGGGCGCTCACTTCCTATCCGCATGAATTCTCGGGCGGCATGCGCCAGCGCATCATGCTGGCATCGGTCATGCTGCTGAAACCGGCGCTGTTGATCGCCGACGAGCCGACGACGGCGCTCGATGCCGTGATCCAGCGCGATGTCATGGAATTGATGGTGGAACTGACGCAGGCGGAAGGCACCGCCGTGCTGCTGATCAGTCACGACCTGCCGATGGTTGCCCGCTACACCAACCGCATCGTTGTCATGGAAAAGGGCGTGATCGTCGAAGAAGGACGCACCGCCGATCTGCTCGACGCACCACAGCGTGCCTATACGAAGAAACTGCTTTGCTCCCTGCCGTTCCGCGGAGAGACCCGGACGATCGACAAGACCAAGGCGCCGATGGTCTCGGCACGGGATATCGTCGTCGATTATCCGGGCCGGCGGTCGCTGATGAAGAAGGCAACGCCAAAGCGGGCGCTGCATGGCGTCAGCATCGATATCCACGAGGGCGAAGTCGTGGCACTGGTCGGCGGTTCGGGTTCCGGCAAGACCACGCTCGGCCGCACCATTGCCGGACTGGTCCGGGAGAGCGAAGGCGATATCCGGTTCAGGGGACGCAGCCGCGACGACAACTGGATGGACTATCGGCTGAATTGCCAGATGGTGTTCCAGGATCCTTATTCCTCGCTCGATCCGCGCATGACCATCGTCGCGCTTGTGGAAGAAGCGCTGCGGCTCGTTCCCGATCTCGACGCTGCGGCAAAGCGCAAGCGCGCCCTGGAGACGCTGGAGGAAGTCGGGCTTGGGGCCGACTACGCCGGGCGCTACCCGCATGAGCTTTCGGGCGGCCAGCGTCAGCGCGTGGCGATTGCCCGGGCCATTGCGCGCCGGCCGAAATTCCTGATCGCCGACGAACCGGTATCGGCCCTCGACGTGACGGTCAGGGCGCAGGTGCTCGAACTCCTGTCCGATCTGCAAAAACGCTACGGCTTTTCCTGCCTGTTCATCAGCCACGATCTCGGCGTGGTCGAACAGGTGGCCGATCGTGTCGTCGTCATGCAGGACGGCCGGATCATCGAGCAGGGCGACCGCGATACGGTTTTCGACAGCCCGAAGGAGGCCTACACACAACGGCTTCTCTCGGCCATCCCCGCTCTGGACCACAATGCTCAGGGCGGCGTGATCCTCAAATGGCGCCTGGAGAACTGACATGACGACGATGATTGAATCCGCAAAGCTTGCGGAGCGATTGAATGCGATCTGCGATGCCCAGCCTTTCGTGACACGCTTCATGGTGCGTGCGCTCGGCAGCGGAGAAACGATCGGCAGAGGCGCGGACGAGGAAACGCCCTCCGCCAGCACCCGAAAGACCTCGATCATGATGGCAGCCTTGAAGGCCGCGCATGAAGGCCGCCTGGATCTGGACGAACGGATTACCTACGAAAAGCGTTTCGCCGAGGAAGTGGCAAGCGGGATGTTCCGCTATCTCAGCCCCGGAATCGTCCTATCGCTGCGCGATGCCATCACCGGCATGATGGTGCTGAGCGACAATGTCTGCACCAAGATGGTCTTCGAAAGGCTGACGCTCGAAGAGGTCGACAATTATTGCAAGTCGATCGGCATGACAGGCACCAACCATCGCTTCCTCATCCCTCCCTTGGCGCTGTCGCCCGATCATTCCTTGAAGGCCGTCACCACGACGACGGCGCGGGATCAGGTCTATCTGCTGCAGACCATCCTGGATGCGCAGGATTCGCGGGACGCTGCGGACCGGCTCGGCTGCTCGCAGGCGCTGTGCGCTTACGCGCTTCAAACCCTGAAGAACCAGATCCTGCGCTATGCCATTCCTTCCCGGCTGCCGTTCGGGGTGCTCGTCGCCCACAAGGGCGGCACGGGAAAGCGCGGCCGCATGAATGCCGGCATCGTCTATCGCGACGGGACCCCCTTCTACATCATCGCCGCCTATACCGACGACGTGCCGCAGGAAATGCCGGACGGCACACCTGGCTATACGGTCGCGCTCGAAACCATCGGCAGGCTTTCACGCGCCTGCTGGGATGAACTCCGATCCTAACAATCCATAAAAGAGGGTAGAACAATGCATAAGCTTCTTCTCGCAGGCACCATGTTGATGGCGATGGCCGGCGTGGTCGATGCCCGCGATATCGTCGTGGCGCAAAGTTCCGATTTGCGCAGCGCCAATCCAGGCGTCAATCGCGACGGCAATACCGATGGCGTCATCCTGCATATTGTCGAAGGGCTCGTCGGCTATGCCAACAACGGCGAGGTCAAGCCGCTGCTGGCAAAGAGCTTCGAAGTCTCGGCGGATGGGCTGAGCTACAGCTTCAAACTGCGTGACGACGTCAAATTCCACAACGGCAAGAAATTGACCGCCGATGACGTCGTGTGGAACTGGAACCGCTATCTCAAGCCCGAAACGAAATGGACCTGCCTTCCTGACTTCGACGGCAGCGGCAGCGTGCATGTTACCGGGGTCAAGGCAGTCGATACTTCGACCGTCACCATCACGCTGGAAAAGCCATCCGCGGTCTTTCTTGGCCTGATGTCGCGCCCCGAATGCGGTTACACCGGGATCATCTCCCCGGAATCGGTCGGTGCGGACGGAAGCTTCATCAAGCCGATCGGCACCGGTCCCTTCAAATGGGATGAATGGAAGAAGGGCGAATATATCCATCTCGCCAAGTTCGACGATTATGTCTCGCCCCAGAACGACGGCAAACCCGACGGCATGGTCGGCTCGAAACGCCCTCTCGTCGATGGCATCAAGTTCATGGTCATTCCCGACGCTTCGACCGTAAAGGCCGGCCTTCAGTCCGGCGTGCTCGATACCGCGGAGATTTCACCGGATCTCATTCCCGAATTCAAGACGAGCGACACGATGCAACTGATCGTGGCGCGCAACAACGGCAAAAACCTCTTCTACATCCAGACGCGCGACAAGGTTCTGAGCAATCCCGGCGTGCGCCGCGCGATGGCGATGGCACTCGATCTCGACCAGCTCGTCGAGGCAGCCTCCAATGGCACCGGCACCGCCAACGGTTCGATGGTTTCGCAAGACTCGCTCTATTTCGACGATGTCCAGAAGGAACGCCTGCCCTACGACATCGAGGCGGCAAAGAAGGAGCTTGCGGCCGCCGGCTACAAGAGCGAGCCGATTACCATCATCGCCAACAAGCGCAGCAACGTGCCAAGCTTCCCGGCCGCGGTGATGGCGCAGGCCATGATGCAGCAGGCAGGTCTCAACGTGCAGATCGAGGTGCTCGACTATGCGACGCAGGTCGATCGTCGCCGCTCCGGCAACTACCAGATCATCTCGCAATCGGTCGCGCCGCGGCTCGATCCGGCGCTGATGTACGGCTTCTATGTCGGCAACAAGGACAAGAACGCTTCCTTGATGTGGGATGACCCGAAGGCGGTCGAGTTGATGAAGGCGGCCTATGGGGAGCCCGACCAGACGAAGCGTCAGGCGATCTTCGACGAGTTTCACACGCTGATGCTCAAGGAAATGCCGGGCATCTTCCTCTATGACATGGTCGATGTCTGGGGCGCGACCAAGAAGCTGAAGGGCCAGCCCGTCTGGCAATCGAATGCCCGTCTTTGGGAAGTTTCGCTCGACAATTGAGCCTGAACGGCCGCGCCCGGTGGGTCGGGCGCCGCGATCCCGTTTCGACAGTGAACAGGAGAGCCGGCAGGCAGCCCTGCCGGGTCCGGTGAAACACATCCCTGTGGCGGCAGGACAGACAGCGAGGAAATGCCATGAATCTTGACGCGATCAGCTCCATTGCCGCGACGATCGAAAAGATGAAACCGGATTATATCACCCTCAGCGACGGTATCTGGGATTTCGCGGAGCTGAAGTTCGAGGAGCGGCGCTCGTCGCAATTGCTGGCCAGGGCACTCGAGGAAAACGGCTTTGCCGTGCGCCGCGGCGTCGCAGGCATGGAAACGGCCTTCATCGGCGAATCCGGCAGCGGCAAGCCGGTGATTGCTTTCCTCGGCGAATTCGATGCCCTGGCCGGAATGAGCCAGACCGCCGACGTGGCTGAGCCTCTTCCCCAGGCGGCGGGAGCAACCGGTCACGGCTGCGGGCATAATCTGCTTGGTGTCGGGTCGTTGATGGCGGCGGTTGCGCTTGCCCGTCACCTCAAGGAGAACAATCTGCCCGGGACGGTGCGCTATTACGGCTGCCCGGGAGAGGAGGGCGGTTCCGGCAAGACCTTCATGGTTGGCGCCGGCGCATTCGATGATGTCGATGCCGCCCTGACCTGGCATCCGGCTCCGTTCAACGGTGTTCGTTCGACGAACAATCTTGCCGTTCTCGAATATTACTATCGCTTCAGGGGTGTCGCGGCGCATGCCGCCAACAGCGCCCATCTCGGCCGTTCGGCGCTCGATGCAGTCGAACTCATGAATGTCGGCGTCAATTTCCTGCGGGAACACATGCCGCAGGATTGCCGCGTTCACTACGCGATCACCGACACCGGCGGCAGGGCGGCCAATGTCGTGCAGGCCAGCGCCGAGGTTCTCTATCTGATCAGGGCGCCCGACATGCCGCAGGCGCTTGAGCTTGCCGGGCGCGTCGAGAAAGTTGCACGAGGTGCGGCGACGATGACCGAAACCGAGGTCGAGATCGTGTTCGACACCGCCTCGACGAACCTTCTTCCCAACATCACGCTGGAAACGGCAATGCACGAGAACATGGTCGCGCTCGGGCCGATAGCCTTCGACGAGGCCGACATCGCCTTCGCCAGGAAAATCCAGGATACCTTCACTGAGGAAGCAATCAGGAGCAGCATCCGCCTCTATCAGATCAAGGGTGATGTGTTCTCCAATGCCAAGGTCGATGGCTCGACGCCCTTGCACACCGGTCTGCGCGATTTCGAAGGACAATCGCATTTCCGGGCCGGATCGACCGATGTCGGCGACGTCAGCTGGGTGACGCCGACCGCGCAATGCTGGGCGCCAGCCTGGGCGATCGGCACCAATCCCCATACCTGGCAGGTCGTCGCACAGGGAAAAAGCCCGGCCGCGCACAAGGCCATGGCACATGCGGCCAAGACGCTTGCGACAACGGGGCTCGCATTGATGTCGTCACCCGACCTCCTGGCAGCCGCGACGGACGAGTGGCGAGAAAAGACCAGCGGCAAAGCCTATACATGTCCGATCCCCGACAATGTGATGCCCGCAACGGTTCATGGCCGGTAGTTCCCGTCTCCGTCTGCTGTGACAACGACCTGCATCGCACCCGCTTGCAGGATCCCATGAAAAAGCACTAAGGGTATGGAAGTCGAAAGCGCGGAACTGAGGCATTCACCGCTTTCGAACCTCCAACACGTCGGAAAAGGCAAAGATGACAAGCTCCGAATGGCGGGTGGGAGTGCTGTTTTCCAGAAGCGGAATTAGCGAAATTACGGAAACCGAGCACTTTCTTGGCACCGCACTTGCGATCGAGGAAGTCAATGCGGCGGGGGGCGTGCTTGGCAAGCCCATCGTTCCGATCGCCTATGATCCGGGCGGGGACCAAACCGCCTATCGCAATCTGGCCCGGCGCCTGCTCGCCGATGACGACGTCAATATCATTTTCGGTGCCTCGATGTCGGCCAGCCGAAAGGCGGTGCTGCAGATCGTCGAACGGCACAACGGACTGCTGTTTTATCCGTCGATGTACGAAGGTTTCGAATATTCGGAGAATGTGGTCTATACCGGCGCCACCCTCAATCAGAACACCTTCGCGCTTGCGGAATACCTTCTGCGCCACCATGGACGCCGGATCTACTTCGTCGGCGCGGATTATATTTATCCGCGCGAATCCAATCGGGTCATGCGGGATGTGGTCGAGGCAAAGGGCGGTGAAGTCGTCAGCGAGCGATATCTTCCTCTTCATGCCGACGAACAGACCTTGCGTTCGGTGATTTCCGATATCGTCCGTCTCAAGCCCGATGCCATCTTCTCGACGATCATCGGCCGGCCGGCGCAGCGTTTCTACCGCATGTATGCCGAGGCCGGAATCGATCGGACGCGGGTTCCGATTGCCAGCCTGACCATGGCCGAGAGTGAGATTCGCGAGATCGGAGCCGACGCCTGCACCGGCCATATTCTTTCGGCGACCTATTTCCAGACGGTCGAGAACGAGGCGAACGAGCGCTTCGTGGGGGCATTCAAAGCCCGTTTCGGCCAGGACTTCACCACGAGCGTCTGGTCGCAGCCGGCCTATGCGCAGGTTCACCTTTTCGCCCGCGCACTTGCCCGGGCCGGCTCGCTCGAGACCCATCGTATTTCCGAAGAAATCCTTCTGGAAGATTATCTTGCTCCAGAGGGCCGGATCAACTTCGACGCCGATACCCGCCACCTCTGGTTGCATCCCCGCATCGGCGTGGCGCGCGCCGATGGGCTTTTCGACATTGCCTGGCAGGCGCCTGGCCCGATCCGGCCGGACCCGTATCTGACGGCGTCGAGGTTCGAAGACGTCTGGCTGGAGGCCTGAGATGGCGGGACCGAGCAGGATCGTTCAGGATCTGCGGCGCGCACGCGTTCTGGTTGTCCATCCGCGTGACGAGGACGGCAACGTGCTGATCGCTCACCTCAAGCGCCTTGGCTGCGAGGTCCGGGCCACCTGGCCGCTTCCGCCAGCCTTGCCTCCCGACGTGGACACCGTCTTCCTGCATGTCGAGGATGTGCATGTCGAGCACGCGCTTGAGATCATCGACCTCCAGCAGACGGCGATCATCGCCATCGTGACCTATGAGAGCCCGACAGCCCTCCAGGCGATCATCGATCTCAACGCCCACGGCGTTATCAGCAAACCGTTGCGGCCGCTCGGCATCCTGACGCAATTTGCGCTTGCACGCTATCGGCAGAGCTACGAAAAGCGGCTCGCCGGCAAGGTGCAGAAACTCGAGGAAACCTTGAAAAGTCGCCGGCTGGTCGAAAAAGCCGTTTCAGCGCTGCGGGCCATGAATGGTCTCGACGAGGCCGCGGCCTATAAGCTCTTGCGCGATCAGGCGACGTCAAAGCGCGTTCCGATGGCGACGATCGCCGAATCCATCATTGCCGCGCAAGACACCATGAAAAGCCTCGGACTTTCCATCGGCGCAAAAACTCAACCTTAAGTTGCCAGCACTTGCGTCGCTGAAAATGCCTGCTGACGCGGCTTGACGGTCACATTCTTTCGTGCAAGCCTAAAGACAACGAGCAGGTTTGCTCAGCGGCAGGGCTGCCGCATTCACATCATGGCTATGTAGCCTCTGGTTCACGGATTGAATTCCGTGCCAGAGGTTTTTTGCGTTTGGAGACAAGATTGAGTGTCAAGACCTCAACCGCACGGGCGGTAACCGTCGCAACCGTCCAGTTCGAACCGATCATCGGTGATCGCGCCGGTAATCTCGCGGCTATCGAGCGGCTGGCGAAGGCGGCGAAGACCCAAGGCGCGGAGATCGTCGTTCTGCCGGAACTGGCCGATAGCGGCTACACCTTCCGTGACGGCGAGGAGGTTGCCGCATTGGCCGGCCCGGTACCCGGCGGCCCGAGTGCCGAGACGCTCCGCCGCCTTGCCGAGGAGTTTGGCCTTTACATCGTCAGCGGCATTGCCGAGCAGGATGGCGACCGGTTTTACAACAGTGCTCTTCTTTGCGGCCCCGAGGGATATATCGGCAAATACCGCAAGCTCCATCTGTGGAACAACGAAAACCGTCTTTTCAGAAAAGGCGATCTCGGACTGCCGATATTCGACCTGCCTTTTGGCCGTATCGGCATTGCCATCTGCTACGATGGCTGGTTTCCGGAAACGTTTCGTCAGTTGGCCCTGGCCGGCGCCGAGCTGGTCTGCGTGCCCACCAACTGGGTCCCGATGGCCGGTGCCGAAGGCGTTCCCGAGCCGATGGCCAATATCCTCCATAAGGCGGCCGCCCACACCAATGGCCTTTACATCGCCTGCGCCGACCGGATCGGCATCGAGCGCGGCCAGTCCTTCATCGGCCGCAGCCTGATCGTCGGCCCGCAGGGTTGGCCGATCTCCGGTCCGGCCAGTGCCGATCGCGAGGAAATCCTCCTTGCGCAAATCGATCTGTCGAGCGTGACGGAAACCCGCACGCTCAACAGCTTCAATCATCTGCTCGGCGACCGCCGAGCCGATGTCTACGGGTAATGTCAATCCACTCAAGAAAGGGGAACAAAATGCAAATGAAAACCATAATCCTTACACTGGCATCTGCGGCATTCGCCACCGCAGCTTTCGCCGAGGATCCGATCAAGATCGGCGTGCCGGTCGGGCTTTCAGGCGCAAACAGCGTGGTTGCGCCGTCCGTCGTCCAAGCTGCGGAGCTCGCCGTCGAAGAAATCAATGCCAAAGGCGGCGTGCTCGGGCGGCCATTGGAGCTTGAGATCGCCGACGATGCATCAGGGGCGGCCGGCGCGCAAAAGGCCTTCGATTCCCTGGTTTTCCAGAAGGAGGTGAACGTCATCATCTCCATGGAGACGAGTGCTGCGCGCAATGCCGGCCTGCCGATCGTTTCCAAGGGTGAGGTGCCATACATCTACACGTCCTTCTACGAAGGCAAATCCTGCAACGCCAATCTTTTCGTCGATGCCTGGGTTCCAGAACAGCAGGTGCCGCCTGTCGTCGACAATTTCATCAGCAAACAGGGCGCAAAGAAGTTCTTCCTGATCGGTTCGGACTATGCCTTCGGACGCGGCATGCTGACCTTCGCCAAGGGCTATATCGAAAAAGCCGGTGCTCAGATCGTCGGCGAGGAATATCTGCCGATCGACGGCAGCGATTGGACGGCCATCATCTCCAAGGTCCGCTCCTCCGGCGCCGATGCGATCATCACCTCGACGGCCAGCGGCGCACCGAACGTGACCTTGACCAAGCAGTTGCGTTCGTCTGGCGTCACCCTGCCTTACGGCAATCTCGCGGTCGACGAAGGCACCGCCAAGAGCATGGGCGCGGATGCCAAGGACATCTTCCTTTCGGCCTCCTACGTCACCGGCATCGACAGCCCGGAAAACAAGGCTTTTCTCTCGGCCATGGACAAGAAGTTCGGCAAGGAACTGCGCACGCCGAACGATCTCTCCGTGCCGCAATATGAAGCGATCTACCTTTACAAGGCAGCCGTCGAAAAGGCCGGCAGCACGGATACGGCGGACGTGCTCAAAGCCCTTCCTGACGTCTCCTTCACCGGTCCGCGCGGCAAGATCTCCATGAACAAGCAGCACCACGCGCCGCTGACGATGTATCTTGGCCAGGTCAAGGACGACGGCAGCGTTGCAGTCGTCGATAGCTTCAAGGACGTCGATCCCGGCGATCAGTGCCCGAATCTCTGAAACCAGCGTGGCGGGGCAGGGCGCCCCGCCTCCAGCATCGGAGTTCTAGAAATGACGCTCTTTCTCGATATCGTCAGCACTGCGGCCATTCTCTTCATCGTTGCCGCCGGGCTGCTTGCGATCTTCGGCGTGCTGAAGATCATCAATTTCGCGCATGGCGCATGGCTGACCATCGGGGCTTACTGCGCTGTTGTCGTCAGCGGGTTCGGTCTCAATCCATGGCTTGCCATCCCCTTTGCGTTTCTGATCGGCGCGATCCTCGGCGGTGTTGCCGAACGGTTCATCGTACGGCCTCTCTATCGCCGCCCGCTCGACGCCATTCTTGCAACCTGGGGCCTTGGCATCGTCATCGGCCAGCTGATCACGCTGTGGTTTGGCCGCGACGTGCAGTTCACGCCGGCGCTGCTGCCGGGCACCTTCGATCTCTTTGGCACCGGCTACTCGGCCTACCGTCTTTTCGCCATTGTCGCCGCCATCTGTCTGGGTCTCGGCTTCACCTTGCTGCTCGATGGGACAAGGCTTGGTCTCTCCGCCCGGGCAGTCATCATGAACGAAACCCTGGCGCGCGGGCTCGGTATCGATACCGAAAAGGTGCGGCTCGCGACCTTCATGATCGGCACCGGCCTTGCGGCCCTTGCCGGCGTGCTGCTCGCGCCGCTGACCAGCGTCGATCCCAATATGGGCGTCGCCTGGCTGACAGGCGCCTTCATGCTGGTGATGGTCGCAGGCTCTTCTCTCACTGCGCTTGCTGCCGCCTGCCTCATCTTCGGGGCCGCCCAAGTGCTCGTCAGCACCTATTTCAGCCCAATCCTCGGCGGCATCACCGTGGCCGTCCTCTGCGCGATCACACTGCGCATACGTCCGAAGGGATTTGCCCGTGCCTAATAGACAAAAACTCCGGCTTGTCCTTCTTCTGACGCTGGCGCTCGCGGCTCTCCTGCTGATCGTCTTCGGACCGATGTTTCTCGGCCGCTTCAGCCTCAACGTGCTGACGCGTTCGATGATCTACGCCATGCTGGCGATTACCGTCGACTTGCTCTGGGGCTATACGGGTGTTCTCACCTTCGGGCAGGCGGCATTCTTTGGCGTGGGCGCCTATGCCACCGCCATGGTTCTCACCCATATCGGCGCAAGCCCGGCGCTTTTCGTCGTCGCCCTTGTCGCTGCCGTGCTCGTTCCGCTCGTGCTTGGCCTCGCCGTCGGCTGGCTGTCGTTCTATCACGGATCGACACCGCTCTATGCCACCGTGATCTCGCTCGTGGTGCCGATCGTCGTCACCCAACTCATCTTTTCCGGCGGCACCTGGACCGGTTCGTCGAGCGGCCTTGTTGGTTACGAAACCCTCCCGCTCGGGCTTCCTGGCTATTTTCGCCTGTCGGGCGCGTGCCTGCTGGTCTTGGCCGTTCTTGCCATCATCTTCGTCCGGTCGGACGCCGGCCGTCTGCTCGTTGCAATTCGCGACAACGAAGCCCGCATCGCCTATCTCGGCATGAACCCCGCTCGGCTGAAGATCGTCCTGACGGCCGTTCTGGCTGGCGTATGCGGCCTGGCCGGCTTCCTTTATGCCAACGCATCCGGTGTCGTCGCACCCGAGAATACCGGCTTCGTATTCGGAACCGAACTCGTCGTCTGGACGGCGCTCGGTGGCCGGGGAACGATCATCGGACCCTTGTTCGGCGCAATCGGCATCGATTATCTGAGCGCCAGCCTTTCGGGCGATCTGCCCTTCCTGTGGCAATTGATCATCGGTGCGCTCTTCGTCGCCATGATCATCCTTTTGCCGGGCGGCCTCGCTTCCCTGGTGACGCGATTCCTGCTGTCGACGAACTCCAGCAGCACTCTGACGTCCTTGCCGACGCGCATCGTCGCCGAGGACGGTCCGTTGGCAGGCAAAAGCCTTCTGTCGATCCGCGGTCTCGGCAAGTCCTATGGCAGCCTCTCCGTCCTCAAGGGCATCGACCTTGAAATCGGCGCCGGAGAACTCGTCAGCCTGGTCGGCCCCAATGGCGCCGGCAAGACCACGCTGATGCGTTGCCTGTCGGACGGTACCCAGCAGATCGAAGGTCAAGTGGATATCATCGGCACGAATATCGCCGGTCATGCACCGGAACGGATCGTCGCCCTCGGCGTCGGCCGCAAATTCCAGGTTGCCAGCATCTTCGACAGCATGACCATCGGCGAATGCCTCAAGATGGCGCGTTTCAGCCGCGAGACACCCAGTCCGATGCGATCGCTCGCCAAGATCATGCTGCCGGCCGCCGCAGCTGAGATCCTGACGCTCACCGGCATGGCCGACATGTTGGACAAGCCGGTCTTGCTGCTGTCGCATGGTCAAAGGCAGGCTCTCGAACTGGCGATGGTCGTCGCTCTAGAACCACGCATCATTCTTCTCGACGAACCGACGGCGGGTCTTACCAAGACCGAGCGCATGACCATCGGAGCCATCCTCAAGAAACTGACGGACGAGGTGGGTTTCGCCGCCATCCTGGTCGAACACGATCTGGATTTCGTGCGCGACATATCGAGTCGCATCGTGGTTCTCCACCAGGGCAAGCTCGTTCTCGACGGCACGGTGAATGACGTGGTCAATTCCGAAACGGTTCGCACCATCTACGCAGGAGGCGCCCATGGCTGACGCGTTCAAACTCAAACTCAGCGGCGTATCGAGCGGATATGGCGCGGTGGATGTCGTCAATGGCGTGTCGCTTGCCATCCGGCCCGGCGAAATCTTCGCCCTCATGGGCAAGAACGGCATGGGCAAAACGACGCTGCTGAAGACAATCCTTGGCTTCCTGCGCGTCGGCAAGGGCAAGATCGAGGTCGATGGCGCTGCCATCACCGACAGGAAGCCCGCCGAGTTGATCGCTTCCGGCATCGGCTACGCCCCTCAGGAATTGCCGTTGTTTCAGGACCTCTCCATCCGCGACAATCTGCGCCTCGCGCTCAAAGGCGATCGGGATCTGGCATCTGCCCTGGAGCGGGTCTACGCCTATTTCCCGTTCCTGAGGGATCGGCTGGCACAGAAAGCCGGCACGCTGTCGGGCGGGGAGCAGAAAATGCTGATCCTCGCGCGGGCGCTGATGCTGCGTCCGAAACTGCTGCTGATCGACGAAATCTCCGAAGGTCTGCAGCCCTCCGTTGTTCAGAACATCGCCAAGGCATTGAGGGACGACCGCGAAAAGCGCGGCACGACCATCCTGCTGGTCGAACAGAATCTGGATTTTGCCCTTTCGGTGGCGGACCGCTGGGCCATTCTCAAACTCGGGGCGATCGAAGACGAAAGCCTCAATGGTCCGGAGAGCCGCGCCCGTGTCCTGCAACATCTGAAGATCTAGGGGCCGGCGCAAGTGCGAGACCCATGGAGCGCTTTTATACCCTATCCGGATGCAGATGTCGGGCACGCGGCCATCGGCCCGCTTTCCGGCCTTCGACTGGCGGTCAAAGACCTTTTCGACGTTGCCGGCTATCCCACAGCGGCCGGCAACGCCACGGTACTCGCTGCCTCCGGCATCAAGACATCGACGGCGCCTCTGGTCCGGACGCTGCTCGATGCCGGCGCCTGCTTCGTCGGCAAAACCAATACGGATGAGCTCGCCTATTCCCTGATCGGCGGCAACATCCATTTCGGCATGCCGATCAATCCGCGCGATCCCAATCTCATCCCCGGCGGGTCGTCGTCGGGCTCGGCCGTCGCGGTTGCCGCGGGCCTTGCGGATATCGGGCTTGGAACAGACACGTCCGGCTCCATCCGGCTGCCGGCCGCCGTCAACGGCCTCATCGGCTGGCGCCCGACACATGGAAGCCTCGACAACCAGGCACTGCGTCCGCTGGCGCCAAGCTTTGACGTGCCGGGTTTCATGACGAGAAGCCTGGAACCAATGGCTGCGGTGATGAGCGCCGTCGGCATGCCCGCGGCAGATGACCGACCATCATCTATCCTCATTTCCGCGGATATCTTCGCAACCATCGACGACGCGGTTGCCGACGAGATGATCGCCGGCCTTCGATCGGCGGCCATACCTGTCCGCAGGATAGATGCGATCTCCTCGTTCAGCCTCGCCGACCTTGCTTCGGCGTTCATCACCATCCTGCAAAGGGAAGCCTGGGACAGCAACAAAACACTCTTCGAGCGGAGCCCGGAAGCCATTGCTCCCGATATTGCTGCGCGCCTTCTGTCAGGATCTCGTCTGGATGACGAGGAGGTGCGTGAGGCACGTGCGATCGCCAAGCTCTTTTCCGCGGAGATCGACCGATTGCTGTGCGAAGATGTGATTGTCGCTCTTCCGACCTTGGCCATGAGCCCGCCAGCGCGCGATGCCGGCGCAGAAAGCTTCGCTAGATTCCGTTCCGCCTGCATCGAGCTTCTGTGTCTTTCGGGCCTTAGTGGCTGTCCGCAACTGGCTTTTCCAATTGCCGGTTACCTGGGGAAAGTTTCGCTTTCCTTGTTAGGCGCAAGGAGCGCCGACAGGATGCTTATGAATGTGGCCGGGCGATTAAGGGCTGAGTGAAAGAGCAAATGCGGCCGGGAGGCCTTCCCGCCGTCCATCCGTCCCCGTGACTTGCGACCGGCCGATGAAATTGCCGCAGCAATGGCACCGGAATCGCGGCATGGCGCTTGGCTATTGCGTGCTGCCGCCTTCGCGCCGCCCGACCATCTGGCCACCGATGATCAGCAGAGCCGAATTGACCGCACCTATGCGGGCAATCGCCCAACTGCCCGCCGCCACAAACTGCGGAAACACTGCGTCCCGCAGTTGACGCGAAACGCTTTTTGACGATACGGCAAGGCGAAAACGCAAATGGCGGATGGTCGTCGGTGGGGCGGAAGAGCTGCGGAGCATGGGTTTGAAACGGGCGGTGGATTTTTTCCTGGCTTTGCTTGCATCGGTGGTCCTGCTCGTTCCGATCCTGATCGTCGCTCTTTGTGTTCGCTTAACCTCGCCAGGACCGGTTCTCTACTGGTCAAAACGGATCGGTCGTTTCAACCAGATCTTCCTGATGCCGAAATTCCGGAGCATGCGTGTCGACACGCCGACGGTTGCCACGCATCTGCTCGACAATCCGGATCGGTTTCTGACACCCATCGGCTCGTTTCTGCGCAAATCCAGCCTCGACGAACTGCCGCAGCTTTGGTGCATTCTCGAGGGGAAGATGAGCTTCGTCGGTCCGCGGCCGGCGCTCTACAACCAATATGATCTGATGGAGTTGCGCACGGCGCACGGTGTCGACAAGCTCCTGCCTGGATTGACGGGATGGGCGCAGATCAACGGGCGCGACGAATTGCCGATCCCGGAGAAGGTGAAATTCGATGTCGAATATCTCGAGCGGCGCTCATTCGGCTTCGATATGCGCATCCTGTTCTTGACCGCCGAGAAGGTCATTCGCCGCAAGGGTATCAGGCATTAAGTTACCTACTTCTGATAGACTAGCGGTGCAGAAGGCCTTGATTTCCGATTATTTCAGTTGCGCTCGTTGGAGAAAGTGACAAGAAGGTGGTTGTCTGATTGATCTGCGAGACGCTGGTAAGCAATGCCTGAAAATACCCCCGCTGGGACGCCGCGCTCAGGATGGTTGTTACTGCCGATGCAAGCGCTCGTCGCTCCTCTCCTGGCGATGCCGCGTGTTGCCAAACGCGCACTGGCTTTGCTGGTGGATTCCTGCTTTTGCATTCTGACGATCTGGCTCGCCTATTGCTTCCGCCTGAACGAATGGACGGTGCTGACCGGCGTGCAGTGGTTGCCGGTCTTTGTTTCGTTGTGCATGGCACTTCCGATCTTCATCGTCATGGGCATGTATCGGGCGATCTTCCGTTATGCCGGCCTGGCGGCTTTCATCGCAGTTCTGAAGGCCATTGCCATCTACGGCGTCGCCTTCATGACGATATTTACGGCGCTCAGCGTCCCGGGCGTTCCGAGAACCGTCGGCATTCTCCAGCCCTTCCTGCTGCTGATCGGGATCGGCCTGTCGAGGTTGGGTATCCGTTACTGGCTCGGGGATGCCTACCAGCGCATCCTTAACAAGAATACGGTCGCCAAGGTGCTGATCTACGGGGCAGGGAGTGCCGGGCGGCAGCTGGCGGGTGCCCTGACGAACAGTGCCGAACTCAATGTTGTCGGCTATCTCGACGATGATCCGCGCCTCAAGGGCGGTATCATGGGCGGCCTGCCGATCTACGATCCCTCGGATCTTCCGGTGATCGCCGAAACGCTTGGCGTGCACAATGTGCTTCTTGCTCTTCCATCGGCATCGCGGCAGCGCCGCAACGAAATCCTGGAGCATATTCGCACAGCCAGGGTGAACGTTCGCACATTGCCGGATCTTACGGCCCTGGCTCAGGGGCGTATCGCCGTCTCCGACATCCGTGAACTGGAGATCGAAGATCTGCTCGGAAGAGAAGCGGTTGCGCCGCGGCAGGCCTTGCTCGACAAGGCGATGCGCAACAAGGTTGTGATGGTCACGGGTGCTGGCGGCTCGATCGGCGGCGAATTATGCCGTCAGATTTTGCGTAATAGCCCTTCCAGCCTGATCCTCGTCGATCAGAATGAGTTTGCGCTTTATAATATCCATGCCGAGCTGCAGAAGCTGGCCGAACTGTACAAGCATGAAAATCTGCAGATTGTCCCGATTCTCTGTTCCGTCCGTGATCAGGATCGCATCGAGCATATCATGCAGAGCTGGCGACCTCAGACGCTTTATCATGCCGCCGCCTACAAGCATGTGCCTCTTGTCGAACATAATGCCGTGGAAGGCATCAAGAACAACGTCATGGGGACGCTGGTCACGGCACGCGCGGCGAACAAGAACGGCGTCTCGAATTTCGTGCTGATCAGCACCGACAAGGCCGTGCGTCCGACAAATGTGATGGGCGCCAGCAAGCGGCTGGCGGAGATGGTTCTGCAGGCGCTCGCAGCAGAGTCGACGACTGACAGACTGCAAACGAATTTCTCCATGGTGCGTTTCGGAAACGTCCTTGGCTCCTCCGGTTCGGTCGTGCCGCTTTTCAGGCAGCAGATCAAGGAAGGCGGTCCCGTGACGCTGACACACCCTGATATAACCCGCTATTTCATGACCATTTCGGAAGCCTCGCAACTCGTTATCCAGGCTGGCGCGATGGCCGAGGGCGGAGATGTTTTCCTGCTCGACATGGGTGAGCCCGTTCGCATCGCAGATCTCGCCCGCAAGATGGTGGAGCTTTCCGGGCTGACGGTTCGCGACGAGGACAATGCCGAAGGGGACATCGAGCTTTCCGTCACCGGCCTCAGGCCCGGCGAGAAACTCTATGAAGAACTGTTGATCGGGGATAATCCAGAAACGACCGAACATCCCCGGATCATGAAGGCGCGCGAGGATTTCCTCTTCTGGCCGGAGCTTTCGAAAAAGCTCACCTCACTCAATGTCGTCTTGGATCGGAACGATATGACCGCAGCGCGGTCGATGTTGGCGGAGCTCGTCTCTGGCTATTCATCAACGGGCGAGGTCTCGGATCTCGCGTTCACCGGTGCCGAAACCACTACGGCCGCCTGAGACATCCGGCAGCTCGTCCGGCTGCCAGACGCTCAGCCGCGAACGCCGGTGTTGTTCCCACGGTCGGAAAGCCGTTGTGGACAGCCGAGTGGGCTAGCTGAAGAGCCAATGCATGTGCTTCATCGACCTGTCCGTTATTATCGCCAGTATGCGCGAGTCGAACTTTCCGCCGATGATCGACCGAGGAGGTAACCGAGGCCGAATGCCAGCATGCCGGTGGCGAGCAACAATGCGCTTGCTGCTTGCGGGTGATCCCTCGCGCCGGAGGCGACGGCATAGACCTCGCGCTTCACCTCGTTGGCGGCCGACTTCGCGACCTTGGTCAATCCCTCCGGCTGCTCGGTGGGCGTGCCGGTGAATCCGGCGTTCAAGTTCTGTTTGTCGGCCATGTCGAGGACCTTTCCTGAGAGTGGCGCGAAGCAGAAAATTCAATCCTGCTCGCGTGTGCCGGGGGAGGCTTCGCGTTGATCCGCGTCTTCGAGATCCGTCTTGACGAGGAATGCATCCGTATGTTCGCGTGAGGCCTCTCGCAATGCTGCAAGGCTTGGAGGATTGTCAGCCTCGCCCTGCTGTGCATCGAGTTCATGTTCAGCCAGGCTCCAGTGATGCTGATGTTTGCCGTCCGGCCTTCCTTCCTTCTCCCACAGAGAATGGGCCCTTTTTCGGATCTCCTCCTCGCGGGTGGCTGCCGGCGACGCGACGCTCTGCTTGTTGATATCGGTTGCGGCTCGCCGAGCCATCTTCCGTCCGCTTGTTTTCGTCGCGGACGGAACTTCCGGCCGGTCACCGTCGGTCGCGCTTTCGCGTATCTTGCGTCGTGCTGGGTTTTTCATGAGCGCCTCCTTGGATTTCTCAACCAACTCGACCGACCTAAGTTCCAAACAAAGTTTGCTTCTGATTTCGTCAGGTTCATGCCGTCACTCGACCGCAGTGAGTCTTGGCATGGGGATAAAACTAATATACTAGTATGCCAGATAGGTTCAGCGTCCCGGTATCGTTATGCGGCAGGCATCAGAAACCGAAGTTTTGGTCGTCCCGGCCCCGCAAGAGGTTGCCGGCAGATTGCGCCGTATCACCGCGGCCGGCGCAATCTACGAGCGCCTGCATGCCGACATCGTGTCATTGCGAATGCCGCCCGGCATGCTGCTGCAGGAAAAGCGGATCGCCGATGATTTCGGCGTCAGCCGCACGCCGGTCCGTGAGGCGCTGCTCCGGCTTTCCGAAGGCGGACTGGTCGATATCTATCCGCAGTCGAGCACCGTCGTGTCGCGGGTGCCGGTTTCGGCGATCCCCGAGGCGGTCGTCGTACGCAAGGCGCTCGAAGGCGCGACTGTCGAGACCGCGGCCCTTACCGCCACCGCCGCAGACATTGCCCGTCTCGACGCCATCATCGCGCGGCAGCAGACCCATGCTGCGGCCGGCAATGCCTCGAATTTCCATGAGGACGATGAGGCCTTTCACGAGGCAATCGCACAGATCTCCGGTTATCCCGGCATCTGGGCGACCCTGAAAACGGTCAAGGTGCAGCTCGACCGAGCACGACGGCTGACGCTGCCGGTTCTCGGGCGCATGGACAATGTGGTGCACGAACATATGATCATCCGCGATGCGCTCGCCGCCCATGATGCGGTGGCGGCACGCAGCGCGATGACCCATCACCTGAGCGCCGTCATTCCCGATGTCGACGAACTGCGCGCACGTTACCCCGATTATTTCTGCTGACGGCAGGCCAACATGAAACGAAAAGGCGAGGGAAGGAAGAAGGATGCGACAGGGTTGGAGATGGTTCGGACCGGAAGCGCCGGTGACGCTGGATGACGTCCGACAGACGGGTGCGACGAATATTGTCTCTTCGCTGCATCAGGTGCCGATCGGCAGGGCCTGGACGGAAACGGAAGTGCGCGAGCGCCAGTCTCTGATCGAGACGACGCCTGGCGACCGTTCGCCGCTCGTCTGGTCGGTCGTCGAAAGCATCCCGATCCCCGACGCGGTCAAACGCAAGGGCGGGGAGGCCAAAGCCGAAATCGAGGCGTGGATCGCCAGCCTCGAAGCGGTGGCCGCCTGCGGCATTCCGATTGTCTGCTATAATTTCATGCCGGTGGTGGACTGGACCCGCACCGAACTCGATTTCGTGACGCCGACGGGTGCCACCGCCATGCGCTTCGACCACGAGCGCTTCGCGGCCTTCGATCTCTTCATTCTGGAACGGCCGGATGCGGCGCAGCACTATTCCGCGGAGGACCGCGAACGGGCGCGTATCGTCTTCGAGGCGATGTCGGACGACGAGATCGCCGACATCACCCGTATCATCACCTCGGCTCTGCCTGGCTCGACCACCGAACCTCTGACCATTCCGGCCTTCCGCGAAAAGCTGGTCGCCTATAGCGGTATCGATGCCGCCAGGCTGCGCCGGCATCTGATCGAATTCCTGGAGGCGGTGACGCCGGCTGCCGAAGCGCGCGGTGTCAAGCTGACGCTGCATCCCGATGATCCGCCGCGTTCGCTGTTCGGCCTGCCGCGCATCGCCTCGACGGCCGATGACTATGCCGCTCTTTTCGATGCGGTGCCATCATCGGCGAACGGCATGTGTTATTGCACCGGCAGTCTCGGCGTGCGCGCCGAAAACGATCTGCCGGCGATCGCCCGGCGTTTTGCTTCGCGCATTCATTTTGCCCATCTGCGCGCCACGACGCGCGAAGGCGACGGCCGGACGTTCCATGAAAGCGCGCATTTGGAAGGCGACGTCGATATGGTCGCGGTCCTCCGGGAACTGGTGGCGGAAGACCGCCGCCGCGGCGCGCAGGACACCATTGTCTTCCGCTCGGACCATGGCCACCGCATGCTCGACGATCTCGACAAGGTCGTCACACCAGGCTACCCCGCCATCGGCCGCATGCGCGGCCTTGCCGAGCTGCGCGGCATCCTGCATGCGCTGGGCGCCCCGCCGAACTGAGGGCGTCCCCTGTTCGCGCAGCGCCCTTCGGCGGAAATTATCGCGCTCTGAAGCCCGAAGGACGCTTCAGAGCGCGCAACCCTTCAAGAAAAGATCGGCGCACATCTTTGCCCGCGCCTGGATCGCCTCGATCTTGGGCGGCGGTTCCTGGCGCAGGATCGCCGCACGCTGCGGCTCCATGGCCATCATGCCGCGCAGCATGCCGCAGGCCAAATGCGGATCGTCGAGCGCAATGAGGCCGCGCTCGACCTGGCGGCGCAGCCAGTCCTCCATCAGCTCATTGGTGCGCAGGATCGCCTGTTCGTAGAAGGACGTGGCGATCTCCGGAAAGCGGTCCGATTCGCCGATCACGAGGCGCATGATGGTGACCGTCTCGTCCGAGAGCGACAGCATGCCATAGGCCATCAGCATGCGCTCCAGCCCGTCCCTCAGGTCTGCAGTGGCGAGCGTTGCGGGATCGAGCGCAAGCAGGAAACCGACGATACGCTCGGAGATCATGCTGGCGAAGAGATCGGCCTTGGTCGGAAACAGCCGGTAGAGGGTCTTTGTGGAAACACCGGCCTCCTGGGCGATCGTGGCGATGCTTGCCGCCGCGTAGCCATTCTCGTGAAACTGGGTGTTTGCTGCCTTGATGATCAGACCCTTGGTGTCGTCGTCACAGCGTATCTGCGGCCTGCCGCGCGGCCTCTTCTCGATTTGTTGATTTTGGACCATCGCAATTTTCCAAATTCTTGTTGACATCGATTTTATAGAGCATATTTTGGAAAATATCAAGTTTCCTAATTAGGATTCCACCTGACTTCAGAGGCCGCAGCCCAAGAGACGGCGACCGTCATCCGGAGAAAGACAATGACCATCAAGACGCTGCATGCCCTCAACAACAACGCTGCTCCCGAAACCGTCGCCGAAGCCGCCCCGGCCAGCCTGGACGCGGGCCAGCGGCCGCGCATCGCCGAAGCCGCCGCTCCGATTGCCGAGGAAAAGCCCGCCCGCAAGCGCGGCGGCCGCTCGCTGCTACTTGGCGCCACCGCACTGGTGTTGATCGCCGCCGGCGCCTATTACGGCCATGATTACTGGACGGTCGGCCGCTTCCATATCTCGACCGACGATGCCTATGTGAAGGCCGACAACAGCACGATTGCCCCGAAGGTTTCCGGCTATCTCGCCGAGGTCCTCGTCATGGACAACGAGACCGTCAAGGCAGGCCAGCCGCTTGCCCGCATCGACGATCGCGACTTCAAGGCGGCCCTCGATCAGGCCAAGGCCGATGTCGCTGCCGCGGAAGCTACCGTCAGCGCCAAGCAGGCGTCGCTCGAGATTCAGCAGTCGACGATCGCTGCGGCCCGCGCGACCGTCGACGTCGATCGCGCCAACGAGACCTTCGCCGAGCAGAACAACAAGCGTTATTCGAACCTTGCCACCAGCGGTTATGCCCCGGTCCAGACCGCCCAGCAGGCCGCCTCGCAGATCGCCGCCGCTCAGGCCACCATCGTGCGCGACAGCGCCTCGCTCGATGCCGCCGTCAAGCAGGTCGATCTTCTCAATGCCGAGCTTGCCCAGGCGAGGGCCTCTCTTGCGCGCAGCCAGGCCGTCCAGCGCCAGGCCGAGCTCAGCCTTTCCTATGCGACGATAACAGCCCCGGTCGACGGCACCGTCGGCAATCGGACGCTGCGCGTCGGACAATATGTCCAGGCCGGCACTCAGCTGATGTCGGTCGTGCCGACGACGGCTGCCTATGTCATCGCCAACTACAAGGAAACGCAGTTGACCGACGTCCGGGCCGGTCAGCCGGTCGAGATCGAGGTCGATATGTTCCCCGGCCGCACCTATCACGGCCATGTCGACAGCCTCGCTCCGGCAAGCGGCCAGGAATTCGCGCTGCTGCCGCCCGATAACGCCACCGGCAACTTCACCAAGGTCGTTCAGCGCATTCCGGTGAAGATCCTGCTCGACGGCGATGCCGCCGCAAACGGCGATCTGCGCCCCGGCATGTCCGTTCAGCCTGATATCAATACCAAGAACGATCGCAGCTAGGCCAGCGGCGAGGAGTTTGTGTCATGTCCACCATCACAGCAACAGCCATCGCCGTTCCGCAACAAAGGACCGGGGCTAGCACCCGGGACTGGATCGCCGTTCTCGCAGGCATGATCGGCGCCTTCATGGCGATCCTCAACATTCAGATCACCAATGCCTCGCTTCTCGACATCGAGGGCGGGATCGGAACAGGCGTCGACAACGGCGCCTGGATTTCCACCTCCTATCTGATCGGCGAGATCGTCGTCATTCCGCTGACGGCCTATTTCAGCAACGTCTTCTCGTTCCGCCGCTATATCCTGGTGAATTCGATCCTCTTCCCGCTGTTTTCGATCGCCTGCGCCTTCGCCCATGATCTCGGCACGATGATCCTGCTGCGCGGTCTGCAGGGTTTTGCCGGCGGCGTGCTGATCCCGATGGCCTTCACCATGGTGCTGACCAAGCTGCCGAAGAACCAGCAGCCGCTCGGCTTGGCGATCTTCGCGCTTTCGGTCACTTTCGCGCCGGCAATCGGCCCGACCATCGGCGGTTATCTCACCGAAAATTACGGCTGGCAGACGATCTTCTTTATCAACGCCATCCCGAGTGCCATCATGGCAGTCGCCCTTGCCCTGACGCTCGACAAGCAGCCGATGCAGCTCGGCCTGCTGAGGGAAGGCGATTGGCCGGGCATCGTCACGATGGCAATCGGTTTGTCGGCATTGCAGACGGTGCTTGAAGAAGGCAACAAGGAGGACTGGTTCTCCTCGCCCTTTATCGTCAAGCTCAGCATCCTCGCCGTCGTCTTCCTCGTCGCCTTCATCTGGATCGAGCTCACCGTGAAGAAGCCGCTGGTCAAGCTCAGCCTGCTGAAGCAGCGCAATTTCGGCATCGGCGTTGCGGTCAACGTGCTGGTCGGCGTCGCCCTTTTCGGCACCGTCTATATCCTGCCGCAATATCTCGGCCAGGTGCAGCGCTACAATGCCGAGCAGATCGGCAACGTGCTGGCCTGGACCGGCCTGCCGCAGCTGCTGTTGATCCCGCTCGTGCCGATGATGATGAAGCGCTTCGATGCCCGCTCCATCGGCTTCCTCGGCATTTCGATCTTTGCGATCAGCTGCTTCATGAACATCATGCTTTCGGCCGATACCGCGGGCGATCAGTTCTGGATCCCCAACATTGTCCGCGCCATCGGCCAGGCTCTGGTGCTGACCCCGATCACCGCCATCACCACTGCCGGCATTGCACCTGCAGATGCCGCCGCCGCTTCCGGCCTGACCAACATGCTGCGCAATCTCGGCGGCGCCGTAGGCACGGCGACACTCGGCACGGTGCTGACCAAACGCGAGCAGTTCCATTCCAACATCATCGGCCAGTCGGTGACGCTCGGCCGCGACGAAGTCCGCAATCGCCTCGACCAGATGACAGGCTACTTCCTGTCGCACGGCGTCTCCGACCATGCCGTCGCAGCCCAGAAGGCCGTCGTGGCGCTGGGTCAGGTCGTCAAACGCCAGGCTCTGATCATGGGTTTCAGCGATACCTTCGCCGTTATCGGCGTGGTTCTTGCCATCGCAGCCGTCGCCCTGCTGCTCACCCAAAAACCGCGTGCCGGTGGTGGCGCCGGCGCTCACTGAAACGACAGCGCTCGCCCGCCTTCCCGGCGAGCGCTCTCACTATTGCGGAATTTCGACCGTAAAGGCGAAGCGGGCCACAGCGCCCGGCGCCAGTATCGTGGTGGACGGCCTCGCCGAAAGCTCGCGCGATGCTCCAGCTTCCGCGGCCGTTCCATGCCAGGGCTCGATGCAGAGGAAAGGCGCACCCGGCTTGGTCCAGAGCGCGAGATTGGGCAGGTTTTCGAAATGGAACTGCATGGCCGGCCCGCCTTCGGCGCCATAACTCAAGCCTTCGCCAGCCCCACTCGGAAAGATCATCGCATCCTGCTCGAACATCGCGTGATCCAGCACCAGCCGGCCGGCATCAAACGGCGAGGGCAGAGGCGCAGGGTTGATCAGGCCACCCGCCAGCCGCACAAGACCCGGCTCCCCCTTATTGTCGAGCGTCACGATATGGTTGCGCCCGGCAGCACCGGGCAGCGGCCAGGCGAAAGCCGAATGGAACCCGAGGCCGAACGGCATTGGCTTCTGATCGCGATTGGTGACCTCCGTCGTCACCGTCAACGCCCGGCCCTCCACCGCATGCACCAGAGCCAGCTGAAAATCGAAGGGATAAACCGCCCGCGTCGCCTCCGAGGCGATGAGTTCGTAGCGGCACATCGTTGCGGTGGATGCCGCAAGCGCAAATTCGCTGCGGCGGGCAAAGCCATGCTGGGACATCGGATAGACCGCGCCGTCGATCGCTATCTTGTCGTCCGGCGCCTTGCCGACGATCGGAAACAGGATCGGCGACCGCCCGGTCCAGAAGGCCGCATCGCCGGTCCATAACCACGAGCGTCCGTCGCTTGTCGTCAGCGCCTGCATCTCGGCGCCGAGCGAGGAGACTTCGACGGCGAGATCTTGATTCCCGATCCGGATTGAGCTTGGCATCGCGGCTCCCTTTCGCATTGGTGCGGCACCAAGCCATACCCTTCCGCACCGGGTATTTCCACCCCATAGAGAGAGGCGGGACGGCAGCCACGATGACAATAGAAGTGCCGTCGCGGTGCTTATTTCCGCACCGCGCCTAATCTCGCGATCACTTCATTCGGAATGCCGTAGCGCTGAATAGCGTCACGGTTGTTCCGCAACCCGCATATCTCACGCTGGATGAAGAATGCCCAGACGGCGTCGGATGCTTCATTGAGAAGCCTCTCGCGTTCCTCAGCGGTCTGGTGATCGGGAGCCCAGGCCTTCAGGGCGGCAAGTGTCGCCTCCACCTTCAGCCCGTGACGTCCGAGCGAATCCGCGCGTTCCGACATCAGCTCGTATTCGAGGACGTTGAAGCCGCTTTTATCGTGCTGGGATTGTCGGAAGGACTGCGGCGGACGAACGCTCATTGGCACAGGTCTCCGTTGGCGTGAGTTCCGATAATATCCAATCCTGTACCAAATTAAAGAAGGTGAGCAAGATGCCGTCCGAAATCCGCTCTCGCTTTTCGGCGTCGTACTCTTGATCGAGAGGACAGGAAACAGGGCTATCCTGCGGTTTCCTTGCATGGCATAAGCGCGCCAAAATCTCCTTCTCCAGGCGCCGCGCAAATCATGATCCGTATCGAAAATATCAGCAAGCAGCTCAGCCACCGTATCCTCTTCATCGAGGCGTCCGCGGCCCTCAATCGAGGCGAGAAGATCGGCCTGGTTGGTCCGAACGGCGCCGGCAAGACGACCGTCTTCCGGATGATCAACGGCGAGGAGCAGCCCGATGAGGGGCAGGTCTCCGTCGAGAGGGGCGTCACCATCGGCTACTTTAACCAGGATGTCGGCGAGATGGCCGGCCACAGCGCCGTTGCCGAGGTGATGAATGGCGCAGGTCCCGTCAGCATCGTTGCCGGCGAATTGCGCGAGCTCGAAGCCGCCATGGCCGATCCCGAACAGGCCGACAATATGGAGGAGATCATCGAGCGCTACGGCGAGGTGCAGGCGCGCTACGAGGAACTGGACGGTTATGCGCTCGAGGGCCGCGCCCGCGAAGTGCTTGCGGGCCTGAGCTTCAGCCAGGAGATGATGGACGGCGATGTCGGCGCGCTATCGGGCGGCTGGAAGATGCGCGTGGCGCTCGCCCGCATCCTGCTGATGCGTCCTGACGTCATGCTGCTCGACGAGCCGAGCAACCATCTGGATCTGGAAAGCCTGATCTGGCTGGAGGAGTTCCTGAAAGGTTACGAGGGCGCGCTGCTGATGACCTCGCATGACCGCGAATTCATGAACCGCATCGTCACCAAGATCATCGAGATCGACGGCGGCACGTTGACGGCCTATTCCGGCGATTATGAATTCTACGAGCAGCAGCGGGCGCAGAACGAGAAGCAGCAGCAGGCTCAGTTCGAGCGCCAGCAGGCAATGCTCGCCAAGGAAATCAAGTTCATCGAGCGCTTCAAGGCCCGCGCCTCGCATGCCTCGCAGGTGCAGAGCCGCGTCAAGAAGCTGGAGAAGATCGACCGGGTGGAGCCGCCCAAGCGCCGCCAGGCCGTCTCTTTCGAGTTCCAGCCGGCGCCGCGATCCGGTGAGGACGTGGTCAACCTGAAGAACGTGCATAAGAAATACGGCAGTCGAAGCATCTATGAGGGGCTGGATTTCATGGTGCGGCGGCGGGAACGTTGGTGCATCATGGGCATCAACGGCGCCGGCAAATCGACGCTGCTGAAGCTGGTGACGGGCACCGCCGAGCCTGACCAAGGCAGTGTGGCTCTCGGCGCCAGCGTCAAGATGGGCTATTTCGCCCAGCACGCCATGGATATTCTCGACGGCGAGCATACCGTCTTCCAAGCGCTGGAAGACCGGTTTCCTCAGGCGGGGCAGGGGCCCTTGCGCGCGCTGGCCGGGTGTTTCGGCTTCTCCGGCGACGATGTCGAGAAGCGGTGCCGCGTGCTGTCAGGTGGTGAGAAGGCGCGCCTCGTCATGGCGATGATGCTGTTCGACCCGCCGAACCTGCTCGTGCTCGACGAACCGACCAACCATCTCGACCTCGACACCAAGGAAATGCTCATCAAGGCGCTGTCGCAATATGAGGGCACGATGCTGTTCGTATCGCACGACCGGCATTTCCTGGCCGCGCTCTCCAACCGGGTGCTGGAGCTGACGCCCGACGGCATCCATCAATATGGCGGCGGCTATACCGAATATGTGGCGCGCACCGGCCAGGAGGCGCCCGGCCTGCGAAGCTGACCGGTATTTTTGCCCCGGCATGTCGAAACCGTCGGCGTCGAAACGACCAGTGAAGAGCTGGCCAGCGATATCGTTGGCCGCTTGGAGCAACGGAGGAGAAATGCCTATGCAGCTGGATCGGATCGAAGTCGTCACCCTGTTCGTCGATGATATCGACGAGGCCAACTCTTTCTACCAAAAGGTCTTTGCACCTGATGTCGTCTATCAGGACGCAGTATCCTGCGTGCTGAAATTCTCGGGAACGATGATCAACTTGCTCGATGCTGCGCAAGCGCCTCAGCTGGTCGAGCCATCCGCCGTGTCGCCCCCCGGTTCGGGGGCACGCGTACTGCTGACGATCAAGGTCGATGATGTCGATGCAGTTTGCGCAGAACTGCGCAAACTCGGGGTAACGCTGCTCAATGGTCCCGTCGATCGTCCATGGGGCCGCCGGACGGCGGCCTTTGCGGATCCGTCGGGCCATGTCTGGGAGGTCGCGCAGGAGTTGCGCTAAGCTGGTGTCGCCGCGTTCCGAGGTCGCCTTCAGATTTTGCGACTGTGATGCGTCTCGGCAAGTTTCGTTCACGCGAAGAACAGATTCGGCGGCTATCGCCACGATGATGACCAAATTCCGTGGTGTTCGGAGCCCTCTTCATGCAATCGGGGACGGGCGCATCGGCATGGACTGGATCAATCGCTATATCGATCAGCCGCTACTGCACGGCGCGGCGGGCTTGCTGCGGAGTTGGCATCTGCGCACGCGGCAACCGCCGGAGCTGCTGGAGCCGACATGGAATCTCGTCGTGCTCTCCTTTCTGCTGATCGCGAGCGGGCAGGTCGTGTCCGGCAAGCCTTTCGCGCTCAGCATTGCCGCACTGGTCATGCTGGCGCTGCCCTCCGTGCGAAAGCTGCTTTCGGCGGTAAAGGCAGGGGGAGGCGGTTACGGCGCACGGGAATACAAGTCGCTGAGAGCGCGCGCCATCGCCAAACGCGAGGCGGAGTGGTCGGTGCGCATCATCGTGTTGTTCGCATCCGCCTGCCTTCCGTTCATCGCCCGCATCGACGATCCGGTGGGAGCCTATTTCATGCTCGGAGCAAGCATCTGGTTCGTATTGACCGGCCCGCTCAAGGCCTATCTCGATGCGGCCGAACCTCCCGAACCGAATGAAGGTGATCGGACATATAACGGCGTCTTTCATCTCGGCTGAATGGGGTCGGCGCGACGGTGCATCTACCCGCGGCAAGGCCGACGGGAACCAAATGGGGCGGCCTCCGTTATCTCCGCAGCAACGTAAAAGGAGATTGCGATGCTTTATTACGCTCTGGTGTTTCTCGTTGTGGCTTTGATTGCCGGCGTCCTCGGATTTGGCGGCATCGCAGGGGCCTCAGCTTCCATTGCCCAGGTTCTGTTCTTCATTTTCCTGGTGCTGTTCGTCGTATCGATCGTCATGCGCCTAATGCGAAAAGTATAACGCGGACAGATCAAGTAGAAAAACCCGGCGAAACTCATCGCCGGGTTTTTCTTTTACTGGTGCCGGGATGCGGGCAGTTAAAAATTCTGCGCTAAGGCAGAATGAAACATGACCACGGATTGCCCAGGCCATCATGCGCGTCAGGAACGAGCTTCGCAATGCGTCTGGTTGCCGTTTTGCGATAAATGGCACCTAGCCAAGGATTGGGATATGAGGGGCTGCCGTCCTTGGCAGCACGCCGTTCAGTCTTGGGTCATCCGTCACTTCGACCATGAAAGCATATGGCTTGAAGCCGGACCGCTGATAGAACGGCAATGCATTCGGATGATCGAAATGGCAGGTGTGGACCCAAAGCCGTTCGATGGGATGCGCCCAGGCAATCGATAACGTCTTGTCCATGAGATAGCGCCCCGCGCCGGTTCCGATCGAACTTTTGGCAACTCCAAAGAAAACCAGTTCACACTGACCATGTTGCCGGAAATCAAGCTCCAGCATGCCGGACGGCCTTCCTTCCGCCAGCAGCACGTATATTTCCACCAGCGGGTCTTGGAGAATGGCCGTCAGTCTGTCATCGGGCATGACCAAGCGTGAAACCCACATCCAGTCCTCTCCGACCAGCCGGAAAAGCTGCCGATATGCCACAAGATCGGGAGCTTTCATCCGCTCGAGAGAGATCCCAGGAATAAGGTTGGCTTCCCTGGAGGCCGGCTTCTCCGTCATCTCCAGACAGGTGACGGCATTTGCAAGTTTACCCTTGGGGACCAAAGAATATCCCACGGGCAAATGTGGATTGGAATTATTCGATTTTTCAACAGTTTCCATAGCCATCACCCAATTGCGATCCGCTGCCCTCCCGTCGATTTCTTGCATCGCATGAACCGCTGACCTGCGCGAGGAATTTATCGTTACAGATGGTGTGACAACTCGCGCGTGAGAAAGTCATGCAGGCATTGCGTTGCGGCTTGCGTCGGTGCGGGACTGCGCAATACTCCGAGCGATAAATATCTGAAAGGCCGATTGATTTTGCCATCCATATTTTCACCTGTTTCACTGTCCGACGACGCAGACTCACCAAGCGGATGGTGGGTCGTCGGTGGAGCGCATGCGCTGACAGCTGTAACCTTCGGATCAGCCTACGCCTTCTCCGCTGTGTTTCCCGGTCTTTCCGAGGAATTCGCGGCATCGCGTGGCCAGATCGCGCTTGTCTTCTCCATCTCGGCTTTGGTGTTCTATTCGCTGGGCGCAATCGCCGGCCCGCTTGCCGATCGCTGGTCGTCCCGCGCCGTCATAGCGACGGGTTTGGTGGCAATGATCATCGGTTACGCCGGAGCCAGCCAGGCACAGTCACTGACCTCGCTCTACGTTTGGTACGGAGCCGGAGTGGGGCTTGGAATCGGCCTCTCTTATGTTCCGGCGATTGGAGCTGTGCAGTCTTGGTTTATCCTCAAGCGGAGCCGCGCGTCAGGCATTGCTACGGCCGGCCTCGGCCTCGGCACGCTGTTGCTGCCGTTTACGATCGGCCGGCTTGTCTCCGGGCTTGGTTGGCGTGGATGTTTCATCGGTTTGGCGGCCGTCATAGCCGCAATCGGTCTGCCGGCGGCAATGCTCGTGCGTAGACGCCAAGACAACAGCATTCCTGCAGAACTGCGATCCAGCGACCGGCCCAGCCCTTTCACCGTATGGCGCGATGGCCGTTTCAGCCTGTTCTACGTCATGCTGCTCTTGGTGTCGTTCTGCACATTCATTCCCTATGTGCATATCGTCCCGGCAGCGCATGACATGGGTCTGTCGCTTGAAAGCGGTACAATCCTTATAGCGCTCATCGGCGTCGGAAACATCTTTGGGCGTCTCGTGCTGGCCGGTTTGGGCGACCGCATCGGTTCCTTGCGCCTTTTGACAATTCTTACCTTTGCTGTTGCCGGCTCATTCGTCCTGTGGTCCGCTGCCAACGGCATGGCCATGATGGTGCTTTTCGCCCTGTTGTTCGGGGCGAGTTATGGTGGCTGCGTCGGCCTTTATCCGGCCGTCGCCGCCAATCTCTTCGGCACCCGTCATATCGGAACGATACTGGGCTATCTCTATACGGCCGTGGGTGTGGCTGCTTTGCTGGGGCCAACAATGGCGGGGCTCGTATTCGATAAAACCGGTAGCTATCTGGGCCCCATACTGTTCAGCGCGGCTGCCGCTGTCGTTGCCGGTTTCCTGACACTCTGGCTTCGGCAGAAATAGTAGCGCCGCAAATGAACAGAGGCGGCCGGACCGAGCCTTGTGGTCACCGTCCGCTCAGCCGGATGTCACCGGTTGGAGATCGATGTGCCTTTCTGGCAACCATTCCGGATAAGATCATGAAATAATCGAATGCCGCGAAAAGGTGCCTTCGAAATGTCCCAATGGGGGCTGAACCGTAGGCTTGTTTGTCGCTTGCGCCTTCCCATGCGCTTTGACATGCGATGCGTAAATGATGCCGGTTCGGGATCGTTTTGCGGTTCCGTCCGTTATCTGTTGCCGAATCTGGTGGCGAGTAGCCGGGTATGCTCCCGTCACGATTTGAGAAGGAGAGACTTATGAACAAAATTCTTGCGACGGCCTTTGCCGCGGTATCGTTGACCTTTGTCGGAGCGGGGGTGGCCAATGCCGCCGACCTCGCCACCAGGACATATGAAGAGCCGGACCTGCGCAATGGCGTGAAGATCGGTTATCTCACCTGCGATATCGGCGGCGGCACGGGTTATGTGCTCGGTTCATCCAAGGAAGCCGATTGCATCTTCCAGTCGACCGTCGGCAACGAGCTTTCGGATCGTTATACCGGCGAAGTGAGAAAACTTGGCATCGACCTTGGTTTCACCACGCGCAGCCGCCTGATCTGGGCCGTGTTTGCGCCGACCGCCGGCTATCACCGCGGCTCGCTCGCCGGCCTCTATGTCGGCGCTAGCGCCGAAGCCACGCTCGGCGCCGGTGTGGGCGCCAATCTCCTGGTCGGCGGTACCTCCGGCTCGATCCATCTGCAGACGGTCAGCCTGACCGGCCAGCTCGGCCTCAACGTTGCGGCAGGCAGCGCCTCGATGACGCTAACGGCAGCGAATTGATGTTCTTTTTTGGCGCCTCCTGCCCATGGCGGTGGGGAGGCGCCAACTCTTCTGAGGAGCGATTTCGCGCCCTCGCATGCCCAAGCCGGATCACGACATGATGGATATTCGAATGGCAACGCCCGACGAGGACGAGGTCCTGGTGGGGCACTATCTGAAGATCTGGGACAGCTACGGCACACCACCGGAACACTACAGCTCCGATGCGGCGGCGCGGATCTTGTCTTTCATCAGAAGCGGTCGCGAAGAGCGCCGCCTGACCTCGTTCCTTGCGATCGTCGACGGTGAAATCGCCGGTTCTGCATCCTGCCAGCTGCACCAATCGCCGTTTCCGGAGGTCATCCGTCCGGAACAGCGGCTGTTCGGTTATATCTGGTCCGTCTATGTCGCCGACGCCTTCCGTCGGCGCGGCATCGCATTGGCGCTGACCAACAAGGCCGTCGATTATCTGAAATCGATCGGCTGCACGACGGTCGTCATCCATGCCTCGGATGCCGGCGAACCCGTTTATAGGGCTGCCGGTTTCGAACTGGCGAAGGAAATGCGCCTGAGGTTCCCGGAGGAATAACGACCCGGATGCGGCCGGTGCCGCATCTTCCGCTTACGTCTTTGGCCGGCCGGGTGCGATAAAGGCGGCGATCGTCGCCGCGTCTTGGCCGGCCTCACGCAGGAAGCGGCTGGCAAATTCGATGGCGGGGCTTCGAAGCGCATCGTCCGGGCGGATCAGGTGAAAGGCCACGTGATAATCGAGCGTCCGTTCCGAGACAGTGACGACGCGCCCGGCCGCCAGCGCCGCATCCGACAGCGGCGGTCGCGCCAGCGCGATGCCGAGCCCCTGCGCACAGGCGTCGATCACCAGATTATAGTCTTCGAAGCGCCGGTCATGGCCGCGCGGCGTATAGTCGACACCCTCGCGGGCGAGCCAGCGGCGCCAGCCTTCGATGTTCGAATCGTGCAGGATCGGCAGTTCGAGCAGCGACAAGGCATCTGAGCGCTGTCCGAGCCGGTCCGCCAGCGCAGGGGCAGCGATCGGACACGATTTCTCCTGCCAGAGCGGTAGGGCGCGCACGCCCGCCCACGGCCCCTTTCCGCAGCGGATGGCAAGATCCGTGCCTTCGCCGAAATCCGCCAGCCGGTGTTCGAGCGTCAACTCGACATGCAACTCGTTTCCCTCAAGCTTCGGCAGGCGCTGAAACAGCCATAGCGAGGCGACGGAGGGTGTTACCGAGAGGCGCACTACCGCCTTGTTGCGGCGGGGCAGCCAGCGCTCGCCACTATTGCCGAGCAGCGCCAGCGCTTCCTCCGCCCGCGCGAAAAACCGCATACCTTCCGGCGTCAGGCGCACACCTCGGGCTTCGCGGGCAAACAGCCGCACGCCCATCCAGCGCTCCAGGCGCGAGACCTGCCGCGACACCGCGCCATGGGTGATGCCGCTTTCCTCGGCCGCGGCCGAAAACGATCCGAGCCGGGCGGCGCGGGCAAAGGTCTCGAGCGTGTCGAGGGGCGGAAGCACGGGCGAGCTGTGAACCATACGCACATTTGATCATCGATTGCGATGCTTTTCAAGCACGGATCGAAGGCCTAATCCATTTCACAGAAACAGATGGAGGCGAAAATGAGCATGGCGGCAAGCGCACCGGTTACGGCGAAACAGCAAGGCGGGTTCGATATGGTGGCCTTTGCGGCGATCCTCGTTACCATCCTCTTCTGGGCGTCCTCCTTCGTGGTGATCCGCATCTGTCTCGGACCGCTGACGCCGATCGAACTGGCGACGGCGCGTTATGTGGCAGCCGGCGCCATCGCCCTCGTCTACCTCGCCATCTACCGGCCGATGCCGGAAAGGCGCGATTTCCTCCGCCTCTCCATTGCCGCCGTGCTCTTCATCGCCGCCTATGCGGTTTTGTTGAACACCGGCGCGCAGACGGTTGCGGCAGGGCCGGCGAGCTTCATCATCAACACCATGCCCGTCTTCACTGCCCTGATTGCCACATTCGCGCTCGGCGAGCGCTTTGGCCGCTGGGGCTGGGCGGGTACCGCGGTTTCCTTCGGCGGCGTAGCGCTGATTGCAGTCGCCTCCGACGACGGTTTCAAGCTCGATCCAAATGCGGTCATGATCCTTGGTGCAGCGCTCTGCTCGGCGATCGCCAGCGTGCTGCAGAAGCCGCTGCTTGGACGGCTGCCGGCGCTTGCCGTCACCGCCTGGATCCTGCTCATCGGTTCCGTGCCGCTGTTTCCGGCCGTCCCGGCGACAATCCAGGCGCTCGCGGCCGCACCGGCCGAAGTGAACTGGGGCGTTGCCTATCTCGTCATCTTCCCCACTGTGATCGGCTATCTCACCTGGGCGATCGCGTTGAAGCGGCTGACGGCCGCCCGCGCTTCGAATTTCCTCTACGGCGTTCCGCCGGTCGCCACGCTAATCGGTTTTGTCTGGCTGGGCGAAACGCCAACGGTGCTCGGTGCGGTCGGTGGCGTCATGGCAATCCTCGGTGTGCTCATCGTCAACGTGATGCGGAAGCGATAGCGTGAGATTCGAGCCGCGAGGGCGAACTGGTAACAGATAGGCATTGCGCTGCCCTTCGCTTTCTTTAAAACGAAAGCAGATACGAAAGGTATGCGCCCATGTTCTTGACCGACCGGCAAACCGAAATCGTGGCGATTGCGAAATCGAGCGGCAGGGTTCTGGTCGAGGAACTTGCCTCTCGCTTTTCCGTGACGCGGCAGACGATTCGCAAGGATCTGAACGATCTCTGCGACGCACAGGTGCTGACACGTATTCATGGCGGTGCCACATTCCCGAGCGGCACCGAGAACGTCAAATACGAGGCGCGCCGCCAGATCGCCGCTTCCGAGAAGCAGGCGATCGGCATTGCCGCGGTCGAGCTGATCCCGAGCGGCGCCTCGCTCTTCATCAATATCGGAACGACGACCGAGGCGGTGGGCGAGGCGCTCGCCAATCACCACGAGTTGATGGTGATCACCAATAATATCAACGTTGCCAATAGGTTGCGTTCCTTTCCGGCGATCGAAGTGGTGATCGCCGGCGGGGTCGTGCGTGGTTCGGACGGCGGGATCGTCGGTGAAGCGGCCGTCGATTTCATCCGTCAGTTCAAGGTCGATTACGCCGTGATCGGCGCGTCGGCGATCGACGTGGACGGCGCGCTTCTCGACTACGATTTTCGCGAGGTGAAGGTGGCTCAAGCGATCATCGCCAATGCCAGGCATGTCATCCTGGTTGCCGATTCGACGAAGTTCGAACGCACTGCACCGGTCAGGATCGGCCAGCTTTCGCAGGTCCATACCTTCATCACCGACCACTGTCCGGTGGCGTCGATCCGCAATCTCTGCCTCGAAAACAATGTGAAGCTGATCGAAACGAACGGCAGATCGCGCTAGCGGATAGGGCTGAAAAGCGTCAGCGCCTTTCGAAAGCGCACGATGCTCTATGCCTTTGATTCAGATGACAATTCTCATTTTATCCTGATCCGGCCTAAAAATCGTCCAGATCAAGGTGGTGATCTCCGAAACATTCGTTTGACATTCGTATTTCTTTCGTTTTAACTGGTGTCACTTTCGCAATTGCGCAAGTTTTGTGCGATGCGAAATCTGCAGCGGGGCTCGGAGGGGATATTGGGCCGGGAGATTCACGACATATTCGTCATCGGTGGCGGCATCAACGGCTGCGGCATTGCGCGCGATGCTGTTGGGCGCGGCTATTCGGTGGCGCTGGCGGAGATGAACGATTTCGCCTCGGGCACTTCGTCGGGCGCCACCAAGCTGATCCATGGCGGCCTGCGTTATCTCGAGCATTACGAATTCCGCCTGGTGCGCGAATCGCTGATGGAGCGCGAAATCCTCTGGGCGATGGCGCCGCACATCATCTGGCCGCTGCGCTTCGTGCTGCCCTATCACAAGGGCGGCATCCGTCCGGCCTGGCTGATCCGGCTCGGCCTCTTCCTCTACGACCACCTTGGCGGCCGCAAGCTGCTGCCGCCGACCTCGGTGCTCGACATGCGCCGCGATCCGGCCGGCAAGCCGCTGAAGGCGCTGTTTGCCAAGGCCTTCGAATATTCCGACGGCTGGGTCGACGATGCCCGCATGGTGGTGCTGAACGCCCGCGACGCCGCCGACAAGGGGGCGACCATCATGCCGCGCACCAAAGTCGTGTCGGCAAGGCGCGAGAAGGGCCTGTGGCATATCGAGACCACCGATACGGTCACCGGCCGCAATGACAGCCATCAGGCCCGCATGCTGGTCAATGCCGCCGGTCCCTGGGTCGACCATGTCATTCGTTCCGCCTTCGGCCAGAACGAAGCCCATCATGTCCGCCTCGTCCAAGGCAGCCATATCGTCGTGAAAAAGAAGTTCGACGATGTGAGAGCCTATTTCTTTCAGAACCCCGACAACCGCATCATCTTCGCCATCCCCTACGAGGGCGACTTCACGCTGATCGGCACCACCGACCGCGACTATACCGCCGATCCCAAGGATGTCAGGATCTCCGAGGAGGAGACCGTCTATCTCTGCAATGCGGCGTCGGAATATTTCAAAGAGCCGGTCAAGCCGGAAGATATCGTCTGGACCTATTCGGCGGTCAGGCCGCTTTATGACGACGGTGCCTCGAAGGCACAGGAGGCGACGCGCGACTATGTGCTGAAGCTGGAAGGCGAAGGTGCCGCACCGTTGCTCAACGTCTTCGGCGGCAAGCTCACCACCTATCGCCGGCTTTCCGAACATGCGCTGGAGAAGATCGGTGCTGCGATCGGCGTCAAGGGCGCCCCGTGGACGGCCAAAAGCCATCTGCCGGGCGGCGACTTCCCGGTCCGCGGCTATGAGGCACAAGTTGACAAGCTGAAACGGCGTTATCAGTTCCTCGCCGATCAGCATGCCCGCCGCCTGGTGCGCCGCTATGGCACCAGGGCCGAGGTGCTGCTCGGCGATGCCCGCGGCATCGACGATCTCGGACGGTTGTTCGGCGGTGATCTCTACGAGGCGGAGGTCACCTATCTCGTTAAACAGGAATGGGCCCGGCACGCCGAAGACGTGCTGTGGAGGAGAACAAAGGATGGCCTGCGCCTTTCGAAGGAGCAGGCTCAGTCACTGGAGGAGTACATGGCTGCCATGCCGGCGATGGCCGGATAGGAGCCCTGTGGTCCCCGCTGCGTGGAGGCACGGGAATCGGAATGCTGGAACTGCGGAACGCCGCCAAGATGGTGGGCGCGGACTATCACATTTATCCGACCGATCTGGTCCTCGAGCGAGGCACGCTGAACGTCCTGCTCGGGCCGACGCTGTCGGGCAAGACGTCGCTGATGCGGCTGATGGCCGGCCTCGACCGGCCGACGGGCGGCTCCGTCCATTTCGACGGCGTCGATGTCACCGGCATGCCGGTGCAGAAGCGCAACGTTGCCATGGTCTACCAGCAATTCATCAACTATCCGGCGCTGACCGTCTACGAGAACATCGCCTCGCCGATGCGCATATCAGGCAAGGATGCCGCCACGATCGACCGCGACGTGCGCAAGGCGGCCGAGCTCCTGAAGCTCACGCCCTATCTCGACCGCACGCCGCTCAATCTGTCGGGCGGCCAGCAGCAGCGCACGGCGCTGGCGCGCGCCCTCGTCAAGAATGCCAGCCTGGTGCTGATGGACGAGCCGCTCGCCAATCTCGATTACAAGCTGCGTGAAGAGCTGCGGCAGGAATTGCCGCGCATCTTCGCCCAGTCCGGCGCGATCTTCGTTTATGCCACGACGGAACCCTCCGAAGCCTTGTTGCTGGGTGGCAATACGGCAGCGCTCAACGAGGGCCGGATCACGCAGTTCGGCCCGACGATCGAGGTCTATCGCAATCCGCTCGATCTGACGACGGCGAAAACCTTTGCCGACCCGCCGCTGAATTTTATTGATCTGGTCAAATCGGAAGGCAATTTCCTGCGCGATGGCGCCGTGATTTTTGCCGTGCCGCCGCATCTTCAGAACGTGCCGGACGGGCCGGCAACGATCGCGTTTCACCCGCATCATCTTGCACCAACCGCCCAGACGGCTGATTCGGCGCAGCTGATAGCACGGACACAGATTTCGGAGATCACGGGATCGGAAAGTTTCGTGCATCTACAATTTGCCGGCACCCGCTGGGTGATGCTTGCGCACGGCATCCACAATATCGATCCGGACACGGACCTCTCCGTTTTCATCGATACGCGCCACCTGATGGCGTTCGGCGCGGACGGCCGGGCGATCACCATTGCCGGGCAGAGGGGCTAGGAGAAGATCATGGCACGTATCACCCTCGATCATATTCGACATGCCTATGGGCCGAACCCGAAGAGCGAGAAGGACTACGCTCTCAAGGAAGTGCACCACGAGTGGAACGACGGCGGTGCCTATGCGCTGCTCGGACCTTCAGGCTGCGGAAAGACCTCGCTGCTCAATATCATTTCCGGCCTTATTCAACCGTCCGAAGGGCGAATTCTCTTCGACGGACAGGATGTTACGAACCTGCCGACGCAGCAGCGAAATATTGCGCAGGTATTCCAGTTTCCGGTGATCTACGACACGATGACCGTCTATGACAATCTGGCTTTCCCCTTGCGCAACCGCGGAGTCGCGGAGCCTGATGTTGATCGTCGTGTCCGCGAAATACTGGAGATGATTGATCTTTCAGACTGGGCCAAGCGGCGCGCGCGCGGTTTGACGGCGGACCAAAAGCAGAAGATTTCGCTCGGCCGCGGCCTTGTGCGCTCGGATGTGAACGCGATTCTCTTCGATGAGCCGCTCACCGTTATCGATCCGCATATGAAGTGGGTGCTGCGGTCGCAGCTGAAGCGGCTGCATAAGCAGTTCGGCTTTACGATGGTCTATGTCACGCATGACCAGACGGAGGCGCTGACATTCGCCGACAAAGTCGTGGTGATGTACGATGGCGAGATCGTGCAGATCGGCACGCCGGCCGAGCTCTTCGAGCGTCCGAGCCATACCTTCGTCGGCTACTTCATCGGTTCTCCAGGCATGAACTTCATGCCAGCCAAGGTGGAAGGCCGCACGGTTCGGGTCGGCGAGCACGCGCTGACGCTCGACTATGCGCCAAAGACTGCGGCAGCGGCCAAGGTAGAGCTTGGAATCCGGCCCGAGTTTATCAGGGTCGGCCGCGAGGGCATGCCTGTAACCGTCAGCAAGGTGGAAGATATCGGCCGGCAGAAGATCGTCCGCGCCCAGTTTGCCGGCCAGCCGATCGCGATCGTCGTCCCTGAAGACGGGGAAATTCCGGCTGATCCCCGGGTGACCTTCGAACCGTCGGGTATCAGTATCTATGCCGACTCTTGGCGCGCCGGACCGGAGGCTTGATCATGGAAAAAACCTGGAACAACAAAGCGTGGTTTCTGGTCCTGCCGGTCCTCGTGCTGGTGGCATTCTCGGCCGTCATTCCCTTGATGACGGTTGTGAACTATTCCGTTCAGGACACTTTCGGAAACAACCAGTTCTTCTGGAACGGAACGGACTGGTTTACCCAAATCCTGCATTCCGACCGTTTCTGGGCCGCCCTGCAGCGAAATCTGGTTTTTTCGTTGATCATTCTCGCTCTTGAGATCCCGCTCGGTATCTTCATTGCGCTCAACATGCCGAAATCGGGCATCGGCGTGCCGGTGTGCCTGGTTCTGATGGCGCTGCCACTACTGATCCCGTGGAACGTTGTCGGCACGATCTGGCAGGTGTTCGGCCGCAACGACATTGGTTTGTTCGGCTATTCCCTCAATGCCATCGGCATCGATTACAACTATGTGCAGGATCCGCTCGACGCCTGGGTGACGATCATCATCATGGATGTCTGGCACTGGACGAGCCTGGTCGTTTTGCTCTGCTATGCCGGCCTCGTTTCCATTCCGGATGCTTTCTATCAGGCAGCCAAGATCGACGGTGCGTCTCGTTGGGCGGTATTCCGCTATATCCAGCTGCCAAAGATGAAACGCGTTCTTCTGATCGCCGTGCTGCTGCGTTTCATGGATAGTTTCATGATCTACACCGAGCCTTTTGTCGTCACGGGCGGCGGTCCCGGCAACGCGACCACTTTCCTGTCGATCGATCTGGTCAAGACCGCCCTCGGACAGTTTGACCTCGGTCCGGCCGCTGCTATGTCGCTGATCTATTTCCTGATCATCCTGCTGCTTTCGTGGGTGTTCTACACCGTCATGACAAGCCACGACGCGGAGAATTGAAATGAGCGCCTCCAACGAAACGACAGCGAGCCGAAAAATCTCAGGCGTTACCAGTGTCGCAAGCGGTCTCTCCTCCGATGAAGTAAGCCGTCTGATGCGCCGGCGCGGCGAGGAATCGCGCTGGTGGTGGCTGGTTCCGACGATCTATATCATCGTGCTCCTGCTGCCGATCTATTGGCTCGTCAATATGAGCTTCAAGACCAATGCGGAAATCGTCAATTCTCTGACGCTTTATCCTCATAACCCGACGATCGCCAATTACGTGACGATCTTCACGGAGAAGGCGTGGTATTCCGGCTACATCAATTCAATCACCTATGTCGTGATCAACATGGTGATCTCGGTGGCAGCTGCGCTGCCGGCGGCCTATGCCTTTTCCCGTTATCGGTTCCTTGGTGACAAGCATCTTTTCTTCTGGTTGCTGACGAACCGGATGGCGCCGCCGGCGGTTTTTGCCCTGCCGTTCTTCCAGCTCTACTCAGCCTTTGGACTGATCGATACGCACATCGCCGTGGCATTGGCGCATTGCCTCTTCAACGTGCCGCTTGCGGTCTGGATCCTTGAAGGCTTCATGTCCGGCGTGCCGAAGGAAATCGACGAAACGGCCTATATTGATGGCTATTCGTTCCCGCGGTTTTTCCTGAAGATCTTCACGCCGCTGATTGCGAGCGGCATAGGTGTCGCCTGCTTCTTCTGCTTCATGTTCTCTTGGGTCGAGTTGCTGATCGCACGAACGTTGACGACTACCGACGCGAAGCCGATCGCTGCCACCATGACCCGTACCGTCTCCGCATCCGGCATGGATTGGGGCTTGCTCGCCGCCGCGGGTGTTCTGACCTTGATCCCAGGGGCGCTGGTGATCTGGTTTGTGCGCAATTACATCGCCAAGGGCTTCGCCCTGGGGAGGGTTTGATGGGCTTTTCACTTCCCGATTTTTCATGGATGGCATGGACCTGGCCGACGGCCGCGTTCTTCATCGTTATCGCATTGCTGCTGATCGGCATGGGGGTCTGGGAGTATGCCGTGCCGGGCGGCAACCCGCGGATCGGAATCCTGCGCTTCGAGACGACGCGCGGTGACCGGCTTTTCCTTTCGCTGCTCGGCAGCGCCTTTATCCATCTTGCCTGGCTTGGTCTCGCGGGATCAAGCCTCTGGTGGGCTCTCGCTCTCTCCGTTGTCTACGCCGTCGGCGTATTCCGTTACGTGTGAGGCAAACTGATGCAGATGGCCGGGGTTTTTCTGGCCGCCTGAGACGTGAAGACTGCAATCGCAAAACCCTGGGAGGATATCATGCGAAGGCATTTATTGACGACGACAGCAGCGGTACTGCTGGCCATGACCGGGTCGGCCTATGCCGGCATGGACGAGGCAAAGACTTTCCTGGACAAAGAGATCGGCGACGTGTCGACGCTCTCTCGTGCCGACCAGGAAAAGGAAATGCAATGGTTCGTCGATGCGGCGAAGCCTTTCCAGGGTATGGACATCAAGGTTGTTTCGGAAACCTTGACCACTCACAAGTATGAGTCCGAGGTTCTGGCTCCGGCCTTCACTGCGATCACCGGCATCAAGGTCACGCACGACGTCATTCAAGAGGGTGACGTTGTCGAGAAGATCCAGACGCAGATGCAGACCGGGCAGAACCTGTATGATGGCTGGGTCAACGACTCCGACTTGATCGGTACGCACTGGCGTTATCAGCAGGTCCGCAATCTGACCGACTGGATGGCCGGCGAAGGCAAGGACGTTACCAACCCCGGCCTCGATATCGACGACTTCATCGGCACCAAGTTCACGACCGCGCCGGACAAGAAGCTCTACCAGCTTCCCGACCAGCAGTTCGCCAACCTCTATTGGTTCCGCTACGACTGGTTCAACGACGAGAAGAACAAGGCCGATTTCAAGGCGAAATACGGCTACGATCTCGGCGTTCCGGTCAACTGGTCGGCCTATGAAGACATTGCCGAATTCTTTACCGGCCGTGACGTCAACGGCAAGAAGGTCTTCGGCCATATGGACTACGGCAAGAAGGACCCGTCGCTCGGCTGGCGCTTCACCGACGCCTGGCTGTCGATGGCCGGCAACGGCGACAAGGGCCTGCCGAACGGTCTTCCGGTCGACGAATGGGGCATCAAGGTCGACGAGAATTCGCGTCCAGTCGGTTCGTGCGTCGCGCGTGGCGGCGATACTAACGGCCCGGCATCGGTCTATTCGATCCAGAAGTATCTCGATTGGTTGAAGGCGTACGCACCGCCGGAAGCTCAGGGCATGACCTTCTCGGAATCCGGTCCGGTGCCGGCACAGGGTAACGTCGCGCAGCAGATCTTCTGGTACACGGCGTTTACCGCAGACATGGTCAAGCCTGGCCTGCCTGTTATGAATGAGGACGGAACGCCGAAATGGCGCATGGCACCGAGCCCGCATGGCGTTTACTGGAAAGACGGCATGAAGCTTGGTTATCAGGACGTCGGCTCGTGGACGTTGATGAAGTCGACCCCGACGGACCGCGCGAAAGCTGCCTGGCTCTATGCACAGTTCGTGACCTCCAAGACTGTTGACGTGAAGAAGAGCCAGCTCGGTCTCACCTTCATCCGCGAATCGACCATTCGCGACAAGAGCTTTACGGAGCGCGCTCCGAAGCTCGGCGGTCTGATTGAGTTCTATCGTTCGCCGGCCCGTGTTCAATGGTCGCCAACCGGCACCAACGTTCCCGACTATCCGAAGCTGGCTCAGCTTTGGTGGCAGGCCATCGGTGACGCCGCTGCCGGCGCCAAGACACCGCAGGAAGCCATGGACTCTCTTTGCGGCGAGCAGGAGAAGGTCATGGGCCGTATCGAGAAATCGGGTGTCCAGGGCGATATCGGCCCGAAACTCGCCGAAGAGCATGACCTCGCTTACTGGAACGCGGATGCGGTGAAGAAGGGCAACCTTGCACCGCAGCTGAAGATCGAGAATGAGAAGGAAAAGCCGGTCACTGTCAACTACGACGAACTCGTCAAGAGCTGGCAGTCGAAGTAAGGCGGACCTCGGCCGGAGGCGACAAAGCTTCCGGCCATCACTTCCTGCCACCGGCTACGGCCGGTGGCACCCACAATCTTTCTCTCATGAAACCTCCGCGTCTGCCCTCCTTGCCGGGCGGAGCGGTTTCGTGCGAGCCGGAGACGGATATGAGCGGCTATATTCTTTCAATCGACCAGGGCACGACGTCCTCACGCGCGATCATCTTCGACGGCGACATGAAAATGGCCGGCTCCGCGCAGGCGGAGATCACCCAATACTATCCGCAGCCCGGATGGGTGGAACATGACGCCACGGAGATCTGGCTGTCCGTGATCGACACGGTGCGCAAGGCGATTGCAGATGCCGGCATACAGGCCGGCGACATTGCCGCGATCGGCATCACCAACCAACGCGAGACGGCGGTCGTTTGGGATCGCAAGTCCGGAACACCGCTTCATCGCGCGATCGTCTGGCAGGACAGGCGCACGGCTGAAATGTGCGAGAGCCTGAAGGCCGACGGGTACGAGAAGCTGTTCAGCGCCAAGACCGGGCTGTTGCTCGACCCCTATTTCTCCGGAACGAAGCTGCGCTGGCTGCTCGACAATGTCGACGGTCTGCGTGAGAAGGCGGAGGCAGGCGATGTCTGCTTCGGCACGATCGACAGCTGGTTGATCTACAATCTGACGGGCGGCCGTGTGCATACCACCGATGCGACCAATGCATCGAGAACGCTGCTCTACAATATCGATGACGGTGCCTGGGACGAGGAGCTTCTCGGCATTCTCGGTATTCCCCCTGCGGTGCTTCCCGAGGTCAGGGAATGCGCCGATGATTTCGGCCGCGTCGACAAGGCGCTGCTCGGTGCGGAGCTTCCGATCCTCGGCGTTGCCGGCGACCAGCAGGCGGCGGCGATGGGCAATGCCTGCTTCGAGCCCGGCATGATGAAATCCACCTATGGCACCGGCTGCTTTGCCCTGCTGAACACCGGCCGGGATCGTGTTTCCTCCTCCAACCGGATGCTGACGACGATCGCCTACCGGCTCGACGGCGAGACGACCTATGCGCTCGAAGGCTCGATCTTCATCGCCGGCGCCGCCGTGCAATGGCTGCGCGATGGTCTCGGCATCATCGGTCAGGCGTCGGAGGCGGGGGTGCTTGCGGCCAAGGCCGATCCCGGACAGCAGGTCTATATCGTTCCGGCCTTCACCGGCCTCGGCGCCCCCTATTGGGATCCGGCCGCGCGCGGCGCGATCTTCGGCCTGACCCGAAACAGCGGGCCGGCGGAATTTGCCCGCGCCGTGCTCGAATCCGTCGCCTACCAGACACTCGATCTGCTGGTGGCGATGAAGAAGGACTGGGGGGTCAACCAGCTGGAAACGGTGCTGCGTGTCGATGGCGGTATGGCGGCTTCGGATTGGACCATGCAGTGCCTCGCCGACATGACGGGGAACCCCGTCGACCGCTCGGCGATCCGCGAGACGACGGCGCTGGGTGCTGCCTGGCTTGCCGGCTCGAAAGCCGGCATCTGGCCCGGCAGGCGGGAGTTTGCGCAGGCCTGGGCCTGCGACCGCCGCTTCAGCCCTTCGATGGAGGAGACCGAGCGGCAGACCAAGATCATCGGCTGGAAGAATGCCGTCTCCAGAATGATTTCGGACGCCTCGGCGGGATAGAACCGCTTCCGGCTCTTACGCACCGCCGGCAGCCTTTCTGTTGATGAAGCTCAGGGCCAGCACGGCAAAGATCAGCGTTCCCGTGCCGACCTGCTGCCAATAGAAGTTCAGGTCTGTCAGCAGCAGCCCGTTGGCGACGACGCTGAGCAGCAGCGCGCCGAGGACGGTCCCGCCGACATTCGGCCGCCCGAGCGGGCTGAGCGTCGTGCCGATGAAGGTGGCGCCGATGGCATTGAGCAGGAAGGCATTGCCGGAGGATGGAATGTAGGTGGTGACGGTTGCCGTCAGGATCAGGCCGGCGATGGCCGCGATCAACCCGACCAGGATGAAGGTCACCGTTACATGGGCCGGCGCTGCGATGCCGGAATAGCGCACGACGCCCGGCTGGATGCCGATCGACAGAATGACACGGCCGAAACGCGTGCGGGCAAAAACCACCGCTGCGGCTGCGATGACGATGATGGCCGCGGCCAGCGGCACCGGAAAGCCGGCGACCGTGCCGTGGCCGAGGAAGCGGAAGGCCTCCGGCACGCCGTTCGGCGGCAGATAGACCGGATTGCCGCCATTGGTCAGCAGTTGTTGAACGCTGCGGCCGATGAACAGCGTGCCGAGCGTGGCGAGGAACGGCGACACCCCGATCCCGGAGATCAAGAGCGCGTTGAAGACGCCGACGACCGCTCCGGCTGCCAGTCCCGCCAGCGCGGCGAGTGCCACCGGCTGCCCGGCGAGAACCAGCGAAACGAAAGCGAAGCTGGCGAAATCCATTGCCGTTCCCACGGAAAGATCGATGCCGCCCGAGGCGACGGCGAAGGTCATGGCGATGGAGACGATGGCAAGCAGCGTGAAATTGTTGACCAGTATGCTCTGCAGGTTCGCCAGCGTTGTGAATGTCGGCGTTGTCAGGGAAAAGGCGGCGAATACCGCAACCAGGGCGAGGATCAGCCCATAACGCACCAGGCCGCCGGCGATCAGACGCGGCAAGCCTGTCGTGGCGGGGGTAGGGATATGGAGCGACATGGTCAGGCCTCCTGCCGGCGCAGCAGTGTCGTCGCGGAAACGACGATGAGAATGAGCACGCCCTGGACGCCGCTGACCAGGGTGCTCGAAATATTCAGCAACTGGAAACCGTTGACCAGGAAGCCGACCAAAAGGGCCGAAAGCAGCGTCCCGGTGACTGTCGGAACCAGCCGGCGCGAAAAGACCGAGCCGAGCAGGGCGGTGACGACGACGGGCAGCAGCATCTCGCCGGCGCCGGTCGTGCTGCCGCTCAGATAGGAAACGGACAGGATGCCGGCGATGCCGCCGGAAACGCCGCTGGCGACGAAGGCACCTGATAGTAGCCGGCGAAGCGGCAGACCGGCGGCACGCGCCGCATCCGGAAACTCACCGACAGCGTAGAGACGCAGGCCGAGCGGGGTATATTGCACGACCGCCGTCGCGATCGCCGTAAAGCCGAGGAGCACATAGGCGAGAACCGGTATGCCGAAAGGATCCGAGGCCGAAAGCGCCGAGAGGAAAGGTGTCGAGGCCGGCAGGACGGTATTGCCGGTCAGCACCAATTCCAGGCCGGCGACGACGTTCATGACGGCAAGCGTGGCGAGCAGCGGCACGATGCCGGCATAAACGACGGCAATGGCATTCACCGTGCCGATCAGCGCCCCGGTCAAGATCGCCGCGGCAATCGCCGTCGCATCGCCGTAGCCGAGCTGCGTCAGGCTCGCATAGACGGCGGCGCTGAGACCCATATTGGCAGCGAGCGACAGGTCGATGCCGCCGGTGACGACATTGGAGCCGCCGGCGATCAGCACGATCGTCAGACCGATGGCAAGCACGCCTGAGATGGCCGATTGGCCAAGCACATTACCGATATTGCCGATGCTGAGGAAATAGGGTGCAGTCAGCGAGAAGACGATCAGGATGGCGGCGAAGGCGATCAACGATCCGAAGCGTAGCGCGGCCGCTGCAATATTGCCGGCCGGCCGGGGAGGCGGTTCCGCAGCAGAAAAACCGGAAGGCGCGAATTCCACTTCAGCCGACATGACGATGTCCCTCGGATGATCCCGTCGATTGAGCCAGCACGGCATCCGCCGTGGCCTCCGACGATATGAATTCCCGCACCACGCGGCCGCGGAAAAGCACAAGGATGCGATCGGTGATGCCAACGAGTTCGGGCAGATCCGAAGACAGCACGATCACACCGGCGCCGCGCGCCGCGAGTTCGCCGATCAGCGTATAGATCTCGACCTTGGAGCCGATATCGACGCCGACCGTCGGCTCGTCGAGGAGATAGACCTCGGAGCGGCGGCTCAGCCATTTGGCGATGGCGATCTTCTGCTGGTTGCCGCCTGAAAGCGTGCGCAGCAAGGCATCGCGCCCATTGGCTTTCACCTGCAGCCGACTAATCAGGGCATCGGCTTCGTCCCGTTCGCGTTTGCGATCGAGAAAGCCGAAACGGGTGAAACGGCCAAGGCTGGAAAGGCTGATATTTTCCGCGACGCTGAGGTCGAGCGCGATGCCGTGGCGTCGCCGGTCTTCCGGCACCAGCGCGATCTCGCGCCCTGTCGCCTGCGTTGGATTGGTGAAACGGGCAGCCTTGCCGCTGACCTCGATACGGCCGGACGCCGCTGTCTCCAGACCGAAGAGGGTGCGGACCAGCTCCTTGGCGCCGGAGCCGAGCAGGCCGGTGAGGCCGAGCACCTCGCCGCGGCGAAGCGTGAAACTGACGTCGCTATATTTCCCCGGCGCCGACAGTTGCTCGACCTTGAGGATTTCTTCACCCGGCGTCACCTGTGGCTTCGGGAACATCTCCTTGATGTCGCGCTCGACCATCAGCCGCGCAATCGCACCGGCCGAGGTGTCCCCGATCGGCAGGGAGGCGACATCAAGTCCATTGCGCAGCACGGTGACGTGGTCGCAGAGCTCTTCGATTTCGTTCAGGTAATGCGAGATATAGATGATGGTGACGCCCTCGTCGCGCAGACGACGGATCAGCCGGAAGAGGATATCGGCCTCGCGGCGCACCAAGGCGGCGGTCGGCTCGTCGAAGACGAGCACTTTCGGCTGATTGAGGAGGGCGCGGGTGATCTGTACGATCTGCTTTTCGGCGGTCGACAATTCGCCGATCAGCGCGCTGTTCGACAAGCGGATACCGAAATAGTCGTTGAGAATGTCGGATGCGCGCCGCTGCATCAGTCGCCGGTCGAGGAAGGGCGTACCTGATATGCGCGGTTCCCGGCCGAGGAACAAGGCTTCGCCGACAGTGAAAGTCGGAACCAGCAGCCGGTCCTGGTGAATGAAGTGGATGCCGAGCTCTTCGGCAAGATGCGGCGTCAGCCTGTCGAAAGTTTGCCCTTCGATCTCGATCCGGCCGCCATCCGGCTGGTGAAGACCTGCCAGCAGCTTGATCAATGTCGACTTACCAGCGCCGTTCTGACCGACGAGACCGTGGATGGTACCGCGCCTGACGATCAGCGACGCGCCGGCAAGCGCCTGCGCCCCGCCGAAGTGCTTGACGATGCCTTCGAAGCGGAGGATGTCGTTGCGTGCCGTCACCGGCTGCTTCAACGAAATGGCCGTCATGTCGATCTCTCCGGGCAAATTCCGAGCGATCCGGTCATGGCCGGCTCGCTCGTGTTCAGTGTCAGCCGATGCCGAGCTTCTTGGTGACTTCGCCGACATTGGTCTTGTTGGCGAGCAGCGCCGGAACATAAGTCTCGCGCGGCAGGGTCTGGCCGGCGAGCAGCTTGGCGACGTTGCGGATGGCGGTGCGGCCGATTTCCGCCGGCTGCTGGGCGACATCGGCGCCGGCCGGCGAATTCGGATCGGCGATGAGCTGCAAGACTTCCGGGCTGCCGTCGACGCCGTAGGTGCGGATCTCGGTCCGCCCGGCGGCCGTCAGAGCCTGGGTCGCGCCAAGCTGCGGAATGTCCCAGGCCGACCAGATCGCCTTGATCGAACCCTTTTCCGGATATTTGTTGAGGATGGCCGTGATCTGCGTGAAGGCGTCCTGCACGGTGTTCGGGATGACGTCGCGCAGTTCCGGCTGCAGGATTTTCACCTTCGGGAAATATTTGACGACATTGACCAGCTGGTCGTAGCGGATCGCGCAGGGGGTCACGCCGTAGAAGCCGTTGAAGACGACGATATTGCCTTCGCCGCCGATATCTGAGACGAGCTGCAGCGCTAGGTCCTTGCCGATGCCCCAATTGTCGGAAGTCGTGTTGTTGATCGAGGTCGAGCCGACGTCGACGGTCAGGACCGGGATCCCGGCATCGCGCGCCTTCTTCAGCCAGGGATCGATGACGCTGAGCGTGCCGAGGATCTGGACGATCGCATCCGGCTTCTGGGCGATCAGCGTCTGCAATTGCGAAACCAGCTTGCCGTCATTGCGCCCGGCATCGACGGCGATCGGCTCGCCGCCGAGGCGCTTTACCTCTTCGATCTGGGCATTATAGGCCTGCAGGTCGAAGAAGTGATCGGTCCCGGTGGCGCTGATGGCGATGCGCTTGCCTTTCAGCGACAGCTCTTCGGCTGCAAAAACCGGCTTCTGCCCGATGAGCGAGGCACCGGCGACGGCAACCCCGGCCGCGGCCGACAGTTTCAACAGGTCTCGTCTTCCGAGACCGCTTCCGGATTTTTCGATGCTCATTGCCATTCTCTCCAATTAATTATGTCTATAGATTAAATGGATTAATGCGGATGAGGAGGAACGAATTTCCAAAAGAACGATCTCCGGGGAAAAGAGTGGAGGGAACGAAAGCTGATCCCTGGCTGCGGTTTCCCATGACCGGGAATGATTTCGGATGTCTCGGCGGTTTTGGGAGCGATCAGATGAGTCGACAGTCCACAGCCACCGATCAGGAAGAAACACGCACTGCATAATTCTTGCGCATGCGACCAGATTTGCCGAGGGTGAACGCCTGCCAGGCCGTGGTGCCGTGTGGCGCGACAGCAGTCATAAAATCACGATTTACATGGGCGCGGTCGGGTTTTATCCCACGACGTTGATATCCAGCGCGAAGCTTGGCTTCCATTTGGCGCGCAACTTGCCTCTCTCCCTGTCAGGGAGAATGAAACAATGCCCGATATCGATCCGCAGATTTTCTCAATAAGCCGGCCATCCCTCGGAGGCTACAAGGCCTTCGTTCAACGCGACATGATCGTCGAGACCTATCGCAGTGCCGCGGGGCAAATGGTTTCAAGGGGCTCGCTTCATAGAATTTCGATCAACCGTACGGCGCACGGCAAATATGCCTATCGGTTTGGAAGCGGGGCATTCTGCGAAGTTGAGAGGCCGCCCTTCACTCTGGGATTTCAACCGGCTGCCACGGTCCTTGAGGTCGAGGGCGATGCGGCGGATTATATCTCGATCTTCCAGTCACCGGCGCTCTACAGCGGCATCGGGGGTTCTCGCTTCGATCCCGAGCATTGGGATAGTGATGCGCTGAGCGCGACGACGGATCCGACAACGCTGCAGGTTGCGCTTTCTCTTGCATTTGCCGCCGAGAAGACCGGGCGCGACGACCCGCTTTTGATGCAGCATCTGGGAATGGCGCTCGCCTGTTGTGTTGTAAAACTGCTGGGCGCCAAACCTGAAGCCGGCGATCGTCCGCTGACATCGGAGAATCTCCGGCGCGTGATCGATTACATCGAGGACCTGCTTGGCAAATCCGATTTGAGTGTTGAGGAGCTGGCCGGTGTGGCCCATATGAGCCCCTTTCACTTCAGTCGGGAATTCAAACGGGCGGCGGGCATGGCGCCGCATCGCTTCGTCCTCGAACGCAGGATCGAGCGGGCGCGACTTTACCTTGCCGATGGCAAGGAGACGCTTGCAAACATCGCTTATACCACAGGCTTTTCCAGCCAGGCGCATTTCTCCAGCGTCTTTCGGCGTCTGATGGGGGCGACACCGAAGGAATACCAGCGTTCGGTCCGTCTTTGAGCCGGCGCCCGCCGATGGCAAATCAGCAATTTTGCGAAAGATAATCGCACGAATTTGAAATCTCTTGAGGCTGCGGTCTGCGAGGCTTTTCCCATCAGGAGGCCCGTATGACCGCTTTTGCCCAAACCAATCCGATTACCGACATCTGTTTTTTGGTCGAGGATGTCGAAAGAGCATCTGCCTTCTATGTCGAGCGGCTTGGCTTCAAGCCGCGCCGCCGCGCTCCCGGCTTTGCCGATTTCAAAGGCGCGGGCGTGACGCTGGCGCTCTGGGAGATCGCGCATATCGCCGAGAATACCGGTGTCTCAAACCGCCGGGCGCCTCCGGGCGTGCACAAGGCCTGCGCGGCCATCGAGCTTGCCTCGCCACAGCAGGTCGATGCTGCCTATGCGGAGCTGAAGGCCGCGGGCGTGCTCTTCCACGCGCCGCCGCAGAATTACGTCTGGAATGCGCGATGCTGCTATTTCGCCGATCCCGACGACAATCTCTGGGAGATCTATGCGTGGTCCGAAGGCGGCCCGATCGGCGACATCGACCCGCAGTAACGAGCATAAGCGGCCCAGCCAGCCGTCCGACAAACCAACAAGGGGAAGGCAAGCAAATGAACGGGGATGACAAACAAATCGCGGTCGGCAGGCGTACCGTCCTGAAGGGCGGAGCCTTTGCTCTCGCCGCGGCGACGGCGGGGATCAGCGTATTCGTACCGCGTCATTCGAACGCCGCCGCATCCAAAGTCGTCATCAAATATGATTGGCTGATGAGCAACGGACAGATCGGCGATATCGTTGCCGTCAAGCAAGGCCTGTTTGAGGCCGAGGGTCTCGACGTCGAGTTTTCCCCTGGCGGTCCCAATTCGGCAACGGTGCCGCCTGTGATCACCGGTGATGCGCAGCTCGGCCAATTCTCGGATTCGGCACAGCTTCTTCTTGCCAGGTCATCCGGCGTGCCGATCAAGATCTTCGCCTGCGGTTTCCGCATGGCGCCTTTCGCCTTCTACTCGCTGCCTAAAGCGCCGATCCGCACCGTCAGGGATATGGTCGGCAAGCGCATCGGCATCCAGCCGACGGCCCGTTATGTGCTCGATGCCATCCTGCTGAAGAACAATATGGATCCCTCGAGCCTGACCATCACCAATATCGGCTTCGACATGACGCCGCTGATGACCGGTCAGGTCGATGCGGTCACCGGATGGATCACCAACACGCAGGCCCTTTCCGTCATCGGCCCCGACCGCATCGATCTGATGATGAAGGACACGGGCCTGCCATCCTATGCCAATGTCTATTTCGCCACCGACGATGCCGTGAGCGGCCATGCCGAGACACTGGCAAAGGTGCTGCGTGCCGTCGCCAAGGGTTGGGCCTGGACGCATGAACATCCCGAAAAGGCGGTGAAGTTGACAGTCGAGGCCTATCCGCAGCTCGATCTTGCCGTAGAGCTGAAGACGGTGCCGCGTATATTGTCGCTGAGCTTCGACGCTGCGACCGGCAAGGATGGCTGGGGCAGCTTCGATCCGGCCGCGCTTGCCGAGCAGATTTCCGTCTATGACAAGATCGGTCAGTTCAAGAGCGGCGCTCCGAAGCTGGAGGATTGCTATACGACTGAGATACTGGACATGACGGCGGGCGACCGCCCGAAGATTGCGTGAGAGCGGATTTGCCTGAAGCAGCGGCCATCGAAACCAAGGACTTGGCTGTCGGCTATGCCGGCGCTGTCGAGACGACCCGCATTCTGTCCGGCGTCGACCTCAGCGTCGGCAGGGGTGAGTTTCTGACCATTCTCGGCCCTTCCGGTTGCGGCAAGTCGACCTTCCTGCGTGCGGTGGCGGATCTTCTTCCGCCGCTTGACGGGCGGCTGTCGGTGCTCGGCAGGACAGCTTCGGAGGCGCGCCGGCGGCGCGAGGTCGCCTTCGTCTTTCAGGACGCAACGCTGTTACCCTGGCGGACCGTGAGGGAGAATGTCGCGCTGCCGCTCCAGGTGGGGAAGAAGAGCGTCTCGCGCTTGGTCGATCCGCGGCCCGACCATTGGATCGAGCTGGTCGGCCTGTCGCATCTGGCCGACCGCTATCCGCATCAATTGTCCGGCGGACAGCGCCAGCGCGTCGCCATAGCGCGTGCGCTTCAATGCGAGCCGGATATCCTGCTCATGGACGAGCCCTTCGGTGCGCTCGACGAGATCACCCGCGAACGACTGAACGACGAGCTTCTGGACGTCTGGCGCCGGACCGGCACGACCATCCTGTTCGTCACTCACAGCGTCATCGAGGCGATCTATCTCGGCGGACGCGTGCTGGTCCTGGCCGCCAATCCGGGCCGCGTCCAGGCGCTGATCGACCTTGCGCCGATGAAAGACGAGCGCGGCCTCTGTCGGCGTGAGAGCCTCGATGTTCAGGAGACCGCCGCCCGTCTGCGCCAATTGCTGCAGGAGGGGAGTTCGGCTGCATGACGCACCGTCCGTTATCCATCATCGAGGCGATCGGCCTTCCTGTTATCGGTGCCCTCTCATTGCTTCTCGCCTGGCAATGGCTGGTGCCGGCTCTCGGTATTCCCAGTTATATCGTTCCCACGCCGCTGGCGATCCTGCGCACGCTTGGCATCGAATGGCGCTTCCTGCTGTCGAATGCCGTTCCGACATGGGGGGAGGCGGGTCTCGGCTTCCTCCTGGGCAACGGTCTCGCCGTGATCATGGCGATTGCCTTTGTCTATAATCCGCGGTTCCAGGCCGCCTATTTTCCCGTCGTCCTGCTCTTCAACACCATCCCGGTGCTGGCGCTCGCGCCGATCATCATCCTCATCTTCGGCCTCGGCATGCTTCCGAAGATCATCATCGCCGCTCTCATCTGCTTCTTCCCAACCCTGGTGAATACCGCCCGGGGCCTCAATCTGGCGACTGCGAGCGAGCTTGACCTGATGCATGTGCTTTCGGCGAGCGGATGGGAAACGTTCTGGCGCCTGCGCGCACCACGGTCCGCCCCCTTGCTCTTTGCATCATTGCGCATTTCGGCAACCACCTGTGTGATCGGCGCGATCGTCGGGGAGTGGATCGGCTCGAACCAGGGGCTGGGTGCTGTCATCATCCAGTCGACATTCAACTATCAGGCGGAAAGGCTCTTTGCCGCCGTCGTGCTCGCTTCTCTCTCCGGCATCGTCTTTTTCGCCGTCGTTGCCCAGATCGAGCGGATTTTCCGTCGGCTGCATCAGGGGCAAAGCTGAAGCCCCGGTACGAACGAACCACCAGTCCGAACTCCTGCCCAGATGCCGATCACGCAGACGCAGATATTTGGCAGCTATCGAAGATAAGCCGGATCGGCGCTATTGAACATTGTATCACTTGAGACTAAATATAACCTCAAGTGAAAAGGATCCATGATCATGATGGGATTTGCGCTCATCGCCGATGTTCTCGGATTGCCTGCCAGGGAACCGGCATCGCGTTCGGCCTTCGGTCTGCTCTCCAGCATCGAAGAAGGCTTGCCGGTCAAGGCGCTCGATCGCATGGCGATGCTTCTGGCGCCCGATGATGTCCAGTTCAAATACCGCCTCGTTCCGAAGGCCACCTACGAGCGGCGCAAGTCCAAGCATCGGCTCTCTTCCGACGAGGGCATAAAGCTCGCCCGTCTTGCCCGTGTCTGGGGCCTGGCACTCGATGTCTGGCAGAGCGAGGCTGAGGCGCGCGACTTCCTGTTTCGCCCGCATGCAATGTTGGAGGACAGGCGGCCGATCGACGTGGTCATCCAGAGCGAGATCGGCGGCGAGCTGGTACTCGATATCCTCGGAAGCCTGAAATACGGCAGCGCTGCGTGAGCGCAAAGCATCTCGACCGGACGTTGACATCCGTCCGCATCGGCGATCCCGCCGGAACCTATCCGATCTTCGACGCCACCGGCTCGACCATCGCGCCGGGACGGTGGAACACATCGGGCAGCCCGATCATCTACACCAGCGAGCAATATTCGACGGCGCTGCTCGAAAAGCTCGTCCACGGCAGCGGGCGGCTGCCGCCCAACCAGCACTATGTGACGATCACAATACCGCGTGGGTTAAGCTACGAGGTCTTCTCCGAGCCCGCGCTGCCCGGCTGGGACAGCATGCCGGCTGTTGTCAGCAAGGCTTTAGGCGAAAAATGGTGCCAGGAAAAACGCAGCGTCATCCTGCTGGTGCCAAGCGTCGTCGCCCGCGTCGACCGCAACATATTGATCAACCCGGCCCACCCGGAATTCCCCTCGATCACCGCGAGCCTCCACCAACCCGTCTTCTGGGATCGCCGTCTGTTCGGCATCTGATGGGTTGAGGGTGCAATCAACGTTTCGGTGACGACCGGCGCAGCATTTCTCCCGGATTGCCGCAATCACACCTCCCGCCGCGGCGAGCGGGCCATCAGCCTGGCATAGGCGATGGCCGACAGCATGTTGACATGGTTGGCCTTGCCGGTGCCGGCAATGTCGAAGGCGGTGCCGTGGTCGACGGAGACGCGGTCGATCGGCAGGCCGAGGGAGACGTTGACCGCAGTCTCGAAGGCGACGAGCTTGATCGGGATATGGCCCTGGTCGTGATACTGGGCGATGACGAGATCGAAGGCGCCGTTATAGGCGCGGGCGAACACCGTATCGGCCGAGATCGGCCCGACGACGTCGATGCCTTTTGCCTGCGCCTGCTCGACGGCGGGCGCGAGAAACTCCATGTCTTCGGTGCCGAACAGGCCGTTTTCGCCGCAATGCGGATTGAGGCCGGCGACGGCGATGCGCGCCTTGCGGCCGAGCCGCAGGAAGTGCCTGTGGCCCGCTTCGATGGTCGCCAGCACCCGCTCGGTCTTGGCGCGCTCGATCGCCCCCTTCAGCGAGATATGGGTGGAGACGTGGATGGTGTTCAGCCGTTCGGAGGCAAGCAGCATGAAGGAACTTTTCGAGCCGGTGAGATGCGAGAGAAGCCCGGTGTGGCCGTCATGGTGATGGCCGGCAAGGTTCATCGCTTCCTTGTTGATCGGCGCGGTGACGATGACATCGGCTTGGCCCGACATGGCGAGATCGACGGCGCGGGTGATATAACGCACCGAGGCATCGCCGGCGACGGGGCTGATCTTGCCGATTTCGGGCAGGGCCGCGCCGAGCGGCACCTCGTCGACGGCGATCCTGTCGTTGCCGGCGGCATCTGCAGGGCCGAATTTCAGTCCGGCGCCGGTGACGCGGTCGGCGCGTTCCAGTGCTTCGACATTGCCGACAATGACGAAATCGCGGCGCTCCTCCCTCGGAAGGGCTGCCAAGGCCTTAACGATCACTTCGGGGCCGACGCCGGCCGGATCGCCCAGCGTCACGGCGACTTTCGCATTCCTGTCCATCGAGCGGGTCCCTTCTGAAAACTTTGCCGCCTAAAAAGCGGCGGCGTAAATCGAGCGAATGTCGGCGCGCGAGAGGTCGCGCGGATTGTTATCGAGCAGGCGGCGAATGGCAAAGGCGTCGTCGGCCATGGCGTCGAGATCGCTCTCCGGCACGCCAAGGCCGGAGAGCTTCATCTCGATGCCGAGCTCGGCGCAGAAAGCGTAAGCCGCATCGAAGACGGATGCTATATTCTCCGAGGTCTCGTAACCGAGCGCTTCCATCACCGCCTTCGTTTTTTCCGGGGCAGCCGGCGTGTTGAAGGCGAGCACATGCGGGAAGATCAGCGCATTGGCCGCGCCATGGGCCACGTGCCAGCGGGTGCCGAGGGGATAGGCGAGCGCATGGCCGCCGGCGGTGTTGACCGGGCCCAGGCAGAAGCCGCCGTAAAGCGAGGCGAGCGACAGGCCGGCGCGCGCCTCGGCGTCGTTGCCGTCCTTGACGGCGCGGGCGAGATATTTGCCGACGAGGCGCGCTCCCTCGATCGCATAGATATCGACCATCGGATGGGCTTTGCGGTTGGTGAAGGCCTCGACGCAATGGGCCATCGCGTCGACGCCGGTGGCGGCCGTCGTGCGGGCAGGCACGCTGAAGGTCAAGGCCGGATCGATGACGGCGATATCGGCCAGCATGTGCAGGCTTTCCACCGCAAGCTTTGCCATCGTGGCGGGATCGGTGACCAGCGCGCGGATGCCGGCCTCGCTGCCGGTGCCCGATGTCGTCGGCACCTGGGCGAGAGCGACCTTGCGCGGCCCATGCACCCTGTTCGGGCCGACGACCTCATGCAGCGTCTGCGTGGAGCCGGCAAGCACGGCCGCCAGTTTTGCCAGATCCATGGCGCTGCCGCCGCCGAAGCCGACGACCAGCTCGGCATTGGCGGCGTTTGCCGCCGCCAGGACCTTTTCGAGATTGGCCGTATCCGGTTCAGGCATCACATCGGAGAAGACTGCCACCTCACCCTTCAGCTCCAGCACGTCGATGCGCGAGGCGTTGAAGGCATCGGAGATGACAAGTGTGCGCCGATAGCCCTTATCGGCGGCCCATTTGCCGAGCTTTCCCGCCGTGCCGACGCCGAATTCGATCAGATGCGGCCGAACGATCGTGATTGGCGAACCCAAGCTGGCCATGAACCAGTCCTCCCTGCAATATCGTCGCTCTCTTTAATGTAAAGTTGTAAGATCAAAGTCAAGCCGGCATTCCAAAGGGTGGAGATTTTTATCGGCAGATATGGGCTTGCCGCGCCTTGAGACGGGGGTTCCGTGTCAGTATCAATAAATATATCAGTGGGTTATGGATTCCATATCGATGGCGACTGCAGTTCGGCGCAAAGGGCCGGCCGCCACGCCGACGGCGGTGAATAATCCGATCCTGTTGTCAACTACCATCCCGCTGCCGATCGGCGGCCGTTGTATCCTGTATCTTTCGCGTGCGATTGGATGCAGGTTTACAATTTTCCGGCTGCCGCTTTGCTCACGGCAGGGATTGCGGGGCGAGGCTGACATATTTGATGGCGCGCCGGTAGTAGGTGTAGGCGATATGGAGCGTGCCGTTGTGACCCTGGAGGACCGAGGGATAGGAGAATTCGCGGTTCAGCGAATCCTTCGAATTGTTGCTGAGGCAGAAGCCGTCGCCGGTATCGAGGTCGATGTGGTGTGGAAAGCTCTTGCCGCCATCCCGCGATATCGCCAGGCTCAGCGGCGCCCGCGGAACACCCCAAATGGCTTTGCGGCCGCCATCGGCTGCAACGACGGTCTCGCCGGCAGCGCCACCCTCGATTTCATCATAGAGCGACTGGCGCCGCGCATCCGACATGCCGGCATTCGAATGGTTGTAAACCATTGCGATTGCTCCATAATTCAGGATCGTGGCCTGGATCGAGGAGTTGTTGTTCGGCAGGTCGGTGGCTTCGGGCGCACTCCAGGTCTCGCCACCATCGGAAGATCGGCTCGACAGGATGTTTACGGCGAAACGGTTACGATAGAAGGCGATCATCTCGTCGCCGCCGAGCGGCAGGATGTTCATATGTACAGCGCCGACACTGTCCGGAATGTCCCGCATCTGCCAGCTCGCGCCGCCATCGCGCGACGTCAGCACGGCAGCCGTGTCGGCATCGCCGCTCCAGCGCTGGCCGTTCAGGCCGACGCAGCGGAATACCGGAAGCAGCCAGTCGCCCCTGCCATTGACGACGATCTGCTGGCGAACGAAGGTGCCGGGGCTGTCACAGAGGATTCGGACAGCGCCGAAGCTCCGGCCGCCATCACTTGAAATCCGGCATTTGACAATCGAACCGTCCTGATTGCCCGAGGTCTGCGAGGTATAGAGCAGCCAGATCTTTCCGTCCGGAGCATTGAAAATCAACGGATTTTGCTCGGATTTCTGCGGATCGTCGCTCATCTTTTCCGGTGCGGACCAGCACTCGGAGCCGGGCGCCAGCCGCGACATGTAAATCGAGATGTCACCCATGCCCTCCATGGTGCCGCCGAACCAGACGCAGGTCAGCGTGCCGTCTGGCAGAAAGGCAAGATTGGCCGCATGGTTCTGGATGCAAGGGGAGGGCAGGTAGGCCTCGGCGCGGCCCTCGATCGTGGGGTGAGGGGCGATGGCCCCTGTCATCAGGGCAGGAACGGCTTCCGGAGGCAGGCCGGTAAAACGCATGACGGATCTCCTCAAGGCAGCTTGGCGTAGCTATCGGCGAGTGCGGCATAGTCGGCATCGCCGAGCGGCATCAGCGGCGCGCGCGTGCGCCTCCAGGCGGGATTGCCGGTTTTCAGCCCCACCATTGCCTTGATGGTGGGGATCTGGACGTAGGAATTGGACAGCGTGCGATAGGCGTTGATGCGGGCCTGCGCCGCCTCGACATCGCCAGCACGCGTCTCGTCATGGACATGGTCGTAGACAGTGCGCAGCGAATTCGCCACGAGATTGGAGGTGGCGGTGATGCAGCCGGCCCCGCCCGCCTTCAAGAGCGGCAGCAGCAGCGGATCGGCGCCCGCCAGCACCGAAAAACTGGGATGGGCGGCGATGATTGCCTGCATGTTGTTGAAATCACCCGCAGATTCTTTGATGCCGACGACCGTTTCCGGGAAGGCGGCAATCAGCCGGCCGATCAGCGGAAGGGAGAGCGGCACGCCGGAGACCTGCGGGATATGATAGAGGATGACCTGCAGGCGGGTATCGGCGACTTTTTCCAGCACCTGCGAATAGGCGGCGAAGAGCCCATCGTCGGTGACGCCCTTGTAGTAGAAGGGCGGCAGCATCACCACCTTGGTCACGCCAAGCGACAGCGCGTGCCGGGTCAGCTCCACGGTCTCGGGGATGGCGACGACACCGGTGCCCGGCAAAAGCCTGTCGGCCGGAATGCCGGCCTTCAATGCCGCTTCCAGAATCGTGCGGCGCTCGGCTGCGGAGAAGGAATTGGCCTCGCCCGTCGTGCCGAGCAGCGCCACGCCATGACATCCCTCGGCCAGCAACTGCCGGCAATGATCGGTGAAAAGGGCGAGATCAGGTGTATTGTCTGCCGTCAGCGGCGTTGCCGATGCGCTGAAAACGCCTGTAATCCTGTGATGGCTCATTTCGCCCTCCTCGGCGCGTCCTGTCTGGGGGCGATGAACCGCCCGATGGCGCATGGAAATGTCATTCATCTGTCGTGATGGAGTGCAAAGAACTTTTCCATTGCGGCCATTTTGTCAAGAAGACAAAGTGCTGCGGTGCAGATTAGAAAACTTATCTATCTGTTATTGTTTATATATTTTTACAACGAAATTTTGTTCGGATCAAAATAACGATTTTTTGTTGACATATTTACAATAACGAGAGAACGATACGGGACGGATTGTGCTGCGCCTGGCAGGTGCAGGGAGAGCGCTGCCGAATTCACCGTGGGAGGGAATGCCATGTCTTTTGACCAAACGGATAAAACCAATCTATCGCGTCGCAACGCGCTGAAGCTCGGCCTTGCGGCCGGCGTCGGCCTGACCGTGTTCGGGATGAATGCCCGCATCGTGATGGCCGATGAAGGCCAGGTGCTGAAGGTCGCGCATCCGGCCTTCGACCAGGACTGGTCGCCGCTGCGCGGCGGCGGCAGGACGTTCCGCTGGAATTCGATCTGGTGGGCCTCGCCGATGTATTTCGACAGCCAAGGCAATATCAAGCCTTACGTCTTCACCAGCTGGGAATCGGCCGACAACACCGTCTGGACCTTCAAGATCGAACCCAAGGCCGTCTTCTCCGACGGCAGCAAGATCACCGCGGCCGACGTCAAGGGATCGTGGGAAGTCGCCTCGATGCCGAACACCAAGAACCAGCGCGCCGACCAGGTGCTGAGCAAGGTCAAGGGTTACGCCGAAATCGCTGCCGGCTCCGGCAACGAGCTGACGGGTGTCGCGACCCCCGACGAGGGAACGGTCGTCGTGACGCTGGCTGCCGCCGATCCGATCTTTTTCATGCGGCTCGCAAACCACATCGCGCCGATCACCAAGGCATCGCAGTCGCGCGGCAGCGACGGCGAGGAGATCATCGACTGGTACAAGCCGGATAGTAAGCCGGTCTTCTCCGGCCCCTTCAAGCTCACGAGCCTCGATATCGACGCCGGCAAGCTTTCTTTCGAGCCGAACGAGAATTTCTTCGGGCCGAAGCCGAAGCTTGCACGCATCGACATCACCTCGATCGAAGACAATGTCAGCGCGACGTCGCTGATCAAGTCGGGAGAGTTCAACGCCCATACCGAACTCATCACCTCGACCATCATCCAGGATCTCGGCCCGGAATTCTCGGCAGGACCACTGATTCCGACGAGCCAGCACTTCTGGTTCAACATCTCCCGTGCGCCGATGGACGATCCGAAGGTCCGCCAGGCGCTGATCATGGCGGTTGATCGCGACGGGCTGTTCAAGGCGTCCTATCCCGATGGGCCGCACAAGAAGGCCGACCAGATCCTCAATTCGGTTCCGGGCGCTGACAATTCCGGCTTCGAGCCCTATCCCTATGATCCGGAAGGCGCAAAAAAGCTGCTTGCGGAATCGACCTATGGCGGGCCGGAGCGCCTGCCGAAGATCCTGTTCGTCGGCATCTCGGGGCCGGCCATTCAAGCGGCCGCCCAGTTCATTGCCGAGCAGTGGCGCCAGAATCTCGGCATCACGGCCGTCGACATGAAGCCGCAGCAGGACTCCTATGCCGGTCCGGACCAGAACTCGGTCCAGATCTTCCGCGACGACGTCGGCACCCGCGTGCCCGATGCGGTCTCTTATCTCGCGGGTTCCATCGCCTCGACCTCATCGAACGCACAGAACAAGCTCGGCGGGTACAAGAACGACAAGGTCGACAGCGCCCTTGCCGAAGCGACGACCAAGGCTGCGGATGATCCGCAGCGCATCGCTCTCGCCCAGCAAGCCCAGAAGGCGTTCCGCGACGATTGGGCCTTCATCCCGTGGTATTCTCAGGCGATGTCGCGCTGGGCCACCAAGGACGTCAAGGGCCTGGAAAAGAACCTCGACTGGCAGGTGGTCGAACCCTGGAACATTTCCATCGGTTGATCGGCGGAAACCGTCCCTGTCGGCACTAACCCGCGCGAAGGCTGCAAGGCCTTCGCGCAAGTTTCAAGAAGAAGAGATGCGATCGCAGCCAAAAGCGGGAACGCATCGAACAACAGGTGGGAGGTGGCCTTGCTGCGCTACGTGCTAACCCGGTTTGCCATCTGGATTCCGTCGGTTCTGGTGGTGATGCTGGCCGTCTATGCGCTGGCCTTCTATGGCGCCGGCGATCCGATCAAGCTGATCTTCCTGCGCGCGCCCGGTGATGTCGCCTATAATCCGCAGCGCATCGAAGCCATTCGCGAAAGTGCCGGCCTCAACAAGCCCTTCATCGAACAGTTCGGCCTTTACATCTGGAACCTGCTGCACGGCCAGTTCGGCAATTCGCTGACCTCGGGCCGCTCCGTCTGGGCAATGGTTTCGGCGGCTGCACCCGTCTCCTTCCAGCTGGCTCTCTGTTCGATCATCCTGACAGCCGTCGTTGCGATTCCGCTCGGCATGATCGCGGCGCTGAACCAGAATTCGCGCATCGACTATGCCATTCTGGGCTCGGCGCTCTTCCTCTGGGCGATCCCGGCCTATGTCGCCGGTCCGCTGCTGATGGTCGGCCTCATCGTGCTGCTGCCGGGTGCAAGCGTGCCCTACGGCTGGGGCGGCATATTCGATGTCCGGATACTGCTGCCGCTGCTCGTCCTGTCCTTCCAGCCGATCGCGTTGATCGTGCGCCAGACGCGCGCCGCCGTCATCGAGGTGCTGTCTGAGGATTTCGTCCGGACCGCCCGCGCCAAGGGCGTGCCCGAGATCGTCGTGGCACTGCGCCATATCCTGCGGCCGGTGCTCACACCCGTCGTCACCCAGCTCGGCCTGATCATGATCACCATCGTCAACGGCGCGATCTTCGTCGAACTCGTTTTCGGCCTGCCGGGCCTTGGCCGCTTGACCGTGCAGGCGCTGATCAATTCCGATTATCCGGTCATTCTGGCCATCACGCTGATCGGATCGTTCCTGGTGATGGTGTCGAACCTGCTGGTGGATGTGCTCTACCCGCTGCTCGATCCACGCGCCAATGATTCAAGAAGGAGCCGCTGACCATGTCCGCCGTCCCTCTTTCCACCGCTGAAACCATCGAGGAGCCGCCGGTCAGCCTCTGGCGCGACGCTTGGTACCGGCTGAAGCGCAACAAGCTTGCCATCTTCGGCCTCGTCGTCGTCCTGATCCTCGCCTTCACGGCGATCTTTGGGCCCTATCTCACGCCCTACGACTATCTGAGCCAGGACCTCAACGCCCGCAACGCACTGCCGTCGATGAGTCATCTCTTCGGCACCGACGATCTCGGCCGCGACGTCTTCAGCCGTGTGGTCTTCGGCACGCGCACCGCTTTCCTCGTCGCCGTCATCGTCACCTTTTTCGCGGTGGTGATCGGCCTCACGCTCGGCGCGGTGGCCGGTTTCTTCGGCAATCCCTTCGATCGCGCCATCATGTGGCTGACCGATGTGACGATGTCGGTTCCCAACCTGCTGCTCGTCGTCGTCATCAACGCCTCGCTGAAATCGCCGATCAGCAAATGGATGGAGGCGCGCTACCTCGAGACCCTCAATCCCTTCTACCGCCAGACGATATGGGTGGATTTCATCCTCGTCTTCGGGTCGATGGCGTTGATCTCCTGGCCGCCCTATGCCCGTCTCGTCCGCGCCCAGGTGCTGTCGATCCGCAGCCGGCCCTATATCACCGCGGCCCAGGCGCTCGGCCTGTCGAACTGGATCATCATCAAGCGTTATGTCATTCCGAATGCGCTGGGGCCGTTGATCGTCTCGGTCAGCGCCGGTCTCGGCACGGCGATGGTGCTGGAAAGCGCCTTCAGCTTCCTCGGCGTGGGTGTCAATCCGCCGACGCCCAGCTGGGGCAACATGATCTCGGACGGGCTTCGCGTCTGGCAGCATTATCCGCATCTTCTCGCCGCTCCGGCGGCCGTGCTTGGCCTTGCCTCGGTTGCCTTCAGCTTCCTCGGCGACGGCCTCAACGACGCGCTCAATCCGCGGGGCAGCAAATGATGGACACCAAAAGCACCGACCGCCTGCTCGATGTCAGAGGCCTTACCGTCGAAATCGACGGCCGTAACGGCCCGGCCGTCGTCGTCGACGGCATCGATCTCCATGTCGACAAGGGCGAGACCCTCGGCGTCGTCGGCGAATCCGGCTGCGGCAAGAGCCTGACCATGTTGAGCCTGATGCGCCTGCTGCCGAACAAGATCAAGGTCACCAGGGGATCGGCGACGTTCGACGGGCGCGACCTGCAGACAATGTCCAATCGAGAGCTGCGCAAGGTGCGCGGCGGCGATATCGGCTTCGTTTTTCAGGATCCGATGACCTCGCTCAATCCCGTCATGCGCGTCGGCGACCAGATCTGCGAGCCGCTGATCTACCACCGCGGCATGAAAAAGGCCGAAGCCCGCACGCGCGCTGTCGAGCTTCTGCGCCTGGTCGGCATTCCCGGCCCGGAGGAGCGCCTGCAGGCCTATCCGCACGAACTTTCCGGCGGCATGCGCCAGCGGGTGATGATCGCGATCGGCCTTGCCTGCAACCCGAAACTTCTGATCGCCGATGAGCCGACGACGGCGCTTGACGTCACCATCCAGGCCCAGATCGTTGATCTGGTGAAGGAACTGCGCGCCAAGCTCGGCATGTCGGTGGTCTGGATCACCCATGACCTGGCGCTGATCGCCGGCCTCGTCGATCGCGTCGCCGTGCTCTATGCCGGCACCGTGGTCGAGGACGCGCCGGTCGACGAACTCTATGCCCGCCCGAGCCATCCCTATACGCGCGGTCTGCTGTCCTCGATCCCGAAACTGTCAGACCCGCCGGCAAGCCGGTTGAGCTCGATCGGCGGCACGCCGCCGGAGCCTGGCCGCCGGCCGAAGGGCTGCCCGTTTGCGCCGCGTTGTCCGCTTGTGGAAAACATCTGTCACGAGAAGGTGCCGCAACTCGAACCGCTGAGCGGCAGCAGCAATCATCGCGCCGCCTGTTTCGTCGTCCAGAGAATGCAGGAGGCCGCATGATGGGTGCCGAACCGCTGCTCAAGGTCGAAAACCTGGTCAAGCATTTCCACGTCAAGCTCGGCGCCTTCGGGGAGCGTTCGGCGACCGTTTATGCGCTCGACAATGTCAACCTCGACATCATGGAAGGCGAGACGCTGAGCCTTGTCGGTGAATCCGGCTGCGGCAAGTCCACGACCGGTTTCACCATCCTCAACCTCTACAAGGCGACCAGCGGCAAGGTCGTCTACAAGGGTCAGGATCTCGCGACGCTCGACGAAAAGCAGATGCGGCCCTTCCGCCGCGACCTGCAGATCGTCTTCCAGGATCCGTATTCGACGCTCAATCCGCGGATGACGGTGGGCGAAGCGATCGGCGAGCCGATCCTCTTCCACAAGCTCTGCACCAAGGCGGAGCTGAAGGAGAGGGTGGCGACGCTGCTCACCGATGTCGGCCTGCCTAAGCGATTTGCCCAACGTTACCCGCACGAGCTTTCCGGCGGCCAGCGCCAGCGCGTCGTCATCGCCCGCGCGCTCGCCTGCCAGCCGAAATTCATCGTCTGCGACGAGGCGATCTCGGCGCTCGACGTGTCGATCCAGGCACAGATCATCAATCTGCTGCTGGATCTGCAGGAGAAATATGGGCTGACCTATCTCTTCATCGCCCATGACCTCGCCGTGGTGCGCCACATCAGCACCCGCGTCGGCGTCATGTATCTTGGGCGGCTGGCCGAACTTGCCACCCGCGAGGAACTCTTCGACAATCCGCTGCACCCCTATACCAAAGCGCTGCTGTCGGCCGTTCCGGATACCGATCCGGAGCATGAGCGCACGCGTCAGCGCCAGATCCTGCAGGGCGACGTGCCGAGCCCGCTGAACCCGCCGTCGGGCTGCCGTTTCCACACGCGCTGCCCGATCGCCATGGATGTCTGCAGCAATATCATTCCCGCGTGGAAGGAGGCGAAACCCGGCCATCTCGTCGCCTGCCACGCCGTCAACACCGGACAGACCGCATGACGCTGAAGGCCGTTATCATCGCCGATGATCTGACGGGTGCGCTCGATACCGGCACGCCCTTCGTCGAAGCCGGCCTCTCGGTTTCGGTCGCCGTCGATGTCGAGGCTGCTCAGGATGCGGTCGCCACCGGTTGTGATGTCGTCGTCGTCAATACTGCATCGCGCGCCATTGGCGAGCGCGAAGCTGCCGAGAGGGTGCGCCACGCGACTGGGGCGCTTCGCGGCGCAAAGCCTGATATCGTCATGAAGAAGATCGACTCCCGGTTGAAGGGTAATGTCGCGGCGGAAAGCCTGGCGCTGGCGGAGGTGCTCGGCCTGGAGACCATCCTCGTGGCGCCCGCCATTCCCGATCAGGAGCGCGTGACCTACCGGGGCTGCGTCGTCGGCCGCGGCGTCGACGGGCCGCTGCCGATCGCCGATCTGTTCAAGGGCCGCGCGGGCAATGTTGCCGTTGCCGATGCGGAGGACGATATGGATCTCGACCAGATCGTTGCCGATCATGACTGGCGGCTGACACTTGCGGTGGGCGCCCGGGGTCTCGGCGCCGCACTTGCCCGCCGGCTTGGCGAAGAGGAGCGACAGCCAATGCCGGAATTTGCAGCGACCCAAGGTACGCTATTTGCCTTCGGCTCGCGCGACCCGATTACCATAGCCCAGATGGACCGGCTCGAAGCTTCGGGCGTCCTGCGCATGGTGGTGGACGCGCCGATGGGGGAGATCGAAGGCGGGGAGGGCATGGCGCTGCCGGCGCTACTGCGCTGCTCCGGCGATATGGCAGCCGATGCAGCACTGGTCGCCCACCGTTTTGCGGCAGGCGTCAAAACGGTTATCGACGATACCGGGCCTGACATGCTGATGCTCGGGGGTGGCGACACGGCGCTTGCCGTTTTCCATGCGCTCGGGGTCAGGGTGCTCGCCCCGAAGGGCGAGATCGAAGCCGGCGTGCCATGGTTCGATGTCACGGCCGCCGATGGTCGGCATTTTCGGTGCGCCGTGAAGTCCGGGGGCTTCGGCAAGCCCGATAGTTTGCTAAGACTGGTTCGTTGGAATCGGGCGGCATAGAACAGGATGAGAGCATGATGTCGTCCGAAAACGGCTCACGCTTTTCGGCATCATGCTCTAGTAAGATACCGCCGGGGAGAATGACGTGGCTGAAGTGAATGGCGAATCTTTGAACGCGGAAGCCGGCCCGCCGGGCAAGCCGGAACGCGGCAAGGCCGTCAAGTTGGTCGATCGCGTCTTCGACCAGTTGCTCGAGCGTATCCGCGGCGGAAACTATCCGCCGGATTCACGCCTTCCCGGCGAGCATGAGCTTGCCTCGATGCTGGGTGTGTCGCGGCCGATCGTCCGCGATGCGCTGGCGCGCCTGCGCGATCAGGGCATGGTCTATGCCCGGCAGGGCGCCGGCACTTTCGTCAGCGCGCATGGATCGCCGACGACGCAGCTTGCCTATTCGCCAGTCAAGACGATCGCCGATATTCAGCGCTGTTACGAATTCCGCCTGACGATCGAGCCGGCGGCGGCCTATTTCGCTGCCAAGCGCCGCAATGAGCAGGCGATCCAGAAGATCGCCAGCGCGCTTGCGGATCTGCGTGAAGCGACCAGCCATCAGCTTCACCGCACCGACGCCGATTTCATGTTCCATCGTGCCGTCACCGAAGCCGCCAACAATCATTATTACACGGCCTCGATCGATGCGCTGAAGGCCCATATCGCCGTCGGCATGCATCTCCACGGCCTCTCCCTGCTCGGCCCGCGCCAGGGGCTGGAACAGGTCTATGAAGAGCACAACGCCATCTACAAGGCGATCGCCGATGGCCGGCCTGACGATGCGCAGAGGCTGATGAAGGCGCATCTCGAAGGCTCCCGGGACCGCCTGTTCGAGGGCAGGGTGCTTGACCTGTCCTTCTGAAGCGCATTCCCAGGCGGCTATCCGCTCGAAATGAGTCAGCCGGATTTCTGCTTCTTGATGATGCTGATGTTGCCGCTCACTTCGAGGATGGCAGATTTTATCTCCGTCACGCTCTCGATACCTTCCTGGCTTCGCGCTGCCTGCATGACATCTTCCTTCTGCAGCCGGGCTCCTTTGAGCGCGCGTTCGTCGTAGACGCCATCCGTCACCAGAACGGTCGGAACGCCATCGATGATATGAGCTGCGCGAGGCCACCACCTCTTGACGTAGGACAGGCCGATGTCGGTCGTAAAGAGTGTCAGCGCGGACGCAAAAGTTCCCGGTGATGACGGGGCCGTTGCCGTGTACATCGGATGCGTAGCAGTCCAGGCGCCTTCGCCGATCAAGGGAACGAAGCGCACCCCGCCGAGATCCTCTTCCTCGAAGGCGTTGGCCCCGGTACGGGTGAGGCGTTTCAGGCGCTGCGCTTCACTACGTCCGACCGGAATGATCAGCCGCCCTCCGAGGGTCAACTGTTCTTTCAAGGCGCTTGGCACCTCGGGTGCGCTCGCAGAAACGATAATGGCATCGAACGGAGCGGCTTCCGCCCAGCCCTTGCTGCCATCGCCGACGCGAACGTCAATGTTGTCGTATTCCAGCTTCTCGAACCGTTCCTTGGCCTGAAGCGCCAGGCTTTCATGGCGCTCGATGGAATAGACGTGGCCTGCTATCCGGCTGATGAGGGCTGAAGCGTATCCGGAGCCCGTTCCGACCTCGAGCACTTTGTCGCCGGCATCCAGATCGGCCTTTTCGAGCATGAGAGCCACGATGAACGGCTGCGAAATTGTCTGGCCCTCGCCAATCGACAGCGGCGCATCCTCATAGGCGAATTCCTCGAAGCCTGGAGCGACGAATTTTTCGCGCGGCACCAGGCGCATTGCCCTGGTGACGTTTTGATCGCGAATACCACGACCTGACACCTGGTGCTCCACCATGCGTTCTCGGATGCGCGTCATGTCCACGGATCAGCTCCACTGTCGCCGATTGCACCTTGGGCAAACGTCCGGGTGGTGCAGACTGTAAAACAAATGGGCGACGAGGGAGTTCCTGCGCGGAGCAGATTTTGGCAAGCGGCGAGGGCGCGGGTGAAGCGACACCCGATGGGTCGCACTTCATCCTTGAACCCACCCCCGCTACATGAAAAAGTTGCATAATGCATGTTATGGAACTAAAATATATTTTAAATTACAATAGCTTGTATTAAATCGCGCGCGTCCGCCCCGCGTTCCAAGACGCTCCCCGTCACAACATATCGCAACAATAAAGCGCAAACCGCAACACCGAACCGCAGCATAATGCATCGCTCCCAGCCGACTTGCCGGTTTGCTGACGCCCTTTCCAATCATCGAAATGACGAGGCACTTTAATGTACACAAAGATAATCACGCTGGCCGCCGTGGCTTTCTCGGCCGTGCCGGCTTTTGCCGCCGATGCCGTGGTTCAAGATCCCGCTTACATCCAGCAGGCACAGACCCAGTCGGCCTTCGACTGGTCGGGATTTTATCTCGGGCTTCAAGGCGGATACACCTCGACACATGCGAGCTATCTCAACGGTTCCGAGCAGGATCTGGATGGAGGTTCGACGGGTATCTATGGTGGATATAATTTCCAGCACGGTCCCTTCGTCTTCGGTATCGAGAATGACTTCAACTACAACTGGAAGGACGGGAGCGACGTTTCCCTCAAATGGGACGGCTCGGCGCGCGGGCGCGTGGGATATGCCTTGGACCGTACGCTGATCTACGGAACCGGAGGTTTGGCCGCGGCCGGTGGAGAAGTCGACGTGCCCGGCGTTGGCAAGAAGGACGACATTCTGATCGGCTGGACAGCCGGCGGCGGCGTGGAACATGCCCTGACCGACAATATAGTGATGCGCGCCGAATATCGTTATGACGACTTCGGACGCAAGGATTTCGGCTCGGCGCTTGGCGATTTCGAGGTCAATCAGCAAAAGGTCACGGTCGGCACCAGCTTCAAATTCTGAACGTCGATCCGATTACGCCTCGACATCGGTTGAGGCGTGATCATCTCCTGGTGTGCGAATATTGGCATTGCAGGCAATCTCTGATCTAGTCTCGAACTCTCTCCGCCGGGCAGTCCAGCCGCAGGCTCCTGATATTCGAAACGAGCGAGAGCTGTATTCTCATGACCACGCACCGCTTCATTCCGACAAGCTTTCACAATGTCATCGGCTCTCTTCAGCCGGCCCTGCATATCGCCGACGGCGATACCGTCATTACCGAGACGCTTGATGCCGCCGGGCATGACAAGGCTGGCATCAAGCAGGCATCTGGCGGCAATCCGATGAACGGCCCGATCTTCGTCGAAGGGGCTGAGCCCGGAGATGCCCTGAAGGTCGAGATCATCAGCATGACCCCGACCAGGGATACGGGTTTTACCGGCAGCGTCGTCGCGGCCAATGTCGTCGATCCCGAGGCGGTTCGCGACCTGCCGCCGCGCGATGTCGCCATCTGGGCCATCGACCGCGAGGCCTTGACCGTCCGGCTTTCCGAGCCCGTCTCCGGCCTCGAAAATTTCGTTCTGCCTCTCGCCCCGATGATCGGCTGTTTCGGCGTGGCGCCCAGCCTCGGCCAGGCGATATCGACTGCGACCAGCGGCGAATATGGCGGCAACATGGATTATCGGCTGTTCGGCCCGGGCACCACGGTCCGCTTCCCGGTAGCGGCGCCCGGCGCCTTGTTCTTTTTGGGCGACTGCCATGCCGTACAGGGGGATGGCGAGATCGTCGGAACCGGCGTCGAGACGACGTTCGAAGTCACGGTGCGGCTGACGGTGGAGAAGAAAGCCGGCCTGGTCTGGCCGCGCGGGGAAACCGCCGACGACATCTTCACCATCGGCAACGCCCGGCCCCTCGATCAGGCGCTCCAGCATGCGACCAGCGAAATGCTGGCCTGGCTGGCATCGGACTATGGCCTGGACAGGACGGCGGCCAGCCATCTGCTCGGCCAGGTGGTGCGTTACGATGTCGGCAATGTCTTCGATCCGGCCTATACGATGGCCTGCCGTGTCGCCAAGAAATGGCTGGTCGGCTGATAGAGATCATCGGAACCTACCATCCCTGGTTGGACTCCTCTCCACGCCTGACATGATCGACTACCTCAGCCCGCGGAGCATTGGGAAGAAACAGTTCAAAAGCAGCGGAAAGGTCCGTGCGGCCGCGGCGGATTTCGCCGACGCCGGCTTCCACTCCGATCAGGCCTCTATTGTGCACATCGGCGAGCCTGACGATCAGATCGGCGTAATTGTGCGAAAGTCCTGCGCGCGTCAGCGTTGCCGGCCAATCGGCACGCGGCAGTTCGCGTGCGACGACGCTCCGGGTCATTAACCGCCCCAAGGCCGCAGCGATCTCGAGCGCCGTGTATTCGCGCGGCCCCTCGCCATGGACGATACGCGGCGAATGTCCATGTTCCTCGCCGGCCAGCAGAAGGTCGGCTGCCATACCGCCAATATCGGCGGCGGAGACTGTCGGGAAAGGCCGCGATAGCGGCTGGTGCATGCTCGGCATTATGCCGGTCTCGCCAGCGATCTTCAGGTAGCGTGCCCAGTTTTCCATATGTTCGGCCGAGCGCAGAAAGACCATCTCGGTAGCGCATTGCCGGAACCGTTCCTCCATCGCACGGAACAGGCTGGTAATGCCGGTATCGATCGTCAGATGTGCGCCGTAATCCGAGATCGCCAGGACGCGCGGCGGCCTGGCGGCGTCGATCGCGTCCGCCATCCGCTCGATTGATCGCAGCATCTGGCGTCTGGCATCGGCAGCATGCGGATTGATTGGGCAGATGAGCTGGACGGCCGTCGCATTCCTCATCGCGCCGGCCATGGCATCGGCATCGCCAATCTCGGCAATGGCGATCTCGCATCCGAGTGCTGCAAATGGTGCAGCCTTGCCGGGATCACGGAGCACCGCCCTGACGGGTGCGCCCTCGGCCGAAAGCTTTGTTATCGTTGCCTTGCCGACCTTGCCGGTGGCGCCGAAGATGACAAACATGGTTCTCTCCTTCGCTTGTTCGCTATCGAAAGAGGATGCCTTGATGTCGTGGATCTGGCCTGCGCATTCGGCCGATCCGTTGCAGGATCGGCCATTTTTCGTCAATTGACCAAGCGGGCGATAGTGCCTGGGCTGATGCCGAGCAGCCGCTTCATGCTGTTTGCCATATGGCTTTGATGCGCAAAGCCTGCCGCCAGCGCGATCTGGCTCAGCGGCAGGCCGGAGGTCCGAATCAATGCCTCGGCGCGCGAGACCCGGCGTTGCATCACATATTGATGCGGCGGTATGCCGAAACTATTTCGAAATTGCGTCTTCAGGTGCGAGAGGCTGAGTCCGGCAAGACCGGCAAGTTCGGCAAGCGAAAGCAGCGCGTCGAGATTGTCCTCGATGTAGTCGGTAAGTATCCGCTTCTGCCGGGGCGAGAGCGCTCTACCGGCATCCGCCGGGCGAGAACTGCCGCTGCCGGCCTCGACCAGACGGAGCGCCAAGGCTGTTGCCAGCGTATCGGCATAGAGATGGTCGGACGGCTCGTCCGCTTCGAGCTCCGCTTTCAAGGCCCAGGCGATTGCCTCGAGTCGCTGATCGCGGAGCTGAAATTTCGGCGCCATCGCTTCCGCGGGATCGCGTCCGAGGTCGATGGCAGCCTGATTGAAGAGATCCTTGTTGATCTTCAGCCGCAGGATCATGCATTCGCCGTCGTCCTCCCAGAAGCCATCCAGGCCGGCTGGCACCACATCGATATCGCCATGCTTCTGCAGCCGGCGATGCTCCCGCCCGTCACAGCGGCATTGCGCTCGCACAGGTCGGCCGACGTGGATTCCGAGGCGATGATAGGGTGTCCCTGCAATATGGGTGCGGCCGGGCGGAATGCGCAGCAGCTCGGCCTCCAAGCCGCGCCAGCCACGCCCCCTGCTCGTTGCAAGGATGGTCGCGCTTCCTGCTTGCGGATGATCGTTCATTGGTCCGTCCCATTCGCTTTCGAATGGGACGGAGACTATCCCAAGCGTCATTTCCGCGGCAAGAAGCGGATTGGGTGAGTTCTCAATCGTGCCGTGACAGGAAAGTGGAAACGGTCGTCAGGCAAAGCTGCTTTTCCTCGACATGCGGCATATGGCTGGAATTTTCGAAGAGCACCCATTCGCAGCCGGGAACGTGTTCGAGATAGGGCCTTACCACCAGGGGTGTCGCCTCGTCGTATTTTCCCGAGATCAGCAGCGTCGGGGCCTCGATGCGGTCGAGCCTGGTTTCGATCGTCCAGTCCTTCATCGTGCCGATGACGTGAAACTCGGTCGGGCCGTTCATGTTGCGGTAGACGGTATTGTCCTCGTCCATGATCGCGAAGGTGCGCGCCACTTCAGGCGGCCACGGCACCACGCGGCAGACATGGCGGTCATAGAAGACGCGCGAGGCGGCGATATAGTCCGGATCGGCGAGGCTTCCCGCCAGCTCATGCTTCAGCAGCGTGTCCTGCACCTCCTGTGGCAGTTCCTGCCTTAGCCGGTTCGCCTCCGAAACCCAGGTGTGCATGTTGGCCGGCGAATTGGCGATAACAAGCGCCTTCAGGCCTTCAGGCCGGCGCACCGCATGTTCGGCGCCGAGCATGCCGCCCCAGGACTGGCCGAGAAAGGCATAACGATCCTGAATGCCGAGATGGGAAAGCAGCGCATCCAGTTCTTCGAGGAACAGGCCGACCGTCCAGAAATCCGGACCCTTTTCCGGAAGGCGGGTGGAATTGCCATTGCCGAGCTGGTCGTAATGGATGACCGGGCGGCCGTCGAGAGCGGCGATATCCTTGAAGGAATCGACATAATCATGGGTGCAGCCGGGTCCGCCATGGGCGACGACGAGCGGCAGCTTGCCACTGACAAGCGAACCGGTGACGCGATACCAGGTGCGATAGTCGCGAAAGGGCAAATAGGCTTCTTTGGTCGTGACTTCGCCCACGGGCGTCTCCATCTCTTGGCCGTATGAAAAAAGCATAACGCGGCGGCAACGGTGAAGGCAGCTATCACAAGTTATAGGGTGGCCAATGATGAGTCGGCCGGTCTTCGAGCAGGCGGTAATGGGTGGCGCGCACCACGGCCTGGGTGCGGTTGCGGGCGCCGAGTTTCTTGGCCGCGGCGTTCAGATGCATGACGACGGTCGGCACGGAACGATCGATGATGCGGGAAATTTCCTTGGCGGAATAACCTTCCGCCGAATGGCGCAGGCATTCGCGTTCCCGCTCGGTCAGCCGGATCGTGCCGACGCTTTTCGCCCGCGTGTCGAAAAGCGTATAGGCGCTCTCATGGAAGACGTGGGCCAGCAGGTTGAAGTCGGCGATATAACGCAGGGCGTGCCGTTCGAACTCGTCGTTACCGCCGAAGCGGATGCCGGTGACCGTCGCATAGTCGCCGCGTGGCATATGGACCGGGACGGTGACGCCGGTCGACATGTCGCGTTCGCTCAAATAGCGCGTCACCGGCGCCGTGTCCTCGTTGATGAAACCCCTGATCAGCGTGTCGGCGTCCGGGTCGTAGTTCCAGAAGAAGGGTGCGGAGGTGCGCAGCGCCACCTGTTGCACCGGATCGATACGGAAATAGCCCTGATTGAACCAGTAGTCGTGCATGTCGTCGGAAATGTTCCTGAGCTTCAGCAGCGACGGTATCATGATCGCGCCGTCGAGATCGTAGGGCACCGGCGTGTAGTCGTAGATCAGCGCCTCGAAGCCGATCTGCTTCATCGCCTCGAAGGCCTGATCGATCCGGCCGTCCAGCGTTTCATGCGCTGTGAACTGCGCTCTGATCGTTCCGATATCGTCAAGCACGGGCTGCTCCAGTTTCGACGTGGCGCCCTACCCTATCACTTCTTATAGCTGGCACGGAACGCGATTTACGATAAAAAAATAACCACGCCCAAATATTGAGCAAGTGAAACCTTCTGCCGGAGCGATCAATGTGGCGTGAAATACAGCCGGACGAGCGATTCGAGATCGATGTCGATGGTTATCGCATCGTTGCTTACAGTTTCGGAGCCGGCAGTGAGACGGTTTTCTGCCTGAACGGCGGGCCGGGTCTGCCCTGCGATTACCTGCGCGAGGCGCATTCCTGTCTCGTCGACAAGGGCTATCGTGTCGTCGCTTTCGATCAGCTCGGCACCGGCGCTTCCGACCGGCCGGACGATCTCTCGCTCTGGACAATCGGCCGTTATGTCGAGGAGACGGAAACGGTGCGCAAGGCGCTGGGGCTCGGTAAGGTCCACATGCTCGGCCATTCCTGGGGCGGGTGGCTGGCGATCGAATATGCGCTGACTTACGCTCAGAACCTGAAGACGCTGATTCTCGAGGATACCGTCGCCGACATGCCGCATCTGATCTCGGAGCTGCAACGGCTGCGTGCAGCACTCGGTCCCGAAACCGTATCGATGATGCAGAAACACGAGGCGCAGGGCACCTACAATCATCCGGAATATCTCGCCGCCGTCACCATCCTCAACTACCGCCACGTCTGCCGTCTGCCGGAATGGCCAGCGCCGGTGCGCCGCTCGCTCGACGATTGGAACATGGCGCCCTACGAGACGATGCAGGGACCGAACGAGTTTCTCTATATCGGCAACCTCAAGGACTGGAACCGCATCCCCGATCTGCCGCGGCTGACGCTGCCGGTGCTCATCACGACGGGAGAGCATGACGAGTTGACGCCGGCCTGTGCGCTCAGGATGAAGCTTGCGCTGCCGAATGCCGAGCTGAAGGTATTTGCCAATGCCAGCCATATGCCGTTCTATGAGAACCCGCAGGATTATTATCCGGCGCTTCTCGATTTTCTCGCCCGGCACGAGGCACACTGATGCAGCACAAAGCGGAGCGAAGCCGACGAAAACAGAGAGGCGATCGCCGTCATGCATCGCTATAAATTCGTTCTGACGCGACCGCTGCAGTTCCTGCCCGTCATTTTCGGCATCAGCATCATCACTTTCATTCTGGTCCGGCTGATCCCCGGAGACCCGGCGCGCAACATCCTCGGCACGCGCGCCACGCCGGCGGCCCTTGCCAGCATCCGCGCCCAATACGGCCTCGATCAGCCGATGTGGCTGCAATATGTCTATTTCCTCAAGAACCTCGCCAATGGCGAGATGGGCAAGTCGATCCTCTACAAGATCGACGTGCTGAAGCTGATCGTTACCCGCATCGAGCCGACGCTTGCGCTCGTCGCCGCGAGCGTCGTGCTGTCGGTGCTGATCGCGGTGCCGATGGCGGCGATCGCTGCGCGCAATGCCGGCCGGGCGCCGGACCATGCGGTGCGCATCGTCTCGACCTTCGGCATCGGCTTTCCGCCCTTCTGGCTGGGACTGATGCTGATCATCCTCTTCAGCGTCGAACTCGGCGTGCTGCCGGTTTCGGGCTACGGCGCGACGATTGGCGAAAAGCTGTCGCATCTCGTGCTGCCGAGCCTGACGGTGGCGCTGTCGCTTTCGACCGTGCTGACGCGCAGCCTGCGGGCGGCGATGATCGAGCAGCTGAAATCGGATGTCGCGACGGCGGCGCGCGCCCGTGGCATGCCCGAAGGCATCGTCTTCTGGCGACATGTGCTGCCGAATTCGTTGGTACCGACGATCAACCTGCTTGCCGTCAACATCGGCTGGCTGATCGGCGGCACGGTGGTGGTCGAGAGCGTCTTTGCGCTGCCCGGCATGGGACAGCTGCTCGTCAGGGCGATCTTCTCGCGCGACTATATGGTGGTCCAGGGTGTCGCCATGGTCTTTGCCTGCGCCACCGTGCTCATCAACTTCATCGCCGACATCGTCACCGTCGCCGTCGATCCGAGGGTGAAGCTATGAGCATCGAGGCGATTGCTCCCGCATCTCTCGGCTGGCGCCGGTTCTTCGGCCGGCGGCTGATGCTTGCCGTCGGTGCCGGCCTGCTGTTGTTCTTCGTCCTGCTGGCGATCGGCGCGCCCATTGTCGCACCCTACGATCCGATCATGCAGAATGCCGATGTGCGGCTGCAGGCGCCCTCGCTGTTGCATCCCTTCGGCACCGACAATTTCGGCCGCGATATCCTCTCTCGCGTTATCTGGGGCGCGCGCCTCGACCTGCAGATGGCGCTGATCGGCGTCATTTTTCCCTTCCTGATCGGCACGACGGTCGGCACGATTGCCGGCTTCTTCGGTGGGATCGTCGATGCGCTGTTCATGCGTCTTGTCGATATCATTCTTGCCTTCCCCTTCCTGGTGCTGATGCTGTCGATCATCGCAATTCTCGGCCCTGGCCTCGGCAGCTTCTATATCGCCATGGCGCTGGTCGGCTGGGTCTCCTATGCGCGGCTGATCCGGGCGCAGATGCTGGTGCTGAAAAGCAGCGACTATGCCGTCGCCGCCGTCAGCCTCGGCTTCAGCCGCACGCGCATCATGTTTCGCCATCTGCTGCCGAACGCGATCGCCGGCTCGATCGTCTTTTCGATGTCGGATGCGACGCTGGTGCTGCTTAGCGGCGCCGCCGTCAGCTATCTCGGCCTCGGCGTCCAGCCGCCGATCGCCGAATGGGGCGTCATGGTCGCGGAAGGACAGAGTTTCATCACCACGGCCTGGTGGATCACGCTGTTTCCCGGCCTTTCCATCGTCTGTCTCGCCTTCGGCTTCAGCATGCTGGGCGATGCGCTCGGCGAGCTGTTGGGGGTGCACGAATGAGCGGCTCCGTACTCTCCGTCCGTGATCTTACCGTCAGGGCGCATGTCGATTCCGGCCCGCGCACGCTGCTCGATGCCGTCTCGCTCGATCTCGGCAAAGGCGAGATCCTCGGTCTCGTCGGCGAAAGCGGCTCGGGCAAGAGCCTGTTCTGCCGCTCCCTGGTGCGCCTGCTGCCCTCTTCGCTGCTGAAGATCGAGAGCGGGAGCGTGCTGCTCGAAGGGCGCGACCTCATGCGGGTCGATGATGGCGAGATGTTGAAAGTGCGCGGCGGCGAGATTGGCATGATCTTCCAGAACCCGACCAGCCATCTCGACCCGGTGATGCGGATCGGCGATCAGATCGCCGAAGGCATCCGCTATCATCAGGGCCTCGGCGCCCGCGAGGCCCGCGCCGCAGCGACGGACATCCTGGCGCAGGTCGGCTTCCCCGATCCCGCGCGCCAGTACGACAGCTATCCGCATGAATTTTCCGGCGGCATGCGGCAGCGGGCGATGATCGGCGTGGCGCTGTCCTGCAATCCGAAGATACTGATCGCCGACGAGCCGACGACGGCGCTCGACGTGACCATCCAGGCGCAGATCCTGCGGTTGTTGATCGACATTCGCGACCGGCGCGGCCTGTCGATTATTCTGATCACCCACGATCTCGGCATCGTCGCCCAGACCTGCGACCGCATCGCCGTGCTGCGCGGCGGCAAACTGCTCGAAGAGGGGCCGAAGCGGACGATCCTGGCGCGGCCGCAGCATCCCTATACGATCAACCTGATCAACAGCCACCCTTCCCTGCCGGGCGAGACAGCGGCGCCGCTGCCCGAAATTGCCGAGGCCGGCCAGCCGGCGAGGCCCTTGCTCGAAATCGATGATCTCCACGTACGTTTCAGAGCCGGTGGCGCCCTGCTTAAGGGCGGCGCCAAGACGGTGAGCGCCGTTGCCGGCGTCAGCCTGCAGATCATGCCGGGCGAGACGGTCGGCATCGTCGGCGAATCCGGCAGCGGCAAGAGCACGCTTGCCCGCGCCGTGCTCGGCCTCACACCGCTTTCCTCAGGCCACGTCACTTTCGACGGCGTCGATCTGGCGCTGCAGAAGAGCGCGGGCCTCGCAAAGCTGAGACGCGAGACGGCGATGGTCTTCCAGGACCCCTATAACGCGCTCAATCCGCGCCTGACCATCGGGCAGATGCTGGCCGAGGTCCTGAAGGTGCAGGGCAAGGTCGCCAAAGCCGATATCCCGGCGCGGATCAATGCTCTGCTCGACCTCGTCGGCCTCGAACGCGAATTTGCCGGCCGCAAGCCGCGCAGCATGAGCGGTGGCCAGTGCCAACGCGCCGGCATCGCCCGCGCGCTGGCCGTCGACCCGAAACTGATCATCGCCGACGAGTGCGTCGCCGCCCTCGACGTTACCATCCAGGCGCAGATCATCGAGCTCTTTCGCGAGCTCACGGCGAAGATGAACCTCACGCTGATGTTTATCGCCCACGATCTCGCGATCGTCCGCAATCTCTGCGAACGCGTGGTTGTGATGTATCGCGGCGAGATCGTTGAGGAAGGCCGTTCCGAAGAGGTGTTCGCGCGGCCGAAGCATCCTTATACGGCGGCGCTGATCGCCGCCATTCCCGACATCGATCCTGACAAACCGCTGCTGCAAGGCGCCGGTGGCAAGGACGATCCGCAATCGATACCGATCCAGCCCATCAAACGCATGCCATAACAACGAAGGGAACGAATTCATGACAAACAGGTGGAAATCAATCGGGCTTGCAGCCTTGCTCGCCGGCCTGACGCTCAGTGCAAGTTATGCCGAAGCCGCCGGTGTGCTGACCATCGGCCGCCGCGAGGATTCGACGACATTCGATCCGATCAAAACCGCGCAGAACATCGACAACTGGGTATTCTCCAACGTCTACGACGTGCTGATCCGCGTCGACAAGACAGGCACGAAACTGGAGCCGGGCCTTGCCGAAAGCTGGACCGCTTCGGATGACGGGTTGACCTACACGTTCAAGATCCGCGACGCGAAATTCTCCGACGGTTCGCCGCTGACCGCGGAAGATGCCGCCTACAGCCTGCTGCGCATCCGCGACGACCCCGCCTCGCTCTGGAGCGATTCCTACAAGGTGATCGATACGGCGGTCGCGACCGACGCGCACACGCTGACGATCAAGCTCAAGAACCCGTCTGCGCCGTTCCTTTCGACGCTGGCGCTGCCGAATGCCTCCGTCATCTCCAAGAAGGGCATGGAAACGCTGGGTGCCGATGCCTACGGCGAGAAGCCGATCGCATCCGGCGCCTTCGTGGTCGAGGAATGGCGGCGCGGCGACCGCGTCATTCTGAAGAAGAACCCGAACTTCTGGCAGGCCGACCGCGTCAAGCTCGACGGCGTCGAGTGGATCTCGGTGCCCGACGACAACACCCGCATGCTGAACGTTCAGGCCGGCGAGCTGGACACGGCGATCTTCGTTCCCTTCTCCCGCGTCGAGGAGCTGAAGAAGGACCCGAACCTCAACGTCGATATCGATGCCTCGACCCGCGAGGATCATCTTCTGATCAACCATGCGCATGGCGCGCTCGGCAAGAAGGAAGTCCGCCAGGCGCTGGATCTTGCGATCGACAAGAAGGCGATCGTCGATACCGTCACCTTCGGCCAGGGCACGGTCGCCAATTCCTACGTTCCGAAGGGCGCGCTCTATTACTATGCCGACAATCTGCAGCGGCCTTATGATCCCGAAAAGGCAAAGGAGATGCTGGCTGCTGCCGGCGCCTCCGACCTGACGCTGAACTATCTGGTGCGCGCCGGCGACGAAGTCGACGAACAGACGGCCGTGCTCGTCCAGCAGCAGCTGCAGAAGGCCGGCATCACCGCCAATCTGCAGAAGGTCGACCCGAGCCAGGAATGGGACATGATCGTTGCCGGCGACTACGACGTCTCTGTCAACTACTGGACCAACGACATTCTCGATCCGGACCAGAAGACCACCTTCGTCCTCGGCCACGATTCCAACAACAACTACTCGACCAATTACAAGAACGAGGCGGTGAAAGAACTGGTGGCCAAGGCTCGTCTCGAGCTCGACCCGAAGAAGCGCGAACAGATGTATGTCGAATTGCAGAAGATGGCGAAGGACGACGTCAACTGGATCGACCTCTATTACAGCCCCTATATCAACGTCTCGCGCAAGAATATCGAGAACTTCTACCAGAACCCGCTCGGCCGTTTTTTCCTGGAAGATACGGTCAAGAACTGAGTTCGGGCAGCATGCAAATGCTCCGCCGCCGTAAAGGCGGCGGAGCCTCATTTATTGCTGCGACACGTGGATGAGGCCGCTTGCTACTCGGCGGCCGCGAGCTTGTCCTGCGTCCTGGTGTCGAAGTCGCTGGCGTCGTGGCGCTCGTGCAACTGGCTTGCGGGCTCGCCGGAGAGGCGGTTGACCATCCGGCCGCGTTGCACGGCCGGCCTGCTATGAATGGCGTCGGCCCAGCGCAGCACGTTCTTATAGTCCTCGACCTGCAGAAACTCGGCCGCGCCGTAGGTCCAGCCCTTCACCAAGCCGCCATACCAGGGCCAGACGGCAATATCGGCGATCGTATATTGGCTGCCCGCCAGATACTCGCTTTCGGCAAGGCGACGATCGAGCACGTCGAGCTGCCGCTTCACCTCCATGGCGAAGCGGTCGATCGCATATTCGATCTTGACAGGCGCATAGGCGTAGAAATGGCCGAAGCCGCCGCCGAGATAGGGGGCGCTTCCCATCTGCCAGAACAGCCAGGACAGGCATTCGGCGCGGTCGGCTGGCTCGGTCGGCAGGAAGGCGCCGAACTTCTCGGCGAGATAGGTCAGGATGGCGCCGGATTCGAAGACACGGATCGGCTTCGGACCACTGCGGTCCATCAGCGCCGGGATCTTGGAATTGGGGTTGACCGCGACGAAGCCGCTGCCGAACTGGTCGCCATCGCCGATCTTGATCAGCCAGGCGTCATATTCGGCGCCGCTGTGGCCGAGCGCCAGCAGTTCCTCGAGCATGATGGTGACCTTCTGGCCGTTCGGGGTGCCGAGCGAATAGAGCTGCAGCGGATGACGGCCGATCGGCAGTTCCTTGTCATGCGTCGCTCCCGCGATCGGGCGGTTGATGCTGGCGAACTGGCCGCCATTCGCCTTGTTCCAGGTCCAGACCTTCGGGGGTGTATAATCGGAAGAACCGCTCATCTTTCAAACTCCTGGGATTGGTCAGACAGAGTGCGGCGCAGGTTGGGTTGCCGCATTTTTCCTGACATAGCAGAGGCGATGAGGTTTTGTCACAGGTGTCGGCGCGGTTTCACGCAATCGTCAGAGTCTTGGCAAAGCTGAAGAAAACCGCTGCTTCAGGCATCCGCGTCGGGAAGACGCCTGCCTGTTGCCGCTGAAAACAGATGTTCGCTGGCAGACCGCAAGGCGAAGCGGATCGCGTCGCCCGGCCTTACGGCGATGCGCTCGCGAAACAACATATTGACGTTTTCTTCCCCGATCCGGGCCCCCTCGATCCGGGCAACGACCTGCGTTTCCGCGCCTGTGGGCTCGACGACCACGACCTTCGCCGGTGTTCCATCATCGGCGATGACGAACTGTTCCGGCCTGATGCCATAGATGAGTTCTTCGCCGGGATCGGCCGTCCCGGGACGCAGCGACAGCGGCATGGCGACGCCGCTTTCGGTGCGAAAGATCGAAGGCGCGTCGGCCTGGATGCGGCCCTTGAGCAGGTTCATCGCCGGCATGCCGATGAAGCCGGCGACGAAGGTGGTTGCGGGGCGATCATAGATTTCCAGCGGGGTTCCGATCTGTTCGACAATGCCGTCGCGCATCACGACGATGCGGTCGGCCATGGTCATCGCCTCGGTCTGGTCATGGGTGACATAGACGGTGGTGATCTTCAGCCGCTGGTGAAGCTCCTTGATCTCGGCGCGCATCGCCACGCGCAGCTTGGCGTCGAGATTGGAAAGCGGTTCGTCGAAGAGGAACACTTTCGGATCGCGCACGATCGCGCGGCCCATGGCGACGCGCTGGCGCTGGCCGCCCGAGAGATGACGCGGAAGGCGGTCGAGATAGGGTTCCAGCGCCAGGATCTTTGCGGCGGACTGCACTCGGTGGCCGATCTCGTCCTTGGCCGTGCCGCGCAGCTTCAGGGAAAAGCCCATATTCTCGGCCACCGTCAGATGCGGATAGAGCGCATAGCTTTGGAACACCATGGCAATGTCGCGCTCCTTCGACGGCAGGTCGTTGACCATGCGGTTGCCGATTGAAAGCCGGCCGCCCGAGATCGTTTCCAGGCCGGCGATCATGCGCAGCAGCGTGGACTTGCCGCAGCCGGACGGTCCGACGAGCACGATGAATTCACCATCCTCGATATCGACGTCGACGCCGTGAATGACCGGCAGGTTGCCGTAGGACTTGCGGATGTTGTGAAGCGCAATCGACGCCATGATATTCCCTCCCCCACGAGAACAGGATGATTTCAGGCCGCGCCCTCGCCCTCATGATTGACCGCCGTGCGAGTGCCGGAGGAGAACATGATCAAGGCGAAGAGCGGTTCGGTACCGAGCGCGCGCGCCCAGTGCCTGATATTGCGGGGAATCCGGATGGCGTCGCCGGCTTCGAGCCGGTAGAGCGCATCGCCGAGCTTGTGCTCGCAATGGCCGGAAACGACGTAGAGGATTTCCTCGCAATCGGGATGCGAGTGCAGCTGGTTGCGCTCGCCGGGATTGATCCGGCAGGTGCCGAAGGTCATCTCGGCGCCGGGCGTGCCGTCACCAGTGATCTTCCAGTTGAGTTCGCCCCAGCTGGTCGGCATGAATTCGCCGCCGGCTTTCCTGAATATGACATCGGTATCGGTCAAGGCTGTCGCTCCCCTGTCAGAGATTGGTGGTGACGCCGGCATCCGCGCATCTGTAGAATTCGAAGAGCCTCATGATCTCGCGGGCGATTTCGAGCGTGCCCCTTGTTATCGGCGTGCCGGAGAGGATCGCATCCGTCAGATGCAGGATTTCGGGCACATAACCGAGATAAAACAGGTTGTTGTTGTAGAGCTGGCCGAGCGAATGCTCCGGCTCGTAGAACAGCGCCGCATTCTCGTCCGGCTGGATGAAGCTCGCGGCACGGCCATAGGACGGCAAGTCGGCCTTGCGGAAGTAGGTCAGCCGGCTGCCGTTTTCGACGATGGCGTTGGCGCCTTCGCCGATGATTTCGACCCGCTCGAAGATGCTGCCGCCCGACTGGCCGGCGGCAAGATGCAACGTGCCGATTGCCCCGGAGCGGAAGCGCAGGCTGGTGACGGTCGCGCCCGTCGACGCTTCCCATTCATAACCAGCCCGTTCGATCTCGCCGCCGAGGAAGTTGAGGATCGCGCCCGGATGGTAGATATGGTCGAGAAAGCTCTGCATCTTGACGAGATCGGCGCGGTCTTCCTGGCTCGGCAGGCTCTGGGGATAGCGGACATTGATCGAGGTCAGCCGGCCGAAACCCGGCGAGCCGATCAGATCCTTGAGCTTTTCGATTGTGGGGAAAAAGGTCTTCTTCAGGCCGGTCATCACCATGCGGCCGGCCGCGCTACTTGCCGCCTGCAGCCTTTCGATGTCCGCAAGGCTTGCCGCCGTCGGCTTTTCCATCCAGACGTGAGCGCCTGATGCAAGCCCGTCGAACGCCAGGTCGGTCGCCTGCACCCGGCCGTCGGGATGATAGGCGGTGACGAGAAAGACCAGCTCCGGGTTTTCCCGTTCGAGCATCTCGCGATGGTCGGTATAGGCTTTTCCGGCGCCGAAGAGTTTTGCGAATTTCTCGGCGCGGCCGAGATCGAGATCGCAGATGCCGGCAAGCTCGACCGGCGCGTAACGCAGCGCCGGATAGACATTGCGATAGGCATGACCGCCGGCGCCGATGAAGCAAGCCTTGATGCGGTGATCGAATTCGAAATTGTAGCGGATTTCCCGCTGGACATGATGCGACATGGTCAGCCCTTGATTGCCCCCTGCGTTAGCCCCTCGGTGAAGCGGCGCTGCATCAGGATGTAGAGAAGAATGATCGGCAGGAATGAAATGACGGTCCCGGAAAAAACCAGGCGGTAATCGGAAGCATAGGTGCTGGCGAAGCGGACGAGCCCGAGCGGCAGCGTCTGCACCTCGGGACTGATCAGCACGATCAGCGGCAGGAAGAAATCGTTCCAGGTGGAGAGCGCGCTGATGATGACGAGCGCCTGCACCGCCGGCGTCGAGATCGGCAGAAAGACCTTGGTGAGGATCTGCAGATGCGAGGCGCCGTCGATCTTGGCGGCCTCGATCAGATCATCAGGCACGCCGATGAAGAAGCTCCGCATCAGGAATATGCCGAAGGGAATGCCGTTGCTGACCTGCACCAGCACGATACCAGCAAGCGTGTTGACGAGGTTCAGCCCGAAAAGCACCTGATAGAGCGGGATGACGATCGCCTGGACGGGCACGGTCAAGCCGAGGATGAAGGCGTAGAACAGCCATTCCCGGCCGGGAAAACGGATCTTGGCAAGCGCATAGCCGGCCGGCGCACAGGTGATCAGCGACAGGGCGACGACGCCGATGAGATTGATGAGGCTGTTGCCGACGAGTTCGCCGAACCCGCCGATCTGCCATGCATCCAGATAGTTCCGCCACATCAGGTCGGCGGGCCAGGTGAAGGGGTCGGCCTGGCCGATCTCGGCCTCGGTCTTGAAACTCGAGACCACCAGCCAGACGAAGGGGGCTAGGATCAGGATCAGTGCCGGGGTCAGGGCCAGCGCCACCGGCCATTCGCGATGACGGACGCTCATTGCGAAAGCCTCGCACGCCAGCGGTTGAAGACGATGGTGATGGTGATCGCAAGCAGGCTGAGCAGGATGCAGAGTACCGCCGCAAGCCCGTGATCCTGGGACTGGAAGGCAAGCCGGTAGATATAGGTGGTGATCAGCTCGCTCTGGTAGAACGGCCCGCCATTGGTCATGACGAAGACCGTGGCGAAGCCCTTCAGCCCGTTGATCATTGCCAGCGAGACGACGAAGGTCGTCACCTCACGAAGCCCCGGCAGCGTCACGTAGATCAGTTTCTGGAAGGCGTTGGCGCCGTCCACTTCGGCCGCGTCGTAGAGCGAGCGGTCGATGTTCTGCAGGCCGGCGATGAAGAGCAGCATGTAGAGGCCGAAGCCCTGCCACGAGCTTGCGATATTGACGGAAAAGAGCACCAAAGCGGGATCGGACAGCCAGCCTTGGGTGAAGGCGCCGAGCCCGATCCGCGTCAGCGCGGTATTCAGCAGGCCGAAGAACGGATCGTAGATATTGGCCCAGATGACGCCGACCACCGCCAGCGACACCAGATGCGGCAGGAAGAAGGCGGTGCGGAAGAAGACCTGGGTGATCCGCAGCCTGCTGACGGCAAGCGCCAGCAGAAGACCGAGCCCGCCTGCCATCACCACATGATAGGCCAGCCAGAGGAAGGTATGGACGAGGCTCTTCCAGACGATCGGATCGTGTGCGGCCTTGGCGTAATTGTCGAAGCCGACGAAACTGGCGGAGGTATTGAAGCCGGCTGAACTGTTGAAGCTCAGCCAGAAGGTGGCGGCGATCGGCAGCAGGGTGAAGACGGCATAAAGGCCGAGCGCCGGCGCCATCAGCCACAATGCGGTGCGGGCATCGCCAGCGGATGAGTCAGATGTGGCAGCCCCCGTCGTCCGGCGTTTGGACATACGGACGGACAGGCCGCCCGTATGTCCCGCCACGGCAGGCGCATCCCTGAGAGGAGCCACGACCTTGCTTCCGGGCGTTTCTGGAATGACCACTATTTCGCCTCTGCCATCTTTGCCTGGATCTGCTTCATGCCGTCCTCGCCGCCGATCTGGCCGGAGATCAGGCCCTGGATGACCTGGAAGTAGGTGTCGAGTACCGGGCCGGGCAGATAGACGCTCGGATTGTAGCCGACGCCGCCGGCGGCAGCCGCGAAGATGTCCTTCAGCACGGGCGTCGGCGGCTCGACGCCCGGGATTTCGCGCGGATAGATCATCGTGCTTGCCGGATCCTGCGCGCGCTTCTTCATCACCGCATCGGACAGCATGAAGTCGATCCATTTCATCGCGAGTTCCGGCTGTCTGGAGTTGACCGGCACCAGCCAGCTCCAGCCGACGCCGCCGGTCGGTATCGCCGCACCCTTGATGTCGGAAGGCATGGGCGCGTAACCGGCATTGGCGAGGTCATAGCCGGCCTTGCGGGCATTGGCGGTGAACCACGGGCCGGCAACGAACATCGCCGCGCGCTTGTTGAACCAGAGGCGGGAGGCGCCATCGAGATCGAGGCCGGCCATTTCCTTCCTGATGTCGCCCGCCTCGACCAGCTTCTGTAGCCGGACGGCGCCGGCGGCGACCGAAGGATCGTCCCAGGCGATTTCGCGGCGTAGCGCCTTGCCGATCACCTCTTTACCGCTCGCCGATTGTAGCAGATTGCCGAAGAGGTGGCCGGCACTGCCGGTGGTGCGCGGGCCGATGGCGATCGGCTGCAGACCGGTCTCACCGATCGATTTCAACAGTGCTTCGAACTCGGTCCAGGTCGCCGGAATCTTCCAGCCGGCCTGCTCAAAAATATCCTTGTGATACCAGATGCCAAGCGCATCGAGGCCATCGGGAACCTCATAGATTTCGCCGCCGAACTGGCCCTTCAGCTCGGTGTAGAGCCAGGGATAGATCTGGTCCTTCCAGCCGCGTTTTTCATATTGCTCGGTGAGCGGCATGACCTGCTTGGCGTTCTTGACGACGCTGATGCGGCCGATGCCGGAGTTGGTGAGGATCACGTCGGGGCCGGCGTCCGACTGGATGGCCGCCTGCACCGCGCCGTTGCTGATCGTCCCGGTCGGCGGCATGAATTCGACGGTCACGCCGAGATTGGCCTTTTCGAAATCGGCCTTGATGCCGTTCCATAGCTGGGCCACCAGCGGTTCGGTGATCTGTTCCGGACCCCACATTTTCAGGGTTTCGGCATGCGCCAGCGAACTTGCGGCGATCATCGCCGCCAGTGCCGTGCTGCGGGCAAGAAATTTCAGCATTGCTCCCTCCTCCGGCCGCTCCACGGCCACGTTTTTCACTTGTCGAAAAGGAGACCTCCCTCTCCTTCGCTCCACTGGCATTTCATCCGGCTAACGCGCTGGATTTTCCCTCTGAAACCGAGCCATGACGGCCTGCTGGACGTCGCTGATATGAGCGTGCATCAGGGTCTTTGCGCGGGTAATGTCGCGTGCCCGGAACGCCTGCAGGATCTGATCGCGCTCCTCGGCCGCCCTCTCGGCCAGATCGCGGCTCTCGTTGGCGATCGAGCGGCAAATCTGGATCTGCAGCGCGAGCCGCGCCAGCGTTTCGATCAACGGCGCGCTTCCCGAAAGCTCGGCGATGGTCTCGTGAAACTCCTTGTCGCGAATGCCGTAGGTCTCCATGTCGCCGCGGCGAAGTGCCGCCACCGCCTCATCGAGGATGCGCTCGAAACCGGCGATGTGCCGGTCGCTCATCTGTGGAACGGCGAGCTCGACGGCGAAGCATTCAAGCGTCTTGCGTAGATCGTAGAGATCGTCGATCTCCTTCGGCGTGAAGCTGCGCACGAAGAAGCCGCGATACGGCTTGATCTCGATCAGCCCTTCCTTGGCGAGCGTGCCGATCGCTTCGCGAAACGGTGTGCGGCTGACCTGCAGGCGCTCCGTCAGTTCCTTTTCATCGATCGAGACGCCGCTCGGCAGCTCGCCGGAGACGATCAGGCGAACGATTTCCTCGTAAATCCGCTCGCGAAGGGTGAGGTGGCGCGGTGCGTTCACGGTCTCCATTTCCGTCTGGCATTCGTGATTTGAGTATGCAATATACGAAAGAATATACAATATGGAAAATACAAAATCGGGAATTTTATCTAGAGAATGTCGGAGATCGATCAAAAAGGGAGGAAAACCAATGGGAAAGGTCTATATCGTCGGCACTTGCGACACCAAGGGTGCTGAACTGAGCTACGCCAGGGAGGTGGTTCTTTCGGCCGGAACCGAGGCTGTTCTGGTCGATGTCGGCACGCTTAGGGAAGGCACCGGCGCCGATGTCCAGGCGCGTGACGTCGCCGCATTTCATCCTGAGGGCGCTGCGGCCGTGCTCGGGCAGACCGATCGGGGAGCGGCGGTTTCGGCCATGGCCAAAGCGCTGACGGCATTCCTGAAATCGCGCAACGACATCGGCGCCGTGCTCGGCCTTGGCGGCACCGGCAATACCGCGCTGGTGACGGAGGCGATGCGAACGCTTCCGATCGGCCTGCCGAAACTGATGGTCTCGACGGTCGCCTCGGGCAATGTGGCGCCCTATGTCGGCCCGAATGATCTCACCATGATGTATTCGGTCGTCGACATCGCCGGCTTGAACGCCATCTCGCGCAAGGTAATCGGCAATGCGGCAAATGCGGCGGCCGGCATGGCCCGCAACCCCATCCCCGTCTCCAGCGATGATCGGCCGGGCATCGGCATGACCATGTTCGGCGTCACCACCTCCTGCGTCACCCAGCTCCGCGAAATGCTCGGCAAGACGCATGAAATCTACGTCTTCCATGCGACCGGCGTCGGTGGCCAGTCGATGGAGAAGCTTGCCGATTCCGGTCTGTTGCAGGGCGTAATCGATGTGACGACGACGGAGGTGCCCGACCTTCTCATCGGTGGCGTCTTTCCGGCGACCGAGGATCGCTTCGGCGCCATTATCCGCACCGGCCTGCCCTATATCGGCTCGGTCGGCGCCGTCGATATGGTGAATTTCGGCGCGCGGGACACCGTGCCGGCGCCCTTCCGCGACCGCAGGCTGCACGTCCACAATGCACAGGTGACCCTGATGCGCACCACCCCGGAGGAAAACCGCAGGATCGGCGCTTTCATCGTCGAGCGGCTCAACCAGATGCAGGGTCCGGTCCGCTTCCTGCTGCCGCTTCAGGGCGTTTCAGCGATCGACGCCGCCGGTCAGCCATTCCATGATCCCGAAGCCGACGAGGCGCTGTTTTCTGCCATTCGTGGCGGCTGGCGCGAGGCGCCGAACAGGCGCCTCGTCGAGATAGACGCCCATGTCAACAGTCCGGAATTCGCCACGGCACTCGTTGCCGGCTTCCATGAGATCCATGCCTGAGGAGAGAGTTTTGACCCGCATCGACAGAAACGACATTCTGAGCGAGCTTCGCCGCAAGATCGCCGAAGGCCTGCCGATCATCGGCGGTGGCGCCGGCACCGGCCTTTCCGCCAAGAGCGAAGAGGCCGGCGGCATCGATCTGATCGTGATCTATAATTCCGGCCGCTACCGCATGGCCGGCCGCGGCTCGCTTGCCGGCCTGCTCGCCTATGGCAATGCCAACGAGATCGTCAAGGAGATGGGCCGCGAGGTCCTGCCGGTCGTGCGCCACACGCCGGTGCTTGCCGGCGTCAACGGCACCGATCCTTTCATGCTGCCCGATCACTTCCTCGACGAGCTGAAGGCAATGGGTTTTGCCGGCATCCAGAACTTCCCGACCGTCGGGCTGATCGACGGCACGTTTCGCGCCAATCTCGAAGAGACCGGCATGGGCTTCGATCTGGAAATCGATATTATCGCCCGCGCCAACGCCAAGGACATGCTGACGACACCCTATGTCTTCAGCAGCGAGGACGCGATCGCGATGACCAAAGCCGGCGCCGACATCGTCGTCTGCCATCTCGGCCTGACCACAGGCGGCGCGATCGGCGCTGAAACGGCGCTGACCCTCGATGGATGCGTGGAGAAGATCAACGAATGGTCGGATGCCGCAAGGTCGATCCGCGACGACGTCATCGTGCTCTGCCATGGCGGGCCGATCGCCATGCCCGCGGACGCGGCCTATGTGCTTGCACGCTGCAAGGGTTGCAACGGCTTTTACGGCGCGAGTTCGATGGAGCGTTTGCCGACCGAGGTCGCGATCAGGGCGCAGGTCGAGGACTTCGTGAAGATATAGGCGCGGCTTGGACCGGCCGTACACCAGCTGCCGGTGCCTCCATTGCCAGCGCCGGCAGCGACATTATGGCATGACCATCGCGTCGCGGGTTTCCCTGGAGCCAAGGATCTCGTCCAGCTGACCGACAAGAACACGGCTGCCCTCCACGTCGGAAGCCATCCTGGAGAAGAGGTCCGCCATGCCGCGGAAGATGGTCGCCGCCGGATCATCTTCTCCCAGGAAATCGGCAATCTCCTGCATTTCGGCGACCCATCGATAGGCTTTCGGGTACATGTCGGGAATGGATTTCGACAGCTTGCGGTCGACGTCGGGAAGGCTTTCGGAGAGTTCGGCTTTCAGGCTTTCGGCAGCACCCGAACGCGATGCGGCAAGCAGCATGGCAGTGCCGAGGCCGATAAATCCCTTGTTGATGCCGGCATAACACATCTTCAGTGCCGAGGCGGCGCCGAGCGGTCCGTCGAGCCTGCGGATCCTGAGGCCGCAATCCTCAAGCAGCCGGCTCCGCTCGGCACGATCGCCGCTGATATAGATGGTCGGACCTGATTTGCCGGGAACCGGCGGCCCGCCGATGATCGCGCCATCGAGCACCTCCACGCCGCTGCCGTCGAACCGTGCCGCCAAAGCCTGCATGGTTTTTGGCGCAATCGCGTTGAGGTCGATGAAGGGCGGCGGCGCCGGCATCCTCGACGATATGTCCGCGACGAATTCGGCGACCTTGATCGCCTGCGCCGGCGGAACGATCGACAGGATCAGCTCGGCCTTTGTCAGCTCCTGGCGTCCGACCGGCACCATGCCGGCTGCCATTGCCCGCGCAATCGTCTGCTCGCTTCTGCCCTCGAGATGGGTCAGCACCGTGGCGCCGCGGTCGATCAGCCGTTTGGCGACAGCGCTTCCCATCGCACCCGATCCGATAATCGCAAAATGCGGCATGTGAACCTCAATAAGTGACGACATCGGGTTAGAACTGTTGCTGATGGCCATATCGTCAACTGCGACGATTCAGCCGGAGGTCCCGTTCTAAGCAAATGGCGGTTTTGTGAGGGCTACCGTTGCGAGGCCTTTCCTTGACATTCGTCAATGCCGCGAAGGTTGAGACCGGTATGATCGGCGCTATCATTCGCATTCGAGGATATGGATTTCAATGTATCGAACAATCATCTGCGGCATCGGCACGGGTTCGAGGCAAACGGCAATCCGGCTTTTGCGCCGGGCTGCGGCATTGGCGGATGAAGGCGGAAGCATCGTCGTCATGCATGTCATCGAGAATATCCCGCGCCGTCACCTGACGGAGCTTCCCGAGGCATTCGAAACGACCGCCATCGTCGACGCCGAAAAGAAACTTGCATCGCTCTGCAAGGAAATGGGGATTTTGGCGACGATCGAGGTTCGCATCGGCATTGCCGCTTCCCAGCTCGTTTCCGTCGCAAGGGAGAAGTCGGCCGATCTCATCCTGCTGTCGTCGCATGTGACCGATATCACCGACTACGTCTTCTCCTCGATTGTCGACAAAGTCGTGCGCCACGCCGGGTGCTCGGTTCTCATCGATCGGCGTTTAGATCACGCATATGAGGGCGCGGCGTCTCAAGCCGAAGACGTGGCATTGTTCTAATCTCCACTGCGCTGGCGTGACCGCAGTGGCTTTGTCGCGCTGATATCGTCCGGCGACCAATTTACCCTCCCCGGCGGCGGCCCGGCAACCTATATCATCCCCAAGCCAACCAGCAGTATACGCTGCCCTCAGGAGATATGTATGAGCCAGGATCCCTATGAGCTTCTGGGCGTGAAACGGGATGCGACGCAAAAGGATATTCAAAGCGCGTTCCGCAAGCTCGCCAAGAAACTTCACCCCGACCTCAACCCCGGCGACAAAAAGGCAGAGGAGCGGTTCAAGGAAATTTCAACCGCTTATGAGATCTTGAGCGACGAGGAAAAACGCGGGCGTTTCGACCGCGGCGAGATCGATATTTCAGGCGCCGAGCGGGCGCAGCGCAATTATTACCGCGACTATGCCTCGAAGAGCGGCCCTGGCGATCCCTACCACAACAGTGCCGGATTTGCCGATTTCGGCGATGCCGACGATGTCTTTGCCAACTTCTTTTCACGCCGGGCCGGAGGCGGCCAGAGCCGTGGTCGTGGCCGGGACCGCCAGTTCTCGATGGAGGTCGATTTTCTCGAGGCCGTCAACGGCACCAGGACCGAGGTCAAGCTTCCTGGCGGCCCAGCGCTTGACGTGCAGATCCCGCCGGGAACGCGCGATGGCCAGACCTTGCGGCTGCGCGGCAAGGGCGAGCCGGGCATCGGAGGCGGTCCGGCGGGTGATGCCCTGATCGAAATCCGTGTAGGCCCGCACCGCTTCTTCACGCGAGACGGCGACGATATCCGCCTGGAACTGCCGATCTCGCTCAATGAGGCCGTGCTCGGCGGCAAGGTTCGTGTGCCGACGCCGTCTGGGCCGGTCAATCTGACGCTGCCGCCGCATTCGAACACCGGCAAGGTCCTGCGCCTCAAGGGCAAGGGTGTTGCAAAACGCAGCGGCGGACATGGCGACGTTTATGTCTCCCTGAAGATCGTGCTGCCTGACAATCCCAACGAGCGGCTGACGGATCTGGTGAAGGAATGGGCGACGGCAAACTCGTATGATCCGAGAAAGAACATGGAGGCTTGATCATGGATGATCTCGAATTCCGTCTTTACTTGAAAATCGACATCGACCAGCTCGACCTCTGGATCGAACAGGGTTGGTTGATCCCCGAGACCTCAGGCGGCCAACGGCAATTTCGCGACGCCGACGTCGCGCGAGCGCGGCTGATCCTGGACCTCATGGGAAACATGGGCGTCAACGAAGCCGGCGTCGATATCGTCATGGAGCTGGTCGACGAGTTGCACGGCCTGCGGGGAACGATGGGCAAGTTGATGACCGCCATCGGCAGGCAGGAGCGGGATGTTCAGCGCCGGCTGTTCGACAGCCTCGAGGAGGTCGACCGGGTCTAGAGTTACTTGCGTGCAGGCGTTTTCTTACGACGCTCCATGACGGCGACAATGCGAGCCTGCTGCCTGCGAGAGGAGGCAGCAGGCTAGTGGAATGCAAGTCATCTGGTCATGGATGACTGGGCATGGTATCGTCCGCGCCTGGGGGCCTGTCATGTCTGAATTGCTTCAAAAAGCATCGGGGCAGAGCGATCCGCGCGCGAAGCGCCGGGCGGAAGTGCTGGCTTTCCTTATCCTTGCATTCGGAATATGGCCTCTGGTCGCCGTGGGTGTCGTCGGCGGCTACGGTTTCCTCGTATGGATGTTTCAAATCGTGTTCGGCCCTCCGGGGCCGCCGGCGGGGCATTGAGCCATGTCCCAAGTGCCGATGTCTCGACGTCAATTCCTCTCAGTCCGGCCGGCAACGACCGATCACAGGATTTGTCCGCCAGGAGCATCGATGCAAAGCCTTGCCGCGGCATGCACGGGGTGCGGACGATGCGAGGAGCGATGTCCCACCAAGATAATCCGTCTGGTGGACGGACTGCCGTTGCTCGACTTTATGCGAGGCGAATGCACGTTTTGCGGTGAATGCGCGGCATTGTGCCCGCAACCCGTTTTCACCACAGAGCGGATCGATCGTTTTGCCCATGTCGCCGCGGTTGGTGATACCTGCCTGGCGAAGCGCGGCATCACCTGTCAGTCCTGCGGAGAAGCTTGCCCTCAGCAGGCGATCCGTTTCCGGCCCCGCGTCGGCGGCCCGTTTCTTCCGGAACTTCGCACCGACATTTGCAATGGATGCGGAGGGTGCATCGCCGGATGTCCCGTCAACGCCATCGTGTTGCAGCCGAGCGGGATGGAGGCGGCCGATGCCTGAGCGGGGTCTGCGCTATCACATATCGAGTGCCGTGATCGCGACCATGCCGGCCCGCACCGGGGCTGTGCTGGCGGCCATCGCCGAGATGCGGAATGTGGAAGTCCACGCTCACGCCAACGGAAAGATCGTCGTCACTATCGAGGGAACGAGCACGGGCATGCTCGGCGATCGTCTATCGCAAATCTCGCTCCTGGACGGCGTGATTGCGGCAAACATGGTGTTCGAGCATGTCGAGGAGGAGATGCAAGGCCATGACGGGAGAATTGAACAGGCGTGAGCTTCTGAAGGCCCAGGCCGCCGCCATCGCCGCGGCCGCTGCCGGAATAGCGATGCCGGCTGTCGCGCAGCCGGTGCCCGGCGGCGTCGGTGCATTGGAAATCAAATGGTCGAAGGCCCCCTGCCGCTTCTGCGGCACCGGTTGCGGCGTCATGGTGGGCGTCAAGCAAGGTCAGGTCGTTGCAACGCATGGAGACATGCAGGCGGAGGTCAATCGCGGCCTTAACTGCATCAAGGGCTATTTTCTCTCCAAGATCATGTATGGCGAGGACAGGCTTCAGACCCCTCTGCTGCGAAAGCGGGACGGCCGCTACGCCAAGGACGGCGAGTTCGAACCGGTGAGCTGGGACGAGGCCTTCGACGTGATGGCCGAGCAGTGCAAGAAAGTGCTCGAGGACAAAGGCCCGACGGCTGTCGGCATGTTCGGCTCCGGCCAGTGGACGATCTTTGAAGGATATGCCGCGACAAAGCTGATGCGGGCCGGCTTTCGTTCCAACAATCTGGACCCCAATGCCAGACACTGCATGGCCTCGGCCGCTTACGGGTTCATGCGGACCTTCGGCATGGACGAGCCGATGGGCTGTTACGACGATTTCGAAAACGCGGACGCCTTCGTGCTCTGGGGCTCGAACATGGCGGAGATGCATCCGATCCTCTGGACACGCCTCGCCGACCGCCGGCTTGGGCAACCGCATGTGCGCGTCGCGGTGCTTTCGACCTTTACGCACAGGAGCATGGATCTCGCCGATATTCCCATCGTTTTCAAACCGGGAACAGATCTGGCGATTCTGAATTTCATTGCCAACCACATCATTCAAACAGGACGTGTGAACGAGGACTTCGTCCGCGACCACACGAAGTTTGCAAAAGGCGTCACCGATATCGGCTACGGCCTGCGCCCGGACAATCCGGTTGAAATCGCAGCGGCCAACGCCAGCGATCCCGGCAAGACCGAACCGATGGATTTCGACGCCTTCAAGGCGTTCGTTAGCGAGTACACGCTGAAGAAGACGTCCGAACTCACCGGGGTCGATCCCGAATTCCTGGAGCAGCTTGCGGAACTCTATGCCGATCCTGACCGCAAGGTGATGTCGCTTTGGACGATGGGATTCAATCAGCATGTCCGCGGCGTTTGGGCGAACCAGATGGTCTACAACCTGCATTTGCTCACCGGGAAGATCTCCGAACCGGGCAACAGCCCGTTCTCCCTCACCGGTCAGCCCTCGGCCTGCGGGACGGCCCGTGAAGTGGGAACCTTCGCGCATCGCCTTCCCGCCGACATGACGGTGACGAACCCCGAGCACCGCAAACATGCCGAAGAAATCTGGCGTGTCCCGCAGGGGATCATTCCGGAGAAGCCAGGATATCATGCAGTCCAGCAGGACCGCATGCTGAAGGACGGCAAGCTGAATTTCTATTGGGTGCAGGTCAACAACAACGTCCAGGCCGGACCGAATACGAGCAACGAAACCTGGCAGGGTTATCGCAACCCCGAGAATTTCGTCGTGGTTTCGGATGCCTATCCGACCATAACGGCGATGAGCGCAGACCTGATCCTTCCTGCGGCGATGTGGGTCGAGAAGGAAGGCGCCTATGGAAACGCCGAACGGCGCACCCATGTCTGGCATCAACTCGTTCAGGCCAAGGGCGAGGCGCGATCCGACCTCTGGCAGATCGTCGAATTCTCGAAGCGATTTACCACCGATGAGGTCTGGTCGAAGGAAATCCTCGATGCCAATCCGGCGTATCGAGGAAAAACGCTTTTCGACGTGCTCTTTCGCAATGGCGAGGTCGACCGGTTTCCGCTTGATGAGATCAGCGCCGAATACGACAATGCCGAGGCCAAGGCGTTCGGATTCTACATCCAGAAAGGCTTGTTCGAGGAGTATGCCTCCTTCGGGCGCGGGCACGGACACGATCTGGCGCCCTATGACCTCTATCATGAGGTCCGTGGACTGCGCTGGCCGGTGGTCAACGGCCAGGAGACGCGCTGGCGATACCGGGAAGGTTACGACCCCTATGTGAAGCCCGGCGAGGGCGTGAAATTTTATGGTCAGAAGGACGGCAGGGCCGTCATTCTGGCCGTGCCCTACGAGCCGCCGGCCGAATCTCCCGACGACGAATTCGATTTTTGGCTGGTTACCGGCCGTGTGCTCGAACACTGGCACTCGGGATCGATGACCATGAGGGTGCCGGAGCTTTACCGGGCATTTCCCGGCGCGCGATGTTTCATGAATGCCGAGGATGCCCGCAAGCGCGGCATCAATCAGGGGGCGGAGGTGCGGATCGTTTCCCGCCGCGGCGAGATCCGCTCGCGCATCGATATCAGGGGCAGGAATCGAATGCCGCCCGGCGTCATCTTCGTCCCCTGGTTCGACGCCAGCCAGTTGATCAACAAGGTCACGCTCGACGCCACCGATCCCATCTCCAAGCAGACGGATTTCAAGAAATGCGCGGTCAAGATTCTCCCCGCCGTTTAAGGCGACCGGAATGGCAGGCAATCGCAGCCGGCGTCGTCGTTTTCCTCGCGACGGCCGCCTTCGGTCAGGTGATGCAGCAAACCGTCCCCCAGCTGGAGGGCCCGACGCCCTCGATGGAAACAGGGGCCGCCAAGCCGCTGCCGAAATGGATCGTCGACGACAAGCGCAGGATGCGCGCCTATCCCGACCAGCCGCCGATCATTCCGCATTCGATCGAAGGTTACGAACTGTCGGTCAACGCCAACCGCTGCCTCTCCTGCCACAAGCGGGAGTTCACGCAGGATAGCGGCGCGCCGATGATCAGCGTCACCCACTATATGACGCGCGACGGCCAGATGCTCGCCGACGTCTCCCCTCGCCGCTACTTCTGTACGGCGTGCCATGTGCCGCAGGCGGACACCCAGCCACTCGTCCCCAATGCGTTCAAGGACATGAGCGAGCTCGGTTTCAAGCCGGCCGGAAGCGAGTGACCGTCATGATCGCATTTATCAGGAAAGCGGTTCTGTGGGCGTGGTCGATCCTGACGACGCCGGCGGCAACGATCGGGCTCGGCGTCCTGACGCTGGGCGGCTTCGTTGGTGGCGTTCTCTTCTGGGGCGCGTTTAATACCGCGCTGGAACTGACCAATACCGAAAACTTCTGCACCTCCTGTCATGAAATGCACGACAACGTCTATCAGGAGCTTTCGCGCACCATCCATTTTTCCAACCGATCGGGGGTGCGGGCGACATGCCCGGACTGCCACGTGCCGCATCAATGGACCGACAAGATCGCCCGCAAGATGCAGGCCTCCAAGGAGGTCTGGGGCAAGATATTCGGCACGATCAACACCCGGCCGAAGTTTCTGGAAAAGCGGCTGGAACTTGCGCAGCATGAATGGGCGCGCATGAAGGCCAATGACAGTCTGGAATGCCGCAACTGCCATTCGTCGGTGGCGATGGATCTGCAGAAGCAGACACAACGCGCCGCCGAGATCCATACCCGATATCTGCTTTCCGGCCAGGCGACCTGCATCGACTGCCACAAGGGTATCGCTCACGAATTGCCGAACATGGAAGGCATCGATCCCGGCTGGAAAATGCCGAAGGAACTCGAGGGCAGGAAGATGGTGAATGCGACGCCTATCGCCGACCTTCAGGAGGCCATGGCGAGGGCTCACGCGTCATCCATGGAGGATGCGAGATAGGCTTTCGCGGATGAATTGTCAGACGGTGTACCAGTAGCGGACGATGTGGAAGAACAGCGGCGCTGCGAAGGTGATGGAATCCAGCCGGTCGAGCACGCCGCCGTGACCCTCGATCACATAGCCCCAGTCCTTGGCGTTCAGATCGCGTTTGATGGCCGAGAGCACGAAGCCGCCGAAGAAGCCCGCGACGACGATGACCGTGCTGATGGCCGCCGCCTGCAGCGGCGAGAACGGCGTCAGGCGATAGAGCAGCGTTCCCACAAGGATGGCCGAGGCGCCGCCACCGAAGAGGCCTTCGAGCGTCTTCGATGGGCTGATGTTCGGCGAGAAGCGATGCTTTCCCAGGAGCTTGCCCCAGACATACTGGAAGACGTCGCTGAGTTGCACCACGATGACGAGATAGACGAGAAGCAGGGCGGATGGCGTACCGGTCTGCAGCATCAGAAGTGCGGGAGCATGGCTGATCGAATAGACCGTCAGCATCAATCCCCATTGCACCCTGGCGGTCCGGGCCAGGAATTCGTTGACGTCGCCCGTCAAGGTCGCCACCGCCGGCAGGATCAGGAAGGCATAGACCGGGATGAAGATCGCAAATAGGCCGTACCACGCCGTTCCGAGCAACAGGTAATGAAGTGGCAGGACGACGAAGAAGGACAGGAACAGCGCCAGGTGATCGCCGCGCCGCGATGGCGTCAGCGTCCAGAATTCGCGAAGCGCCATGAAGGACAGGAATGCGAACAGGACGACCACCGCGGTATCGCCGAGCAGAATCGCGCCGCCGAATATCGCGACCATGATCCACCATGAGCGAATTCGGGCATTGAGATTGTGGACGGTAGCGACGGATCCGGGCTCGGTCGCCCGCCGCTGAAGGGTGAAGCCAATGGCCGAGGCGACGGCCAACAGGCCGAGGATCGCGGCAAGCACGATGGAGAAATGGCTGGTCATGCGATGCGTTCTCCGTCTGCTAGCTCGATGACCGCGGCACGGGCGCGGGCCAGGAACGCGTCTTTTCCTTCGCCCGGTTCGACGCGGAGCGGCTTGCCGAAGCGCGCCGTGCAGGTGATCGGGACGATCAGCCAGCTTCCCTTGGGCAGGATGCGCTGAAGATTGTCGAGATGGATCGGCACGAGATCGACATCGGGGAAACGGCATGCAAGGCGATAGATGCCGCTGCGGAAGGGGGCGATCTCATCGCTGGCGCTTCTCGTGCCTTCCGGGAAGATCAGGACCGAGCGCCCCTCCTCGAGCAGGCGCTCGATCGGCTCCAGCGGGTTGCTGTCGGGCAGAGGCTTGCGGTCAATCAGGACGGCGCGCAGGCCTTTCTCGGCGATGAAACGGCGAAAGGCGGTCGTTCCCCAATAATCGCGCGCCGCAACCGGATGGGTCAGCCGTCGCACCGGCCACGGCAGGGCGGCCATGACGGCGACGGTGTCGACATGGCTGTTGTGATTGGCAAAATAGATGCGGCGGCGGGGGTCGGGCGTGCAGCCCCGCCACTCGCTGCGGGCGCCGACCACGATGCGGACGAAAAGCACGAGAAGGCGACGGATGAGTGCGATCATAATCTCTCCAGCGAGCGGGCAAGTCTTATCGTCCGCGTGGTGCAGGTGACGAGGCTTCCCGCCGCGATGATGACGGAGGCAAGGAGCAGCGACCAATGGCTGGCCGATATCAGCGTCTCCACGCTCTGGGCGACGAGGCCCGCCGTCAGTACCGCCATGCGGCGCTGCTTGGCCATGATGCCGCTGAAGTCCTGGGGAAGACCGACCGCTCCTCCGAAGACCCTGATATAGGCGGTGAGTGCGGCGAGCAGCGCAGCCAGCCAGCCGAGCCAGGCAAAGCCGCAGGCATAACCGGCTGCGACGAGAAGCAGGCTGTCGGCGATCCGGTCGGGGAATTCATTGTAGAGCGGCCCGCTCTTGGTTTTCTTGCCGCCTTCGATCGCGACCATGCCGTCCAGCAGATTGCAGACGAGCCGCATCTGCACCGAGATCGCGGCGCAAACCATGGCGATCGGATGGGCCGTGAAGAGGATGAGCGCCGCGCCGAGGCTGGCAAACAGGATCGAGAAAAGCGAAATGCCGTTTGGCGTGACACCGGTGCGTGCCAGCCACGCACTCAGGCCGATCGCCCAGGACGACGACCGGCTCGCGATCGGCCGCCGCGAGGCGTCTTCTTCATCACCCATTTCAATTTCCCCAACCCGATAGTTCTATGCATATCCTGCCGGAGTCGTCGCGCCAAGCCCCTGTAGATCCTGCCCGGCAAGCACGGTGGCGCCGAGCGTGCAGCCTGCCATGCCTCGTTTTTTCAGTCAGGTCGCGGTGGCCGATCAGCCTGATTTTTAAGCCCATTCGCGGCTTGACACATTTTTAGGCGCTACTATGATTTTTGAACCAAATGGTAAAAAAGGGGAACAATCAATGACCAAAGATATCCTGATTTCACGCCGGGCAGTGATCGCATCCGGCATTGCGCTTGGGGTCAGCGGCTTTGCCCCGCTGGCAAGAGCGGCCGCGCCGCTGAAAGTTGCCGGCATTCATGCCTCGCCGGTTGAAAATGCCTGGAACTCCTGTCTGCACAAGGCCCTGCAGGACGCGGCCAAGGAAGGCGTTATCAAATATGTCTTCTCCGAAGGTGTTTCCGGCACCGATTATCCCCGCGCCATGCGCGAATATGCCGAACAGGGCAACAAGCTGATTATCGGCGAGGCCTATGCGGTGGAGAAAGAGGCCCGGCAGGTCGCGGCCGACTATCCCGATACCGCCTTCGTGCTGGGTTCGAGCGGCGAGCAGGCCGGCGATAATTTCGGTGTCTTCGGCACCTGGAACCATGACGGCGCCTATCTTGCCGGCATGCTGGCGGGCAAGATGACCAAGTCGAATATCGTCGGTTCGGTCGGCGCTATTCCGATCCCCGAGGTCAACATGCTGATCAACGCGTTCGCGGCCGGCGTCAAGGCCGTCAACCCGGAGGCAAAACACCTCGTCTCCTTCATCGGCACCTTCTTCGATCCGCCGAAGGCCCGCGAAGCCGGTCTTGCCCAGATCGACGCCGGCGCCGACATCCTGTTCGGCGAACGTATCGGTACCGCCGATGCCGCCAAGGAACGCGGCATCAAATCGGTCGGCTCGCTGATCGACTATACGCCGCGCTACCCTAACACTGTGTTTGCCAACGCCATGTGGTATTTCCGCCCGATCCTCAACGCTGCGATCGCCGATGTCGCGGCCGGAAAACCGGTCGGTCGGAACTACACCTCCTACGGCCTGATGAAGGAAGGCGGCAGCGATATCGTCTTTGTGAAGGGCGTGGCGCCCGCCGATGCGGAGGCTGCGATGGAAGCCAAGCGGGCGGAGATCAAGGCCGGCACCTTCGAGGTTCCGAAGATGATGGACGAGCCGAAGTAATTCGACTCATGCAAAGCGATGCGACCGACCTGGCGGCAGCGATCCGGCATGGCAAGCTGAGCGCTGCCGAGGCGATGCAGGCTTCTCTTGAGGCCGCTGCGCGGCAGGCGGCGCTCGGCGCGCTCGCCTATCTCGATGCCGCCATGGGCCTTGCCTCGGCGGACGACCGCGACCGGGAGCGGCGGAGCGCGCCGGATCGCTTTTCCATCAGGCCCTTTGCCGGTGTGCCGAGTTTGGCGAAAGATCTTGGCGGCCCCTTCGCCGGGCTGCCGGTCACCGCCGGTTCCCGTCTCTTCGAAAGAAAGGGCGGCGAAGCGGATTCCGATCTGGCTGCTCGTTTCCGCGACGCCGGCTTCTGCCTGTTCGGCCTGACGACGAGCCCGGAATTTGGGCTGTCGCTTGCCAGCGAACCGGCGATCGGGCCTCTCTGCCGCAACCCGCTCGATCCGGCCCGAACCGCGGGCGGCTCCTCCGGCGGTGCGGCGGCTGCGGTTGCCGCCGGGATCGTTGCGATCGCACATGCCACCGACGCGGGCGGCTCGATCCGTGTGCCCGCCGCCTGCTGCGGCCTCGTCGGAATGAAGCCGACGCGCGGCGCCATCCCGGGCGGCCCCTCCTTTGGCAACCACCTCGCCGGTATCGCCAGCGAACTCGCGGTCTGCCGTTCGGTGCGGGATACGGCGCTGATATTCGACGGGTTGGCCGGCGATTCACGAGGACCTTTTCCGGACCCCTCCTCTGTCGACAGCAACGACGGTCGTTTGCGAGCCGGCCTGCTGGTTGATACTGGGCCGGTCTATCCGACGGAGGGTGATCGGCTCGCAGCCGTCGAGGATGCGGCTCGTGCGCTCGAGAATGACGGACACCTGATCGTTCCGTTGAGCTGGGCCGCGTTCGAAGGAAGCGTCACGTCAAGCGGCCGCGCCTTCGCCGATATCGTCTCCGCCAACCTTGCGGCGCTCATCGAGGCGGCGGCTCTGGATGAAAGCAGGGCCGAGCCTCTGACGCAGGCTTTTGCTGCGCGCGGACGAGGGCTTTCGGTCACATCGCTCTGGAACACGCTGAACGAGGCCGTTCTGGTGAGCCATAAGCTCTGGACGCTGTTCGACAAGGTCGATTGCATTCTCACGCCGATGCTTTCGTCTGCGCCTCTTGCGATCGGCTCCTTTCCGTCCGATCATACCGACACGGATCTGCATCTCGAGCGGATGACGGCCTTTGCGCCGCTTGCCTGCCTCGCCAATATTTCGGGTTTTCCTGCTTTGACGCTGCCTTTCGGACAGGATGAGCACGCCCTGCCGCTGCCGGTGCAGATCATGGCGCCGATGGGTCACGAACCGCGCCTCCTGTCGCTTGCCGCACGCTTGGAGTCCGAGGGGCGGTGGCAGCATCGGTTTCCCGTCGCGGGACTGCCGTCATGACCGGGCCGGTGCTGGAGATCACAGGCGTCAGCAAGCGTTTCGGCGCCAATCTCGCCAATGACGATATTTCCATGACTCTTGCCAAGGGTGAGGTCGTGGCGCTGCTTGGCGAGAACGGTGCGGGCAAGACCACGCTGATGAGCATCCTTTTCGGCCATTACATGCCGGATGCCGGCCGAATTCTGATCGAAGGCAGGGAGGTGCCGCAGGGCAAGCCGCGCGCGGCGATCCAGGCCGGCGTCGGCATGGTGCATCAGCATTTCTCGCTCGCGCCCAATCTGACCGTTCTCGAAAATGTCATGACCGGCACGGAAAGACTGTGGTCCTGGCGCTCGGGAACTTCCGCGGCGCGCAAGAAGCTGCTTGATATATCCGAGCGCTTCGGCCTCAAGGTCGATCCGGATGCGCGCCTTGGCGACCTGTCGGTCGGTGAGCAGCAACGCGTCGAGATCCTCAAGGCGCTCTATAACGATGCCCGCATCCTGATCCTCGACGAGCCGACGGCGGTGCTGACCAATATCGAGGCCGAACGACTGTTCACGACGCTGAGGGAAATGGCCCGCCAGGGCCTTTCGTTGATCTTCATCTCGCACAAGCTCGACGAGGTGATGGCAGCGGCCGACCGCATCGTGGTCTTACGCGGCGGCAAGATGGTCGCCGAACGCAAGACGTCGGACACCAGCAAAGAGGAACTCGCCGAACTGATGGTCGGGCACCGTGTGACGCGGCCCGTGCGCGAGCCGTCGACAGCCGGCGCCATTGCCCTCGAAGCGGCCGATGTGACGGTGCGCAGCGGCGGCGTCGATCGGCTGAAGTCGATCAGCTTCCGGCTGCATGCGGGAGAAATCCTCGGCATCATCGGTGTTTCGGGCAATGGTCAGGCGACATTGGCGCATCTTCTCTCCGGCATGCTGGCGCGCAGCGCCGGCGACCTTCTGCTGTTCGGGGAAGCCGTCGGCAATCTCGGTGTCGCCGATGTCGTCGACGCCGGCATCGGCCGCATTCCCGAGGATCGCAACGAGGAAGGCGTGATCGGCGAAATGGCGATCTGGGAAAACGCCGTGCTGGAGCGCATCGCCTCATCGGCCTTTTCGCGCCGTGGTCTCGTCAATCGCAAAGCGGGCATGGCCTTCGCCAGGGAGATCATCGACGGATTCGATGTCCGCGGCGGCGGCCCGGCCATTCGCACCCGGCTGCTCTCCGGCGGCAATATGCAAAAGCTCATTCTCGGCCGCAACCTGCATCGGCGGCCGCGGATCCTGATTGCGGCGCAGCCTGCGCGCGGTCTCGATGAAGGGGCGGTGGCAGCCGTGCACGCCCGCTTGCTCGAAGCCCGCAGGCAAGGGACCGCCGTGCTGCTGATCTCCGAAGACCTCGACGAGGTGATCGCGCTTGCCGATCGCATACAGGCGATCGTCGGCGGCCGGCTGTCGCCGCCCGTCGAGGCTGAAGACGCCGATGCGCGCAGGCTGGGGCTGATGATGGCCGGCGAATGGCAGCAAAACCCAGAGGCCGGCCATGCGATTTGAGCGCCGCGAACACCGTCCGCTTTCCCTGCTGATCGTCACGCCCGTCATCGCGGTGATCGCAGCCCTGGCGCTTTCGGGCATCCTGATATCAATTGCCGGCGCGCCCGTGCTCGATGCCTATTGGCGCATCCTGACCGGTGCTTTCGGCTCGCGGCTGTCGTCAACCGAAACGCTGACGCGGGCAACGCCGCTGATGCTGACCGGGCTTGCCGCGGCCGTCGCCTTCCGGGCACGACTCTGGAATATCGGCGCCGAGGGCCAGTTCTATCTCGGCGCCATCGCCGTTGCGGCGGCAAGCTCGAAACTGCTCGGCAATCTTCCCGCCCCCATTCTCATTCCATTGCTACTGCTGATCGGCGCCATTGCCGGCATGGTGCTGATCCTGATCCCGCTCTGGCTCAGGCTGCGCTTCTCGGTCGATGAAGTCGTCACCAGCCTGCTGTTGAACTTCATCGCCGTGCTCTTCGTCTCGATGCTGATCGATGGCGTTCTCAAGGATCCGCTCGCCTTCGGCTGGCCGCAGTCGCAATCGGTCAGCGATCACGCCATGCTGCCGAAGCTGATCGCCCGTTCGCGCCTGCATATCGGCTTTGCGATCGCAATCGCGCTGGCGATCCTCGTCCATTTCATCCAGTCGCGCACCGTGTTCGGCATGCAGTCGCGCGCGGCCGGCCTCAATCCGGGCGGCGCTGTTTTTGCGGGCGTGCCCCTCGGCAGAACGCTGGTGAAGGTCGCCTGCCTCTCCGGCGGGCTTGCAGGGTTGGCAGGAGCGATCGAGGTGATGGGGGTCAAGGGTTACGTGACGACCGACCTGTCGCCCGGTTTCGGCTATGCCGGTATCGTCGTCGCCATGCTCGCCAACCTCAATCCACTCGGCGTCGTCTTTGCCGCCATTTTCACCGCCACCATGTTCGTGGGCGCCGATGGCATGAGCCGAGGCCTCGGGATCCCGACCTATATCGCCGACGTCACCGTGGCGCTGTCGCTGCTGACGATGCTGATCGCATTGTTCTTCACCCAATACAGGATCCGGCGATGATGCAGCTCTTCGACATCATCGCCTCCGCTGGGCTCTGGGCGGCAATCCTGCGGATCGCCACACCGCTGATTTTCGGCACGATCGGCGCCCTGCTCTGCGAACGGGCCGGCGTACTCAATCTCGGCATCGAGGGCATCATGACCTTCGGCGCGATGATCGGCTGGCTTTCCGTCTATCACGGCGCCGATCTCTGGACGGGCCTGCTGATTGCCGCCATTGCCGGCGGCGTCTTCGGCCTGCTGCATGCGGGCCTGACAGTGACGCTCGGCCTCTCCCAGCATGTCGCTGGTCTCGGCGTCACCCTCTTTGCCTCCAGCTTCAGCTATTATGTCTTCCGGCTGATCGTGCCGCTTGCCAATACGCCGCCCACCATCGTGCCGTTCCAGCCGATCGCCATTCCGGGTCTTTCGACTCTGCCTTTCATCGGGCCAGCCTTCTTCACGCAGACGGCGCCGACCTATCTCGCGATCGCCATCGCCCTACTGATGGCCTACATCATCTTCCGCACGCCCGTTGGGCTTGCGATCCGCATGACCGGCGAAAACCCGCATGCGGCGGAAGCTCAGGGCGTCAATCCGATGAAGGTGCGCTATGGCGCGGTGATTGCCGGAAGCGCACTGATGGGAATGGGCGGCGCCTTCCTGACCCTGTCGGCGTTCAACAGCTTTTTCCCGACCATGGTGCAGGGGCGCGGCTGGATCTGCATCGCGCTCGTCGTCTTCGCTTCCTGGCGGCCCGGTCGCGCGCTGTTCGGCGCCCTGCTCTTCGCTTTCTTCGATGCCTTCCAGCTCCGGCTGCAAACCGCGCTGAGCGGGCTTGTACCCTATCAGCTCTTTTTGATGACGCCCTATATCCTTTCCATTGCCGCCCTTGCCGTCATGGCCCGCCGCGCCCGCGTACCGCAGGCACTGATGCAGCCCTATCGTCGCGGCGAACGCTGAACCACTTCTGTCCAATGAGGCTCCGATGTTCGATCTGATCGTCAGAAATGCAAATCTCCCTGATGGCCGAAAGGGCGTCGATATCGGCATCCAGGGCGGCAAGATCATCGCGGTCGAGCCCAATCTCCAGGCGCAGCCGAGGGAAGAAATCGACGCGTCAGGCCGGCTGGTCAGCCCGCCCTTCGTCGATCCGCATTTCCATATGGACGCGACCCTGTCGCTCGGCCTGCCGCGCATGAACCTATCCGGCACCCTGCTCGAGGGCATCGCGCTCTGGGGAGAGTTGCGCCCGATCGTGACGAAGGAGGAACTGGTCGATCGTGCACTGCGCTATTGCGATCTGGCGGTCACGCAGGGCCTGCTCTTCATCCGCAGCCATGTCGACACCAGTGATCCGAGGCTTGTGACCGTCGAGGCGATGATCGAGGTGCGCGAGAAGGTCGCGCCCTATATCGATCTGCAGCTGGTCGCCTTCCCCCAGGACGGTTATTACCGCTCGCCGGGGGCGATCGACGCGCTCAACCGCGCCCTCGACATGGGCGTTGATATCGTCGGCGGCATTCCGCATTTCGAACGGACGATGGGTGAAGGCACGGCGTCGGTCGAGGCGCTCTGCCGCATCGCCGCCGATCGCGGCCTGCCGGTCGATATGCATTGCGACGAAACCGACGATCCGCTCTCGCGCCATATCGAGACGCTGGCTGCGGAAACCATCCGCTTCGGCTTACAGGGACGCGTCGCCGGCTCGCATCTGACCTCGATGCACTCGATGGACAATTATTATGTCTCCAAGCTCATTCCGCTGATGGCGGAGGCCGAGATCAACGTCATCCCCAATCCGCTGATCAACATCATGCTGCAGGGCCGGCACGACACCTATCCGAAACGCCGCGGCATGACCCGCGTGCGGGAGCTGATGGATGCCGGGCTCAATGTTTCCTTCGGGCACGACTGTGTCATGGACCCCTGGTATTCGATGGGATCGGGCGACATGCTGGAGGTCGGCCATATGGCAATCCATGTCGCACAGATGGCCGGCATCGACGACAAGAAGAGGATCTTCGACGCGCTGACCGTCAATTCGGCGAAGACGATGGGGCTTGAAGGCTACGGCCTGGAAAAGGGATGCAAGGCCGACCTGGTCATCCTTCAGGCGAGCGACACGCTGGAAGCGCTGCGGCTGAAGCCGAACCGGCTGGCGGTGATCCGTCGCGGCAAGGTCATCGCCCGCTCGGCGCCGCGCATCGGCGAGCTTTTCCTGGAAGGGCGCCCAGCCCGGATCGACGGCGGTCTGGATTACGTGCCTCGTTATTGAGGTGTCGTGGAGGTACCGGCTTACCGGAGCAGCTTCCATCTGCGCCAAAACAAAAAGGGCCGCGCGCCTGACCGTCGCATCACATCGGGTTTTGCGACATCGCAAATATCATTCGCAAAACCATCGCTTCAATCGGGATTATCGCAACAGCTTGACGAATCAGCATCTGCTCGACAATTTTATTTCGGCGTGGCCTGCGCCTAACCTCCCAGACCTTCCCCAGCATGGTCTTGAACGGAGGCAAAGGGACTTTCGTCTCAGTCCGTTGTCTTGGTCCGATCGTTTCGGGCGGGTTGCTGGGGAACTGCGTCCGAGGCGTGAAAGGCCTGACAATGACGCAAAACGGAAATCTCAAACGCCTTGTACGTGCTCGCGCAGCCAAAACCGGCGAATCTTACACCGCAGCTCTTCAACATATCCGCCAACGACCGGACGAAGCCGTGATCCGTTCGATACGGATCGCTGTCGCCCAAACATCGCTGTTCAACGATCCTCGTGATATTTCGGCGCTCCGTGCCAGCGGAGTGGAAATGCGCCGCCTTATGGAGGAAGCGCATAAGACAGGCGCTCGCCTCATACACTTCCCCGAGGGAGCGACCTGTTCGCCAAACAAACGCATCATGTCTGAGAATGGGCCTCGGGAAATTGGCCCGTCCAATTGGACGCGCTGCGAATGGAGTATTTTGCGGGAGGAACTGGAGGCAACCAGAAAATTTGCGAGCGAACTTAAGCTATGGACGATATTCGGCTCCGTCCATCAGCTCACTTCGCCACATCGACCGCATAACAGTCTCTACGTGATATCCGATCGTGGAGAACTGGTGACACGCTACGACGAGCGTCTGCTATCGAATACGAAAATCTCTTTTATGTACTCGCCGGGAAAAAATCCGGTGACCTTTGAGGTGGATGGTCTCCGTTTCGGCTGCTCGATGGGCATGGAACTGCATTATCCGGAAATTTTCACAGAATATGAGCGGCATGATGTCGATTGCGTCCTCTTCTCCACCACAGGCGAGGCGCCTTCAGCGCCTTCACTGGCTTTCGCCGCGGAGGCATTGGGACACGCTGCAAGCAATTCCTACTGGATCAGTTTTTCAGCTCATGCGCCGCAGAGCGTCACGGTCCCTTCCGGAATAGCTGCGCCTGATGGGCAATGGGCGGTACAATGCCCCACAAGTGGGGAAGCTGCGATCGCTGTTACGACCATCAGAAATGATCCGGAGTCTCCCGCAAGACCTTGGCGGCGAAACGCCCGTGCCAACCTTTACACGCCACACCAGATAGATGGTGATCCGAGGAGTGACGGTCGCAACCTATTCTGACGAATAGGTATTGGTCAGCGGGGTGGTTTACCCGCTGACCTCCCGGTGCGCGGCAAGGAACTTTTCTGCCTTGTCGCGAAGATCCTGACTTTCGAACGCGGCAAAAGCCGGGACTTTTGCAGCACACGGGTAGCGGCACAGATGGGGGGAAGCGGAAACGGCTTTTGGACGAGCTCGTGACAGAGCTGACGTTGATACGATTGCTGATGTGTGGCCGGCCGTGTCGGCCCGACAGATTCGGTTGCCTAACAGCAAAAAGCGGGTACCGGGGCTTGGCAATAGCGTAAATGCGCCTACTGGCTAGTCCTTGACGTCACGGCCACCCGCAGGATGCGCATGAATAGTTTCGTGTCGTCCGCAAGGCTGGAGCCGTCAACTCGCGCGTGTTTGATCCCATCCATTGCAGCCACAATGATATCGGCCAGTTGCGCGGGCGGGGCCTGCAGCGGTTCAAGTTCGATCTCATCGCTCTCCACGGCGGCTATCAAGGTCTGTGTCAGCATGCTTAATAGCTTAGTCCGCGCCTCGAGCGTGATATCCGCAGCCAAGGCCATATTGGCAGCAAACAGTTCTTCCGGATCGGCACTACCGCCAAAGGGGGCGATCAACTCCCGCTGAAAGACCGATATGGCCATTTCTATTCGATCAATTGCCCTCCCCTTGCCCTCCAGAACTGCTGCCACTTCATTCAGTGTCCGGGTATGCGCTCGCATTGAGCCGGCCCGAAACAACTCTTCTTTGCTGCTGAAGCTCAGGTAGAGCGAGGCGCGCGAGATTCTCGCAGCGCGCGCAATGTCCGCCATCGAGGTTTTTCGAAAGCCAAAGCGCACAAACACCGGCAAGGCGGCGTCCAAAATCTGCGTTATTTTTTGCTCGGCTTGCATCATGTGGGCATATTGACACTTTTGGTCCATGCTGTCAAAAGGACGATTAGACAAATATAGTATATGTGTCTAATTTGGTTGAGCCGCCCAGACGTGGTCACAAGGAGCTTCGATGAACACAGCGACGGACGACCCCACAACTGTAACGGTCTTGGTGACGGGCATTGGAGGGTTCCTCGCCGGGCACATCGGCTTGCAGTTGCTTGATCAAGGATATCGGGTTCGAGGCAGCCTTCGTCGCCTTGACAAGAGCGATGCCGTACAAAGCCAGTTTCGCGCGCAAATTCACAAGGATGCTCTTGAGCGCCTCAGCTTCGTTCAGGCTGATCTTGACAGCGACGATGGCTGGACTGCGGCTGTCGAAGGATGCAGCTATGTCATTCATACGGCGTCACCTTTCCCCCCGGGGTTTCCTGAAAATGAGGATGCGCTTATCCAGACAGCCCGTGACGGTGCGTTGCGGGTACTCCATGCGGCGCACCGCGCGCGCGTTAAGCGTGTGGTACTCACCTCCTCCATAGCCGCCACCAACCATGGCGACGGGAAGGCGCCTTTCACCGAAAAAAACTGGACAGACCCGGAAGGCCAACGGGCGACGCCCTACTACAAGTCGAAGACCCTGACCGAGCGGGCTGCCTGGATTTTTGCGCATGAGGTTGGCCTCGATCTGGCGGTCATCAACCCGAGCATGATTCTTGGGCCGTTACTCAGCGCGAATTTCGGGACGTCCGTGGGCCTGATCCATCATCTGATGACGGGACAATTCGAGGGCATTCCACGCTTCGGCTTCTCTGTAGTGGATGTGCGCGATGTCGCAGACGCTCACATTCGAGCGATGACCCATCCCGTGACCAAGAGCCAACGTTTCATCGTCGGGGGCCGATTTTTCTGGCTCAGAGATTTGGTGGCCGTTCTTGCGGCTTCTTTCCCTGAGTACGCCGCCCGGCTGCCGTCAGGCGAAGTTCCCGATGAGGTCGTCAAGGCCATGGCGCAGTCGGACCCCAATGCCCGAATTATCGTTCACGAACTCAATCGAGATCTGAGTGTTAGCGCAGAAAAAGCCCAGCGTGTCCTGAACTGGCGCTCGCGCCCGGAGGAGGATGCCATACGCGCCAGCGCCCAAAGCCTCATCGACCTGGGATTGGTCCGCCGTCGGGGGGAACCGGCAATGTGATCACTATGCTCTGAAGCATTTCTACCGCGCATAGCGGTCGCCCGGTGAGGGATCGAGCGATCTCTCGTTTTCAAATGGAGAACACGCATGACAGTCTCGTTCGCCGACGCCCTTTCCACAACCAATGACGCCGACCTTCTCCGCGAAACTGAACGCGCCAGACTGCGCGCACTCGTTAGCGCGGATATTGTTCGGGCAAGACAGCTTCATGCTCCAGACTTTCAATTGATAACGCCGATCGGCGCAGCGCTTTCAAAAGACGAATACCTGGGTGCGATTGCCTCCGGACAAATCAGGTATTTGACGTGGGAGCCCGCCGAGATCGATGTGCGCCTATACGGCAGTGGGGCGGTCATTCGATATCGCGCCCAACTGGAAGTTATCTTCAGCGGCCACAAAGTCCCCCTCCATGATTATTGGCACACCGATGTCTATGAGCGTCGCGACGGGCAATGGATGGTCGTCTGGTCACAGGCGACCACCGTCAGATAGCGGGAAGTCTTGCTGGCTGTGGCGAACGCTTTCCATGGATCGAGGCACAACTGTTCAAAGGACACCAACGGTGCTGGCGGGCCGGCTCTCAATAGAGGATGCCAACCGACGGCGGCCGAGGTGCCGCCATCAGTAAAAGAGGTCCGTCCAGGCACCACCTACAAAGACCGTTGATGTTGGCAGCCGATCGTTGGCAGGGGGCATTGCTGCAACTGTCCCAAGTCTGTGAATGACCGCTTCTGAATGTGGGGCGATCATTCCTGGACGTCTTACTTAGGTAGGAGCCGGCCACTCAAATGTCGCAAAAATCCCAGGCTTCGCGATAAAGTTGCCACCGTCTTGGCCCGGAGCCTATTTCTTCGAGGCCTCGTAGAGCGCCTTGGTTTCGGCGTTCATCGGATAGAGGCCGGGCAGCGGCACGCCTTCATCGATCCTGGTCATGATCCAGGCTTCCATCCGCTCCTGTTCCGGCGCTTCATCAAGCACGGTGTCGAGCATATCGGCCGGGATTAGCACCGCGCCGTCCTGGTCGACGACGATGATGTCGTCGGGAAAGACCGCCACGCCGCCGCAGCCGATCGGCTGCTGCCAGGCGACGAAGGTCAGACCGGCGACCGAAGGGGGGGCTGCGACGCCGCGGCACCAGACCGGCAGGCCGGTGTCGAGCACGCCGGCAAGGTCGCGCACCACGCCGTCGGTGACGAGTGCGGCAACGCCTCTCTTCTGCATGCGGGCGCAGAGGATATCGCCGAAGATGCCGGCCTCGGTGACTCCCATCGCATCGACGATGGCGACGCAGCCTTCCGGCATCGCCTCGATCGCAGCGCGCGTCGAAATCGGCGAGGCCCAGGATGCCGGCGTCGCGAGATCCTCGCGGGCCGGTACGAAGCGTAGCGTAAAGGCCGGACCGACGATGCGCGGCTGGCCGGGCTTCAAGGGAGTGGCGCCGCGGATCCAGACGTTTCGCAGGCCCTTCTTCAGAAGAACGGTCGTCAGTGTCGCGGTCGAAACGGTCTTGAGGGTTGCTATCGCTTCAGCGCTAAGGGCCATCGGTTGTCAGTTCCAATTGGGTTTCTGTCAGACACTCTGGATCATGCCGCCATCGACGCGGATCACCGATCCGGTGAGATAGGAAGCAGGCTCGCTCGCCAGGAAGGTGACGACATTGCCATATTCTTCCGGCCGGCCATAGCGGCCGAGCGGAATGTTGCCGGTGCTCTCAGTGACGATGTCGTCGATGGAACGGTTTTCGCGTTTGGCCTTCTGCTCGTCGAGGAAGGTGATGCGGCCGGTGGCGATCCGGCCCGGCAGGACGATATTGACGGTGATGCCGTCGCGCCCGACCTCGCGCGCCAGTGTTTTCGACCAGCCGACCAAAGACAGGCGCAATGCATTCGAGATGCCGAGATTGGGAATCGGCGCGACCACGCCCGACGAGGTCGAGGTGACGATGCGCCCCCATTTGCGCGCCCGCATCTGCGGCAACACGCGATCGGTAATGGCGATGACGGAGAGCACCATGCTCTGGAAATACTGGTTCCAGAGCATGGGATCCTGGCCGGAGACGGTGGTCGGCGGTGGGCCGCCGGTATTGTTGACGAGGACATCGACCGGTCCGAACTGGCGCTCGATTTCAGCGACATGCGCATCGATCGAACCGAGATCGGAAAGGTTCCATTGCAGCGCCAGCGCCTTGCCACCTTCGGATTCGATCGCAGCCGTGGTCTTCTCAGCGGCGGCGAGATCGATATCCGCCGCGGCAATTCTGGCGCCTTCACGCGCAAGCTTGACGGCAATCGCGCTGCCCAGTCCGCCGCCGGCGCCAAGCACCAGGGCCGTCTTGTCCTTCAGGCCGAAATCCATTTCATCTCCTCATGTGGTCGGGCCATCTTTCGGAGCAATGGATCGTAAATAAAATATGGCTTCTGCTTCGTTCAAGAGATAGAAAAACTATCGATGGACACACGCTTTCTCGAAACCTTCATTATCGTTGCCGAGCGGCACTCGCTGGCGGAGGCGGCGCAGCGGCTGAACCTCACGCCTGCGGCCGTCGCCCAGCGCATCCGCGCATTGGAGGCCGAGCTCGGGGTGCGGCTGCTGGTGCGTTCCGGTCGCGTCATGCGGCCGACGGAGGCGGGTTTTGCCATTCTCGAACGTTGCAGGGAGCTGGTGCGCGATACACGCGATCTGAAGGCGATGGCCGGCACCGCGACGATTTCGGGCGAGATGCGGATCGGGGCGATCAATACGGCGCTGACCGGTCTCGTTCCCGACATTCTCCACCGCCTCGCCCAGGATTACCCGCTGATCGAGATCTTCCTCAAGCCGGGCTCTTCGATGGACCTCTATGCCGAGGTTCTGAACGGCGCGCTGGACGCGGCCTTCATCATCGAACCGCGATTTCCGATGCAGAAGACGCTGACCTTCAACAAGCTGCGCCAGGAACCCCTGGTGCTGATCGCTCCGCCGGACTGTAAGGGGGTGGATCCGCTCGAACTGTTGAAGACCCTGCCCTTCATCCGCTACGACCGCAACCAATGGGGTGGTCACATCGCCGATGAATATCTGCGCGAGATCGGCATCCATCCCGTCGAGCGTTACGAACTCGACGCGCTGGAGGCGATCGCGGTGATGGTAGACCGCGGTCTCGGGATCTCGATCGTGCCGGATTGGGCGCCGCCCTGGCCGGCTGGCCTTGATATCCTCAAGCTGCCCCTGCCCCGCTCGTCCGCTATGCGCACCGTCGGCATCGTGGCGACGCGATCCTCGCCACGGGCAAATCTCGTCGCCGCGCTTCTGGAAACCAGCCGCGCGGCGATGGGAGCCTGATCAATTTCAGGCGATCTTCTGACGAACCGGCAGTTTCCAGCCGGGCCGGACGAAATGGCAGGTATAGCCGTTCGGAATCCGCTCCAGATAATCCTGATGCTCGGGTTCGGCCTCCCAGAAATCGCTGACCGGCACGACTTCGGTGACGACCTTGCCGGGCCACAGGCCTGAGGCGTCGACATCGGCGATCGTATCCTTGGCGACGCGCTCCTGCTCGGGGGTGACGTAGAAGATCGCCGAGCGGTAGCTCAAGCCAACATCGTTGCCCTGGCGGTTGCGCGTGCTCGGGTCGTGGATCTGGAAGAAGAATTCGAGGATTTCCCGATAGCTGATCCTTGAGGGGTCGAAGATGATCTCGATCGCCTCAGCATGGGTTCCGTGGTTGCGGTAGGTGGCATTCGGCACATCGCCGCCGGTATAGCCGACGCGGGTTGAAATCACGCCCTTGTATCGGCGGATCAGGTCCTGCATGCCCCAGAAGCAACCGCCGGCGAGGACTGCACGTTCTTCGGTCATTGGATATCTCCTTGTTTGCCGAGAGATAGTGTTTCCCGCCGAAGATTTCCATACGGCGGAATTCAGCACAGCTGTGCAATTTCCCTCAGATACGCCCGATCTGTCATGTCGATGTTACGCGCCGGCGCTAGCAAGGCCTTGAACATTCCTGCGGAGGCTGAGCCTCGACACCTGATGGAGACGGGTTATGAATAGACGCGAATTTCTGATCACATCATCAGCTGCAGCCGGTCTGCTGGCTCTTCCGCGTTTCGCATCGGCCGCGGCCGGCACGATCGATCTCTACAGCGGTTCGGATGCCAATATCGTCGACCTCTGGAACAACACCATCCGCCCCGCCTTCGAAAAGGCGCATCCAGGCGTTGCCCTGAAGGTGACCGATGCCGGCGACAATAACGGTTTGCGCGCCATCGCCGACCGTGCGCTCGCCGCACTGAAGACGAAGACCGATCCGCAGGCCGACCTGTTCGAGGTGTTCGATCCGCGCCTGCCGTCCGGCGGCATCGATGCCGGCCTCTGGGTCAAGTTCTCCGCCGAGAATATCGAAGCCTACGACCATATCAATCCGCTTGCCTTCGATACCCCTTACTCGCTTCCCTACCGCGGTTCGCAGGTGCTTCTCGCCTACGACACCACCAAGCTCGATCCGAAGGATGCACCGAAGAGCTGGGAGCAGCTCACCGCATGGATCAAGGCCAATCCCGGCCAGTTCATCTACAACCGTCCGGACAAGGGCGGCTCGGGCGGCAACTTCGTCCGCCGGGCGATCCATGAGGCCAATGGCCGCGATCCGAAGAAGTTCAAGATCGACAATTTCACCGCCGACTTCGCCACGGAAGCGCTGACGCCGGCCTGGAAGATCCTCAACGACCTCGAGCCCGCGCTCTACGACAAGGGCGCCTATACCGCCGGCAACACCCAGTCGATCCAGTTGCTCGCCCAGGGCGTCGTCACCATGGTCCCGGTCTGGTCGGACCAGGTGCTGCAGGCGATCTCCCAGGGCGTGCTGCCGGAGACGACCGGCCTCGTGCAGCTTACTGATCTCGCCCTTTGCGGCGGCTTTTCCGGCATCACGGTGTTCTCGAACGGCGCCAACAAGGATGCGGCGCTGAAGCTGGCCGCCTTCATGCTGACGAAGGAAATGCAGGAAGCGATCATCACTCAGATCGGCGGCTTCCCCGGCATCTCCTGGGACCATATCTCCGACGATCTCCGCAAGAAATATGCCGACGTCATTCCATCGACCATCCCGACCTTCCCGGGCGGCGACTGGGAAAAGGCAATCGCCGACGGCTGGTACCGCAACGTCGCTCCGGGCATCAGCCGAACCTGATGTCCACCGAAACTGCGCCGGCGGTTTCCAGCCGTCACCCGTCCATCACCAGGGGGAGCTCCATCGGGCTCCTCCTCGTCGCCCTACCGGTCTTCCTGCTCGCATGGCTGATCATCTTTCCGATCTTTTCGGCGGTCGTCGGCACCATCTTCGTTCGCGGTCCTGACGGAGCGAAAGAAGTCTCGCTTGCCTCCTATCGCTTCTTCTTCACTGACGGCTACAGCCTCGGCAATCTCTGGCTGACGCTTTGGACGACCGCCGTCTGCGGCATCCTGCTTCTGGCGATCGGCCTTCCGATCGCGCTTTACCTTCGCTTCTCGCAGGGGCGTCTTGCCGCCTATGTGCAGGCTCTTGCGATCTTCCCGATGTTCGTGCCGTCGATCATCCTCGCCTATGCGCTGATCCGGACGATCGGGCCGAACGGCACCGTCGACCTGTTGCTGAATTCAGTCGGCCTGCCCAAGCTGCGCACGCCCTATCTGACGCCGTGGGGACCGGTCATCGGCCTCGTCTGGGACAATCTTCCGCTGACGGTGCTGATGCTGACGGCCGGGCTCTCCTCCATCTCGAACAGCGCCGTCGAGGCCGCCCGCGATGTCGGCGCAAGGCCGTTTCGGGTCTTCATCTCGATCATCCTGCCGCGCATGGGCAATTCGCTGCTGGTGACGGCGTCCTTTGCGGTGCTTGGCATCTTTTCCGCCTTCACCCTACCCTATGTGCTCGGCTCGGCATCGCCGGAGATGATGGGGCCGTTCATGCAGCGCACCTTCGCTGATATGAACGACCCGCTTGATGCCATGACCCAGGCCGTCATCACATTCGCCTTCTGCCTGGTTTTCGGCATTTTCTACATCCGGTCGATCGCCCGCAACCGCGAGGCCCAGCTATGACGACCGGCAGATCGAGCATGGATCTTCGCTTCGACTGGATCGGCTTGCTCTTCGCGTGCCTGCTGACACTGTTCATCGCGCTGCCGTTGATCGTGGTCGGCACATGGGCCTTCACCGAAGTCTGGCGTTATCCCTCGGTCATCCCGCAGCAGTTCGGCCTGCGTTTCTGGGGGCAGACGCTGGCGCGGGGGGATGTCTGGGACGCGCTCTTCCTCAGCCTGCGGCTGACGACGACGGTGACCATTCTCTCCGCCGTCATCTGCCTTCCCGCGGCCTACGCCTTCGCGCGCATGCGTTTTCCCGGCAGGAACATTCTGTTTCTGTCGTTCCTCGCATCGCATGCCTTTCCAAAATTCGGCCTGCTCGTCGCTATTGCCGGCATCTTCCTGCAGTTCGGCCTGATCAGCACCTTCTGGGGCGTCGTGCTGATCCAACTCGTCGGCACGCTGATGCTGATGATCTGGATCCCAGTCGCTGCCTTCCAGAATGTCGACCGGCGCATGGAAGAGGCGGCGCGCGATGCCGGCGCCACACCGCTGCGCGTCTTCTGGTCGATCACCCTGCCGCAGGCGGCACCGACGATATCAGCGGCGCTGCTTTTGACCTTCGTCGGCACCTTCTACGAGACCGAAGGCGCCTGGTTGATCGGCGCGCCGGAGATTCGCACCATGCCGGTGCTGATGATCAGCTTCATCAACAACCAGATCGTCGTGCAATACGGCGCCGTGCTCTCGGTCATGCTGTGGGTGCCGTCCTTCATCGCGCTGATGTTTGCACGCCGCGTGATCGGCACCGGCGCCCTTGCGAGAGGTTTCGGCGCATGAAATACCACGCGTCAGTCCAGGGAAGGGTTTGAGAATGGCACATCTGGCGATCGAGGGCGTTTCGAAACTGTTCGGGACCAGTTTTGCCGTTCGCGACTTCTCGCTCGAAGTCGGCGACGGCGAACTCGTCTGCCTGCTCGGCCCATCCGGCTCCGGCAAGTCGACGCTGCTCAGAATGATCGGCGGCTTCGAGCGCCCAAGCGGCGGGACGATCCGCATCGACGCGAAGGATGTGACGACGCTGCCGCCCGAGCGGCGCCCGACCGGCATGGTGTTCCAGAGCCATGCGCTCTGGACGCACATGGATGTCTTCAACAATATCGCCTTCGGCCTGAAGCTGCGCCGGCTGCCGAAGGCGGAAATCCGCGAGCGTGTCGAGAGCGCATTGGCGCTGGTCGGCCTTGCCGATTACAGCAGGCGGATGACGACGCAATTGTCCGGCGGCCAGCAGCAGCGTGTCGCCCTTGCCCGCTCGCTGGTGCTCGAGCCGAAGATCCTGCTGCTCGACGAGCCCTTCGCCAGCCTTGACCAGCACTTACGCGAAAGGCTGCGGGAGGAGGTGCGCGATATCCAGCAGCGCCTCGGCATCACCACGCTCTTCGTCACCCACGGCCAGGATGAAGCCTTGGCGCTCGCCGACCGCATCGTCGTCATGCGCGATGGGCGCACCGAACAGATTGCGCCGCCGAGCACCATCTACCGGCAGCCCCAGACCGCTTTCGTCGCCGGCTTCATCGGCTCGATGAATTTCGTCCAGGGGCGCACCAGAAATGGGGTCTGCGAACATCCGCTCTTCCCGCTTGCAATCCCCATCGAGGATGGGCCGGTGACGCTGGCCGCCCGCCCGGAAGCGCTGACGATCCGTCCCTCGGATCGGGCGGAGGCCGCGACTGTCCATCGCATCGTCGATTTCGGCACCCACAAGATGGTCGATGTCGATCTTGCCGACGGCACCCGCCTGAAGGCGATGGTGGCGCCGGACGATCGGATCCGGGCCGGGATGAGGGTCGAACCGCGCCTCGCCAGCTTTTTTGTCTTCCGCGACAATGAACTTGCCCATCAGTCGATGCCGGCCGCCGCCAAAGCCGAGATCGAGGCGCTCCAGCGGGTTTAAACCGCTGGAATACGCAGGTTCACGCCTTGCTCTGGAAACCTTCCAGTAGCCAGGGGTGCAGCGCCTTGCTGGCAGCCAGTATATCGCCTCGCCCGTCGATTTCGGTCCCGGAAAACCGGGTGACGATGCCGCCCGCCTCTTCGACCAGCAGCGCTGACGCGCCGAAATCATGGATCGCGAGCCCGTCTTCGAAGAACCCGTCCAGACGGCCGCAGGCGACATAGGCGATCGACAGCGCCGCCGAGCCGAGGCGGCGCACGCCTGCCGTGTTGGCCATCAGGCGTTTGATGGCGTCGAAATAGGTGTCTTCGGCAACCGCCTTGACCTGGCCGGGGATCGGCAGGCCGGCGCCGACAAGCACGTTCTCGATGTCGCCGACATTGGCGCAGCGGATGCGTTCGCCGTTGAGATAGGCGCCGCCGCCGATTTCGGCGCTGAAGAGTTCGTCCTGCATGGCGTCATAGACGACGCCGATGACCAGCCTGCCGTTTTCGACGATCGAGATCGTCATGCCGAAATGCGGAATGCCCCAGGCGTAATTGGTGGTGCCGTCGATCGGGTCGATATAGATGATCGGCGTCTCCGGAGCGGCCGTGCGGTTGCCGACGGCTTCCTCGCCCTGGATGGCATAGTCCGGGAAGGCTATCGTCATCTCGTCGACGATGATCCGCTCGACGGCCACATCGATTTCAGTCTGATAGTCGCGCGGCGCCTTGGCGAGCATTTCCTGGGATGTCCGCCGCCGCAACGAGCCGCGGGCGGTTTCGCCCGCCTTCAATGCCGTTTCGGCAAGCACGACGAGGCGGGACGAGGCAGTCGGGGAAAGACGCGCGGAAATTGAGAGTGATGTCATGGGGAATGTCCGGATGTAACGGAGGGAATCGCGAGAAGCCCATCCCTTCGCAGAGGCTGATGATGGTTTTATGAAGCTGCCCGCCATAGCGGGGCGGTTATCTCAGGATCGCTTCAAGCTCGGAAATGGTCGGAAACGCCTTTCTCGTTCCATGCCTTGAGACGGTGATGGCTGCGGCTGCGGCCGCGTGCTCGATGGCCAGCCTGTCCAGCCGCTGATCGCGCAACGCGCAGGATGCCAGGGCTGCGGCCATGAAGGTATCGCCCGCACCCGTCGTATCCACAACATCGCAGGCGCGGGCCGGCACGTCGATGCTGCCGTTCCGGTTCACGAGCGTCGCGCCGTCTCCGCCCAGCGTCAGGACGATTTCACGCAGACCCCGGCCGAGCAGATATTGGGCAGCATCCTCACTTGTCGTTCCCGTCAAAGCCTGTGCCTCACCCTTGTTGAGGAAGGCGATGTCGATGAGGTGCCAGAGATCGGAGAAATAGGAACGCACCGGCGAGGGATTGAAGGCGGTGACCATGCCGATCGCTCTTGCATGTTCGAGGATGTCGCGGGTCGTCTGGTCGGACAGATTGCCCTGCAGCATCATCAGATCGCCGGGACGGGCCGTCGACAGGATCCGCCTGACATGGGAGAGGGACAGGCTCTGCGCCGATTCCGTCGTCGTGACGATGGCATTTTCACCGCCAGGCAGTCGGAAGATGATCGAGACATCACTCGATGCCCCATCCATTTCGATCAGTTCACTCCGAAGCGGCTCGTCGGCGAGGTAACGGCGGATACTATCGGCCCGCCCATCCCTGCCAATAGGCGCCACCAGCGTTGTCGGAACACCGCAGCGGGCCATGACAACAGCCTGGTTCGTGCCCTTGCCGCCAAGATCGCTGCCACCGGCATTGCCAAGGATGGAGGCACCGATGACGGGAAGTTCGGAAACGGCGATGGTTTCGTCGATGGCGACGTTACCGACTATGTAGGCGCGCATGCATCTGCTTTCGCAAGGTGAAGCTAAAGGTAAGGCGCATCGTGAAAATCGATCTCGAGCTGCATCGCCCGGCCGAAGATCGCGCTGAGCCGCGCTTTTTCATCCTCTTCCAGCGTTTCTCCTGCCATGTCGAGTTCATTCTTCAGCCATTGCGCCTGGGCGGCGAAATTCGGATCGACATGCAGGTCGACCCATTCCTTCAGCAGCGGATCGCCGATCGGGCAATTGGCGGCTTCCTTCGACCAGGTCCAGTACATCCACTCGGCTGCAAACATCGCCGCGACGGTGTCGAGGAAGCCGCCTCGGCGGGCGATCTCCAACATGCCGGCGCGAAAGGCCTCGACCTCGGCGATGCCGGTGTCGAAGGACGAGGGATCGATGCCGCGGCTGGCGAAGGTGCGTTCGAAATAGCTGATCTGCTCGTTGGCAAGCGCATCGAGAACCGCGATCAGCCAGCGCTTCTGCGCCATCGTCCTGGCGGTCGCCGCCGCATAGGCAAAGATCGAGATGGCGCTGTCGACAAAAGCGCCTTCATAGACGAGGTACCGTTCGAAAGCCTCCCTGCTCAACGTGCCGCTTTTGACGTCCTCGACGAAGCGGTGGCTCAGCATCGCGCGGAAGACGGCATCGTTCTCGCGCAGGATGCGGGCCGAAAGGCTCTCTGCCGCCATGCTCAGCCCTCCAGTCCCGGCTCGGCTGCTGCCCGGAAGGCCCGCACGCGTTCGATATCGACAGGGTTCCACCAGACGCCGCCGTGCTTCAGCGAGGAGGCGACGATGACGCCATTGGTGCGGCTCAGAATATCGACGATATTGTCCTTGTTGACGCCGGAGCCGACGAGCAGCGGCAGATGCGTGGCGGCGCCGATCTCCTCGATCTCCCCCATCGTCGCCGAATGGCCGGTTCGCTGGCCGGTGGCGATGACGCCATCGGCATCGAAGAAGGCGAGGTCGCGCGTCAGTTCCTGGATCGAGCGGTCGGCGACGATGGCGTGGCTGCCATGCTTGACGTGGCTGTCGGCGAAGACCTTGATATGCTCGGCCCTGAGCAGCGAGCGGTAGCGCATGGCTTCGGCCGCCCTGCCCTCCATGAAACCTTCATTGGCGACATAGGCATTGGCCCATTGATTGACGCGGATGAATTTGGCCCCGCCGGCCATGGCGATGGCGAAAGCCGAGATCGGCGCGTTGGCAAGCACGTTGATACCAAGCGGGATGCCGGCTGCGCGGGCGATCCGGTCGGTGACGACGGACATGAAACCCGTCGTCTCGGGGCCGATATCTTCGGGCTTCGAGAACGGCACGTCGCCATGATTTTCGATGATCAGCCCATGCAGGCCGCCTTCCATGCAGGCTTCGGCGTCGCGCATGCACGCGTCGTAGATCGCGTCCATTGCCGCACCCCTGTAGCGGGGGGCGCCCGGAAAGGCCGGGCAATGGATCATGCCGATCAGAACCTTGTCCCTGCCGAAGATGTCCCGGATGGCGTTGGACGGCCTGTCTGAAATTTCCTGCATGTCATTCCCTTTCCAATTCCCGCCGCGTTGAGACATCACGCCTGCTTTTCGGTGAGCCAGCCGAGGATGTTTTTCCAGAGCCGGCCATAACCTTCCCATTCGCAGAAAGCAGGCGACAGCCAGTGCGGGCCGATATCCGAGGTCCAGGCCGCCGTCCGGCCGGTGCCATGCGTGCCGAGGACGAGCAGCGGATGGCCGCCCTGATCGTCAGGCAGGCGTGCAACGATCTCGACATCGGCCCGGTCGCGCACTTCGACCTCGTTGACGCCGAGAAGCACCGGCCAGGCGCCTTCGAGACCCCGCATCGTCGGATGCTCAGGCTTCACCACTTCGGCGACGGTTCCCTCGGGGATTTCGACGCGGTCGTCGTAAGGCAGGCAAGTGACGGGCAGCGTGTCTTCGACCGGGGTACGCCGCCAGCGTGCCTTGCCGTCGATGCCCTGGAAGGAGAAATAGCCGCCGACCATCAGCAGGCCGCCGCCCTTCTCCACCCAGGCCTTCAGAAGTTTCAGCCGGTTCGGCACGGTGCGTGAGTGCAGCCACACGTCCGGCGGCAGCAGCAGCGAATTGGCGCCGATATCGGAGAGGATGATGGCGTCATAGGCGTCGAGCCCGGTCATCTCGAAAGGGAATTTCTCCACCGCCTCGTGCGCCGGCATATAGGTGAGCTCGAAGGCGCTGCCGGCGAGTGCCTTGACCAGCGGTTCGGCGCCCAGATGGAAGGTGACGCTGCCGAACTGATCGAAGCCTTTGTAGTGCGTGGCGGAGCTGACCCAGCTCTCGCCGACAAGGAGGATTTTTTTTGTCATGGTCTGCCGTACCTGTGATCGATTGAATTGGTGGAGCTAGGCTCCGGCACAAAAGACGCGGCGCGGATTGCTGCGCATCATCTCGTCGAGAACCGTCCTGTCGATGCCGTGGCGCTGAAGACGGGGAAGGAAGTGGCGAAGGATGTAGGCGTAGCCGTTGCCGCCGTAATGCGTCAGCATCATCTTCAGAAAGACGTCGTGCGACAGCAGAATCCGGTCGAGATAACCAGCCTCGATGAGACGCACGATCGCGCGCGCCGCCTGCTCGTCGCTCGGGCATTGCACCTGCTGGTCGGCATAGAAGAAATCCATGCCGATCATGTCGTATTCGATGAAGGCGCCGCGCTCCGCCAGCTCGCTCTGATAGGCAATGTCGTCATGCGACGGGTTCATGTGGCAAAGCACGGTGTGGCGGAGATTTGCCCCTTCTTCGGCGACCACGTCGAGAACGCGATGGCCGAGACGGAACCAGCCCGGCAGATGCACCATCAGGGGAAGTCCGGTCAGCACCTGCGCCCGCGCCGCGCCGCGCAGCGATTTCTCTTCCTCGGCGGTGAAATCCGAGGAGACGCCGATCTCGCCGATCAGGCCGATCCTGACGCCGGTGCCGTCGACGCCCTCCCGTGCCTCGCGGACAATTTCCGATGCGATGTCATCGACGCCCATTGCCGCGACGCCTTCCGGATGCGAGGAACCGAGGTAATAACCCGCCCCCATCACGATGTTCAGACCGGATGCTTTCGAGATGCGCTGCAGCGCCAGCGGATTGCGGCCGATGCCCTTGCAGGTCGGCTCCACCACCGTGCGGCCGCCGGCTGTTGCGAAATCCTGGAGTTCGGAGATCGCCAGATGTTCGTCGTCGAGCGTGATATTGTGCTTGTTGACGAAGGGATCTTGCCGGAGTTCGCCTAGGATCTCCATGCAGACGAAGCTTTCGGCGAGATATTGACGCTCCGGGGTCTTCGGCGCATGCCACCAGCAGCGGCAGTCGTTGAGGATATGCTCGTGCATCAGTGTCACGCCGAGCGCATCGGCCGAAACGGGGCCGGTGACGGTCATCACCTTGCCGGATCGGATATGCGCTTCGGAGAGGCTCTCAGCTGTCTGCTCGCTCATCGCCTCATCCTTTCCTGCGCATTCCGAAATGGAAATTGGCCGTGAAGATGCGCGTGTTCAGCCAGATGGCGACGAGGATGATGGCACCGGTAACGATCTGGGTGAAGAACGGCGATATGTGCATCAGGATCAGGCCGTTGCCGATGACGGCGATGGTCAGCGTGCCGAGTACGGTGCCGAGGATGGTGCCGCGTCCGCCCATCAGTGACGTTCCGCCGAGCACCACGGCAGCGATCACCTGCAGCTCGAAACCGACAGCGGCATTGGACGATCCGGAACCGAGCCGGGCGGCAATCAGCAGGCCGGCGACCGCGCAGGCGACGCCGGAGATGATATAGACCGAGGCGATGATCCATTTGGCGGGCATGCCGACACGCCGCGCCGCCTCCATGTTGGAACCGACCGCCACGACCTGCCGGCCGTATTTGGTCGCGGTGATGACGACATAGCCGAGAATGGCGATGATGACGGCGATGATGGCCGGGATCGGGAAGCTGAGGATTTCGCCCCGGCCGAGCGCGAAGAAGCCCGGCGCGTCCTTGATCGGGATGGAATAGCCCTGGGTCAGATAGAGCGCCAGGCCGCGCAGGATCGAGAGGCCAGCGAGCGTCACGATGAAGGCTGGAATGCCCTGATAGGCGGTGAACCAGCCCTGGACCAATCCCATGAAGGCGCCGAGCATGAGCATGCCGATGACGACGGATGGCCAGGGTATCCCCATCGCCATGACGATCGCCGCGACCGCATTGACGAGGGCGACCTGCGAGCCGACCGAGAGATCGATGCCGCCGGTGATGATGACGAAGGTCATGGCGATGGCGACGATCAGGATGGGTGCCGCCTGCCGGACGATGTTCAGGATGTTGCCGAGCGTGAAGAAGGTTTCACTGCCGATCGAGAAGAAGATCATGCAGGCCAGGAAGAAGATGGCGATCGACAGGACCTGAGCATGTTCGCCGAAGAAATCGGCGACGCGCGAACCATGGCCGCGTTCCGTATAAGCCGTCATTGCCTGGCTCCTTCACCGACGATCAAATGAACGAGATCCTCAAGGTTGGTGCTGCCGATCTGCCGTTCGGCCACCTTCGTGCCCTCGTACATCACCGCAATGCGGTCGCAGACCCGGAAGAGGTCCTGCAGCCGGTGGGTGATGAGGATCACCGAGACCCCGTTCGCCTTGACGCGGTTGATCAGGGCCAGAACCGCCTCGACCTCGGCGACGGCAAGCGCTGACGTCGGCTCGTCCATGATCAGCACCTTCGGCTTGAAGGAGGCGGCGCGTGCGATGGCGATCGCCTGACGCTGTCCGCCGGAGAGCTGGGCGACCTTGCCGGTCAGTCTCGGGATACGGATCTCAAGCGAATCCAGCATCTTGCGGGCTTCCGACAGCATCGTCCTGGTGTCGAGAAACGGCCCGCGGCTGAGTTCGCGGCCGAGGAAGAGATTGCCGACGACATCGATATGGTCGCAGAGGCTGAGATCCTGGAACACCATTTCGATGTTTCTGCCGCGCGCATCCGCGGGACCGGAGAAGCGAACCTCTTCGCCTTCCATGGTGATGGTGCCGGCATCGGGAATATAGGTTCCCGAGATGATTTTCGTCAGCGTCGACTTGCCGGCGGCGTTATCGCCGACAAGCCCCAGGCATTCGCCGGGGAAGATATCGAGATCGACGCCGCGCAGGGCCTGGTGCGAGCCGAAGGACTTGCGGATGCCGCGCAGCGAGATGCGCGGGTCGGATCGGGGGCCGCCGGATGTTCCGGTTCCGGAGGATGCGACCCCTCCGGAACCGGCGGCAGCGATGTCACGCTGTCCGCTTTCGATCATTTGAAGACGGCCCGATACGGCTCGACATTCTCCTTGGTCACGATGGTGATCGGCACAGAGATCGTCTTGGTGACGGCTTCGCCGGCCGAAGCCTTGACGAGCGCGTCGACGGCGGCACCGCCCATTGCGGCCGGATCCTGCTGGACGACCGCGACGACGAAGCCGGCATCGATGCCGGCAATGGCTTCGGCAGTCAGATCCCAGCCGAATACCTTGATCTTGTCCTGCTTGCCCTGGCTCTGGACGGCGGCGATCGCTCCCATCAGGGCCGGTTCGCCAGTGGCGTAGATCGCGGTCAGGTCAGGATTGGCAGTGATCAGGTTTTCGGCCGCCGCAAGAGCGTTGTCCTGGATGTTCTGGCCGTCGACGACGCCGGCCATTTCGATGCCGTCGACGCCTTTCAGGGTCTTCTCGAAGCCCTCCTGGCGGATGTTCTGAATGAACGAGTTCAGCGCGCCGACGACGCCGAGCTTGGCCTTGCCGCCCATGTTCGCCTTGACGTAGTCGAGGAAGTATTTGCCCATGTCGGCGCCGGCTGCGGCATTGTCCACACCGATCTGCGCCTTCTGCGGACCATCAGGCAGGATCGCGTCGATGGCGACGACCGGAATGCCAGCATCGGCGGCCTGCTTGACCGCCGGCATGATGCCGTTGACGTCGATCGCCACGACGGCAAGGCCGGAGACCTTTTCCTGGACGTAGGTTTCGATGGCGCTGTTCTGCGCTGTTGTCTCGTTATTGGCGTTGAAGATCACCAGTTTGACGCCGGCGGCGTCGGCCGCCTTCTGGGCGCCCTCATTCATCTGATTGAAGAAAAGCGCCTGCTGGTTGATCTGCACCAATGCGATGGTCTTCTTTTCCTGTGCCGCGGCGCTGGACAGGCCGATAAAGGTCAATGCCGTGAAGCCGGCGGCTGCGATCATCGTTCGTCTCGTCAAATTCAATGTCATGTTCTCATCCTCTTTTGGTTTTTTGACGTTGCTGATCGTTATTTCGCAGGCGGCGCAACGGAGTTCCGCACCACGATTTCGACAGGCACCAGTTCCTCCGAAGCGGATGGTTTCCACTCGTGCCAATTGGTTTCCAGAAGCAGCTCCAGCGACCGCCGGCCGATCTGGCGCACCGGTTGGCGGATGGCCGTCAGCGGTGGCGCAAAGAGATGAAGCGGGCCGACATCGTCGAAGCCGATGACCGAGATGTCATCAGGGATCGAGACGCCCTGGCTTCTGAAGACCTCGACCAGCCCGATGGCGATCTCGTCGGAGCTGGCGAAGATCGCCGTCGCTTTTCGGTCTCCGGCGAGATAGTCGACCGCCGCCGCCCGGCCGTATTCGATCGTATATTCGCCGGCATAGCGGTCGGCCCGGGCCTCGCCGCCATGCCGCTCCTTGAGCGCCTTCAGCAGGCCGCCATAACGCCTGCGGGCGCTGATCATGCGCTCGTCGCCGCCAATGAAGAGGACATGGCGATGACCCTGCTCGGCCAGATGCAGGCCAGCGAGATAACCGCCCTGCTCGTTGTCGCAGAACAGCTTCGGCGCCTTCGAATCGGGAATGTCCTCGTCGACGATGATGACCTTGCCGGTGCCGTTGATGAGGGCGGCCAGCGCACCGTCATCCGGATGGTTGGTGATGAAGATCAAGCCGTCGACGTGATTGCGCTCGATCAGCTGCAGATATTCGATTTCGCGCCCCGGCCGATTGAGGGTGGCATGCAGCGAGACGGCGAGTTTCCTTTCATCGGCCGCCTGCTCTACAGCGGCGACAAGGGTCGAGAAGAAGGGATTGGCGATATCGGGCACGACAAGGCCGATCGTGTCGGAGCGGCCCCTGCTTAAGCGGCGCGCATGCGGGTTCGGCTGGTAGTTCAGCGTCTGGATCGCATCCTCGATGCGCTTCTTCGTCTGAAAGGGAAGATCGAGGCTTCCGTTGACGAAACGGGACACCGTGGTGACCGACACGCCGGCGGCGGCCGCAACATCCTTCAAGCTTGGGGTCGTTCCCTTGGCCATTGACTGGACCTATTGTAAAGCGGTTTAGTAAAACGCTTTACAAGACAATATCGAATGTTCGCTGTTGTCAACAGCAATGACTGTGCGGGATCTGTTTTCTTATAAACCGATGGAAGCTCGACCGGCGATCCTCGTTGGCAATCGTCGGGTCGAGCTTGTCGCGCAACCGGGCGCCGGTGGTGCCCGGTTCGATTTTATGACAATTACAGCCGACAGGCCGTTGCCCTTATATGGCACGGTCCGTCGAGGCGTCGAAGAGATGGATCTGATCCGGATCGACCGACACGCCGATCGTGTCTCCCGCCTTGACCCTGTCGCGCCGCGTTTCGACGATCGTCAGCTCCGGCTGGGTCTCCGCGACGATGAAGGTCGAGGAGCCTGTCGATTCGACGAAGGCGATCGGTATATCGAAACTGCCCTGCCCGGGCGCGGCGACGCCGATATGCTCCGGGCGGATGCCGGCGATGAGCTTGCGGCCAGGTTCGATGGCGCGGGATATCGCAAGCTTTTGCTTCACCGCGCCAAAATCCAGGATCAGGTTCCTGCCGTCTTCTGCAGCGATCGCGGGAATGAAATTCATCGCCGGCGAACCGATGAAACCGGCGACGAAGCGGTTCGCCGGCCGGTCGTAGAGATCGAGCGGCGCGCCCTGCTGTTCGATGATGCCGTCGCGCATCACCACCACATGGTCGGCCATCGTCATCGCTTCGACCTGGTCGTGCGTGACGTAGACAAAGGTTGCGTGCAGCCGGTCGTGCAGCGACCGGATTTCCTTGCGCATGTGGACGCGCAGCGCAGCATCGAGGTTGGACAGCGGCTCGTCGAACAGGAAGGCCTTGGGATGGCGGATGATGGCCCGGCTCATGGCAACACGCTGGCGCTGACCGCCGGAAAGCTCACGCGGATAGCGCTTCAGCAGATGTGAAAGACCTGTCGTCGCCGCCACGTCCTCGGCGGCTTTCTTGGCCTCTGCCTTGGCGATGCCGCGGATGCGCAGACTGTAGGTCAGGTTCTCCTCGACCGTCATATGCGGATAGAGCGCATAGGACTGGAAGACCATGGCGACATCGCGCTTGCGCGGCGGCACGCCGTTCATCAACTCGCCGGCGATCCTCAGATCGCCCGTCGAAATGCTTTCGAGGCCCGCAAGCGAGCGCAGCAGCGTGGACTTGCCGCAGCCCGACGGGCCGACGAGCGCGACGAAGGTGCCCTTGGCGATCGAAAGGTCGATATTCTTCAGGGCATGGAAGGCGCCGTAATATTTGTTGACGCCTCTGAGCTCGATCTGCGTGGTCATTTGAGGGCTCCAGAGGTGAGGCCGGATACGATGCGGCGCTGCAAGAGAACGAAGATGGCGAGGATCGGCGTCACATACATCGTGGCGTAGGCCATGATGTTGTTCCACTCGTTGGTGTTCGGCCCCATGAAGGAATTGAGGCCGACGCTTGCCGGCTGAAGCTCGACCGCCTGGATCATCGACTTCGAATAGACGAATTCGCCGAAGGCCTGCATGAAGATCAGGATGGCGCTGACCAGGATGCCGTTGCGGGCAAGCGGCAGGACGATGTTGAAGAAAGCGCCGACACGTGAATTGCCGTCGACGAGGGCCGCCTCCTCGAGCTCCTGGGGAACGCTCATGAAGGTGGCGCGCACCAGGATGACGAAGAAGGGCATGCTCTTTGCCGCGACCGCGATGATGACGGCAAGCCTTGGATAGTCCAGCATGCCGATCTGCGAAAAGCCGACGAAGATCGGCGTGATCATCAGCGAGGCCGGCAAGACCTGCAGCATGAGGATGAGGAACAGGCCGATATCCACCCAGACATTGCGGTATCTGGCGAGCACATAGGCGCAGCCGACCCCGAGCAGGGTGATGAGCGCCATGGAGCCGAGTGCGATCACCAGGGAATTCCAGAGATAGCGGCCCATGTCACGGCTTTCCCAGACATAGGCATAGGTGGCCCATTGCGGAGCGGCCGGCCAGAAGCTCGGCGGCGTCGCGAACATCTCCGAGCCGCTTTTCAGCGCGGTGATGTACATCCAGTAGAGCGGGAAGAGATAGATCGCCGCCATGACGACCGATATGGCGAGCATCAGGCGGTCGCGGTTGGTCGTATTCATCCGCGCACCTCGTGGCGTGTGGACCGGACATAGACGACGGAGGCGAACATGACGAAGACAATCATGATGACGGAGATCGTCGCACCCTTGGCGAAGTCGTATTGTCGGAAGGAGAGATCCCAGGCCCAGTATTGTGTGACGTTCGAAGAGTTGTTCGGCCCGCCCGAGGTGATCGCGGCGAAGAGATCGAACTGCTGCAGGGTGAAGATCAGACCGAGCGCGATGATCGCGCCGATGGTCGAGCGCATCATCGGCAGCGTGATCGTCCAGAAGCGCTGCCAGATATTGGCGCCGTCGAGTTCGGCCGCTTCGTAGAGATCGGCGGGAATGCCGGCGAGACCGACGGACAACAGGATCATGTTGAAGGAGGTGCCGAGCCAGATATTGGCGATGATGACGGCATAGAGCGAATAATGCGGGTCCGAGCGCCAGAAGATGTTGCCGGAGATGATGCCGCTTTCCCTGAGGATGAAGTTCAGCACGCCGAAATCGCCCGAGAGAATCCAGTTCCAGATGGCGCCGACGACGAGGCCGGGCATCACCCAGGAGACAAGGAACAGTCCGCGCATCCATGAGGCGCCGGGGAAATTGACCCAGAAGAACAGCGCCAGCCCGAAGCCGATCAGGAACTGGCCGGCGATGGAGCCGGTGACGAAGATGACGGTGTTGTAGAGGATCGGCAGCGTTTCCGGTTGCGCGAAGAGGTCAGTATAGTTCTTGAAGCCGACGAAAGGACGCGAGAAGGTCCCGAGGCTGAACATGTCGACCTCCTGGAAGCTCATCACGACATTGTAGATCAGCGGCAGCCCCGCCATCAGGAACAGAAAGCCGAGCGGGAAAGCGACCAGCACGATATCGAAACCGCGACCGTCCCTGACGCTCATCAGGATCCTTTTCATGGGTCCTCCGATACTCCGAACGGGGCCGCCTGGCGCATGATGCGGAAGACGGCCCCTGCCGGGAGGAAATGATGAGATGAACCGAGGCTCATCCGGTTAAAAGACGCGTTGCTTCCGGTCCCTCTTCTCCCCGCCGGGGAGAAGAGGGAGCAAGCGGCTCGCTCGCAGCCAATGATCAGCCTAGTACTGCCTTGATCTTGTCGGCGGCCTGGTCGAGGGCGTCCTTCGGGCTCATCTGGCCGGTCAATGCCGCCTGGATGGCGTCCTGGATCGCCTTGGAGATCTTCGGCCATTGCGGATGCGGACCGCGCGGCTTGGCGTATTTCAGCTGTTCGAGGAAAACCTTGAGGGCCGCATCCTTCAGCGGTTGGCCGCTTTCGGGGATCGAGATGTCGGACCGGGCCGGAAGCTGGCCGAAGTTCTTGAACATCTTGTCGTCCTGCGAGGCGAAATATTCGAGCGCCTTGAAGGCTTCGGCCGGATGTTTGCTGGTGGCAAAGATCGCCCAGTTGAAATCGCCCATGGCCGAAGAGCGTTCGGCCCCTTCCTTCGGAACCGGAAGCAGGGTGACGCCCCAATCGAATTTCGCTTCCTGCGTCATGCGGTCGAGCTCCCACGGACCGGAGATCGCCATGGCCGCATTGCCTGAATTGAAGGTTCCGGTCGAATCCCACTGACCGCGCGTCAGCGTATCGGGAGAAGCGAGCTTCTCGTCCATGATCGTCTTCCAGATCTCCAGCGCCTTCACCGCGCCGTCGGCATTGATGTGCTCATAGCTGCCGCCGCCCATCTGGGCCCAGGGAAGGAACTGGAAGGTGCCCTCCTCGTTGGCCTTGGCCGAGAAGGCGAGACCGTAGACGTTCTTGGCGGGGTCGGTCAGCTTGCGCGCATCCTCGACCAGCTCGTCCCAGGTCTGCGGCGGCTTCGCCGGATCGAGGCCCTTCGCCTTGAACATATCCTTATTGTAGTAAAGCGCGATCGTGTTGGTCGCCTTCGGCACGCCAAAATACTTGCCGTCCCACTCGACCGATTTCAGCGGTCCGGGGAAATAATTCTCCGGCTTGATGACGGTCGACTTCGCGATCATGTCGGTAAGATCGAGGAAGGCGCCGCGCGACGAGAACAGCGCATGCTCGGGATTGTCGACGGCGATGATATCGGGCGCCTGGCCGGTGGCATAGGCGCGCATCGCCTCGGTGACGACGTCGTCGAACTGGATCAGCCGGTATTCGATCTTGATGCCGTTGTTCTGGGCGTTGAACTCCTTGACGAGGTTCGGCGCCGGCTGGGTGTCCTTGTCAAGCGACCAGAGCGTCAGCGTGACGTCTTCGGCCTTGGCCGAAAGACCGAACAGCGAGACGCCTGCAAGGGCAAGCGCTGCCAGAATTGCATATTTGCGGATAGCCATGGTTCTCCTCCTTTGTGGTTATCCCCGTGTCCGGCAATTCCTCCTTGCCGGAAACGATATCATCAGGCCGGATCGACGACGAATTCGCCGCCCCGGGCATGCTTGAGGTGGTTGAGCGCATAGACCTGGCCGGTCATTTCAAGCGCGTCGCGATAGACAGGGTCGTGCCAGCCCTCGATGTCGATCGAGCCCGACCAGCCGGCCAGGCGCAGCTCGGAAATGATGTCGGTCCAGTTGCTGTCGCCGAAGCCCGGCGTGCGCATGAAGACGAACTTCTCCTTGCCGAAGATGCCGTGTTCCTTGATGACCTCCCAGCGGATGGTCGCGTCCTTGCCGTGGACATGGAAGAACTTGTGCGCCCATTTGCGGATCTGCGGCAAGGGGTCGATCAGATAGACCATCTGATGGCACGGTTCCCATTCCAGGCCGATATTATCATCAGGGGTCTCGTTGAAGATCAGTTCCCACGCATCGGGATTGTGGGCGATGTTCCAGTCGCCGGTCGCCCAATTGCCGTCCATGGCGCAGTTTTCGAAGGCGATCTTGATGCCCTTGTCGGCGGCGCGCTTGGCAAGCTCGCTCCAGATCTGCTTGTAGCGCGGCAGGCTGTCGGTCAGCGGTTTGCCGCGGATGCGGCCGGTGAAGCCGGCAACGCAGGTGGCGCCGAAGTGATGGGCATTGTCGATGCAATCCTTCCAGCCCTGCAGCGTTTCGAGGTCGATTTCGGTTTCCTCAAGCGGATTGCCGAACATGCCGAGCGTCGAGATGGTGATGTCGCGGTCGCCGATCGCATCGAGGCAACGCTTGCCGAGTTCGGCAAGGTCCTGGCCCTTGGTCGTTTGCCAGAAGAAGGGTTCGAAGCTTTCGAAGCCCATATCGGCGATATCGCCGATGCGGCTTGCGGCATCGCCCTTGTTGCCGCTGACCATGGTGCCGATGCGAATGGATTTTGCAGGGTTGCTCACGTCATGTCATCCTATGCTGAAATTTCGACGCGCTTGCCGGTCTTGGCGCTTTCGATTGCGCCGAAGACCATGGCAAGGCTTCTGATATTGTCGGAATTGACCGTCTCGGGCTGCTTGCCGGTGCTGATCGCCGCGATGAAATCGGCGATGACGCTGGCGTGGCCATGGGTTTCTTCATCGTGTTCCGGACCGGGAACGTTTACGGCTGCAAAGCCATGCAGAAGGCCGGGCTCTTCGCCGGCAACGGCCGCCTTGAAATTCTCTTCGCCATCCCAGGTGAGCATTCCCTTCGAGCCGACGAGGCGCCACTGGCTTTCCCAGCTGGTTCGCTCGCCCTCGGCGCACCAGGAGCCGCGATAGGTGAAGACGATGTCGTCGGAAAATTCGAAAATGGCGTTGGCCGAGGCGCCGTGCCGATACCACGAACCCTTTGGATTGCGCTCGACGCAATAGACGGCGAGCGGCTTCCTATCGGCGACGTAGCGCGCCGCATCGAAAGTGTGGATCGCCATGTCGAGAAGCAGGACGTTGTCCATCTCTTCGCGAAAGCCGCCGAAATGCGGCGCGATGAAGAAGTCGCAATGGATGCCGGTAAGGTCGCCGATCGCGCCGCTGTCGACGAAACGGCGAAGACGCCGGACCCCCGATATGAAGCGGCGGTTCTGGATGACAGCGTGGATGCGCCCGGTCTCGGCGGCAAGATCGATCAGCGCAGCGCCCTCGGCAAGCGAAGCGGCCATCGGCTTTTCGCTGAGCACATGGCAGCCGGCCTTCAGCGCCGTCGAGACGACGTCGTATCGAGCCGACGGAATGACGATGTCGAAGACCAGATCGGCCTTGGTGGCGGCGATGACGTCAGCCAGGTCCGAACCGATGACGGCGTCCTCGAGGCCGAACTCCGCGGCAAGCGTTTCCGCCGTCTTCCGGTTCAGGTCGACGAGGCCGACAATGGTGATGGCATCGGCCAGCAGAGGGTTGGAAGCGATCGCACGCAACCAACCTTTGGACATAGCTCCGCACCCGCACAGAATGGCACTGAATTTCACGATTTCCTCCGAGGGAATGGCGCCAACTCCTAGTGACACGCACTCCGTAAACGTTTACGACTGTATGCGGAAACTTTTTGCCGTGTCAATAGAGGTCAGATGCCAAATTGATCCGGATGATTTTAGGCCGGGTCGGCCTAAAATCTGAATCCTGATCTAAACCAAAGAAACAGAGCATGATGTCGTCCGAAAACCGCGCACACTTTTCGGCATCATGCTCTGGGGAAAATCGCCACCGATGAAAGGGATTCGCCAGCTCGCCGACCACCTGGATATTTCGATCGGCACGGTCTCGCGCGCCCTGAACGGCAAGCCCGATGTCAACGAGGAAACCCGCCGGCGCGTGCTGGCTGCGGCCGAGGAACTCGGCTATGTCGCCAACCAGTCTGGGCGGAGCCTGCGTCAGGGAGAGACGAAGGTCATCGGGTTGATGATCGAATCCAGCAAGGAGACGGTCGAGAATGCCGACAACTTCTTCCTTGGCGTCACCAGCGGCCTGCAGAGCGTCTTTGCCCGCCACAAGCTCGACCTCGTGATGCTGCCCTGCCCGAGCGACGAGGACCCGCACGAATATCTGAAGCGGATGGTGGCACGGCGCATCGTCGATGCGATGATCATCGCGGACACGCAGCGCGTCGACCGGCGCATCGACTTTCTGTCGCGGGCGAAGATCCCCTTCGTGGCGCTCGGCCGCAGCCTTTCGGCCGGCGATTTTCCATGGATCGATCTCGATTTCGAGGGCGTGGCCGACCATGCCGTCGAGCGGCTGGTCGCGCTGGGGCATCGTCGGATCGCGATCACCGCGCCGTCGAGCGAAGCCAATCTCGGTTATCTCTTTGTCGAAAGTTATCGCCGCGCACTCGAACGACACGGTATCGCATTCAACCCGGCACTCGTCATCCGCGTCAAGTCGAGCGAACGGGGTGGTTACCAGGCGGCCCATGAACTGCTGCTGCTCGAAGAACGGCCGACGGCGGTGATCCTGATCTATGAGCTGATGGCGATCGGCCTTTACCGCCGCCTGATGGAATCAGGTGTCATGCCCGGCCGCGATCTTGCGGTGATCGGCTTCCGCGACGCTCCTCGTGCACGGTTCTTGCAGCCGTCGCTCAGTTGCTTCCGTATCTCGCTCTACGATCTCGGCGTCGCGCTCGGCCGGATGCTTCTCGCCAACATGCAGGCCTATAGGGAATTCTATCCGAACGAGAGCCGCAACATCGTCTGGCCCCTCGAACTGATAATGGGTGAGAGCGATGCGTTTCAGGTCGGGGTCATGGCCTGAGCGCTATCGGCTCGCTTCCGGAAAGCGGAAGCGAGGTTCGTCCATTCCAGCGGCGGCGACGCCTCATGTGCCAGCAGGGAAGAACCGGTTTTCCGGCCGCGGCAATCCGAGATGTTCGCGCAGTGTCGTGCCTTCGTATTCGCTGCGGAACAGACCGCGGCGCTGCAGCTCGGGAACCAGCCGTTCGGTGACGTCGAGGAGACCCTGCGGCAGATAGGGGAAGACGACGTTGAAGCCGTCCGAACCTTGCTCGTCGAGCCAGCGTTCCATCTCGTCGGCGATACCGGCCGGGGTGCCGACGAAGGCAAGGCCGGCATAGCCGCCATAGCGCTGCGCCAGCTGACGCACGGTCAGATTTTCCTCCGCCGCAAGCTTCAGCACCTGAGCGCGGCCGGTCTTGCTGGCATTGGTGTCGGGAATATCGGTCGGCAGCGGCGCATCGGGATCGAAGCCCGAAGCGTCGTGACCGAGCGCGATCGAAAGCGAGGCGATGGCGCTGTCGTAATGCACCAGACTGTCGAGCGTGGCGCGTTTGGCGCGCGCCTCCTCGATGCTGTCGCCGACGATGACGAAGGCGGCGGGCAGGATCTTCAGATGGTCGCGCTTGCGGCCGATGGCTTCCATGCGGGACTTGATGTCGGCATAGAGCGCCTTGCCGGCGGCAAGATCGCGCGGCGAACAGAAGACCATCTCGGCGGTCTCGGCGGCAAGCTGGCGGCCGGGATCGGACTGGCCGGCCTGGACGATGACGGGCCAGCCCTGCGGCGGCCGGGCGATATTGAGCGGCCCGCGGACGCTGAGTTCCTCGCCTTTGTGGGCGAGCACATGCATCTTTTCCGGATCGAAGAACTGGCCGCTCTCCCGGTCGCGGATGAAGGCATCGTCGGCGAAACTGTCCCACAGCCCGGTCACGACATCGTAGAATTCCCGCGCACGGTGATAACGTTCGCCATGCTCCACATGTTCGTCCAGGCCGAAATTGAGCGCGGCGTCGGGGTTGGACGTCGTGACGATATTCCAGCCGGCGCGGCCGCCACTGATATGGTCGAGCGAGGCGAAGCGACGAGCGATGTGATAGGGCTCGTCGAAAGTGGTGGAAGCGGTGGCGACAAGGCCGATACGCTCCGTCACCGCCGCCAGCGCCGATAGCAGCGTGAAGGGCTCGAAGGAGGTCACGGTGTGGCTGCGCCTCAGCGCCTCCACAGGCATGTTGAGCACGGCAAGGTGATCGGCCATGAAGAAGGCGTCGAATTTCGCCCGTTCCAGCGCCTGCGCGAAGGACTTCAGATGGGCGAAATTGAAATTGGCGTCGGGATAGGAACCGGGATAGCGCCACGCGCCGGTGTGCAGGCTGACGGGACGCATGAAGGCGCCGAGGCGCAACTGCCGTGGGGTCATGACTTTCCTCATGGATCGGGCAAGGCGGTCGCCTGCCCCGCATTGGGCGTTCTTTCTGCAACCGTCGCGGCGACGCAGCGGGATATCGGTTACGTAGGAAGTCGCCGAAATCAAATCGAGACCGGAAGCGGCAATTCCGGGTGGGAATTTTATCGCTTGCCAAGCTACCTTGGCCGCGCCGGTGCAGAACGCAAACCCTAATCGCGGCGGTTGGAGACTGATAAGCAAACACTTTTCATTTTCGATGGCTTCTATAGAATTTGTGCTCTTATCTCGACGCTCGATTTCTTTCACCGATAGGCTCGTCAGAATTGGAGACATCGATGAACACAGTGCTGAGGTCAACAGATCAGATCCGGCCCGTGGCCGCCCGTATCGGCAGCGACGAGGAAGCGATCGCCACCGCCCGCAGACTGGCGGCGCAATTTGCCGCGCGCGCCGCCGAGCGCGATGCCGACCGGATCCTGCCGTTTACCGAACTCGATCTTCTCGCCCAGTCCGGTCTGCTCGCGATCACCGTGCCTGCGCAATATGGCGGGCTCGACGTCTCCAACGCCGTGCTTGCCGAGATCACTGCGATCCTGTCGGAGGCGGATGGTTCGATCGGCCAGATCCCGCAGAACCATTTCTATATTCTTGAGGCGCTTAGAACCGATGGCGGTGAGGAGCAGCAGCGCTATTTCTTCGGCCGTGTGCTGGCCGGCGATCGTTTCGGCAATGCGCTTTCCGAGCGCGGCACCAAGACGGTCGGCCATTACAACACGCGCATCACCCGCGATGGTCCGGGCTACCGGATCAACGGCCGCAAATTCTATTCGACCGGCGTTCTCTTCGCCGACTGGGTCACCGTTTTCGCGCTCGATCCGGAGGATCGTCTGACCATGGCCTTCGTGCCGAAGGGCACCGAAGGCGTCGAGATCGTCGACGACTGGGACGGCTTCGGCCAGCGCACCACCGGCAGCGGCACGACGATCCTCGACAATGTCTATGTCAGCGCCGATTCCGTGGTCTTCCATCACAAGGGTTTCGAGCGGCCGACGACGATCGGTTCCGTCGGCCAGATCATCCATGCCGGTGTCGATCTCGGGATCGCGCGGGCGGCCTTTGCCGAAACGCTTGATTTCGTCAGGACGAAATCCCGCCCGTGGATGGATAGCGGCCTCGATCGCGCTTCCGACGACCCGCTGACGATCGCCAAGGTCGGCCAGATCGCCATCCGGCTGGAAGCCGCAACCGCTCTTGTCGAGCGCGCTGGCCACAAGGTCGATGCCGCGCAGGTCGAGACGACCGAGGAAAAGGTGGTTGAGGCCACACTTGCGGTTGCCGCCGCCAAGGTGCTGACAACAGAGGTGGCGATCGAGGCGGCGAATACGCTCTTCGAGCTTGCCGGAACCTCGTCGGTACAAACAGGTCTCAATCTCGACCGCCATTGGCGCAATGCCCGCACCCATACGCTGCACGATCCCGTGCGCTGGAAATACCATGTCGTCGGCAACTACCATCTGAACGGCGTGACGCCGCCGAAGAACGGTGCGCTCTGAAGCCTTCGTCGCTTTCAAACTAAAACCCCACCGCCGCTGCCGCCAGTGGGGTTTTTCATTGTCGATGAAGCCGTGGCCGCCTCAGCTATAGAGGCTGACCTCCGGTATCCGGTCGTTCAGCACGAATTCACCGACTTCTTTCGCCTTGTAGAAGACCGGGTCGTGCAGCGTGTGGGTACGGACATTGCGCCAGAACCGGTCGAAACGGTATTTGTCTGCCGTCGAGCGGGCGCCGGTCAGCTCGAAGACGCGCGAGGTGATGTCGAGCGCGACATGGGTGGCGTGCACCTTGGCGGTATAAGCTTCCGCCGCCGCCTCGCCGCGCTCGCGCGCCGTCACGTCGCTGCCACGGGCAAGACCCGCCTGCACGGCTGACGCCGCATGGTCGGCAAGGGCTGCCGAGGCCTTCAGCGCCGCGGTGAATTCGCCGACGCGTTCGAGGATATAGGGATCGTCGGCCGCCCGCTCGACGCCTGACGTGATCCACGGCCGGGTGGTGGTTCTGACGTAATCGACGGCCGCCTGCAGCGCGCCTTCGGCGGTGCCGAGATAAAAGTTGACGAAGACCAGCTGGATGAACGGCGTGTTGAAGGTCGACAATACAGGCGGCGCTGCGTCGGGGGCAGCCGGCGCACCGACGAAATCCTCCTCGTAGACCGGGAAGTCGCGGAACTCGACGCTGCCGCTGTCGGACAGGCGCTGGCCGATATTGTCCCAGTCGTCATTGGCGACATAGCCGGGGCGATTGGTCGGCACGGCGAAGCCGGCGATCTTGTCGTCGAGCGTGGCATTGGCGTTGATGTAGTCGGAGACCCGTGCCGCCGTGGAGAAGGATTTGCGTCCGTTCAGCACATAGCCGTTGCCACGACGAGTCAGCACCAGCCCGGGATCGCGCGGATTGACCGCCGCACCCCAATAGAGGTTCCTGGCGACGGTATCGCTGCCCAGCGCATGGGCACGGGCGGCATCGAGGGCCCAATAGATATACTGGCTGTTGACATAGTGGTAGCCGAGCAGCTGACCGATCGAGCTTTCGCCGCGGGCGAGAATGCGCACCAGCCTCAGTCCATCGACCCAGTCGAGGCCGCCGCCACCGATTTGGGTGGGATGCAACGCATTGAGCAGCCCGGCATTCTTCAATTTGACGATCTCGGCGAGCGGCGGACGGCCTTCACGGTCGAGGTCTGCGGCGCGCCGGGAAAGGTCGGCAGAGATCTCCTCGGCACGGGCAAAGAGGTCTTCTCGCGTCGGATTGCGGTTCACCGCGAAGACGACATTGGACTGGCTCATGGGCGGGACTCCAATTCTCCAAAAAGATGATCCGGCGGGAGCGTCAAGCTCCCGCCGGAAGGATCGAGGGTGACCTCCTCAGAAAAGCTTGTCCGGAATCCAGCTCGCGGTTGCCGCATCGCTCGTGCTGAAGGCCGGGACCTTCGCAGCCAGTTCCTCGATCGTCTTGACGCCGGCCGCCCGCAGGCTCTCCTGCGTCAGAAGCGTCGGCTTCACGGTAATCTGATGGGGAACCGTCTGACCGGCGATCTCGAGTGCAGCGGCACGGATGGAGACGGCGCCGACGACGGCCGGATTGGTCGCGACGGTCGCAACCCAGGGGCTGCCTTCCTCGGTGATTTCCTGGATATCGGCGGTCGAGACGTCGGCCGAATAGATCTTCAGCTTAGCTGAAATGCCGAGATCGTTGGCGGCGAGCTTCACACCGCGGGCGAATTCATCATAGGGGGCAAAAACGACCGATATATCGGGATTGGCGGTGAGCGCGGCCTTCGCCTGGTCGGCGGTCGAGGTCGCCGTCGTGTCGCTGACATTGCCGAAACGGGCCTTTTCGACCACGCCCTTATTCTCCGACTTGAACTTGTCCCAGACCTCATTGCGGCGGTCGAGCGGCGCAAAACCCGCGACATAGACATAACCGGCGTTGAAGTCTTTGCCGTTGTCCTTCACCACCTGTTCGAGCGCCAGCGAGGCGAGCTCGTGATCGCTCTGTTCCACCTGCGGGATGTTGGGGTTGTTGAGGTTGACGTCGAAGGCCACGACCTTGATGCCCTTGTCGAGCGCCTGCTGCACGACGTCGCCGAGCGATTCCGGAAGGCCGTGGTCGATGACGATGCCGGAGACGCCGAGATTGATCGCCTGCAGGATCTGCTCGCGCTGCTCGGCGGCGTCCTGCCGGCCGGGGAAGACGCGCAGGTCGATATCCAGCGCCTTGGCCTGGGCTTCCGCACCGGCCTGGTAGGCCTGGAAGAAATCGCCGGCCGAGATGTAGCTGATCAAAGCCACCTTGACCCCGCCCTTATCAAAGGGGGCCGGAGCGCCGGACAGGCCGTCGGCTTTTGCGCCTTGAATGAAAATGAACGGAATGACGGCGGCAGACAGTGCGAGCCGTGCGAGGGATTTCATCGTCGCGTTCCTTCTAGCAATCGGAAGCGTCGTCTGACGGGTTCGGAGCCCCGCGACGCATCGGATTATTTAGATATAATCTCTATGTTTTTAGTAGAGTAAATGATCCGATTTTCCGGGCTGGGGGAGATTCTTTGTTTCCCGAGGACAGTTTGTGAGGGAAAGGCGTGCCTGGAGTTCGACCACCCGGACGGGGCACACTCCTGATACAAATGCAGTCCCGGACATGATCGATGCCGCTTCTTCACATTGAAAACATCACCCGCAGTTTCGGGTCGACGCGGGCACTTGCCGGTGCTGATCTGTCGATGGAGCGCGGTGAGATCGTGGCGCTGATGGGTGCCAACGGTGCGGGCAAATCGACGCTGGTAAAGATCCTCTCCGGCGTCCTTCCGGCCGATGGCGGCACGGTCAGTTTCGATGGCCGCCCCTTTGCGCCGCGCAGCCCGGCCGACGCGGCAAAGGCCGGCGTCGTCACGGTGCATCAATCGACTGATCTCGTCGGCGCGGCTGGCCTGAGCGTTGCCGATGCCCTGCTGCTCAACCGGTTCGCCGATCGCAGCACACCCTTCTTCGTCTCGCGCGCCGGCATCCGCCGCGCCGCGCAGGCAATGCTCGATGCCGCCGGCATCAGCCTGCCGCTCGATCGTGATTTCGGCGACCTCGGCAGCGCCGACCGGCAACTGGTGGCGATCGCCCGGGCGCTTGCCAACCGCGCCGATCTGCTCATCCTCGACGAGCCGACGGCGAGCCTTTCCGGAGAGGAAAGCCGCCGCCTCTTCGATATTCTTCTCAGCCTGCGCAAGCGCGGCCTGGCGATCCTTTATATCTCGCACCGCACCGCCGATCTCGAAGCCATCGCCGACCGTGCGCTCGTCATGCGCGGCGGTCGCGTCGTCGGCACCTTCTCGCGGCCGATCGATTTTTCGAGCGCCATCGAGACGATGATCGGCCGCCGACTGGATGCGGCCCGGCCGGATGCGCGGCCTGCGACCGGTCCGGCGATTTTCGAGATGCGCGACATCAGCCTGCTCCCCGAAGCTGAGCCCTTCGATCTGTCCTTGCATGAGGGCGAGGTGGTGGCGATTACCGGCGTGCTCGGCGCCGGCAAGAGCCGGTTGCTCCAGGCGATCTTCGGCGTGACGGCGCTTGAGCGCGGCGCGATGTTCCTCGACGGCCGGCCTTACCGGCCGAAAAGCCCGGCCGAAGCGATCGCCGCCGGTGTGGCGATGGCGGCCGAAGACCGGCACCGTTCATCGCTGATGCCGCCGGCGTGGCCCGGCCATTCGCTGTCGGCGACGATCAGCCTGCCGCATCTTGGCAAATGGTATCCGCGCGGTTTCCTGGTCGGTGGCCGTGAACGACGCGAGGCCGAGCAGGCGATCGTCCGTCTCGGCATCAAGGCCGCCGGTCCCCTCGCCTCGATCTGGTCGCTCTCCGGCGGCAACCAGCAGAAGGCGGTGATCGCCCGCTGGGAGGCTGAACCGAGCCGGCTGCTACTGCTCGACGAACCCTTCCAGGGTGTCGACGTCGGCGCCCGTCATGACATCATCCGGGCAATCCGCGCCCGCACCGACCGGGCGACGCTGATCGCGACCTCCGACCCGGAGGAGGCCTATGAAGTGGCCGACCGCATCCTCGTCATCGACCGCCACGTGTTGAGGCCCGCGGCACACGGGGCCGCTTTTGCCTCCGTAATCCAGGGAATATCCGCATGACGACGATCGACGACGACACTCTTCCGCAGGCAAGCGCCCGGCCGAAGGCATCACCGCAAGCCGATAATGGTCGTCTTGCCGCCTTCGGGGCGTTCCTCCGGGCGGGTGCGGTGTTCATCCTGCTTACGGCTCTCGTCATCGGCTTCACCATCGCCGAGCCCGCCTTCATCAATATCGCCAATCTGATGAGTATTCTGCAGGCAGTGTCCGTCGTCGCCATTCTCGGCGCCGGCGTCACCGTGACGCTGGCCGTCGGCGGTTTCGACCTGTCGATCGGCGCGGTCTCCGCATCGAGCGTGATGGCGGCGAGTTATGCGATGATCGTCTGGCATCTCGATGCCTATGTGACGGTACCGCTGGTGCTCGCCTTCGGCGCCCTGATCGGTCTCGTCAACGCCTTCCTGATCGTGCGCCTGAAGGTGCCGGATCTCCTGGCGACGCTGGCGATGATGTTCCTGCTTTCCGGTCTGCAACTGATCCCGACCGCCGGCCGGTCGATTTCGGCGGGCCTCACCCTGCCCGACGGTTCGAAGGCGACCGGCGCCTACGACCCGGCCTTTCTTCTGATCGGCCGCTACAGCATCCTCGGCACCCTGCCGGTTGCCGTGGTACTGATGGCGGTGGTCGCCGTCGCGCTTTTCATTCTCACCGAACGCACCCGCATCGGCCGGCTGCTGTTTGCGACCGGTGGCAACGAGGTCGCGACCCGGCTTGCCGGCGCGTCCACAGTCCGGCTGAAGACGCTCGCCTATGTGATTTCGGGCACGCTGGCGGCGCTGGGCGGCATCGTCATCGCCGCCCGCGTCGGGCGTGGCGATGTCTCCTCCGGCGGCTCGTTGCTGATGGATTCCGTCGCCGCCGCGCTGATCGGTTTTGCCGTCCTCAATCTGCGCCGCCCGAACGTGCTCGGCACCATTGCCGGCGCCGTCTTCGTCGGGGTGCTGCTGAACGGTCTCACCATGCTGAACGCCCCTTATTACACCCAGGATTTCGTCAAGGGCGCCGTGCTCGTCGGAGCCTTAGCGCTGACCTACGGCCTTGGCCGCAGCAATCCCTAATTCCAAGGAAGAAAGACATGACCCGCGAAATCAGGCTCAACGCCTTCGACATGAATTGCGTCGGACACCAGTCGCCGGGGCTCTGGCGCCATCCGCGCGACAAGTCCTGGACCTACAAGGATCTCGACTACTGGGTGCATCTGGCCAAGACGCTGGAACGCGGCAAGTTCGACGGGCTGTTCATCGCCGACGTGCTCGGCGTCTATGATGTGCTGAACGGCAATGTCGATGCCGCCCTTCGCCATTCGGCGCAGGTGCCGGTCAACGACCCGTTGCAGCTCATCCCGACTATGGCCTACGCGACCGAACATCTCGGCTTCGGCCTGACGGCGTCGCTCTCCTTCGAGCATCCCTACACCTTCGCCCGCCGCATCTCGACGCTCGACCACCTGACCAAGGGGCGCGTCGGCTGGAATATCGTCACCTCCTACCTCAACAGCGGCGCGCTCAATATCGGCCAGCCGGCGCAGACGAAGCACGATGACCGCTACGATCTTGCCGAGGAATATCTGGAAGTCTGCTACAAGCTCTGGGAGGGAAGCTGGGAGGATGGCGCTGTCGTGCGCGACCGCGAAACCGGCATCTTCACCCATCCGGACAAGGTCCACCCGATCCGCCATTCCGGCAGGCATTTCAACGTGCCCGGCATTCACTTGAGCGAACCCTCGCCACAGCGCACACCGGTGCTCTACCAGGCCGGCGCCTCCAGCCGCGGCAAGGATTTCGCCGGCGCCCATGCCGAATGCATCTTCGTCGCTTCACCGTCGAAGGCGGTGCTGAAGCGCTATGTCGCCAATGTCCGCGAGGCGGCCGAACGCGTCGGCCGCAACCCGCGCGAAATCCTTGCTTTCAACCTGCAGACCGTGATCCTCGGTGAAACGGATGCGGAGGCACAGCGGAAATTCAACGAATACCGCAAATATGCCTCCTTCGAGGGCGCGCTAACGCTAATCTCCGGCTGGACCGGCATCGATTTCGGCCAGTTCGGGCCGGACGAAGTGTTGCGGCACCGCCATACCAATGCGGTGCAATCGGCTGTCGAGACCTTCACCACCATCGATCCCACCAAGGAATGGACGGTGCGCGAAATGGCCGATTGGGTCGGCGTCGGCGGTTTCGGCCCGGTCTTCGTCGGCTCGCCGCAGACGGTTGCCGATCTGATGCAGGAATGGGTCGAGGACACCGATGTCGACGGCTTCAACCTCGCCTATGCCGTGACACCCGAGAGTTTCGAGGATGCCGTCGATCTGCTGGTGCCGGAACTGCAAAAGCGCCGCGTCTACAAGACCGACTATGCCAAGGGAACGCTGCGGGAAAAACTCGGGGGAGCGGGGCCGCGGCTCGTTGCGCCGCATCCCGGGGCTGCCTATCGCAATCTCTTCGGCGAGCCCACCCGCGTCGCCGCCAGTGGCTGAGTGAATAATGGCGGGGTGACAAAAAATGTCTCGCGGTGTCCGAGGTTTAGAATTTAACCTCTATGACAATCGGCGTTTCACCCTGAATATGGGCGCTTGAAATTCGATCGATCAGGAGGGGTCATGACCGTACCATCTATCTCGCGGCGCACACTGATGAAGGGCACCGCCCTGCTCCTCGCTTCGACGACGCTCGCTCGCCAGGCGCTGGCGCAGGCGGCGCCTGCCGGTGGCCGGCTGATCGTTGCGGCCGATTCCGAACCGAAGAACCTCAATCCGGCGATCGTCGCCTCCAACGGCGTCTTCTTCGTTGCGAGCAAGGTGATCGAGCCGCTTGCCGAAGCCTCGTTCGACGGCAAGGACGGGCTTGCGCCGCGTCTCGCCACCTCCTGGGAGGGGTCGGCCGACGGCCTCTCCGTCACCTTCAAGCTGCGCGACGGCGTGACCTGGCACGACGGCAAGCCGTTCACCTCGGTCGATGTCGCCTTCTCGGCGCTCAACATCTGGAAGCCGCTGCAGAATCTCGGCCGCCTGGTCTTCGCCAATCTCGAAGCCGTCGATACGCCCGATGACTACACCGCCATCTTCCGCTTCTCCAAGCCGACGCCGTTCCAGCTCATCCGCAACGCCCTGCCTGTCGTCACCAGCGTCGTCGCCAAACACATCTTCGACGGTACCGATATTGCCACCAATCCGGCTAACACCACGCTTGTCGGTACCGGGCCGTTCAAGTTCGCCGAACACAAATCCGGCGAATATTACCGGCTGGTGCGCAATGAGAGTTACTGGGACAAGGAGCAGCCGAAACTCGACGAGATCGTCTTCCGCGTGCTGCCCGATCGCGAGGCTGCGGGTGCCGCACTCGAGGCTGACGAAATCCAGCTTGCCGCCTTTTCGGCGGTGCCGCTTGCCGATCTCGACCGCATCTCCAAGGTCGAGGGCATCAAGGTGATCTCCAAAGGCTACGAGGCTTTGACCTACCAGCTCGTCGTCGAGATCAATCACCGCCGCAAGGAACTGGCCGATCTCCGGGTCCGTCAGGCGATCGCCCAGGCGATCGACAAGAAATTCGTGGTCGACACCATCTTCCTCGGTTACGCCGCCGCTGCGACCGGCCCGGTGCCGAAGAATGCGCCGGAATTCTATACATCCGATGTCGCGACCTATGCGTTCGACCCCGCCGCCGCCAACGATATTCTCGACAAGGCGGGTTACAAACAAGGGCCTGATGGTAACCGTTTCTCGCTGAAGCTGCGCCCCGCACCCTATTTCAACGAGACCCGCCAGTTCGGCGATTACCTTCGCCAAGCGCTCGCCGTCATCGGCATCGATGCCGAGATCGTTAATGCCGATGCGGCCGCGCACCAGAAGGCTGTTTATACCGATCACGACTTCGACCTTGCCGTCGGCCCGCCGGTCTTCCGCGGCGATCCGGCGATCTCCACCACGATTCTCGTTCAGTCCGGGACGCCAGCCGGCGTGCCCTTCTCCAACCAGGGCGGCTACGTCAATCCGGAGCTCGACAAGATCATCAAACAGGCCTCCGAGACGGTCGACACGGCGGCGCGCACGGATCTCTACCGCAAGTTTCAGCAGCTCGTCGTCGCCGATCTGCCGCTGATCAACGTGGTGGAATGGGGGTTCATCACCGTCGCGCGCGACACCGTGCTCAATGTTGCGGACAATCCGCGCTGGGCGGTCTCGAACTGGGGCGATACCGCGCTGCAATCGTGATAGGATCGGCAGCAATTCTCTTCCAGAGGCCCTGTCCGGCGTGAAACGAGCCATCATCCTCCTGAGGCGCAGGGCAATCAGCAGCATTCCGGTGCTGCTGATCGTGGTGATCTTCACCTTTTTCCTGCTCGAATCCGCCTCGGGCGATGCCGTCGACGCCTATCTCGGTTCGATCGGCGGCGGCGATGCCGCACTGAGGCAGTCGCTGCGCGAGAGCTACGGCCTCGACCAGTCGATGTTTGCGCGCCTCTGGCTCTACCTTTCCTCGCTGGCGCGGTTCGATCTCGGCTGGTCGGTCGCCTTCAACCGGCCAGTCGGCGTGCTCATCACAGAGCGCCTGCCCAATACGCTGCTGCTGATGGGCAGCGCGACGGCACTCTCCTTTGGTATCGGCTCGGCGCTCGGCATCCTTGCCGGGGCGCGGCCGGGTAGCGTGCGAGATCGGATGCTGTCGATCGGCTCACTGATCGTCTATGCCATTCCGAGTTTCTGGCTCGGCCTGGTTCTCAGTATCGTTTTCTCGGTGAAGCTGCGTTGGTTTCCGATCGCCGGCGTGGAAACAATCGCTTCCGGCAAGACGGGATTTGCCCGCGCGCTCGACATTGCTGATCATTTGGTTCTGCCGGTGGGCGCGCTCGCGCTGATCTATCTCGCCTTGTTCCTGCGGGTGATGCGCAGCGGTATGGCCGAGGCCTGGAAGCTCGATTTCGTGCTCTTCGCCCGCGCCAAGGGCCTGTCGCGCAGCCGTATCGTGCTGCGTCACGTGGCGCGCAATGCGCTGCTGCCGCTCGTCACCATGCTCGGGCTGCAATCGGCGGCCATGCTCGGCGGCAGCGTGGTGATCGAGAGTGTCTTTGCGATCCCCGGTTTCGGCCGGCTGGCGCAGGAGGCGGTCAACGGCCGCGACGCGCCGCTGTTGATGGGCATCGTCGTCACCAGTGCCGTCCTCGTCATATCGGTCAATTTCCTCGTCGATCTCGTCTATGCCGCGCTCGATCCGCGCATCGGCGCATCGGAGGGCGGCGTATGAACTGGCTGCGGCGCCTGCTGCGCACACCGGAAGGTGCGGCCGGACTGGCGATCCTTCTCATCCTCCTTTTGGCCGGGCTGCTCGCTCCCGTCGTTTCGCCGGGCGATCCGCTGAGGATCGCCGGCCGCGCGTTGCTGGCGCCGTTCACCGATCCGGCTTTTCCGCTCGGCACCGACCGTCTCGGTCGCGACGTCCTGGCGGGGCTGCTCTATGGCGCGCGGACGTCGCTTGCCGTCGGCCTGGCGGCGGCGTTTTCAGCCATGGTGCTGGGGCTCTGTGTCGGCATGGTAGCCGGTTTTGCCGGCGGGCTCATTGACGAGGCGCTGATGCGGGTGGTCGACGCCTTCCAGATCGTGCCGGCTTTTCTCCTCGCCCTTGCCTTCGTCAGCACCATCGGGGTGTCGACGCCCATTATCGTCCTTGCCATCGCACTCGGGACGTGGGCCGATCCGGCACGGCTGACGCGAGCGCAGGTGCTTGCGATCCGCGAGCAGGATTATGTCGCCTCGGCAAGGGTGATCGGCATGCATCCGGCCGAAATCGCCTTTCGGGAAATCCTGCCGAACGCGCTGCCGCCGGTGCTGGCGCTTTCCGCCACCATCGTCGCCGGTGCTGTTCTCACCGAGGCAGCGCTGTCCTTCCTTGGCCTCGGCAATCCCAATATCGCCACCTGGGGTTCGATGATTGCCGAGGGCCGCAGCGTACTGCGTTCGGCATCCTATCTCTCGATCATACCGGGCGCTGCCCTCGCCGTGACCGTGCTCGGCGTCCATCTCTTTAGCGAGGGTCTCGGCCAGGCGCTCGGCGATAATGACGTGGGGGCGGCATGAGCGGTATTTTCTGCAGCCTGCGACAGCTTTCGGTCACCTATGGGCGCGGTGTCGCGGCCGCGCTCGACGGTATCGATCTCGATATCGTCGCCGGCGAAAGACTGGCAATCATCGGCGAAAGCGGCTCCGGCAAGAGCACACTCGCCCGCGCGCTAGCCGGCCTGCTGCCGGAGGGTGCGAGGGTCGGCGGCGAGATGCTCTGGCCCGGACTAGGCCATGCGCCCCGCCCGGGACGCGATTTCGGTGTCGTCTTCCAGGATCCCGGCTCCAGTCTCAATCCCGTGCTGACGATCGGAGAGCAGGTCGCCGAGGGCGCCAGGCGCCATCTCGGTCTCAGCTGGAAACAAGCCTATGTCAGAGCTGAGGAATTGCTCGGACGGGTGCGGATACCGCAGCCTGAAAAGACCATGCGGGCCTTTCCGCATCAGCTTTCCGGCGGCCAGCGCCAGCGCGTGGCGATCGCCGCAGCCATCGCTGCGAGGCCTGCGCTGCTGATCGCCGACGAGGCGACCAGCGCGCTCGACGTGGTCGTCCAGGCCGAGATTGTCCGTCTGCTCGACGGGTTGGTGCGCGAGGACGGCATGACGCTGCTGTTCATCACCCACGACATCGCGCTTGCCTCCGGTTTCGTCGACCGCATCGCCGTCTTCCGCAATGCGAGGCTGGTCGAGGCTGGCCCCGTCCGTTCCGTGCTTTCGGCGCCGAAAAGCGACTACACCGCCGCCCTGATCGCCAGCCATCGCGACCTCGCGACGCCGCCGCTGATCACGGAGGTGCAGCCATGAACGATGTGCTGCTTTCCGTCGAAAACCTGTCGAAAGGGTTTTCTTCCGGCGCGCGCCAAGTTGCCGCCCTCGACAATGTGTCGCTGACGATCGCGCCTGGGGAAACGCTCGGTCTCGTCGGGGCCTCCGGCAGTGGGAAATCGACGCTGTCGCGCATCCTGCTGCGGCTTCTCAGCGCCGATGCCGGGTCGATCCGCTTCGAGGGGGTGGATTGGCTTGCCCTGAACGGTGCGTCGTTGCGCCGCCGGCGGGCGCGCATGCAGATTGTGTTCCAGGACCCGCTCGCAGTCTTCAATCCGCTGGCGAGCGTTGGCGCCGTGCTCGACGATCCGCTTCGCATCCACGGCGTCGTCGCGAAAGACCGGCGCCCCGGCGAGATCGCCATGCTTCTCGAGCGTGTCGGCCTGCCCGCCGACTATGCCGGCCGGCCGGTCCGCGCGCTGTCCGGTGGCCAGCGGCAGCGCGTGGCGATCGCCCGGGCGATTGCGGCACGGCCCTCGCTGCTGGTGCTGGACGAAGCCGTATCGGCCCTCGACGTCACCGTGCGCGGCAGGATCCTGGAACTTCTGGTCGATCTGCAGAAAGAACAGGGCATTGCCTGTCTGTTCATTTCACACGATCTTGCCGTGGTCCGCGCCGTTTCCCACCGCATCGCCGTCATGGATGGCGGGCGGATCGTCGAGACCGGTCCGGCCGCGGCGCTCGTTGCCGCGCCGCAATCCGATGCCGCTCGCGCGCTCGTTGCCGCCGTGCCCCGTCTCGCGACCGATCCCTGCTGAAGGAAGTATCCATGTCCGATCTTGGTTGGAATCCCCTGCATGGCGTACCCTCCTATCCCGCGGAACGCTACGCAGCCCTTGCCGACAGGATCGGCCGCCTATTGCGCAGCCGTGGCGACATATTGCTTGTGCAGGCAGAGGCAGTGGTGGCGCTGGAGGCGGCAGCGGTCAGCCTTGCGCGCCCCGGCCTTGCCGCACTCAACATCGTCACCAGCCTCTATGGCGGTTGGTTCGGGCAATGGCTGCGGCGGGGCGGTGCAACGGTTGCCGATATCGTCGCCGAACCAGGCCTGCCGATCGAGATCGATGCCGTCGCCAAAGCACTCGACGCCGGTTCTCGCATCGATGTGCTCGCTCTGGTTCATGCCGAATCCGCCAGCGGCATTCTCAATCCCCTGCCCGAGATACTGGCGCTTGCGCGTGATCACGGCATCGTCACCGTCGTCGATGCGGTCGCCTCGGTCGGCGGTCACGAATTCGATGTCGACGATCTCGGCATCGACATCGCGGTGATCGGCCCGCAGAAGGCACTCGGCGGTCCGGCTGGTGTCTCCGCGCTCTCGGTCAGCCGCCGTGCCTGGGATTTCATTCTCCGAGATGGCGCACCGCGCGATTCGATCTTGTCTTTGGCGGACATGAAGAGCTGGGTCGATAGCGGCCGGTTCGGCCTGCCGGGAACGCCGGCGCCGCTGGAATTCTTCGCGCTGGAAACGTCGCTCGACCGCATCGAAGCCGAAGGCCTGGAGAATGTGGTCGCCCGCCATGCGCTTGCCGCATCGGCAACACGGGCGGGGCTTGCGGCACTCGGAACTCCGGTCTGGGTGCCGGCAGCAAAGGCGTCGAACCTGGTGACGGCGGTGCCGGTGCCGGAGGCGCTGGCACCTGCCGTGCTGATCACTGCCGCCGGACGACTGGGGGTCGAGCTGACCGAAGGTGTCGGAACCGCGCCGGCCCGTCTCGTGCGGCTGAACCACACAGGTCCGCGCGCCACATTCCAGACGGTGCTGTCGAATGTCGTGGCCTATGGCGCGGCCCTCAGGCAGGCCGGTCATCTCGCGGATATATCAGCCGCTTCGGAGGCGATTTCGTCGGCCTATAGCCGCTGAGAGATGTTCCCGGAACCGGGACGGCATGTCGATGACCACAAGGCCGCCGCCCGGCTTACGCTTGGCCCGGCAAAAACCCTCCGGCATCCCGATAAAGCCGTATTCAGTCCTTGATAATCGTCGCTCGCCAAGGCAGGAGAGAGGCATCGTGGAGACTTGGTGCAGATGACGAGATTGCTGGATGCGCAGGGCCTGGAGATTTCGCATGAGGGGCACCGCACCCGCCTGAAATGGCATAGGTTGCGCAAACGGTTTGCCGATCCGCTGTTCTCAGCCGAGGTTATGGCGGAAGGATTTGCCGCCGGCGCTTCGATGGAGCTCGATCTGCGCGTGCGCGCCGATAGCGGTTTCGTCGTGCTGCACGACGAGGACCTCGAAGGCGAAACGACCGGGCATGGACCGATCGCCGAAAAAAGCCTTGGTGACCTCGGCGATATCAGGATGCAGGAGGGCGACCGGCCGCTGATCCTCAGCGAAGATCTCGCTGCCATGCTGCAATCCGCCCATCCGGCCGCGCTGCTGCAATTCGACATGAAGGACGACTACGAGGCGATCGGCGCCAGGGGCATTGAGCATCTTGCCGCGCATTTCCGCCATATCGCCGCCTCGGTGATCGTTAGCGGCGGCAGTCTCGATCTCATCGTCGCGGTCAAGGAGAAGCTTCCGCATCTGCTGCGCGGGATCGACCCCACCGACAAGCTCTACGATATCAGCAAGGCTCGCGGCTGGAAGGCTGTCGAGGCGGAATTGCGCGCCGACCTGCGCGGCCCGACCGAACCGGACACGATTTATTTGCAGTGGTCACTGATCCTGGACGCCGCCAGGGACGGTCTCGACATGATCGCGCTCTGCCAGGATCAAGGCAAACGCGTCGATGCCTGGACCTTCACCCTGAAGGATCCGGAGGCTGGTTTCAGCGAAGAGGAATGGTTGAATTTCTCGGCGCTGATGGCCCTGAAGCCGGATCAGATCACCACCGACGAGGCACCGGCGACCGAACGCGCCTGGCGCCGCCGCATGGCAGTCTAACGACAAGCATCGGAGTATCATTTCGAAAGGTGTGAGCCGCTGTCGGGACTCTATTTCTCGGCCTGTCGCATGTTTTGCGTAATTTGCATCATTTTAAACTTCTGATGCTATCCATATCCAGCAGACAAATGTTGGTGTTCGATATGCAAGTTGTTGATACTAAAGCAATTGCGCAACAAGCAAATTCCAGCTTGCAGGAAGCGTGGCATCTTGGGTGCACAGGCCGCTCCGTCGAGGCACTCACACTGGCCGGCCAGATCCTTGCGGATGCCACGGCGCGGGGCGACGATCGGCTCGCAGCTCAATGCGACACCGACATTGGCTGGTACTGTTTTCAGATCGGCAAGGCCGAACTTGGCCTGACGCATGTCCGCCGGGCGGTAGACTTCTGGAAAACGAACGGGGAGCCCAGGCAGGAAGCCTATGCCCGGGCCTATTTCGGATGGCTGCTGCTGGAATTGGGCCTGCCGGAGGAAGCGATCGAAGAAGCCACGCACGCGTTGGATCTGGCCGACAAGACAGCAGACCCGAAAGCGCAAAGCCTGGCCACCAACGTCATTGGAATTATCTTCTGGTACAACAAGCAGCCCGACCGGGCCATCCTGATGAGCGAGAGGTCTGTCGAACTCGCCAGATCGATCGGCGACAAGACCTATGAATGCTGGTGGCTCATCAATCTCGGCGGCGCTCATTCGGAAGCCGGATATATCGCGCAGGCGCTCGATCAGCCGGAGCAAGGCCACCAGATGCTGGTGAGAGCGCTGGAACTGACCGAACAGGCGCTCGACATCGCAACCGAGACTGGCGATCGCTGGGCTGCCCGCATCTGTCTCGGCAACAAAGCCGAGTTCCACAGCCACCTGGGCGAGCATGACAAGGCGCTCCAGTGCATGGTCCGCTACCGGCTGTTGCAGGAGAACAGCTATGTCAGGGACAGGCAGCAATATCTCTACACCTTGGGCCAGATCTACAACAATTCCGGCAAATTCGCGGAAGCTCTAGCGCCGCTGCTCGAGGCGGTGGAGCTGATAGACGATGGCGGCAGTTTCGATTCCTATATCCAGATCTATCTTCATCTGTCGCAAGCCTATGAGGGGCTGGGACAGTTCGATCCGGCGCTGGCGGCCCATAAAAAATATCACCAAGCCTATTTGCGCAATAGCGCCGAGAGAACCCAGCAGCGCGCCCGCCTTGCCGAAATCTACTATGAAACCAAGCGGTTCAAGGAAGTTGCCGAAACGGAGACGAAGCGCGCAGAAACGCTGGAGGCCTCCTATCAGAAGCTGCAGGAGCAAACCGATATCCTTGCCAGTGCCGTCTATGTGGACCCGCTGACCGGCCTCTATAACCGCAAATATCTTGACAGCCGTTTCAAAGAGCTGACGTCCGAGAAGCGCCCATATTCCATCGCTATGCTGGATGTCGATCACTTCAAGTCGGTCAACGACAACTTCTCTCACATGATCGGCGACCAGGTCCTCAGTGCCATTGGCGCCATATTGCGCGGCCAACTGCGCATTACCGATCAGGCAATTCGCTTTGGCGGCGAGGAATTCGTCGTCCTGCTCGCCGGCGCTCCCCGGGGCGCCGCCGATGTCTGCGAGCGGCTGCGTTTGGCCGTTGAACAGTGGGCCTGGTCCGAGATCTGCAACGGGTTGCACATTACGATCAGCATCGGTGTCGCCGGCACCCTGTCTGCCACTTCTCCGAACGAGATCCTGGCGATCGCCGATCAGAATCTCTATGCGGCGAAAAAGAGCGGCCGCAATCGCGTTGTTTCGTAACCGGCGTTTCCGCAGCTTTCGGGTCAACGTCGCAGTTACGCCAAATCGGGCGGGTCGCCTCTTTGAGAATGGTCTATTTATAGCCCTTCAATGTCGAGGATGAAGGCGAATTCGCCGGCAAGCCCCGGCGCGTGGGCTATGACAGGCCCGCCTTGCGCAAGCAGCCTGTCGACCGGCGGCATCGCCACCACAGCGCCGGCCTCTTCGGCGATCAGCGCGCCGGCGAGCATGTCCCAGGCATTGAGGTGGCGTTCGTAATAGAGATCGGCAGCGCCCTCGGCGACGCGGACGAGGTCGATCGCGGCCGCGCCCATGCGGCGATAATCCATGCCGCGTTCGTGGAGCCGCCGCGAAAGCGCGAGATGGTCTTCAAAGCTCGTCTTGCGGGAATGGCCGAGAATGACGAGCGCATTGGCCGGATCGACGGTCGCAGCCGCATGCACCGGAAGCCCGTCCTTGAAGGCGCCACCGCCGCGCACGGCATGAACGACCTTGTCGGCGGCGGCGTCATAGACCACGCCGATCTCAACCTTTCCCGATGCGACGAAGGCGATCGAGACGCCCCAGTGCCGGAAACCCCTGATATAGTTGGTGGTGCCGTCGATCGGATCGACGACCCAGGTGCCGCCCTCGCCCGATCGTCCGCCGCTCTCTTCGCCCATGAATGTATCGTCCGGAAAGCGCGACAACAGCCCGTCGCGGATTGCCTGCTCGGCCTTTCTGTCGGCGATGGTGACGAAATCCTGCAATCCCTTGTTCTCGACGGCGAGGCTACCGGGGACGGAGTCCCACCGAAAGCGGGCCGTTTCCCGTCCGACCTCGAGGGCAACTGACATGGCGACCTCCGCCCGTGCGCGGATGGCGGCGGCATCGAATGCGGAATTCATCAGGCAGTCCTTCTTCTGATCAATGTCACCGGCGTGAATTCGACACGCGCCGTCAGGTCCGGCTCGGCCATCCGGCTCATCAGCAGGTCGACCGTCTTTTCGGCCTGGACGTCGCAGGGCTGGCGGATGGTCGTGAGATCGTAAGCGGTCCAGCTCGCTTGCGGAATGTCGTCATGGCCGATGATGCGGAGCGGCGGCGCGTCATCGCGGCCGCGGCCCTGCATGACGCGGTCGATCACGCCGCAGGCCATGTAGTCGTTGGCGCAGAACAGTCCGTCGATGCCGGATGCGGCAAGTTCGGCTGCCGCATCATAACCGCTCCGGTAGTTGTTGATCCTTACCTGCAGGAATTGCGCCTCGACGCCGAGCTGCCTGCAACGCGCGATGAAGGCCTCGCTGCGCCGCCGCGCCGTATAGGATACGGCAGGTGCGGCCATCACGGCGGGCTTTCGCACGCCGCTGTCGATCAGCTGGGTGGCGGCGAGATGGCCGGCCATCCGGTCGTCGGAAATGATGCGGTCGACGAAGGGGATGTCGTTGCCCTTGTTGATCAGCACGATCGGCACGCCTTCGGCCGCGCACTGCTCGCAGATTTCGGTCGGCGGTGCGTCCGAAGTGACGATGACGCCTGACACGGCGTAATGCAGCAGCTGGCCGATGACCGTCGAAGTATCGGCCTCCGGCGAGGTCGGCAGCAGGATGGGACGGAAATTACGGGCGAGCAGCACTCTTGCGAGATTCTCGATCTGTAGCGTGCGGAACGGGTTGTCGAGGCCGGCAGCGACGACGCCGACGAGATCGGAGCGTTTGTTGGTCAGGCTTCGGGCAAGATAGTTCACCCGGTAGCCGAGTTCCTTGGCCGCCTGGTAGACCTTCTCGCGCGTCTTCGGCGAGACGCTGGCATCCGGCGTGAAGGCGCGCGACACGGCGGCGCGCGAGACGCCGGCCACACGCGCCACATCGAAGGAGGTTACCTTGCGCGGTCCCTTATCCCTGTCTGCCAACTGCTTTTTCCTTAACCGCAGGCGACCGCATCAGATCGGGCAGATCCGTGCAGATGCCGAGAACGGGAAGCTTCATGATGTCGTCGAGAATGGCCGGTCGCTCCTCGTGCCAGAGCACGATCTCGCGGCCCGCCTCGAAGGCGCGGTTCATCAGCGCCTCGGTGACCAGATCCTGCGGACGCTCGCCTGCCCTCTCCCAACAGAGATGCAGGATATCGGCGCCGGCCTCGTCGCCGAGTACATGCGGATCGTGGCCGACGCGGATCAGCACCGAGAGAGGAAAATCGCAGGCCGCGTCACGGAGTTCGCGCACCTGCGCCGTGTCGAAGGAGCCGAGACAGGCGAAACGCTGGTTCATCTCGGCAAGATGCCGCCAGCAGCGCATGCCGGTCCCAGGCGCTTTCAGCTCGACATAGAGACCGGTCCCGGTCTCGCGGCCGAGGGCGGCGACCTCCGAAAAACTCGGCACATCGACACCGTCGAGCCCGGCAAGCTCCGCTGCCGTCATTTCGGAAATGCGGCGGTCGATGCCGAAGACGCGCTCGAGATGGTCGTCATGCGAGACGACGACCACGCCGTCGCTGGTCAGCTGCGTGTCGAGCTCCCACATCTCAGCGCCGAGTTCGGCGGCGCGGCGAAAAGCGGCCAACGTGTTCTCGGGTTCATGGCCGCTGGCGCCACGATGGCCGATGCAAAAGGGAAGCCGGCCCTTGGTCGCTGGCCAGCCGTAACGCTCGAAAAATCCCGAAAAATCGCGGGTCATCAGAGCCTCCTGCCATTTTCATCGAAGACGAATATGCCGCGGCTGTCGATTGCCCACCGGACGTCGTCGCCGACATGGATATCGCTGCGCACCGGCTGGATCGAACGCAGCAGCGGCCCGCCGGCAAGAGCCACGTCGTAGAGATTCTCGCGGCCTTGCGTTTCGGCGAAGGTGATCTTGCCGGGCACGGGGATGTCGCCCGCCGGCGTGAAATGCTCCGGCCGGACGCCGAGCATCAGCTTCGTGCCCTCGGCGGCGCCGATGGTATCGGGCAGCGGCACGCGGATCTCGCTTTCCGGGATCGTAAAGGCGCCCTTGTCGACGACGCCGCGCAGGAAGGTGATCGGCGGGTTGCCGAGAAAGCCGGCGACGAAGGCGGTCTTCGGATCGTTGTACATTTGGGCCGGCGTGGCGATCTGAACGATCTCGCCTTCCTTCATGATGGCGATGCGGTCGCACATGCTCATCGCCTCCACCTGGTCATGGGTGACGAGAATGGCGGTGATGCCGGTCTCGCGCTGCAGGCGGCGGATTTCCGAGCGCATTTCGAGGCGCAGCTTGGCGTCGAGATTGGCGAGCGGTTCGTCGAGCAGCAGTACATCAGGCTTGCGGATCAGCGCGCGGGCGAGCGCCACGCGCTGCTGCTGGCCGCCGGAAAGCTGGGCCGGCCGGCGCCCCATCAGGTTGCCGATCTGCACGAGGGCTGCGATCTGGTCGACCTCCTTTCGGATTTCGGCGGCGGACACGCCCTTCACCTTCAGGGGAAAGCCGATGTTTTCGGCAACCGTCATGTGTGGGTAGAGCGCATAGGATTGGAAGACGACGCCGACATTGCGGGCCTGGCTCGGCAGATCGGTGACGTCGCGGTCACCGAAGAGGATGCGTCCGCCGGTCGGCCGGTGAATGCCGCAGACCGCAAAAAGCGTCGTCGATTTGCCGCAGCCGGAAGGCCCGAGCAGCGCCAGCATCTCGCCGTCGCCGACTTCGAGCCGCATGTTCTCGATGACCTTGGTGGAGCCGAAGCTCTTCGAAAAATTGTCGAGGAGGATGCGCATCAGCCTTTGCTCCCGCCGCCGTAGATGTTCATGAGATATTTGTTGAAGAGTGCATAGGCGATCAGAACCGGGAGGAAGTAGAAGATGCCGACCGCTTTGAACATGTTGAAATCGTAATTATTGTCGTCGACGAGGAAGCCGGCGAGATAGACCGACAGCACCTGCACCTGATTGCCAGGCGCCAGCACCTGCGGCAGGATGAATTCACCCCAGCCAGAGAGGAAGGAGAACAAGCCGAGCGCCATGATGCCGGGCTTGACTTGCGGCAGCACAAGGCTGCGCCAGACGCGGAAACGCGAGGCGCCGTCGACGACACCGGCCATCTCGATTTCCCACGGCACGGTGTCGTAGAAGCCTTTCATCAGCCAGATGCCGAGCGGCAGGTCGATCGCCGCCTTTACCAGGATGACGCCGATCAGCGAATTGTAGAGGCCGATCATCTGCAGCACGATGAAGATGGCGATGATCAGCGTCACCGAGGGGAAGGCATGCAGCACCATGACGCCGGCAAGGAAGAAGCCGCGCGCCGGGACGTTCAGCCGCGATAGCACATAGCCCGCCATCGACGAGACGATGAGCACGACGCTGGTGGTGCAGGCTGCAAAGAGCAGCGTATTCACCGTCACTTGCCAGATGTTCGCCTTGCCCGCCGTCGTCTGCCACAGGAAACGCCAGTGCTCGAGCGTCAAGGCGGAGGGCAGCAAGGCATCCGGCTGCCTTACCGTCACGGTGTCGAGGAAGAGATAGGCATACATCAGGAGCAGCGGCAGGCTGACGATTGTCAGTGCCGATATGACGGGCCAGCTGCGGTAATTTGCCGAAGGCTGCGATTGTTCGGCCATGGTCAATCCTCGATCAGGGGCTTGGCGACAAGCGTGCCGTAGTTGAAGACTCGCAGATAGAGGAGCGACAGCACCACGCCGATGACGACGAGCACCAGCGCCATGGCGGCACCCAGCCCATATTCGAGATTGCCGGCATAATTCCTGAGCGCGGTGTGATAGGCGGCGAGCGCCCAGACCTCGGTCGAGTTGCCCGGTCCGCCATTGGTGGCAAGCAGGATTTCATTGAAGGAGGCGAGCAGCGACAGCGTCTGATAGCAGGTGACGAAGAGGATCGGCCAGCGCATCTGCGGCAGAATGATGTAGCGGATCTGCTGCCAGCGTGAGGCGCCGTCGACCTCGCTCGCATAGAACTGGCTCTTCGGAATGGCTTTCATCGCCGAGGAGAAGACCAGCATGCCCATCGAGGCGCCGATGAAGCCGTTGATCAGCACAACGAAGATCCAGGCATTATAGGCGTTGTCGAGCAGGTAGTTCTTCGGGGGATAGCCGAACTTGCCCATCAGGATGGAAATGAAGCCGGTATCCCAGGCAAGCCATTTCCACAGCATCACATAGATGACGACGGGGGTGATGCGTGGCAGGAGCCAGATGCCGCGGAAGATTGAGGCTGGCGTCGGCGGCATGTAATGCGTCCAGATCGCCAGTAGCAGCGCATAGCCGACATTGAAAAGCGTCAGCACCAGCGCGACATAGAGCACGGTATTCAAGAGCACGCGCGCCATGTCGGGTGAAGTGACCAGGCGCGAGAAATTGTCGGTCGTCCAGATCCAGCCGGTATAGGTGGCCGTCGCGACGGTTTCCTTCTGTTCCGGGGTCAGCTTGAAACCCAGAGAATCCAGCGCCGAAAAGAGCTGCCCCTTGCTATCGAAGCGAGTGTTGAGGACGGAGCGGTTGAACTGTTCGGAGATCTGCTTGACTTCGCGCGTCGAAGGCCGCTCGGCGAGATCCTTGAGCATGCGCTCGACGTCCCGGCGCGCTGGAAAGACCTCGCCCATATGTTTGGCACGCAATTCCGCCGCGATCCCAGGCGCAAGTCCGAGGCCCTCGACGGCCTTGAGGCCAGCTTCGTCGACCGTGTAACGCGGTTCGGCCATCTCGGCGGCGATGTCGGGCAGCGCCGATTTCAGCGCGATCAGGGAATTGGGCGCGATCTGGTAGACACCGCCTGATATGCCGGTCGCCGTCGTCATGCTGGTCATCGAGAAGACTGCCGTCAGAACGACCGGCATCAGGAAGAACAGGACGATCATGATCGCCGCAGGCGCGATCATCACCAGTCCGAGCGTTCTGGACGATTTCATGGAAGCCCCTCATCGCGAACCGACCGGGCGGCGGGTGCCGCCGCCCCGAGCTTCGATCTTAGCGGATGACGATCTTGTCGCCGAGCGTGCTCTTCAGCTCGCTCTCGGCATCACCAATGGCGGCGTCGACGGTCTTGGCGCCGGTCCAGGATGCTTCGAGGTTCTTCCACATGATGTTCCAATATTTGCCGAAATCGGAATTGTTCGGCATGGCATTGGCATGCGGCAGCAGGCGCTCGGTGGCTTCGCGGGTCCAGCGGTCGGCCGAGTAGAAATCGACTTGCGATTCCGCCTCGGAAATGCCGAGATGGGCCGATTTGACCGCATGCAGCGCGTTGATGCGCGGCTCGGAGGCGATCGTGATCAGCTGGGCGGCGATATCGGTGTCTTCCTTGTCGTGACCCGCTGTCAGCAGGTAGACGAGCGGGTGAGTCAGCGTGTTGGCCTTTCCGCCTTCGCCGGCCGGGATCAGCGTGAAGATCACGTTGCCGAAGAAATCCTTGAGACCTTCCTGGTTGACAAGGCGGGCATAGTGCCAGGTGCCGCCGTCCCAGATGCCGGCCTTGCCGGTGGCGACTTCCTTCCACCACTGGTCGCCCGGCATGCCGATGTGGTTCTTCTTGGTGACGCCTGATTTAACGGCATCGGCGAAGAACTGGTAGGTGCGGGTCATTGCCGCCTTGTCGAAAACGAGCTTGCCGCCTTCTTCCATCGTGCCGCCGAAGCTGGTGTAGAACTGCCAGTAGTCGGGCCCGTTGCTGGCGCGCGGATAGAAACCGTAGCCGGCCTGGACCAGGCCTTTGTCCTGCATCTTCTTGGCGTCTTCGAGCAGGTTCTTCATGGTGTACTTGCCGGCCTGGACGCTCTGCGGCAACGCATCCAGATCGGCGTCGCTGTAGCCGATCGCCTTCATGTAAGGCTTCCAGAAGAACATCGGCCGAGACTCGGCATCCTGCGGAATGCCGTAGACGGTGCCGTTGTAGGAGGCTATCTGCAGCAGATTTTCATAGATGCCGTTGAGCGGCCAGGAGTCGAGATCGACGTAATCCTCGATCGGAACGATAAGGCCGGCCTGCGACCAGGGCGCGATGTCTTCATGGCCGCTGACGACGATGTTCGGCGCGGTCTTGGCTTCCGCGGCAAGGGTCAGCGCCTGCTTGAAGTCCTCCCAGGCGGAGTAGGATTTCTTGTCGACGGTGATCTTCAGGTCTTCGCCCTTGAGGGCGGCCTGGCGCTGCAACTGCTGGGCCGCGATCTCGATGGCGTCGAGGCGATAGACGTCGTTCGGGCCGGTACCGCCGGCCCAGACGCTGATGGTAACGTCCTTGGCAAAGGCGAAAGCGGAGGTCGAGGCCAGAATGGTGGCCGCGATCGTGAGGGATTTCAAGCTCGGCAGAATAGTCATCTTCTTCGTCTCCCTAGAAGAGCAGTGTGAAGCCTCTTGACGGGTCAGCACTGCTGATGATGGCCGCTCCGAAACCCCACGAAAACGTGACAATGTCCGCTTTATGGACTGAACGTAACGGCCGAATGACAAAATTGAGCACGTGTGCAAATTTATTATGACGATGTCCGGACGACTTGCAAGCGGCGGTTTTCGACGGGCGTCTTTTACGCTTCAAATTGCGCTTTTCCTGCGTTAACTTCCCGCCATGAGCCTCGAATCCGTCCGCGCCTTTCTCAGCGTCCACGCACCCGATATCGAAATCATCGAAACCGCCGAGAACTCCTCGACGGTGGCGCTTGCCGCCGAAGCCCACGGTGTCGAGCCGGCCCAGATCGCCAAGACGATCTGCCTGCGCGTCGGCGAGCAGATGATGCTGGTCGTTGCCGGCGGCACGGCAAGGCTCGACAATCGCAAGTTCAAGGACACCTTCGGAGCCAAGGGGCGCATGCTCGACGCCGAAGAGGTGGTGGCGGTCACCAGCCATCCGGTCGGCGGCGTCTGCCCTTTCGGCCTGCCCTCGCCGCTGCCCATTTATTGCGATATCTCGCTGAAACGTTTCGAGGAAGTCGTGCCGGCGGCCGGCTCGACGAATTCGGCCGTGCGCATCGAAACCGGACGGCTGGCCGAGCTGACCGGCGCCAGCTGGGTCGATGTCTGCCAGTAAAACTGGCCGAAGAACTTCACACCGGGGAAAGACTACCTATATTACCTCTCGACATGCCGTCATTGTGCATGACAGGAGATCAGGAATGCCGAGTGCCGTTTCGCGTTTTGCCAAGATCGCGGCAATTGCCGCACTGACGAGCGCTACCGTTTTTGCTTCCCTCGACGATGCCGAGGCGCGCCGCGCCGGTAGCGGCGGTTTCGGAAGTCGCGGCACGCGCACCTTCCAGGCTCCGCCCGTCACCAGCACCGCGCCCGGGACTGCGGCACCGATCGAAAGATCGATGACGCCGCGTCCACCGACCACGGCACCGGCGACCGCGCAGCAACCTTTCGGCACCCAGCGCCCTGGTCTCTTCGGCGGCTTCGGCCGTTCGATGATCGGCGGCCTGATTGCCGGCGGCCTTCTCGGCATGCTGCTCGGTCACGGTTTCGGCGGCGGCTTCGGTTTTCTCGGCATGCTGCTGCAGATCGCGCTGATCGGCGGCGCCGTCATGCTCGCCATGCGTTATTTCGCCAATCGCCGCCAGCCTTCCTACGGCGTCGGCGGCCAGAGCCGATCCTCGCCACAGTCCTATGGCCAGCAATCCTATAGCATGTCGCCTGCCGGCAATTCGTCCTTCCACATCCCGGCGATCGGTTCGGGCGCCGGTTCAGCTTCGTCTTCGCGCGGCAACCGCCCGAGCGACGAGATCGGACTGGCGCAGGCCGATCTCGATCAGTTCGAGGAACTGTTGACCAGCGTTCAGACCGCCTATGGCGCTGAAGATTACGGCACGTTGCGGCGCCTGACGACGCCCGAGGCCATGTCCTATCTTGCCGAGGAACTCGGCGAAAACGCCACCAACGGCGTGCGCAACCGCGTTTCCGACGTCAAGCTGCTGCAGGGAGACATTGCCGAAGCCTGGCGCGAGGACGGGCAGGAATTTGCCACGCTCGCCATGCGCTACTCCTCGATCGACGCCATGATCGAACGCGACAGCGGCCGTGTCGTTTCCGGCGACGACCGCCGCCCGAGCGAAAGCGTCGAGGTCTGGACCTTCGTGCGCAAGCCGGGCGCCGACTGGAAGCTCGCCGCGATCCAGGGCACGGAGCAACGCGCCGCGTGATGCGGCGCGCAAAGCCGATACTCTCTTTAATTCACTGCGACCGGTTTGGAACGCATGCGGGAAACCGTCTCGCGTTCCGCCCGCTTGCAGCGCATCGGCGGCAGGCCGCGATCCATCAGGTCCATGTCTTCGAGCACCATCTCGCCCATCTTCTTGAAGGCGCTGTCGAGTGCGCCGGCGCGATGCGCCGAGCGGATGAAGCCCTTCAGGCTCCGCACCGGATGATCGGCCGGCAACGGCTCTTCAGGGTAGACGTCGCTCGCCGCGACGATATGGCCTGACGAGACGGCCGCCATCAGCGCATCGAAATCGACGACATCGGCGCGGCTGAGCAGGATGAAGGCGGCGCCCTTGCGCATGCTGGCGAAGGCCTCGGCGCCGAGAAATCCCCTGTTCTCGCTGGTGACGGCGGCGACGACGAAGATGAAATCGCTCTTCGTCATAACGTCCTCCAGGCTTGCCGGCTCGACGCCGTTTTCCTCAAGGATCGATTGCGGCAGCCAGGGATCGAACACCCGGATGCGGGCTCTGAAGCCGGACAGCACTCGTCGCAGCACCTTGCCGAGATCGCCGAAGCCGACAATGCCGATCTCGGAGCCGGCGAGCAGCCGCGCACTCGAATTGCCCTCCCCGCCCCAGAGTTCGCTGCCCTGGCGGAAGGCGACATCCGCATCGACGATGCCGCGCGCCAAGGCCAGCGCGAAACCGAGACCGATTTCGGCGACCGGCTCGGCAAAGACCTGGCCTGTGGTCACGACATGGATGCCGCGCTCGAACAGCACCTCATAGGGCATGTTGTTGAGAAGATTGCTTTCGACATTGAGGATCGAGCGCAGGGCCGGCATCCGTCCCAGCGTTTCCGCCGAAAGCGGCGGCTGGCCGATGATGTAGCGCGCCTTGCCGAGGATCTCGTCGCCGAGGGCCGCGATATACTCGGGGTCGGCCTCGATGACCTCGTATTTTGCATGCAGTTCGGCGCGCGCCTTGTTACTGAAGATCAGGTCGAGCGTGCGCGGCTCGGGGGCGCTGATCGCCAGCGGCCGTTCGGTGTTCGTCATGGGCATCTCCTCCACCGCGGCGGCTTGCGCCATCTCCGCCGGACGATTGATAGCCGCTGTGCGCGATCGTTTCCAGTTCGCGGAAAAGAACTTTAGAAAACGAGGGCGCTCGGCGCCGAGAGACGCTATCGAAAGCGGCATCTGCCTATCAGATAAGCAATTGAATCGGCTTGGTATTTCGCGGCATTTTCGTTGACGGCGGGAATTCTTTGAACTAGCGTGATGCACGCGACTTGGAACCATGCCTGTGTTCGGCGGCCGCAGGATATTCGAAAACTCACGAGGGAATGAGCAATGAAATCAGCACTCAAGAGCGGTCTGCTTGCCTTGGCTGCCGCAGCGCTTCCAGCCGCCGCCTACGCCCATCCCGCCATCGGCGAAGCCGCCGGCTTCAGCCATGGCTTTGTCCATCCGATCTCTGGCCTCGATCATGTCCTCGCCATGGTGATGGTCGGTGTTTTCGCATTTCAGCTGGGCGGCCGCGCCACCTGGCTCGTGCCGACGACCTTCGTCTTGGTGATGGCACTTGGTGGTGTCCTCGGCGCTACCGGCGTCAATATTCCCTTCGTTGAAACCGGCATCGCGCTTTCCGTCGTCGTCCTCGGCGCCATCGTCGCGCTCAATGTCAAGGCGCCGCTCGCCGCAACACTCGGTATCATCGGCCTCTTCGCCATCTTCCACGGTCATGCACATGGTGCCGAAATGCCGGAAAATGCCGCCGGTGCTGCCTATGCTGCCGGCTTCATGATCGCGACCGCACTGCTGCATGCCGCCGGCCTCACGCTTGGTTACCTCATCGGCCGCGCCGGTGAACGTCAGGGGCTTTTTGTGACGCGTACGGCAGGCGGCATTGCCGCCATATCGGGCGTCGGTATCCTGGCCGGCTTGATCTGAGCCTGGCATTTCTGAACAAATACGAGGCGGCGTCCTAGACATCTCAATCCGACAGAACGCCCGGCATGCCTAGCGCATCGCCGGGCGTTTCTGCGTCATCGCTGCAAAGGGCTCCGGATTTGACCCAAGTCAAATTCAGCGGCGTTGCGCCCGGCTATAGATAGCCAACGATCAACGACGGGACACCCAAATTGACGCAGGCCTCCCTTGCCGATTGCCGGCGAGACGCGAAAGTTAGTATATTAATTTCAGAAATTTCTGAAATCACAGACGCAACGGAAATGATCATGAACCTTCCGCCTCTCGTCCAGTCCTTTGTTCTCCATTTCGGCGAAATGGGATCCCGCTGGGGAATCAACCGCACAGTCGGCCAGATCTACGCCCTGCTCTTCGTTTCTCCGGCGCCGCTCTGCGCCGAGGAGATTGCCGAGTCGCTCGGTATCTCGCGCTCCAATGTGTCGATGAGCCTGCGCGAACTGCAAGCCTGGAACCTCGTTCTTCTCAAACACAGGCCGGATGATCGCCGCGATTTCTTCACGACGCCAGATGATGTCTGGCACATATTGAGGACGCTTGCCGAGGAGAGAAAGAAGCGGGAAGTCGATCCGACGCTGTCCGTTCTGCGCGAAATCCTGATGCAGCGGCCGGCGAGCGACGCCGAGCGCCATGCGCAGCAGCGGATGAGCGAGATGCACACGCTGATCGAGCAGCTGACGCATTGGTATGACGACGTAAAACAACTTGAAACGGAAAGGCTCGCAACGCTACTCTCGCTGGGTGCGAAAGTGACCAAGCTTCTGGAGGCCAAGGACCGGGTCGTTTCGCTCGGCCGCAGCCGCCGGCCAAATCCTGCGAACAAGAGTTAGCGCCATGGGCACTGCTTTCTTCGACGCGAAGGACAGACAAGAGGCCGAGCCGATGCCGGAGGGCGATCCTGTCTCGCCTGTCACAGGTCCCAATGGTGCGAAAGGCGGGCTGCGCAGAGCGGCAATGCTGCAGGCGCTGGGCGCCGCCATCTGGATCCCGCAGGCCGGGTTGCTGGCCGTCTCGGTCGGCCGCATCGCCGATGGCGGCGGATGGCATGACGCTCTATGGCTAGCCCTCGGCATCCTTGTCCTCGGGTTTGCAAGAAGCTGTCTCGACGCGGCCGGCGGCCGCCTGGCCTTTCATGCCGCGCGCGGCGAGCTCAGCCGCAGGCGGAAGATCGCCGCCGCGGCACTTTCCATGTCGTCGCCGATCGATCGCAGCCGGCCGGCCTCCGGCAAAGCCGCAAGTGTGCTTGGCGAACAGGCCGAACTCATCGTGCCTTACCTCGCCCGTTTTCAGCCGGCGCGCATGAAGGCGAGCCTCGTGCCGCTCATCATCCTTGCCTTCATCCTTCCGGTCTCCTGGATCGCCGCGCTGGTTTTGCTGTTCGCCGCGCCGCTGATCCCGATCTTCATGGCGTTGATCGGCTGGCGTGCCCAGGCGGCCAGCGAAAGACAGCTGGTTGCGACCGGCGGCCTCAACGGCTTCCTGCTCGATCGGCTGCGTGGACTGGCGACGATCCGCGCGCTCGACGCGGTGGATGCAACCGCCCTGCGGCTGCGTTCGGAAGCGGAATCGCTGCGAGTGCGCACCATGGCGGTTCTGAAGATCGCCTTTCTGTCCTCGGCCGTGCTTGAGCTTTTCGCAGCCCTCGGCGTGGCGATGATAGCCGTCTACGTCGGCTTCAGCCTGCTCGGCGAAATCCGCTTCGGCACTTGGTCAGGCCGGCTCGACCTGACGGAGGGATTGTTCATCCTGCTGCTGGCGCCGGCCTTCTTCGAACCGTTGCGTGAACTTTCGGCCGTCTGGCACGATCGGGCGGCGGGCGAAGCGGCGCTGAAAGCCATGGACGCCATCGCTGCCGACGGCCTGTCCATCCAAGGAGCAGTCGAAGTCGCGCCGGCGGTACCTGCCGTCGCCAAAACGCCTGATATCCACCTTGAAAATCTCGCCTTTCGCTACGCCGCCGACGAACCGTTGGTGCTCGACGATTTCAACCTCGATATCGTAGCCGGCGAACATCTGGCGCTTCTCGGCGCCAGCGGTTCCGGTAAATCGACGCTTCTTTCGTTGATTTCAGGACTGGCGCCCTGCACCGATGGCCGGATCGTCATCGGTGGCATCGAGCTTGCGGACGATACCGCCGCCGTCCTGCGCGGCAGCATGGCGTGGATCGGCCAGAGACCGCATATTTTTGCCGGTACCATCGCTAGCAATATCGCGCTCGGCAGGCCCGGCATGCTGCGCGGCGATCTGACGGATGCGCTCGATGCCGCGAGACTGCGAAAGGTTGCCGAGGCCTATGGCAGCCGGCCGCTCGGCGAGGGCGGAATCGGACTTTCCGGCGGCGAGGCGCTGCGGCTGGCGATCGCGCGGGCCGCCTGCAATCCGCATCTTAGGATCATCCTTGCCGACGAGCCGACTGCGCATCTCGACGCCGCCACCGCCGCCGAGGTGACCGAGAGCCTGCTTTCGCTCGCCAGGGACCGTATCTTGATCGTTGCGACCCACGATCCGCTGCTTGCCGCCCGCATGCATCGCATCATGCGCATCGACACTGACCTCGTCATGAGGGAGGCCGCCGAATGAGCACATTTGCTACAAACCTCAAGCCGATCCTGCGACTCTTCTTTGCCGAACGCCGGCGTGCGCTGCTGCTGGGCGCAGCACTTTCGGCGGCGACGGTGACGGCCGGCATCGCCCTGCTCGGCCTGTCCGGCTGGTTCATCACCGCCACCTCGCTCGCCGGTCTTTCCGTCGCCGCCATCACCTTCGACGTCTTTGCGCCGTCGGCCGGCATCCGCCTGCTCGCCATCGTCCGGACGGCCGCGCGCTACGGCGAGAGGCTTGCGACGCATGATGCAACGCTCGGCGTGCTCGCCGCCCTGCGCGAAAGGCTGTTTCGCGGCTTTGCCGAACCGAGTGCGGCTCGCACCCTGCTCTATCGTCCCGCAAGGCTGCTCTTCCGGCTGACGGCCGATATCGATGCACTCGATTCCCTCTATTTGCGCATTCTCGTGCCGGCTGCGGTGGCGATCGGCGCAGCGCTGGCAGCAAGCCTCGCACTGGGGCTGATGCATCCCGTGTTCGGTCTGTGTTTCGGCCTTTTTCTCGCCGGCGCCGGGCTCGGCCTGCCTCTGATCGCCGGCCTGGCGGCGCGCAAACATGCCCGCAGGCGCGCCCATGGTATCGAGGGTTTGCGGTCGCGGACGATCGATCTCGTCGCCGGCCAGACCGATCTCCTGATGGCTGGTCGGCTTGCCGCGCAGAGACATGCGATCATGGCAGCCGACAGCTATGCCGCCCACGCCGACGACCGGCTGAACCGTGTCGAAACCGGCCTGACATTCGGCTTCGGCCTCGTTTCGACGCTGCTGTTGACGGCATCGCTGCTTGCCGTCGCAGCGCTTGCGGAAGCCAAGGTGATTACCGCTCCCGTCGCCGCGCTCGGCCTGCTCGTCGCCTTTGCCGCGGTCGAACCCTTTGCAGCACTACGCCGCGGCGCCCTGGAACTCGGCAGAACGCTGCTCGCGGCAGCGCGGATCGCGCCGCGGTTTGCCGCCGCGACAGAACCCGAACCATTGGCAGCGCCTTTGCCGGGATATGCTTTCTCACTGGCTGATGTGTCAGCCTTCCATGAAAACTCCGCCGCGCCGGCGCTTGAGGGTATCGAACTCACGCTTCAACAGGGCGAACGTCTCGCCGTCATCGGCAGCAGCGGCGCCGGCAAGTCGAGCCTGCTTGCTCTCCTTTCCGGCGAGTTGCCGGCCCGGACGGGAAGTGTTGCCGTGACAACGGCGACCCTGCTGACGCAACGGACGGAACTCTTCGAGGACAGCCTGCGCGGCAACCTCTGTCTTGCGAACCCGGATGCCAGCGAGGGCCGTCTTCTTGAGGTGCTCGCCGCCGCCGGCCTGCTTGCCGATATCGAGGCCATGCCGCGGGGGATCGATACGCCGCTCGGCGAAGGCGGGATCGGTCTTTCCGGCGGCCAGTCGCGCCGGCTGGCGCTTGCCCGGCTCTTCCTGCGCGACACGCCGCTCTGGCTGCTCGATGAACCGACAGAGGGTCTCGACGGCGCCACCGCCCGTGACGTGATCGGCCGGCTGTCGAGCATGGCGGCAGGCCGGTCGCTGGTGATCGCCACGCATATCCGTCGCGAGGCTGATATCGCCGACCGCATCGCCGTCATCGAAGGCGGCCGCATCTCAGAGATTTCGCGCCGCGGAGAGGCGGCGTTCGAAAAGGCGCTTAACCGGCTTCGGCCGGATTGAGCAAACATGCCCTCACGCGCCGGCCGGCGCGGAGGAACGCTTTGTATCCCGTGGGACCGTGGGAGAAAGATAATGGAACTAGATATCGTCGCGCTATCGCGCTTCCAATTCGCGCTGACGGCGCTTTACCACTTCCTGTTTGTGCCCTTGACGCTCGGCCTGTCCGTGCTCCTGGCGATCATGGAAACCGTCTATGTCATGACCGGTCGCCAGATCTGGCGGCAGATGACGAAATTCTGGGGCACGCTGTTCGGCATCAACTTCGTAATCGGCGTCGCTACCGGCATCGTCATGGAATTCCAGTTCGGCATGAACTGGAGCTATTACAGCTATTATGTCGGCGACATCTTCGGGGCGCCGCTGGCGATCGAAGGCCTCATGGCCTTCTTCCTCGAGGCGACCTTCGTCGGGCTGTTCTTCTTCGGCTGGGACAAGCTGTCGAAGGTCGGGCATCTCGTTGCCACCTGGGCGGTGGCGCTCGGCTCGAATTTTTCGGCACTCTGGATCCTCATCGCCAATGGCTGGATGCAGAACCCGGTGGGATCGGCGCTCAACCCGCAGACGATGCGTATGGAGATCACCAGCTTTTTCGACGTGGTCTTCAATCCGGTGGCCCAGGCGAAATTCGTCCACACGGTGTCGGCGGGTTACGTCTGCGCCTCGATCTTCGTGCTCGGCGTCTCGGCCTGGTATGTGTTGAAGGGCCGGCATATCGAGCTTGCCAAGCGCTCGATGACGGTGGCCGCCTCCTTCGGCCTCGCCTCGGCACTTTCCGTCGTCGTGCTCGGCGATGAGAGCGGGTATCTCGCCACCGAAAACCAGAAGATGAAGCTCGCCGCGATCGAGGGTATGTGGAAGACGGAGCCCGCTCCGGCAGCCTTCACCGCCTTCGGGTTCCCCGATCAGGAGGCGCGCGAGACGCATTTTGCCGTGCATATTCCCTGGGTCATGGGCCTGATCGGCACACGGTCGCTGACGACCGAGATCCCCGGCATCGACAAGCTCGAACAGCAAGCCGAAACCCGCATCCGCGACGGCATCAAGGCTTACGACGCGCTGATGCAGATCCGTTCGGCACCGGCACAGGATCAGGTTGCGCAGGAAGTGCGCAGCTCCTTCGAGGATCTCGGCCATGATCTCGGTTATGCCCTTCTTCTGAAGCGCTACGTCGACGATCCTCGCCAGGCGACCGACGAGCAGATCGTCCAGGCCGCGCGTGATACGATCCCGCACGTGCCGACGCTGTTCTGGTCGTTCCGCATCATGGTCGGCCTCGGGATCTTCTTCATCCTGCTGACCGCCACCTTCTTCTGGCTGTCGGCGCGCCGCCATCTCGACAAATATCCGCTGCTTCTGAAGATTGCCGTGCTGGCGATCCCCCTGCCCTGGGTCGCCATCGAACTCGGCTGGGTCGTCGCCGAGTTCGGCCGCCAGCCCTGGGTGATCGAAGGCGTTCTGCCGACGGCTGCCGCCGTCTCCAGTCTCGGCGCCAGCACGGTGCTTCTGACCATCATCGGTTTTGGCGCACTTTATACGGTGCTGATCGTCATCGAGATGAGCCTGATGATCAAGGCGATTCGCCAAGGACCGGAGCCGGACGACGAGCCGGAAGCCGTTCTGATTTCCGAAACCCTCGTCCCGGCCGCGGAGTGACTGTCATGATCCTTCACGAACTCATCGATTATGAAAGCCTGCGTCTCATCTGGTGGCTGCTGCTCGGCGTATTGCTGATCGCCTTTGCAACGACGGGCGGCTTCGACCTCGGCGTCGGCACGCTTCTGCCTTTCGTCGCCAGGACCGACACGGAACGGCGCGTGGCGATCAACACCATCGGCGCCACCTGGGAGGGCAACCAGGTCTGGCTGATCCTCGGCGGCGGCGCCATTTTCGCAGCCTGGCCGCCGCTCTATGCGGTTTCCTTCTCGGGCTTTTACCTGGCGATGTTTGCGATCCTCTTCGCGCTCATCCTGCGCCCGGTCGGTTTTAAATACCGGTCGAAGCGGGAAAGCGCCACTTGGCGGAGCGGCTGGGACTGGGCGCTCTTCATCGGCGGTTTCGTGCCGTCGCTGATCTTCGGCGTTGCCGTCGGCAATGTGCTGCAGGGCGTGCCCTTCCGCTTTGCCGACGATATGCGGATCTTCTACGAAGGTTCGTTCTTCGCCCTGCTCAACCCCTATGCGCTGCTCTGCGGCCTGCTTTCCCTAGCCATGTTGACGATGCATGGAGCGGCATGGCTGGTGTTGAAGGCAAGCGGCCCGGTGGCCGAACGTGCCAGACGCTATGGCAGCATCGCCGCTCTTGCCGTCATCGTGCTTTTCGCACTCGGCGGCCTCGTCCTGTGGATCGGTGTCGGCGGCTATCGCATCACCAGCGATATCAGCCCGATCGGTCCCTCCAACCCGCTGCTGAAGACCGTGGCGCTGGAGAAAGGCGCGTGGCTGACCAACTACGCTGCCCATGCGTGGATGATCATCGCGCCCGTGCTCGGCTTCGTCGGCGCGGCACTGGCCTTCATTGCCATGCGGGCAAAACGCGAGGTGATGACGCTGCTGTTCAGCAAGGTGGCGATCCTTGGCATCATCTCCACGGTCGGCCTGTCGATGTTCCCGTTCATCCTGCCCTCCTCACTCGATCCGCGATCGAGCCTGACGGTCTGGGATGCATCCTCCAGCCACATGACGCTGTTCATCATGCTGGTGGTGACGGTGATCTTCCTGCCGATCATCTTCGCCTACACGGTCTGGGTCTACAAGGTTCTGTGGGGCAAGGTCGATGAGAAGTCCATCACCGACAAAAATAGCCACGCTTACTAGAGCGGCTCAGTAGAACCGCTCTAACCTTTTGTTTTTACGCAATTCCCGGCAAAAGCGCTTCACGCTTTGCCTGGAATTGCTCTGAAGGAGACGAAACGATGTGGTATTTTGCATGGATGCTCGGCCTGCCGCTGGCCGCCGCCTTCGCCGTCCTCAACGCCATGTGGTATGAGCTGATGGACGATGCCGCCCGGAAGAGGGCTTCCGAGTCACGCAAGTAGAATGGAAAGGGCGCGACGTGAACCGCGCCCTTTCCTATTGGTCAGCCTTCCAGCCACTTCACCTGATCGGGCGTCAGCTTGATGTCGAGCGCCGAGAGACTGTCTTCCAGCTCGGCGACGGTGCGCGGCCCGATCAGCGGAATGACCGGGAAAGGCTGGGCGATCACATAGGCGAGCGCGATATGGATCGGATTGCGGCCGAGCTTGTTGGCCAGCTCGATGGCGCGGTCGCGGCGTCCGAAGTTGCGCTCGGAATACCAGACCCGCACGATCTCCTCATCGTCTCGCTTGTCGCGGCCGGCACGGTCGGTGAAGAAGCCGCGGCCCTGGCTCGACCAGGCAAAGTTCGGGATCTGCTTCTCGTTCAGCCACTTCTTCCAGTCGTCGTCGGAAGCGGCGACGCAACCGGCCCAGATCGGATCGAGCATTTCGGCGAGCGAGAAGTTGTTGGAGAGTGCTGCCGGCGCCGCCTTGCCGGTCTTTTCGGCATAAGCGATCGCCTCGTCGAAACGCGCCCTTGTCCAGTTCGAGCCACCGAAGATGCCGCGAATGCGGCCACGCTTGACCTCGGCATCCATGGCATCGACGAACTCGCTGACGGGCACGTCGGTGTTGTCGCGATGCATGAAATAGATGTCGACATAATCGGTCTTCAGCCGGGAAAGCGACTGGTCGAGCTGCTTTGCGATCATATCGGGATAGCAGAGCGGCGAATGCGCACCCTTGCCGATCAGCACGATCTCTTCGCGCGGCACCTTTCGGCTCGTGTGCCAGTCGCCGAAGATCGCTTCCGTCTTGCCGCCGCCATAGACATAGGCCGTGTCGAAGGCATTGCCGCCGGCTTCGTAGAAGGCGTCGAGCGTCAGCGAGGCAGAGGCGAAGTTCGGGAAGAACTCGAAGCCGAGCGTGACGACCGAGGCCGGCTTGGAAATGCCGGGGATCTGACGCTGCGGAATGCTGTTGCCACGCGCGACCGTGCCGCCTGATATGTTTGTCGTGCGCTTGCTGGCTTTCTCAACGCCGTATTCCAGACCGACCGAGGCACGCCATTGGTCGAGCACGCGCAGGTTTCCGATCGAATCCGCCCAGCTCATGCCGGGAGAGCTGAATTCCGTCTTACCGGCGCGGATGGCGTCACCCGCCGCATCGGCCTCGAAGGAGTAAAGCCAGCGGTCTTCCCTGAGCTCGACGGTTTCCCGGCTGCCGCCCTTGAAGATCTCGATCTTGCCGACGCCGCCCTTGTGGCCGGAGGCGAACCAGAAGTCCTGGACCTCGATCCGGCCTTCCGAGCCGATGATGCGCAGCACATTGTCCTGATTCGCCATGATCGAGCAGGAGACTTCGGCGATGATCTCGTTCGGGAACTTCAGCACGGCAGAGGCCCATTCATCGACGCCGCTCTCTCCGAGATGGGCGACGCCCGAGACCTTCTCGGGTTCGAGGAAGGCCTTGCCCTGCGCCGCGCCGGCAATCAGCCGGGCCATCGAAACCGGATAACCGCCAACATCGAGAATGCCGCCGCCGGCGGTATCATTGGCGAAAAGCCGGTGTTCCGGCCTATAGCTGCCCATGTTGAAGCCGAAGCTCGAACGGATGATGCGGACGGTGCCGATGACGCCGCTTTTGACGAGCTCGACCAGCTTCTCCGTCTGCGGATGCACGCGGTACATGAAGGCCTCGCCGGCAAAGACGCCGGCCTTTTTCGCCTCGTAGTAAACGGCTTCGGCATCATAGGCCGACAGCGCGATCGGCTTTTCCACCAGGATGTGCTTGCCGGCGCGGGCGGCCTTGATCGCCCATTCGGCATGGCCGGTATGGGGCACGGAGATATAGACGGCATCAACCTCAGGGTCGGAAAGCAGCGCCTCGTAGCCATTGACGATGCGGGCGCCGGGGAAATTTTCGGCAAGGCCGGGTTTTGCAGGATTGCGGGTGGCGATCGCCACCAGCTTTCCCGTGCGAGAATGGGCGACGCCGTCGGCAAAGGTGCGGGCGATGGTGCCGGGGCCGATGATGCCCCAGCGGATCGGTTGATCTGAACTCATGGAAAATCCTCTTTCGTCTTTCGGTCTTGGGATAGGTTAGCGAAGCCGCCTGCCGGCGCCGTCGAAAAGGAATGTGCGGTTGGCGGGAAGGCCGACCGTCAGCGTCTCGCGATTGCCGGCGACGCGGGATTCCGGCCGCTCGATGATCAGTTGCTCGGGGCCGATGGTGGCGTAGATGTAGCTGGTATTGCCGAGGTGTTCGGCGACGTCGATGGTGACGGTGAGGTCGGCATCGCCCATGCCCGCATCGACGAAATGTTCGGGACGAATGCCGAGCGTCACCTTCGCGCCGGCTTCGATCGGATCGGCGACGGGCAGCGACAGCCGTGTATTGGTATCACTTTCCAGCGCGATCACCGCCCTGCCCGGCTGCGTCTCGATCACCACGGCCTTCAGAAAATTCATCTTTGGCGAGCCGACGAAACCGGCGACGAACTGGTTGGCGGGGTCGTCGTAAAGGTCGAGCGGCGCGCCGATCTGCTCGATATTGCCGGCGCGCAACACGACGATCCTGTCGGCGAGCGTCATCGCCTCAGTCTGGTCGTGGGTGACATAAATCATCGTCGTGCCGAGCTGCTTGTGCAGCCGGGAGATTTCGACGCGCATCTGCACGCGCAGTTCCGCATCGAGGTTCGACAAGGGTTCGTCGAACAGGAAGACCTGGGGTTCGCGGACGATGGCGCGGCCGATGGCGACGCGCTGGCGCTGACCGCCGGAAAGCTGCTTCGGCCGCCGCTTCATCAACTCGGTGATCTGCAGGATCTCGGCGACATGGCGCACGCGCCGTTCAGTGTCGGCTTTCGGATTGCCGTTCATGCGCAGCCCGAAGCTCAGATTTTCCTCGACGGTCAGGTGCGGATAGAGCGCATAGGACTGGAACACCATGGCGATGCCGCGATCGGCCGGCTCGACATCATTGACGACCCTGCCGCCGATCTGAAGCTCGCCCGAGGTGATGTCCTCGAGGCCGGCGATCATCCTGAGCAGCGTGGACTTGCCGCAGCCGGAGGGGCCGACGAAGACGACGAATTCGCCGTCCTTCACCTCCAGATTGGCGCCGTGGATGATCTCAAAGCCGCCGAAGCGCTTGACGATGTTGCTGAGTGAAAGCTCTGCCATGCGGCCTCCCTATTGTTCGATTATTTGATTGCGCCGGCCGCGATGCCGGCGATGAAATGGCGCTGGAGAGCCACGAAGACGACGAGGATCGGCGCCGTCAGCAGCACCGCGCCGGCCATGATGCCGCCCCAAGAGACCTTGGTGAGGCCGATCAGCGTTCCCAATGCCACCGGCGCCGTCATCATTCCCGGTTTGGAATTGATCAGAAGCGGCCAGAGGTAGTTGTTCCACGAGGCCAGGAACAGGATGATCGCCAGTGCGGCCATGGTCGGACGCGCCAGCGGCAGCGCGATGCGCAGGAAGATCTGCCATTCCTTGACGCCTTCGACCCGGGCCGCATCAAAGAGTTCGCCCGGCATCATCGAGAAGGATTGCCGCATGAACAGCACGCCGAGTGAATTGAACAACGGTGGCACGATCAGCGCCACCCAGGTGTTTGCCAGCTTGAATTCGCGTGCCACCATGATGAATTGCGGGATGACGACCACCGAAAACGGCAGCGTGATCGTGCCGAGGATGATGGCGATGACGATGGAGCGGCCGACGAAACGGTAACGCGCCAGCGCCCAGCCCGCCATCGAGGTCAGCAGTACCGACAGGACGGTATAGATGAGCGCGACGCCGACGGAGATCACCATGGCGCCGATGAAATCGGTATCGGCCTGCAGGTTCTTGAAATTCTCGACGAAATTGGTCGATGGCCAGAGCACGATATCAGGGCTGAAGATGCCGTTGTCGGGCATGGTCGAGAAGACGAACATCATCCAGAGCGGAAACAGCCAGATTACCGCAAGCGGCGCCAGTGCGGCATGCAACGCGATCTGGCGCAGCAGAAGGGATTGCGATTTGGACTTCATTTCGGATCCCTCCCGACCCAGAGATTGAGAAGCGAGATCGCCACGGCAAGGGCAGCCATCGTATAGGCGATCGCCGAGGCATAGCCGAAGTTCAGCGAAGTGAAGCCCTGGCGGTAGAGCAGCAGGCCGAGGGTCTCGGTGCCGCCGCCGGGACCGCCGCGATTGGTGATCAGGAAGGGCTCGGTGAAGAGCTGCATGGTGCCGATCACCGAAAGAACCACGCAGAAGAGGATGATCGGCTTCAGAAGTGGCAGGGTGATATGAAAGAATTGCTGGATCTTGCTCACCCGGTCGAGAGTCGCCGCCTCGTAGACATCGTCGGGAATCGACTGCAGCCCGGCGAGAATGATGATGGCGTTGTAGCCCGCCCAGCGCCATGTGACGGCGAGGATGATCAGCGCCATGGCGGCATTCGCGTTGTCGAACCAGGAGACCGGGCTGAGACCGACGCAGGAAATCAGCTTGTTGATGATCCCGAAATCGAGGCTGAACATCAGCCGGAAGACGGCAGCATAGGCGACCTCGCCGACGACGACAGGCGCAAAGAAGGCGAAGCGGAAAAGCGGCCGCGCTTTCAGCAGCGGCGAATTGAGCATTACGGCCATGACCGTCGCAAGCGCGATCATCACCGGCACCTGAATCAGCAGGATGATCAGCGTGTTGTAAAGAGCATTGTAGAAGGCCGGGTCGTAGAAGAGCCGGCCCCAATTGGCCTGGAAACTGTATTTCCACGGGTTGATGCGGGTGTTCTGAAAGGAAATCAGGAACGAATTGATGATTGGCCAGACCCAGAAGGTGGCAAAGACCAGCAGATAGGGGGCAAGGAACGCATAGGCGCTCCGGGTTCTGAACGGCATCAAGCCTCCTCCTCACGAACGAATGACCGGCCGCTTTGCAAGCCGGGGGAAAGCCGGGCGCCTGAAGCGCCCGGCATCGTCATTCATTGCGCGATCGGAAGGCCGGTCGCTGAAGCGATCTGCTTGGCGGCATCGTCGAGAGCGGCCTTCGCATCGGGATAGCCGCCGGCAAAGAACTTCGCCTGCGTCGCCTTGAAGATGGCTTCGGCATCACTTTGGAAGGCGGTACCGCGGCTCGGCACGATCTTCGGCAGTGTCGCCAGGATATCAGCCCAGACCTTCTGGCCGCCCCAATAGGGTTGCGGCTCATTGACGAAGGGATCCTTCTCGGCCGAAAGCAGCGACGGAACCAGACCGAACTCCTTCAGCATGGTGATCTGACCCTCATCCGTGCCGAGAGCGTAGTTGACGAATTTCCAGGCGGCTTCCTTATTCGCGGACGTCGCCGAAATGGCGAGCGACGAACCGCCGAGATTGGCCGCATGCGGGCCATCAGCCGTCAGGCTCGGCATTCTGTAGACGCCCCACTTGCCCTTGAGATCGGGAGAGGTCGAGCGCACGGTGCCCTCATACCAACCGCCATACAACTGGCTTGCGGCCTTGCCGGCGGTATTGGCCTGGATCTTTTCGTCCCAGTTGGCCGCCGTCAGCGTGCCGGCGTCCTTCATTTCCTTCACTTTTTGCAGCGAAGCGACGCAGGCCGGCTGGTTGATGGTGATGTTCTGGCCGTCGGTCGAGTAATAGCCGCAGCCCTGTTCATTGGCGATCATGCGGAACCATTCGCTGTCGCCATTGAAGTCTGCCTGCGCCATGACCACGCCGGGATTGGCGGCGGAAATCTTCTTGCCGGCGGCAATGAAATCGTCCCAGGTGCTGATGGTGCTCGGATCGACGCCGGCCTTTTCGTAGAGGTCGCGGCGGTAGAAGACGGCGACAGGGCCGGAATCCCACGGCATGGCGTAAGCGACATCGCCGACCTCGAGCTCAGTGCGCTTGAAGTCAGGGAATTTTGCCTGGATCTCGGGCGTATAGCCGAGCTCTCTCAGATTGGCAAAACAATCCGGGAATCGGCTCCAGAAGATTTCAGCCTCGAAATTCTCGATGCTGACGATGTCAGGCAAGCCGTCGCCGCCGGCGGCGCAGGCAGCGAGCGTCTTGTCGAAGACCTGGCTGTTGCCGAGGTCCTCAACGGTGATTTTGATATCGGGAAACTGCTTGTTGAAGCCTGGAAGCGTGGACTTCAATGCCGATGCGGCGACATTCCAGCTCCAGATGGTGAGATTGGCCGACTGCGCGAATGCGGAGCCGGAAGCAAGCAATGCAACAGCTGCGGTCGCAGCGAGAAGTTTGAAGCGCATTGAAAATCCTCCCTTTTCAATTGCCGATCTTTCACGAACGCGGTTAGACTATCTGTAAGGGAGCGGGTGTCTCCTAAAAAGGGAACATGAATTTGGCGGAAAGTAAGGTCGGCACACGTGCAATCTACCAGCCCGGCGCGAGCAGCATCGAGGGTTTGCCGACCGCGCTGCAGATGTTTCATGCCCATCCGCCTGTTATGGCGATGCCGCACTGGCATGCGCAGGTCGAGGTCAACTACGTGATGCGCGGAACCGTTCACTACCGGATGAGCGACCACGAATTCCGGCTGAACGCCGGCGAAATGTGCCTGTTTTGGGGTGGTCAGCCGCATCAGATGGACGAATCTTCGGATGATTCGCTCTATGCCGGCGCCCATCTGCCGCTCGTCTATTTCTTCCGGCTGCGCTTGCCGATCAGCGTTTCCAGCCGACTGATGAAGGGCGAGACGCTGCTGACTTCGGCAACGGATGCCGCCGACAGCGAGAACTTCACCCGCTGGTTCCGCTATGCCAACTCAGGCGATCCCGCCAAGGCCCAGCACGCCGTCGACGAGCTGCTGCTGCGCATCGAGCGGATCGCGCTCGAACCCTATTCGATGACGTCGCAGGCGGCCATCAATCTCGACGGCGATCACCCCTATCCGCATTCCTCGCGCAGCGTCGCGCGCATGTGCGATTTCATCGCCGCCAATTTCCTGCAGGACATCGATTCGGTCGATATCGCCCGCGCCGCCGATCTGCATCCGAAATATGCGATGAACCTGTTCAAGCGATCGACTGGCATGACGCTCAGCAAATACGTGACGCTGCTGCGGCTGTCGCGCGCTCAGGCGATGCTGATGAGCGAGGGCGCCAACGTGCTGCAGGTGGCGATGGACAGCGGCTTCGGCTCGATCAGCGCCTTCAACAAATCCTTCCGCCACATCGCCGGCATGTCGCCGTCGGACTTCCGCCGTGACATCCGGCTGGTGACGACGGTCCCGGCCGGCGCTTTCCGGAACTAACTCAGGGCAGCCGCAATTCGGCGTTCTGTGCGTTCTGCCTGGGCCCTTGTTTTCCGCTGGGCAAAAAAGAACCAGCGCCTAAGCTGGCGGCAGAATACGCACATTTTCTGTGCAAGTGCATGCACTATTGCATTTTCTGGGGAATTGGCGCCATCGACCTCTCAATAAAATCAACGGTTTATAATTTGGCACGCACTTTGCTTCGATAGTTGCAGAGTTGGTGGCTAGGGTTCCGGCGTCGCAAGGCGTGGCTGGTCCGAGAGCTACCACCGGCAGGGGAGACATCCCGCCGGGTGCACGGCGGGACAAAAGCCCGGGAGACCTCGTAAGCCAAGGGATTGGCGGCACGATGGTCATTGCCGATCCCTTTTGAAGAAAAGCAAAAGGGGAATTTCAATGCAGACTTTTTCGAAGATCCTATCGATCACCGCCCTGACGGCGTCCCTGGCGCTCGGGCTCGGCTCCATCGCCAAGGCCGAACAGAAGGCCGATTTCAAGGTCGCCTGGTCGATCTATGTCGGCTGGATGCCCTGGGGTTATGCTGCTGATCACGGCATCGTCAAGAAATGGGCCGACAAATACGGCATCAAGATCGAGGTCACCCAGTTCAACGACTATGTCGAATCGATGAACCAATATACCGCAGGCGCCTTCGACGCCGTGACGTTGACCAATATGGACGGCCTGTCGATCCCGGCCGCCGGCGGCGTTGATACGACAGCGGTCATCGTCGGCGATTTCTCGAACGGCAATGATGCCGTTATCCTCAAGGACAAGGCAAGCCTTGCCGACATCAAGGGACAGAACGTCAATCTCGTCGAATTTTCCGTTTCGCACTATCTGCTGGCCCGCGCGCTCGAAAGCATCAAGCTGACCGAGCGCGACGTCAAGGTGGTCAACACCTCCGATGCCGACATGGTCGCCGCCTATAAGACGGCTGACGTGACCGCAGTTGTCACCTGGAACCCGCTGGTCTCGACCATCCTCGAGGATCCCACCGCCAAGAAGGTGTTCGACAGCTCGCAGGTGCCGGGCGAGATCATCGACCTGATGGTCGCCAATTCAGGCGTGCTGAAGGACAATCCAAATTTCGGCAAGGCACTCGCCGGCATCTGGTATGAAACCGCTGCACTGCTGACTGCCGACAGTGCCGACGGCAAGGCTGCGCGCGAAGCGATGGGCCAGGCATCGGGCACCGATCTCAAGGGTTTCGAATCCCAGCTTGCCGCCACCAAGCTGTTTGCCAAGCCGGCCGATGCCGTTGCCTTCACTGCCTCAGGCAGCCTGCCGAAGACAATGGATCTTGTCCGCAACTTCCTGTTCGAAAAAGGCTTGCTCGGCAATGGCGCGCCATCGGCCGACGTCATCGGCATCGAAATGCCGGATGGCAAGATCCTCGGCGACAGTGGCAACGTCAAGTTGCGCTTCACCGACACTTACATGAAGGCGGCGGCCGACGGTTCGCTCTGAGCGATGTCCAAGCAGCGGTGCGGTCTTGACCGCGCCGCCCAATCTTCATCAGCGGAGCTTTCCTCATGCGCTGGATCAACACGAGGCCGAGCCGGGGCGCGCAGCTTGCCTTGACGCTGCTGCCCTTCGTGCTGCTGATCGTTGCCTACACGATGGGCTCGGCGGCACGGCTGGCGGAAAACGCCAATGACAAGCTGTTGCCCGGTCTTGCCGGGTTTGCCGATGCGATCGATCGCCTGGCCTTCGTCGCCGATCCGCGCACCGGCGAATATCTGCTCTGGTCCGATACGGGGGCGAGCCTGATCCGCCTGCTTGCAGGTCTCGGCATCTCCACGATCACCGCGCTCGTCATCGGCATGCTGATCGGCATGCTGCCATATCTCCGGGCGCTGCTCTCCCCCTTCGTCGCCGTCATCTCGATGGTGCCGCCGCTGGCGCTGCTGCCGATCCTGTTCATTGCCATGGGGCTCGGCGAAGCCTCGAAGATCGCGCTCATTGTCATCGGCGTTGCGCCGACGATGATCCGCGACCTTGCGCTGAAGGCGCTGGAGCTGCCGCGTGAGCAGATCGTCAAAGCTGAAACGCTCGGCGGCTCCTCCTGGCAGATCGGCCTCCGTGTCGTGCTGCCGCAGATCCTGCCCCGGCTGATCACCTGCCTCCGGCTTCAGCTCGGCCCCGCCTGGCTGTTCCTGATTGCGGCCGAGGCGATCTCGTCGGATTCCGGCCTCGGTTACCGCATCTTCCTCGTGCGCCGCTACCTCTCGATGGACGTCATCTTTCCCTATGTCGTCTGGATCACGCTGCTCGCCGTGGTCATGAATTACATTCTCGATCGCATCCGCATTGCCGTCTTCCCCTGGTCGGAACTGGAGAAGCAGGCATGAGCGAGTTGGTGATCGAAAAGGTCTGGAAGGAATACGGCGACCAGATCGTCCTGGAAGATGTGTCGCTGACTGTCGCCTCGCGCGCCTTCGTCGCCCTCGTCGGTCCCTCCGGCTGCGGCAAGTCGACGTTCCTGCGCATGCTGCTCGGCCAGGAACGGCCAACGCGCGGCACGATCCTGCTGGACGGCGAAGCTCTGCCGCAGGAGCCAGGTCCGGATCGGGGCGTCGTCTTCCAGCGCTATTCGGTTTTCCCGCATCTGACTGTGCTCGGCAATGTGCTGCTGGGGCGGGAACTCTCGGGGTCTCGCTATAAGGCCAAGCTTTTCGGCGCTGCCCGTCGCAACGCCATTGACGAAGCCCGGCGGCTGATCGGTGAAGTCGGCCTTTCCGGCGCCGAGGACAAATATCCGGCGCAACTGTCAGGCGGCATGCAGCAGCGCCTGGCGCTGGCGCAGGCGCTGATCATGAAACCGAAGGTGTTGCTGCTCGATGAGCCCTTCGGCGCGCTCGACCCCGGCATCCGCGCCGAGATCCACACCTTGATGAAGCGGCTCTGGCACGAAACGCAGATGACCGTCGTCATGGTAACGCACGACATGCGCGAGGCCTTCACGCTGGCGACGCGCGTCGTCGCCTTCGAGCGTCGGCGTGACCGCCCGGAGGAAAAGGAGCGCTACGGCGCGACGATCACCAAGGACATTTCGATCTGGCCGCCCAGGCTTGCCGGCGCGCCCTCCGTCTTCAGCCCCGACCGGGACGGCCCGGTCATTTCTCTGGGCCCTCGCCGGGACGACCCGGCTTCCAGTCCGTCAGGAGAATAACCATGATGCATGTCAGACGTTCGCCCGAAGAGATCGCCGCCAACCGGCAGCGTTACGAAGAACATCAGAAGAAGGGGCTGGAATTTGCGCCGAAGGCCCTGCCGGCGCCGAGCCCCCTGCCCGCCCCCGCAATCGATGCGGCTGCGATCATCCATCAGGAAACCATCCCCGGCGGCTGGTATTGGTCGACTGCGGTCAAGCGCGGCGAAGCGCTCCGCATCGACCAGGGCGAAGGCGGATCGACCGTGGCGCTGGTTGCCTGGAACGCCGCTGACACCAGCGAACGGCTCAATCTCGTCGATACGGTCAAGGTGCAGTGGACAACCGCCCTCGGCAAGGGCCGCGTCATCTTCTCGGATATGGGCCGAGTGATGTTTTCGCTGATCGAGGACAGTTCGGGCGCCCATGACTGCCTGATGGGCGGATCGACGGCAGCTTCGAATGCCACAAAATATCCTCACGTCAGGACCCGCAACACCCGCGACAATCTCGTGCTCGTCGCCGGCAAGCTTGGTCTTGCCAGGCGTGACATCCCGGGGATTCTCAATCTCTTTGCGCCTGTCCGCGTCGACGACGCCGGCGGCTTCCACTGGCGCGGCAAGCTCTCCAACAGCGGCGATTATGCCGAGCTGCGCGCCGAAATGGACATGATCGTCGGCTTCTCGAATTGCCCGCATCCGCTCGATCCCGACCCGGTCTACGCGCCGAAGCCGGTGATCGTCACGCGCTATCGCGCGCCTTCGCCCGCAGCCGACGATCTCTCGCGCACGGCGACCGCTGAAGCCCTTCGCGGCTTTGAGAACAATGCCGCGATGCTGGCCTGAGGGAGGATTGTAATGACCGATTTCATCAAGACTTCAGCTTCGCGCAGCCTCGAAAACGCCGTGCAGGATCATTTCATTCCGGCCGAGGCGCCATGGTCCGGTATCATCCGCAAGGGCCAGACCATCCGCATCGAGGACAGCTACGGCCAGCAGGCGATCGACACGCTGTTTTATCGCGCCGACGATTTTGCCGAGCGTTATTCCAACCAGGATACGATGCGGGCGCAGGGTGGCGCCTATATCGGCACCGGCACGAAGATCATCTCGAACGAAGGCAACGTCATGTTGGTCATGACCGCCGACAGCTGCGGCCGCCATGACACATCAGCCGGCGCCTGCTCCTGCGAGAGCAACACCGTGCGCTTCGGCCACGGCACGAAATACCTGCATGCCTGCCGCGACAATTTCGTGCTCGAGGTGACCAAACACGGCATGAGCAAGCGCGACATCGTGCCGAACATCAATTTCTTCATGAACGTACCGATCAAGCCGAATGGCGAGATGACCATCGTCGACGGCATCTCGGCACCGGGTGACTATGTTGAGCTGGTGGCGGAAATGGACGTGCTCTGCGTCATCTCCAATTGCCCGCAAATCAACAATCCCTGCAACGGCTTCGATCCGACGCCGATCCGGGTGCTGATCTGGGACGGCGAGGACTGACCGATGTTCACCAAGGTCCTTATCGCCAATCGCGGCGAAATCGCCGTTCGAGTCATTCGCACATTGAAGCAGATGGGCATCGCCTCGGTCGCCGTCTATTCCGATGCCGACCGGTTCTCAAAGCCGGCGCTGACCGCCGACGAGGCCGTCCGCCTCGGCCCGGCGCCTGCCGGGGAAAGCTATCTGAACGTCGATGCCGTCATCGCCGCCTGCAAGGCGACGGGCGCTGAGGCCGTGCATCCGGGCTATGGGTTCCTGTCGGAGAATATCGGCTTTGCCGAGAGGCTCGCCGCCGAAGGTATCGCCTTCATCGGCCCGCGGCCGGAGCATTTGTCGGCCTTCGGCCTGAAGCACACGGCGCGCGAATTGGCGAAAGCGAGCGGCGTGCCGCTGCTGCCCGGCACCGATCTCTTGCAGAGCGTCGAAGAGGCGCTTTCGTCTGCCGAGACCGTCGGTTATCCCGTCATGCTGAAAAGCACGGCGGGCGGCGGCGGTATCGGCATGCAGCTCTGCACCGATGCGGCCGGCCTCAAGGCCTCTTTCGAAAGCGTGCAGCGGACCGCGCGCGCCAGCTTCGGCGACGCGCGGGTCTATATCGAGCGTTTCGTTGCCGAAGCGCGCCATGTCGAGGTGCAGATTTTCGGCGACGGCAAGGGCGGAGTGATTGCGCTCGGCGAACGCGACTGCTCGCTGCAGCGGCGGAACCAGAAGGTCGTCGAGGAGACGCCTGCGCCTGGCCTTTCCGCGGAGACAAGGGCGCGACTGCACAAGGCGGCGGTCGACTTGGGACGCTCGGTGTCCTACGAATCGGCCGGCACTGTCGAATTCATCTACGATCCCCAGCGCGAGGAATTCTATTTCCTCGAGGTCAATACCCGCCTGCAGGTCGAGCATCCCGTCACCGAAGCCGTCTTCGGCATCGACCTCGTCGAATGGATGATCCGTCAGGCGGCGGGCGAGGATGTGCTCTCGGCTGCTCGGGCCCTGACGCCGAAGGGTGCGGCGATCGAGATGCGGATCTATGCGGAGATGCCGCATGCCGATTTCCGCCCGAGCGCCGGCCTGCTGACCGAAGTCGTTTTCCCCAACAATGCCCGCGTCGACGGTTGGATCGAGACGGGAACCGAGGTCACGCCCTTCTATGACCCGATGCTCGCCAAGCTGATCGTGGCGGCGGAAGACCGGCCGGCGGCGATCGCGAAGCTGAAGGCAGCCCTCGCCGAAACATCGATATCCGGCATCGAGACCAATCTCGCCTATCTCAGGGCGATCGCCGCTTCCGAACTGCTTGCCGGCGCCAAGGTGGCGACGACGGCGCTGCGCGACTTCGCTTTCGTTCCCGATGTCGTCGAGGTTCTCGCGCCCGGCGCGCAATCGAGCATTCAGGAACTGCCGGGCCGGCTCGGCCTCTGGCATGTCGGCGTGCCGCCGAGCGGACCGATGGACGAGCGCTCCTTCCGCCATGCCAACCGCCTCGTCGGCAATGCCGATGTGACGGCTTCGCTGGAGTTGACGGTGTCCGGCCCGACACTGCGGTTTTATGCCGACCAGACGATCGCCCTTGCCGGCGCGCGGATGCCAATGACATGCGACGGCGTAAAATTGCCACATGACGCCCCGGTGACAATCCGGGCGGGTGAGGTTCTGTCGATCGGCTCTATCGAAGGACCGGGACAACGCGCCTATCTCGCCGTCGCCGGTGGTTTTGCCGCTCCCGTTGTGCTCGGCTCCCGCGCGACCTTCGGCCTCGGCCAGTTCGGCGGCAACGCCACTGGTACGCTGAAGACAGGGCATGTGCTGCATTTTGCGCGCCAGGCACCGGTCGAACCGGTAAGCCCTGCGACGGAGCCCGCCGCCTTGACGCGCGAATGGGATGTCGGCGTCGTCTATGGCCCGCATGGTGCGCCCGATTTCTTCGAGAACAGCGATATCGAGACGCTGTTCTCGACGGCCTATGAAGTGCATTTCAACAGCGCCCGCACCGGTGTGCGCCTCATCGGCCCGGCCCCGCTTTGGGCGCGCCGTGATGGCGGCGAAGCGGGTCTGCATCCCTCCAACCTGCACGACAATGCCTATGCGATCGGGGCGATCGATTTCACCGGCGACATGCCGATCATTCTTGGCCCTGATGGTCCAAGCCTTGGCGGCTTCGTTTGCCCGGCGGTGATTGCCCGCGACGAGCAGTGGAAGATGGGCCAGTTCAAGCCCGGCGACCGTATCCGTTTTCATGCCGCAGCGCGGCCGGAAGATCCGATCGCCGGTCCAGCGGTGCGGCGGGTCGCGGAAGAGATGGGTTCGCCGATCGTCGGCGCCAGCGAGGATGGCCCGGTTTCGGTCGTCTATCGCCGTCAGGGCGACGACAATCTGCTCGTCGAATACGGGCCAATGACGCTCGATATCGCGCTGCGGCTGCGGGTGCACCTATTGATGCAGGCGGTCGTGGAGGCCCGCCTCCCCGGCGTCATCGACCTCACCCCCGGTATCCGGTCGCTGCAGATCCATTATGACGGCACGCAGTTGACGCGCCGGCGCCTGCTCGGGCTGCTCTCCGAGATCGAGGCGACGCTTCCGGCGGCCCAGGAGGTCACGGTGCCGAGCCGCATCGTGCATCTGCCGCTTTCCTGGAACGATCCGGATGCGAAGCTTGCCATGAGCAAATATCAGGAGCTCGTGCGCCCGAATGCGCCCTGGTGCCCCTCGAATATCGAGTTCATCCGCCGCATCAATGGCCTTGCCGATGAACAGGCCGTTCGCGATATCGTCTTTGATGCCAGCTACTTGGTGCTGGGTCTCGGCGACGTCTATCTCGGCGCGCCGGTTGCGACCCCGACGGATCCGCGCCACCGCCTCGTGACGACGAAATATAATCCCGCCCGCACCTGGACGCCGGAAAATTCCGTCGGCATCGGCGGCGCCTATATGTGCATCTACGGCATGGAAGGACCGGGCGGCTACCAGCTCTTTGGCCGCACCATCCAGGTCTGGAACACGTGGCGGGAGACACCGGCTTTTGCCAGGGGCAAACCTTGGTTGCTGAATTTCTTCGACCAGATCCGTTTCTTCCCCGTGAGCAATCAGGAGCTGACGGAGGCGCGCGCCGCCTTCCCGCATGGCGGTTATCCGATCCGGATCGAGGAGACGGAATTCTCCTATGCCGCCTATGAGAAGGAATTGCAGGCGAATGCGGCGTCGATCGGCCGCTTCAAGGCAACGCAGCAGGCCGCCTTCGAGGCCGAACGCCAGCGCTGGAAGGACGCCGGTCTCGACAGCTTCGTCACCGATGAAGGCACAGGCGAAAGCCCAGATGGGGATATTCCCGACGGCTGCTTCGGAGTTGCCAGCGCCGTGCCCGGCAATATCTGGAAATTGCTGGTCGAGCCGGGCGCCCCGGTTGCGGCCGGCGATACACTCGCCATCATCGAATCGATGAAAATGGAAATCAACGTCACCGCCCATGCGGCAGGCCGCGTCCGCGACCTGCGCGCCGGGCCGGGAAGAAACGTCAAAGCGGGCGATATCATCGTCGTTCTGGAGGAATGCTGACATGCTGCCGACCATTCTCGATCTCTCAAGCCTTCGCGCCGCCTATCAATCCGGCCTGACGCCGCTCGACGCCATCGAAGAGGTGATTGCGCGGCGTGCCGCCTCGAAAGATCCGGCAATCTTCATCACCCCGGTGCCCGACGAAGAGCTGCGCGCCGCCGCCAAAGCCTTGATGGCACGTGCGCCCGAGGCAAACAGCCTGCCGCTCTGGGGCGTGCCCTTCGCGGTGAAAGACAATATCGATGCCGCCGGCCTGCCGACGACTGCTGCCTGCCCGGCCTATGCGTATCGGCCGGAGGCGGACTCCACCGTCGTTGCACGGTTGAAGGCCGCCGGCGCGCTCGTCATCGGCAAGACCAATCTCGACCAGTTCGCGACCGGCCTCAACGGCACGCGCTCGCCCTATGGCGCGCCGCGTTCGGTCTTCGATGCGGCCTATATCTCAGGCGGTTCGAGTTCCGGATCGGCGGTCACCGTGGCCTCCGGCCTCGCGGCCTTTGCGCTCGGCACCGATACGGCCGGCTCCGGCCGTGTGCCGGCTGCCTTCAACAATCTGGTCGGCATCAAGCCGACCCCGGGTCTCTTGCCGAATACCGGCGCCATACCGGCCTGCAAGAGCGTCGACTGCATCACGATCTTTGCCGCGACCGTCGGCGACGGTGTTGCGATCCGCAAGGTCGCCGAAGGCTTCGATGCCGCCGATGCTTTTTCCCGCCACGCCAAGCCGGCGAACCTGCCGGTATCGGGGTTGCGCATCGGCGTCCTTGCTGGCGCCGAGCGGGAATTCTTCGGCGACAAGGAGGTGGAGGCGCTCTACGATCAGGCGATCGAGCGGGCCAGAGCGCTCGGCGCGACCATCGTGCCGTTCGATTACGCGCCGTTCCGCGAGGCGGCTGCCCTTCTCTATGACGGGCCGTGGGTCGCCGAACGCCTGGCGGCGGTCGAGGCCTTCCTCGCCACGAACGCGGCCGATTTCGATCCGACGGTGCGCGGGATTATCGAAGGCGCCAGAGGCAAGACCGCGGTCGAGGCCTTCAACGGCCGATACCGGCTGGAAGAATTGCGCCGCAAGACCGAAGCCGAATGGGAAAAGGCCGATGTGCTTCTGCTGCCGACCGCACCGACCACCTATACGGTTGCCGACATGCAGGCCAATCCCGTCGTGCTCAACGGCCGCCTCGGCCGCTATACCAATTTCGTCAACCTGCTCGATTGCGCTGCGATCGCCGTTCCGGCCGGTTTCGGAAAGGGTGGCCTGCCAGGTGGGGTGACGGTGATCGCCCCCGCCTTCACCGACGATGCGCTGGCGCCGCTTGCCGATGCGCTGCACCGTGCCGCAGGTTTCGGCATGGGCATCGACCGGCAGGCGGCGATCCCCGAAGCCAGTCGTGTTGCGCCTGGCGATGACGGTTTCATCGAAATCGCGGTCGTCGGGGCGCATCTGACCGGCATGCCGCTCAATCACGAACTGGCCGGCGGGCGTCTGGTCAAGACCTGCCGCACATCAGGCGATTATCGCCTCTTCGTTCTGCCCAACACCACGCCGCCGAAACCGGGGCTGCTGCGCGAACCCGGCCATAAGGGTCAGGGGCTGGAGGTCGAGGTCTGGGCACTGCCGGCCGATGCTTTCGGCAGGTTCGTACAGAAGATTCCGGCACCCCTCGGCATCGGCAAGCTGGTGCTCGAAGATGGCTCCAGCGTCTCCGGTTTCGTCTGCGAAGCGCATGCGGTGAAGGGTGCCGAGGAAATCACCGCGCTTGGCGGCTGGCGCAACTATATCCGCGCCAAATTGGCGAGCTGAGGGGAGCCTTTCATGGCGGCAAAGCTCATCCGGCGCCTGATCGATCTGCTGCGGGACGGTCTGGCCGCCCGCAGCGAAGCGATCGGCAGCACCTGCGTCAACCCTGGCGGCTCTGGGAGCGTTCGGCAAGCTCGACGATGATGCCGTCGGGGTCGCGAACGAAGGCGATCTTGTTCAGCATCTCGGAGTGGACGGCGAAGCGCGGCCGCTCCTTGATCTCGACGCCCGCCTGTTCAAGGCGGGCGAAGGTCTCCTCGACATTGTCGAAATGGAAGGTGAGGTGCCGGACGCCGGCCGTATCTTCAGGCACGTCGACCGCCCGCGAAGCGCCGCCGGGCGGCGCGAAGATCTCCAGCATGCCGCCGCCTGCATCGAGGAACGCCACCTGCATGCCATTCGCCATCGTCTTGCGCAGCACGAGGCTGAGGCCAAGCAGGCCGCAGTAAAAATCGATAGCGCGGTCCATATCGCCGACCGTCATGCCGACATGCTCGAAGGATTTCAGCATGAGAGAGCCCTTCCCGATTCAGACCGTAGCGGCGCTGCGCCACTCCCCCGCCGGAAGCCAGGAGCGATAGAGCGGATGATCGGCGGCGATCGGCATCGGCGTCGGCCGGCCGGTGCGCTGCGAGAAATAGGCGGCTGTCACCAGCTCCAGCGAATTGCGGGCATCCTGCAGCGTCACCGGCGGCTCCTTGTCCTCAACGATCGCCTTATGAAAGAGCTCGAACTGACGGGTGTAGCCATCTTCGCCTGGCACATAGCCAGCGAGCGCCGCGTCGATCCGCGCCTGATGCTCCTCCGTTCCGGCGACGAACGTCCACGGATCACGGCCCATCGTATAGGGTTCGATGATGCTTTCGGCGACGAGGTCGTTGAAGCAGAAGCGCAGCCGCGAGATCTCCTTGCGCGAACCCAGCGTCATCGACAGCGTCGCCAGCGAGCCGTTCTGCATCTTCACCGAAAGGGCTGCCGTGTCCTCGACCTCGATCGGATTGACCAGTGTCGCGCCATAGGAAAACACTTCGGCGCAAGGGCCATGGACATAATTCAGCATGTCATGCGCGTGGATGGCGTGACCAAGAAGACCGCCACCGAGTTCGCTTGCCCATTTGCCGCGCCATGGCACGGCATAATAATCCGGGCCGCGCCACCAATGGGTTTCGATCGTCGTCAGGAACGGTTTGCCGGCAAGACCGCGCTCGATCAGCAGCTTCAGCTTCTGCAGGCCGGAGCCGTAGCGGTACTGGAAGATCGGCATCAGCTTCCTGCCGGGGAAACGAGCAAGGATGCGGCCCATCTCGTCGACCTCGGCAATCGAGCCGAAGAGCGGCTTCTCGCAGATCACGTGCTTGCCGGATTCGATGCCCTTGCGGCAGAGTTCGAAATGCGAGCTCGGCGGCGTCGAAATGTCGATGATGTCGAGATCGTCACGGGCAAACAGCGAATCGGCATCCTGGGTGTATTCGGCTATGCCGTACTCCTCGCACAGCGCCCTGCCGCGCTCCTCGTCGAGCGAGCAGAGCACGGGAACCTCGAAAAGCTCCTTGTTCCAGCCGAAGCCGGCCAGATGCCGCGCAGCGATGCCTGCGCCGATGACACCGACGCGCAATTTCCTGGTCATGATATCCTCCTCAGCGAGCGCCGATGCGCGCGGCTTTCGTCTGGGCTTCGAGCGAAAGACGGCAGACTTCGAAAACGTGATCCTGCGTCATCGCCGTCTGCGTGCGGTTGCCGACGTCGGTGGTGAAAGCGTCGAAATAATCGAGCTTTTCGCCGCTGCAATCGATATGGGTCATTTCCTTGCCGTTGACCAGGAAGAGATGATCCTTGCCCGGCCGGCCGGCAATATCGATATATTTGCGCAGCTCGATATAGCCTTCAGTGCCGAGAATGGTCAGGCGCCCGTCACCCCAGGTCGGCAGCGCCTCCGGCGTGAACCAGTCGACGCGGACATAACCCGCCGCCTTGTCGGAACGCAGAAGCACCTCGCCGAAATCCTCGAAGGCCGGCTTGTCGGGCATGCCGAAATTGCCGATCGAGCTGGCGATGACCTCGCCCGTGGTCGAGCCTGTATAGAACAGGAACTGGTCGACCTGGTGTGACGCGATATCGACGATGATGCCGCCGAAGGCTTCCGGATCGAAGAACCAGTTCGGCCGCGTCGGCAGTTGCAGCCGGTGGGGACCGACACCGAGCGTCTGGATGACCTTGCCGATCGCACCGTCGGCGACGAGCTTGCCGGCCTTGACGGCGGAGCGCACGCAATGGCGCTCGGAAAAGCAGATCGAGAAGATCTTGCCGGTCTCGGCGACGGTGCGCTTGATGTCCTCAAGCTGGGCGAAGGTCGTCACACCAGGCTTGTCGGTCATCACGTCCTTGCCCGATCTCATCGCGCGGATGGCAAGCCCGGCACGATCGCGCGGGATCGCTGAAATGCAGATGACATCGATCGACGGATCGTCGAACAGCTTTTCCCGGTCGATCTGCGGCGCATCGGGATAGGTCTTCTCGAAGGCCTCGCGCAATGCCGGCACCGAAGTCTGCGGGCAATAGCCGACGAACTCGCCGCCAGAGGCAAGCAATCCCTTCACATGATCGAACGTATGCCCATGGTCGATTCCGACGACGGCAAATCTCAACATCGCTGTAATATCCTCCCGGGATTCTCTGAGCGCCGGCTGACGCCAGCAGCCTCCATGTCGGGCAAAACAGATAACGAAAGCCGGCTCCTGTCAAGGCGAGATGAGGGGAAAAATCGCCGCACCATGTATTTAACTATTTGAAATAAAAGATGTATTTTGTATCTAAATAGTTATTTTGCGGGCTTTTGCGATTGGATTTACGGGAAAGACCACCGCTTGAGCCGATCGGGCAAAAGTCTTTTTCCCCAGTGCATCTTGCCCCGCCTTCATGAATGTGATCGATTTCGGCGGTCGCCGGGTCGGAGGGCGGCAACACCCCGCAATTCTCAAAAGAGCGCTTCTCGCTCACCTTGACGGAAGATCACCATGTCTCAAGCTCTTCTCGATGTCGCCGCTTCGGATGGTCTTTTCGTCGGCCGCGTCTGGAATCCCGACGTTGCCGGACCGAGCATTGTGACATCACGCGAGGGCGTGCTGGTCGACATCACCTCGCGCGAGGCGCCGACACTGAGCGCTCTCTTCGAGCGGCAGGACGCCGCCGGCTTCGTCCGCGCCGCAAGTGGCAAGGCGGTCGGTTCAGTGGAGCAGATCGTCGCCAACAGCACCGGCAAGCCGGACGAAGCGCGTCCCTATCTCCTGGCGCCCGTCGACCTGCAGGCCGTCAAGGCCTGCGGCGTCACCTTCGCCCAGTCGATGATCGAGCGCGTCATCGAGGAGAAGGCTGCCGGCAATCCGGAACGTGCCGCCGCCATCCGCGAACGTGTCAGCACGCTGATCGGCGGCAGCCTCACCAATCTGAAGGCGGGTTCGCCGGAGGCTGCCAAGGTCAAGCAGGCGCTGATCGACGAGGGCATGTGGTCGCAATATCTCGAAGTCGGCATCGGGCCGGATGCCGAAGTCTTCACCAAGGCCCCGGTGCTTTCCTCGGTCGGCTGGGGTGCGGATGTCGGCCTGCATCCGATCTCGACCTGGAACAATCCGGAGCCGGAAATCGTGCTCGCGGTCAATAGCCGCGGCGAAATCAAGGGCGCGACGCTCGGCAACGACGTCAATCTGCGCGACGTCGAGGGCCGCTCGGCACTGTTGCTCGGTAAAGCCAAGGACAACAATGCCTCCTGCTCGATCGGTCCTTTCATCCGCCTGTTCGATGCCGGCTACAGCCTGGATGATGTTCGCAAGGCCGAACTCGATCTGAAGGTCACCGGCCGGGACGGCTTCGTGCTGCGCGGCAAGAGTTCGATGTCGCAGATCAGCCGCGATCCGACCGATCTCGTTAAACAGACGGTCGGCGCGCATCACCAATATCCTGACGGCTTCATGCTTTTCCTCGGCACGCTGTTTGCGCCGACGCAGGATCGCGACGCGCCGAAGCAGGGCTTCACCCACAAGATCGGCGATGTCGTCGAGATTTCCTCGGCAGGGCTCGGCGCGCTTGTCAACACCGTTCGGCTCTCCACCGAATGCCCGCCCTGGACCTTCGGCATTTCGGCGCTGATGAGTAACCTCGCAAAGCGTGGATTGCTGTAAGCTACTGGTTTCGCCGCTTGCCCTCTAACAGGTCGAGAACGGAGTTTGCCGCCTCGAGAACGTTCGTGCCGGGCCCGAACACGGCTGCAACGCCGTGTTCGTGCAGGAAGTCATAGTCCTGCCGCGGGATGACACCGCCGCAGACGACGATGATATCGCCACCGCCCTTTTCCCTCAGCCTGTCGATCAGCTGCGGCAGCAGGGTCCTGTGGCCGGCCGCCAATGACGAGACGCCGACGACATTGACCTTTTCGCTGAGTGCGACGCCGGCGGCTTCGTCAGGGGTCTGGAACAGGGGACCGGCGAGCACATCGAAGCCGATGTCGCCGAAGGCCGAGGCGATCACCTTGGCGCCCCGATCGTGCCCGTCCTGGCCGAGCTTGGCGACCATGATTTTCGGCCGGCGGCCCATCGCTTCCGTCACCTCAGTCATGCGGGTCCGCAAGACGGCGAGTTCCGGTTCGTCGCTATAGGCCTCGCCGTAGACGCCTTTGATGACATTAGGGATCGCGGCATGATCGCCGAAGGCATCGCGCATCGCGTCCGATATCTCGCCGACCGTGGCACGAGCCCGGGCCGCCTCGATGGCGGCTTCCAGCAGGTTGCCCTTGCCGGTCCGGGCGATCTCCGCCAGGGCGGCCAGCGTCTCGCGCACGGCCCCGCCATCGCGGCGCCGTTTGGTTTCCTCGATCCGTTTGATCTGCGCGATCCGCACCGCACTGTTGTCGATCTCCAGAATGTCGATCGGCTGTTCGTTGTCGAGCCTGTAGCGGTTGACGCCGACGATGACCTCTTCGCCCTTGTCGACGGCCGCCTGGCGGCGCGCGGCCGCTTCCTCGATCAGCCGTTTCGGCAGGCCGTCATTGACGGCCTTGGTCATGCCGCCGAGCGCCTCCACCTCCTCGATCAGCGCCCAGGCCTTGTCGGCAAGCTCCTTCGTCAGGCTTTCGACGTAATAGGAGCCGGCGAGCGGATCGACCACCTTGGTGACGCCGGTCTCATGCTGGAGGATGAGCTGCGTGTTGCGGGCGATGCGGGCGGAAAATTCCGTCGGCAGCGCGATCGCCTCGTCGAAGGAATTGGTGTGCAGCGACTGCGTGCCGCCAAGCACGGCCGACATCGCCTCGAAGGCGGTGCGAATGATGTTGTTATAGGGGTCCTGTTCCTGCAGCGAGACGCCCGACGTCTGGCAATGGGTGCGCAGCATCAGCGAGGAAGTCTTCTTCGGCTGGAACTCTTCCATGATGCGGGTCCAGAGCAGCCGGGCGGCGCGAAGTTTGGCCGCCTCCATGAAGAAATTCATGCCGATCGCAAAGAAGAAGGAGAGCCTTCCGGCGAAATCGTCGACATTGAGACCCTTGGCGATCGCCGCCCTGACATATTCGCGGCCATCGGCAAGCGTGAAGGCGAGTTCCTGCACCAGCGTCGCGCCGGCCTCCTGCATGTGATAGCCGGAGATCGAGATCGAATTGAACTTCGGCATCTCCCTTGCGGTATATTCGATGATGTCGGCAACGATCCGCATGGAGGGTTCTGGCGGATAGATATAGGTGTTGCGGACCATGAACTCCTTGAGGATGTCGTTCTGAATGGTGCCGGAGAGCTCGGCCCGCGGCACCCCCTGCTCTTCGCCGGCCACGATGAAGGAGGCGAGGATCGGAATGACGGCGCCGTTCATGGTCATCGACACCGACATTTCTCCGAGCGGAATGCCGTCGAACAGGATTTTCATGTCCTCGACGCTGTCGATTGCCACACCTGCCTTGCCGACATCGCCTTCGACGCGGGGATGGTCGCTGTCGTAACCGCGATGGGTGGCAAGATCGAAGGCGACCGACAGGCCCTTCTGGCCGGCTGTCAGATTGCGGCGATAGAAGGCGTTCGATTCTTCTGCCGTCGAGAAGCCGGCATATTGGCGGATCGTCCAGGGCCGGCCGGCATACATCGTCGCGCGTGGGCCGCGGGTGAAAGGCGAAAAACCGGGAAGCGAGCCGAGATGCTCGGCACCGTCCAGATCCTCGGACGTATAGAGCGGCTTGACGGCGATGCCTTCCGGCGTCTGCCAGGTCAGCGTTTCAGGTGAAGCGCGCAGATCCTTTTGCGCAAGCTCCGCCCAATCCGACAGCGTCTTCTTCGTCATGCGTTTCCTCCGGCTTTTTTCATCCCAACCCTACCATTTCACAGGCTCTTCGTGCGATAGAGCCCGAACAGGATGATTTTGGGCCGAGCCGGCCTAAAATCTGAATCCTGTTCTACATTATATAGTTAGAGCATGATGTCGTGCGAAAACCGCACGCACTTTTCGGCATCATGCTCTAGGATAATTAATGCGGCAAATCCTTGATTTCTATTGCCGGTTTTGGGACCCGCCTCATGAAGACCATGCAGATCTATGCCTTTGACATGAACTGCGTCGGGCATATCAACCACGGCCTGTGGACGCATCCGCGCGACGGCTCAGCGCATTATACCGATCTCGACTATTGGACGGAGTTTGCCAAGACCGCCGAACGCGGCAAGCTGGACGGCATCTTCCTTGCCGATATTGTCGGCGTCTATGACATCTTCAGAGGAAGCCCGGCGCCGGTGATCACGACGGCGGCGCAGATCCCGGTCAATGATCCGCTCATTCCGATTTCGGCGATGGCCTATGTCACCAAACATCTGGGTTTTGGCGTCACCGTCAACACCACCTATGAGCCACCCTTCCTGCTGGCGCGGCGCATGTCGACGCTCGATCATCTGACCAAGGGACGGATCGGCTGGAACATCGTCACCGGTTATCTCGATAGTGCTGCCCGCAGCATGGGTTTCGACAGGCTGCCGGAACATGACGCGCGTTACGACGCAGCCGAGGAATATCTCGAGATCGTTTACAAGCTCTGGGAAGGCAGCTGGGATGACGATGCGGTGCTGCGCGACAAGGTGGGCGGCATCTATGCCGATCCCTCCAAAGTGCGCACTGTCCGTCATGACGGTCAATATTACCGGATGGAGGGCATCCATCTCTCCGAACCTTCTCCACAGCGCACGCCCCTGCTCTTCCAGGCCGGCGCCTCCGCACGCGGCCAGGACTTTGCCGCCCGGCACGCCGAATGCGTCTTCCTCGCCGGCTCAAACCCCAGGGCGATGCGGCCGACGGTGGATGCGCTGCGGGCGAAGGCCGAGGAATTCGGCCGCGGCGCCGACGCACTGAAGATCCTGAGCCTGATCACTGTTGTCGTCGGGCGGACGGAGAAGGAAGCACGGGACAGGCTGGAGGAGTATCGCCGCCATGCGAGCGTCGAGGCCTCGCTTGCGCATTACTCCGCCTCCGTAGGCATCGATTTTTCGAAATATGGGCTCGATGACGTCATCGATCAAAGCTCGACGAACGCCAATCAGTCGGCGCTTGCGGCCATCACGAAACAGGCGGCGAAGCCGGTGACGCTGCGCGACATCATCGACCAGATGATACTCGGCAGCCGGATGAAGCCGGTGGTGGGTTCGCCCGAGCAAATCGCCGATCATCTCGAGGCATGGATCGAGGAGGGCGGCATAGACGGCTTCAATCTGGCGCGGACCGTGGCGCCGGAAAGCCTGCGCGATTTCGTCGACCTGGTGGTGCCGGTGCTGCAGGAGCGCGGTCTCTTCAAGGCGGACTACGTGGAAGGACCTTTGCGGCAGAAGCTTTTCGGCGGCGGGGACGGCAGGTTGCCCGCCGCGCATCCCGCAGCCCAGTTCCGGCACTGACTATCGATGGTCCAGCTTGGCGACCAGCCGGTCGCCAAGCCACTGAATGCCGCAGACGAGGACGATGAGGACGGCCACCACCGCGATCATCACATTGGTTTCGAAGCGCTGATAGCCATAGCGGATGGCGAGATCGCCGAGACCGCCGGCGCCGATCGCGCCCGCCATCGCCGAGGCGCCGATCAGCGTCACCAGCGTGACGGTGAAGCCGGCGACGATGCCCGGCAAAGCTTCGGGCACCAGCACCTCACGGATGATCGTCCAGCGATTGCCGCCCATGGCGCGGACGGCATCGATCAGCCCGCGGTCGACCTCGCGCAACGACACTTCGGCGATGCGAGCGTAATAGGGCGTTGCGGCGATGGCGAGCGGCACGATGGCCGCCCAGGTGCCGAGCGCCGTGCCGACGATCAGCCGCGTCAGCGGGATCAGCGCCACCAGCAGGATGATGAAGGGCACCGAGCGGAAGCCGTTGATGATCCCACCGAGCACGCGATTGATCCACAGATTTTCGGCGATGCCGCCGCGCGCCGTCGCCACCAGGGCAAGGCCGAGCGGCAGGCCGGCGACGAGCGAGATCATTCCCGAGGCGACGGTCATCAGGACCGTCTCCCAAAGGGAGCGAAGAAGCAGTTCAAGCATGATCGGTGTCATAACCAAGCACCTCCACCCGGGCGGACCGGGCCGTCAGGAATTGTTCGACCTTTCCGGCAAGCGCGGGGTCGCGCATGGGAACGGCGATGAAGAACCGCGCCACCGGCTGGTTCTGGATGTGGTCGATGCCACCATGGACGAGGCGGAAGGAATGCGGCAGCGCCGCCGAGAGTTCGGCAAACAGCGCGCCCTGCGCCTGCGGCCCGGCGAGATCAACGCTGAGGATCGCCTCGCTCCCCGTCGTTGCCGACAGCCGACCGGCGATGTGATCCGGAAGCTGCGGGCGGATACCGCCGAGCAGGCTCCCGGTGATGTCAGCCTGCGGATTGGCGAAGACCGACCAGACCTGCCCTTCCTCCACGATCCGCCCGGCGTCGATGACTGCGACGCGATCGGCAATGCCGCGCACCACTTCCATCTCATGCGTGATCAGCAGAATGGTCAGCCCGAGCTTACGGTTGATATCCCTCAACAGCGCCAGGATCGACCGGGTCGTTTCCGGATCGAGTGCCGACGTCGCCTCGTCGGACAAAAGCAGTGCCGGGCGGGCCGCAAGCGCCCGAGCGATGCCGACGCGTTGTTTCTGCCCGCCGGAGAGCGATGAGGGATAGGCTTTCGCCTTGTCGGCAAGCCCGACCAGATCGAGCAGCTCATGCGCCCGTTTCAAGCGCTCGTTCTTTGCAACACCCTCGATCTTCAGCGGCAGCGCGACATTTTCCTCGACGGTCTTGGCGGAAAGCAGGTTGAAATGCTGGAAGATCATGCCGATGCGGCGGCGCAGCGGCTGCAGTTCCTGTTCTGAAAGTCCGGTGATTTCTCGGCCTTCGATGAGAATCTCGCCGCTATCGGCGCGCTCCAGGCCGTTGAGGCAACGGATCAGCGTCGATTTGCCGGCGCCGCTGCGGCCGATGATGCCGAGGATCTCACCTCTCTTCACCGTCAGCGAAATACCGTCGAGTGCTGCCGTGGTTCCGAACCGCCGCTTCACATTGGCAAGCCTCACCACGTCTTCGGCCGCCGCTTGCGGCTGTGTCTCGATCGCCGTGGTAGAAACAAAGGAATTCATGTGCTTTTCCTTACAAACACTGAAGGCGGCCCGGGCAAGGAACGCCTGGACCGCCTCTCGGCAGGGCTTAACCCCCCGCCCCGCTTCGGATCAATAGGCGCTGAGACCCGTTCCCTTGTAAACCTTGTCGAACTCGGCCTTGACGGTCTCGTTCTGATAGGAAGAGACAAGCGTCTTGACCCACTCGGCATCCTTATTGTCGGCCTTGACGGCAATGAAGTTGCGATATGGATTGTCGGCAATCGGCTCCTGCGCAATGCGCTCGGCCGGCGAAAGGCCGCTCTTCAGCGCCCAGTCGGTATTGACGACACCGGCATCCAGATCGTCGATCGAGCGGCCGACGATACCCGCGTCGAGTTCCTTGATTTCGATCTTCTTCGGATTGTCGGTGACGTCGGCGACAGTTGCGAGAATGCCGGTGCCGTCCTTCAGCTTGATCAGGCCTTCGTTCTGGAGAACGCGCAAAGCGCGGCCTTCGTTGGAGGGATCGTTCGGCACGCCGATGACGGCACCTTCCGGGATCTCGGCGACGGACTTGTACTTCTTGGTGTAGAGGCCGATCGGCCAGACGCCGGTATAACCGACGCGAGCGATGTGGTAGCCGTGCTGCTTGATCTGGTTGTCGAGATAGGGCTGGTGCTGGAAGGCGTTGGCGTCGATTTCGCCGCGCTCCAGTGCTTCATTCGGCTGCGTATAATCGTTGAAGGTGATCGTCTCGATCTTCAGGCCTTTCTTGGCCGCCTCGCTGGTGACGACGCGCCAGACGTCTTCATCCTCGCCGGCCATGATGCCGACCTTGATCGACTTGTCCTCGGCAAAGGAAGGAGCTGGTGCTGCAAAGGTGAAGAGCGCGGCAGCGGAAACGGCGACAAGAGCCGCCCGGCGCGAAAGGTGGAAGTCGTGAAGATTTTTATTCTTGGTCATTTTATATCCCGTCTGACTGAGTGAGGCCATGCGCCCCGACCAGGCCGATCATGGCAAATGCGCGCATCGGTAGCGAAGCACGATTGTCCGATGTGGAGGAAAGGTCGGAAAAACTCTTGCCCTGCCATTGGTATCGGCAGGATAAATTTCCATCAAATTTGTGGATTATGACGACGTGAGAAGGGTGGTCCAAAAACGAAAACGGCGCCTCCGCGGCGCCGTTTCAAGCCTATCCCTAACTCTTCATTCGGCGGCGATAAGCGCCTGATTCCGGCTGGGAAAGAAGGCCGAGAGCTCACCGATAACCTCCCCGATCCGCTTGGAAAGCGGTTCGGATGAGACACGGTAATCGGTGAAGTCACGGTCGGACGCGTAAACGGCGGTCGGCAGCGTGTGAGACATGAAGAAACCGAAGAGCGGACGGAGCTGGTGCTCGACCATCAGCGCATGCCGGTCGCCGCCGCCGGTCGCAGTGATGATGATCGGCTTGGCGCGCAGCTCATGCGGGTCGATCAGGTCGATCAGATGCTTGAAGAGGCCGGGATAGCTGCCCTTGTACGTTGGCGCTCCGATGACCAGCACGTCGGCATTGACGATGTCGTCTATGACCTCCTTGGCACGGCTGTCGAGATCGTCACGCCGCAGCGCCTGGCCAAGTGAGGGGCCGACATCGGTCAGGTCGTAGATGGTGTTGTCGAAGCCGTATTTCTCGCCGGCGAGGCCGGCAACGTTTTCGACGAGCGCGAAGGTCTTCGAGGGGCGGTTGAAGCTACCCGCAAGGCCGACCAGTTTGTGAGCAGACATGCCATTTCCTTCCAATATCGTGCCGAAACCGATGTCATTCTCCAACGAATATTATCTATAAAAATAGTGGATTAAAGGAATGGTGATCCCTCTTCCCCATATGAGGAGAAAAATACGTTCGTGCCTGTCGCGATAGCGACGTGTGAACCGCATGATGCGTCGAGCCGGAATACTCTAGGCCGATTTCTGCTTGGGTATGCGCGGAAGGAAGACCGTCAGGAGACCGAGCAGCGGCAGGTAGGAGCAGATCCGGTAGACGAAATCGATGCCGTGGGTATCGGCGAAATCGCCGAGCAGCGCAGCACCAAGCCCCCCCGCCCCGAAGGCGAAGCCGAAGAAGACGCCGGCAATCAGCCCGACGCGCCCGGGCACCAGTTCCTGCGCGAAGACGACGATCGCCGAGAAGGCCGAAGCGAAGATCAGGCCGATGACGATGCTGAGCACGCCCGTCCAGAGGAGATTCGCATAAGGAAGCAGGAGCGCGAAGGGAATGACGCCCAGGATCGAGAACCAGATGACGAACCGCGCACCGAAGCGATCGCCGATCGGCCCACCGAGGAATGTGCCGACGGCGACCGAGCCGAGGAACAGGAAGAGCATCAGCTGTGCCTGCTGCACGCTGAGCTCGAACTTGTCGATGACATAGAAGGTAAAGTAGCTCGACACGCTCGCCATGTAGACATTCTTCGTCGCCGTCAGCAGCACGAGGATCAGCAGCGCCCAGACGACCCTGTTCTGCGGCAGCGGCAGGGCCCGGCTCACCGCCGGTTTGCTGGCATTCTGACGTCGGTGGCTCATGTACCAGGTGCCCACCCAGCTCAGCACGACCATGCCGACCATGGCGATGGCGGCAAACCAGGAGACGCTGTGTTGCCCGAGCGGCAGCACGATGAAGGCGGCGAGCAGTGGACCGATCGCCTGGCCGGCATTGCCGCCGACCTGGAAGAAGGACTGCGCGAAACCGTGGCGACCGCCGGAGGCCAGACGGGCGACGCGCGAGGATTCCGGATGGAAGACGGCTGAGCCAAACCCGATCAGGCTTGCGGCAACCAGCAGCAGCGCGAAACTGCCGGCGTTGCCGAGCAGGATGAGGCCGCAGAAGGTGCTCGCCATGCCGACCGGCAGCGAATAGGGCATCGGCCAGCGGTCGGTGACAATGCCGACCAGCGGCTGCAACAGCGAAGCGGTGACCTGGAACGTCATGGTGAGGAGGCCGATCTGCACAAAATCGAGATCGTAATTCGCCTTGAACAGCGGATAGAGCGAGGCGAGCAGCGATTGCATGATGTCGTTCAGCATGTGGCAGAAGCTGACCGCCATGAGGATAGACATCGTTGTTTTTTCGAAACGGGGCGCGCCTTCGGCAACCGTTGCCATCAATATTCCTCCTGCACAGGCCGGTCGGTGCCGTGCCGCGTCTTTTTTCGATGGATTTTAGGCGATCGGGGCTGGGAAGACTATCGAGCGGCGGTCGCTGAATTGCATTTAGCGTAAGCTGGGCGGCAATCACAGCCCAGTTTTATCGGGATTGGTACGGCTTTTGTTTGATTTGCCCTTTTGTCGACCGATTCCAGCGTGGCTTTATGTCTTTCCGGACGGGGGCTTTCATATCACAGTCAGTCGCGATCATCGCATATTGGGTACGCTATATGAAAACAACCATGGAAAACCGAAGCGGGGAATACTACAGCTGCGCCGATTGAAAATGCGATCGAGGCTGAAAACACGCGATGAATGTCAAGACACCGAATGCAATAGACAGCTATGTCGGAGCGCGCATAAGAATGCGTCGGCAGTTGCTCGGGATGAGCCAGGAACGGCTTGCCGAGCAGATCGGCGTAACCTTTCAGCAGGTTCAGAAATACGAGAAGGGCATCAACCGCATCGGCGCGAGCCGCCTGCAGCGGATCGCCGATGTGCTCCACACCTCGGTAAGTTTCTTTTTCGAACAGGAGAATTCCGAGCCGTTGACGCTGCAAGGGCTGGATCTGTCGGCGAATTCCGATCCGGTCGCCGAATTCCTGCGAACGAAGGAAGGATTGGTGCTGAATCGCGCCTTTCTGAAGATCGCCGACCGCAATATCCGCGAAACGGTCATCGCATTGGTGAAGGCGATGGCGCAGGCAGAAAGTCACGGTGTGACATTGGGCGCCTCCATAGCGGACGTCACTCTTCCGCTCGGAGAATAGCTGGGCATATCGGCAGGCAATAACCGCATGAAGCGCTTGGTTATTGCGAGCCGTCGCCTTTGCGTCGCCTCCGGCTGACCATCATGCCGCCGACGATGAGGACGATTCCGGTCGCGTTCGCCCAAAACGACGTTGGAACGGCGCTGATATAATCAAGCGCCACCCCTGTCACCATCTGGCCACCGATGATCAGCAGAGCCGAATTGACCGCGCCTATGCGCGCAATCGCCCAACTGCCCGCCGCCACAAAAACAACACCGATGGAGCCGCCCAGATAGGCATACCAAGGCGCCTCGGCGGCGCCTGCAGGAAGCAGGCCCCCGACGAAGAGACCGAGGCATGTGAGAACGGCAAAGCCTATGGCATGATTCCAGAAGGATGCGATCAGCGGCGTGGTGGATATGCTCAACCGCCCATTGAGCTGGCGGCTGAGACCGACGAGCGCGCCGCCGAGGCACGCCAGGAGAATGAATAGTGTCACGCCGCACCTCGTCCAAACAGGATGATGAGCGCACCCCCGGTGACGACCAGGCCGAGTGCTACGATGTCTCGCATATCTGGACGCCGCTTCGGCAGACCGAACAGTCCCCAACTGTCGGCCGCAACGCTGAAGGCGACCTGGCCTGCCAAACCCAAGGCCAAGGTGCCGGAGAGCCCGAGCGGCGAGTTGACCGCGGTCGAGGTCAGAATGACCGTTGCCGCGCCGGATATCCCACCGAAGTAAGCCCACCAAGGCGCGTTGGGGGCTTTTCCCACCGTCGGCCTGCGCCGGCGGTGGACCAGCAAGAGAAGAATGACGGCTGCGATGATGCCTGTGCCATGAGCGGTCCAGGAGGAGAACAGGGGATTGCCATAATGGGCCAATTCCCCGTTGAAGTGCACCATGAACGTCAGGAGCCCACCCGTGGCAAAAGCACCGATGAAATAGATGGGATGCGAATTACGCGCTGCTTCGGTGGTCATTGCGGATCCTGTCAAAGAATCGATTGCGCCCGATATTTTTCAAATTGCCACTAAGGCCATTCATCGGCATTTTCAGCAAGATGATTAGCACCGTGTGTCTCTCGGATCGGCCCTCCTTGATGGCGCTGATGAAGCTCGTTTCGATCGACGCGACCCATTTAATCCGAACAATGGTTTTACAATGCCAGATGCCACGTCCGAGGACCTCGATGGTCCAGACGACCCTGCAATACCACGGACCGGATTGTCGGAAATCCTCGCGCCCGGCCTTTCCGTGGTTTTCTGCGGATTGAATCCGGCTCTGTCCGCAGTTCGCGACGGACATAATTTCTCGAACCCGAGCAACCGTTTTTGGCGGGTCTTGCATCTGGCTGGATTTACGCCGCGCTTGCTGCGAGCAGATGAAGAGCGCGCGTTGCTGCAATATGGCTGTGGCCTGACGTCCGCGGTTTCACGCCCGACGAAAAGCGCAGGCGAGCTTAAGAAGCAGGATTACCTCAGCGCAGCACCTGCTCTGGAAAGCAAGATACGAACGTTTGCGCCGGCCAATCTGGCCTTTCTTGGAAAGGCTGCATATGCGGCAATCAGTCTTCGAGCCAATGTCGAATGGGGTCGGCAAGCCGAGGAATTTGCCGGCGCCGTCGTCTGGTTGTTGCCAAATCCGAGTGGCCTCAACAGAGCCTTCACCTTGACGACATTGACCGAACGCTATCTCGAGCTGAGAGCGACGCTCAAGCCATCATAATGCCTGGACGAATGCGCTGACGCGCCCTTCCAGCAGATGGCTAATGGCCTAGTGTCATCATTGCCTTGCATGGAGGATGAGATGCTGCTCAAGGGCGAACGAACCTTCGTGGTGCGGGATGCGGGAGGTTTCGTCGCGCACGTCAACATGCCGGGCTGGTTGACGCCGAAGCCGACCGATCACGGCCATGGCCCCCTCGCCATGATCGTAGAATCCATCCTCGATCCCGGTCGCCTGATCGCGATGCATGAGCATAGAAATGACGAGATCATTTCCTGGGTGCCCGAAGGCGTCATGCGTCACGACGACAAGGCTGCAGGCCGACTGGTGATCGACCGCGACCATCTCATGGTGATGAATGCCGGAGCAAGCTTTTGGCATTCCGAAGAAACGCTGGCATCCGATCCGCCTCTGCGGATGCTGCAAATCCTCATTCGCCTCGCGCCATCGACCTCGAACCGAAGGTCCAACACGGACCGGTGCCAGTTGCCGCGGCAAACACCTGGCGACACCTGGTCGGGCCGGAAGCGGAGGGCGCGCCCTTCTATGTCCGCAGCACGATCGACGTCTTCGATATGCGGCTGGACGCGGGCGCAAGGGTGGAATTTCCGCGCAAGCAAGGCCGAGACCTCTATTTCTATGTCTTCAGCGGTTGTGTCGTCGCCGATAAGCAGACATTCGCCGAAGGCGAGCAGGGGCTGCATTTATTGGATGACAAGCTCGAAGTAGAGGCGCAGAGTGCAAGCATGTTGGTCGCGTTTCTGCTCGATCCGAACGCAGCGATCACCAGGCAGGGAACTGTCGGCGACCACAAGAAGATCCCACCGGCAATCCTCATTCGCGCGTTCCTGCGATGGAGGAAATTCCGCCAGATGTGGCGTCGTCATCTTTCGCATCGCCGCTCGAACACCGAAAAGGCGATATAAATGGAACAAGGATGCCCCTAACGGGTTTCGAACCTTAGCGTTCAATAGGAGGAGCATTTCATGCCTACGGTTGCCGCGACACCCATCACCCCGCCTGACCAGCATGTTGTCACAGCGCGCGAAGCCATCGAGCCGCTTTATGAGAAGCTCGAGCTGCAAACCGAATCGCTGGTCCTCGCTGCGGCGCTGGAAGCGGGCTGGCCTCCCGAGGAGGCAACCGAGGCACTGGCAGCACTCAGGCTACAGGACGCACTTTCCACCCTTGGACGAACGACTTAGCCGATAAGCCCATTATTCAAAGCGGATCGGCGAGAAAGTTTCTGCAGTGATCCCCTCCTGACGCAGGGCTGCCGGAATCGGGGTTTCCAGAAGCAGCGACGACGCGAGCGCAGCGACCGCTGGCGAACTTTGAATACCGAACCCGCCGAGCCCGGCCAGCCAAAAGAAGCCCGGCGCCCGCTTTGAGGCACCGATGACCGGCAGCCGGTCCGGTGCGAAGGTGCGCAGGCCCGCCCAACTATGGGAGATCCGATGGATTTCGAGCTTGGTGCAGTCGCTCAGATACTGCGCCGCCTGGGCGATATCCAATTCTTCCGGCCAGGCGTCATGCGGGGTGACCGGCGTCTCATCCGCCGGACTAACCAGGAGGCGGCCCGCATCCGGTTTGAAGTAGAAATCCTCGTCGATTTCGTTGATTTCGGGCATGGCCGAAACATCGTAACCCTCAACTGGCACGGTGATGGCGGTTCGGCGATAAGGCACCAGGCCGAGAGGCGTCGCGCCGAAATGGAGCGCCACGGGATCGGCCCAGCCGCCCGCCGCGTTCACCACTGTCGTGGCCAGCAGATCGGCGCCGTTCGTCTCCAGCCGCCATGCCGATCCTTCCATTCGGGCGCCCGTCACCTCGGCGTTGCGGCGCAGGTCGGCCCCGGCGTGTCGCGCCGATTTCAGATAGGACTGCAGCAGGCTGTCGACCTCGATGTCCCAGCAATCCGGGTCATAGAGCGCAGCCGCGACCCAGTCGGGGTCGAGAAACGGGACCAGCGCCAGCGCATCGGCAACCGTGAGCAATTGAAGCGGCCGGGCCATGGGCGCGCTTTTGTTGCGCTCGGCTTCGAAGATGTGATGGAGATGCCCGGCCTTCTCGGCCTGGGCAATGCAGAGGTTTCCGCGCGGCCGGATGAGCGGCAGGTCGCAGAACCCATCCGGAGGCGTCTGGAGAAATCCGGCGCTCGCCCGGATCAGCCGCCCCGCGCCTTCGGACTGGAAGCGCAGCGAGAATTCCGCCGCCGAGCGGCCGGTGGAATGATAGCCCCATGCCTCCTCCCGCTCCAGCAGCACGACCGAACGGCGATTGCCGATGGTATGTGCCAGTGCGGCGCCGACGATGCCGCCGCCGATGATGGCAATGTCAAAATGTTCAGCCATTGATTGGATCCAGTGGAAAAATTGGGCGTCGAATATTGCGGTAGTTGCGGCGGGTGAGATCCGGCGAGCATAATCCGCCGGCATCGGTCACCAGGATCTCACTTGCGAGCGGGGCGAAGGCGCCGCGGAAATGATGCATGGATTTCACCGCCAGGACCGCCTTCGCCGTCGGTTCGATGCCGAGCGCGCGGAAGATGTTGGCGTCGAGCATCTGTTGGTTTTCAGATGCGATCAGCACCTCTATCCCGCCGACCCGGAAAGAAACGGAGCGGCCGATCGTGCCGGGAAGGCCGGTGAACATCGGTCCTTCAAAAGTAAAGGCCCCATCGGAGACGGCCGCAACAGTGCCAGTGACTTCGATCGGCCCACCGCCCATGCTCGGATCCGTCTTGCCGCCGAGCAATACCGTGCATTCTGCGTCGACACCTGCGGATGCCAGCAGGTCAGCCGCCTCCGGGTCGTAGAGCACACCGAGAGCAATATTGCCCAGCCCTGCGTCAAGCAGTGCAGACAACAATGTCGTGCTGTCGCCATAGCCGCCTGAGCCCGGGTTGTCGGAGAAGTCGGCCACCACGACCGGCTTGTCGGTGGATTTGTGCGCCTTCAGCCGGGCGATACACTCCCAGAGAGGGATCGGCCGGGCCCAGTCGTCGCGGAAGTCCCATATCCGCGCGCAGATCCTGTCGGCAGTTGCTTGAGCCGTGACGGCGGAGACGATCTTTGCGTCGTAATTTACGAGAACGCTCGGGCCTGCCGCCCAGACATCGGCATCGGTGAAACCGGCGTTGACGGAGACGTTGAGGATGCCCGGCGTCATCATTTCCAGCGCTGCATCTTCCAGCAGCCGGCACATCGGCCCGTCCTGCGTCGTTCGTCCGTCGTCACAGCCGACCAGCATCGCCGGCCGGGCGATGAGCAGGCGCGGCGCCGTCTCGCCTGCCATTGCCGCATGAAGCAGCGTGCAGGCCTCGCGTCCGCGCTCACGCATGTCGACATGAGGGTAGGTCCTGAAGCTTACCGCGATATCGGCAAGCCCTGCCATTGCATCGAAGATATTGGCATGCAGATCGAGCGTCACCGCAATCGGGAGATCGGCCCCTACCACCGAACGGATGGCGGCGAGAAACTGGCTCTCTCCATCCTCGGATGTCTCGGTGACCATCGCGCCGTGGAGTGCGACGAAAATCCCGTCGATCGGCCCGGCCGTTTCAAGGCCGTGAACGACATCTGCGGTAATCGTGCGGCGCGCGGCTTCGGTGACCGTGCCGCCCGGCTGAGCATGAGCGGCAAGAATCGGCACAACCTCCCAACCCCTCGCCTCGGCCAGATCGAGGGCGCCGCCAATCTCGGAATTGGTGCCGCGCATCTTCGTGACAATCTCGACACCTTGGAAATAGCGACTGGCATGGAAGGCCTCGATCGGGGTCGAGCGAATGGTGAAGGTGTTTCCTTCGTGAGAGAATTCGATCAGAGCGACGCGAAAGCCCATCTTATACTCCTTGCCGGCCTGCCGCGCGGGCGCAGATATATTCCAGGATCAGCGAGGCGCCCAGGAGCGCTGTCACGCCGGTCGGATCATAGGGTGGCGCCACCTCGACGAGGTCCATGCCGACGAAATTGACATCCGTCGTCCGGCGCAGGATCGAAAGGATCTCGTGCGGCGCCAGTCCGTCGACGACCGGGGTGCCTGTGCCGGGAGCAAAGGCAGGATCGAGGCAGTCGATGTCGATGCTCAGATAGGTGGGCCTGTCACCCACCACTTCGCGCAGGCGAGCAAGGGCACCCTGCCAACCATGTTCGTGCAGCCAGTCACGGTAGAGCACGGTGATCGAGTCGGTATGGTCGTAATGGGTGCGGATACCGATTTGGATTGCGTGAGCGGGGTCGATCAATCCATCGCACATTGCATGATGCACGAATGTGCCATGGTCGAATTCCTTGCTCGCCTGCGTGTCACGGTGGGCGTCGAACTGGACATAGGCGAGCTTCCCGTGCCGCTCGGCATGGGCCTTCAAGGCGGTGAAAGTGGTGCTGTGATCGCCGCCCAGCATGACCGTTCCGGCCCCCTCCTCGACGATCCGGCGGGCGAATTCCACCGCGTTTTCCAGCATCTTTTGTGGCTGCCCGCGCCGGAACGGCACGTCGCCAGCGTCCACCACCGAGAGCCGGTCGAAGGGGTCGAAACCCCAGGGCCAGACCTCGCCCCAGGCCAACTGGGTCGAGGCTTCGCGTAGCGCGGACGGGCCGAAGCGTGCACCCGAGCGGCCGGAGGTCGCCAGATCGAAGGGAATGCCATAGACGACAAGATCGACGCCGGTGAAATCCAGGCTGGGACGGCGCCGAAGGAAGGTGCGGATGCCGGAATAAGGCATTTCCACATAGGTCCCGTCCGGACCGGGCGCGGTCTGGAACACACCTTCATGGCCGAAGATGCTCTGATTGGATTGTATTTTCATTTCAAACTGTTCCTGCGAAATGTAGCCATCGGTTGCGACCCTCGAGGCGGCGCCAGAGCGCTTCGATCAGGAGGACGACGGCCAGATAGTTAAGCGCCGCCACGTAGAAGACGGTGAGGTCGAAGCTCTGGGCGTAAAGGGATCGCGCCTGGCCCATGATATCGGGCACGGTGATCACGCTGACGATGGCCGAGGCCTTGAGCAGCAGCACCAGTTCATTGCCGATGGTCGGCAGCATCCGTGCCGTGGCGATCGGCAGCACGATCTTGCGGAAAATCTGCACGGTCGAAAGGCCGAGCACCCGCCCTGCCTCGATCGTCCCTCGCGGCACGGCCTGGATACCGCCGCGCAAAATTTCCGCCTGATAGGCCGCGGAATTGAGCGCGAAGGCGAGGAGGCCGCAATAGAACGCATCGCGAAAGAACCACCAAAGGCCAATATCCCGCAGTTCGCGGCTGAAGGAGCCAAGGCCATAATAGATCAGAAAAACCTGAACCAGCAGCGGCGTGCCGCGCATGAGGTAGATATATCCATAGGCCATGCCGGAGATTGTCCGGTTGCGACTGAGCCGGGCCAGTGCGAGTGGCAGCGCCAAGCTGAAGCCCATGAGCGCGCTCAGCAATGTAAGCGTAACCGTATTCTGAAGCCCTTGCGCCCATAGGGCGAGATTGTCGGTGAGAAGCGTCAGCATCTTCTAACGCCCCCTACCGCGAGGAGCCGTGCGTCGTTCCAACAGCGCCTGACCGATGCCCGAGAGCAAAGCAAGCGCGACGTAGATCAGGGCGAGCACGGTATAGAAGAAGAACGGCTTCTTGGTCGTCGAGATCGCCATATTGGTGTAACGGACGAGGTCGTTCACCGCTATGATCGAAACCAGCGACGTATCCTTCAGAAGGATCAGCCACAGATTGCCGAAAGCGGGAATGCAATGCCGCCACATCTGGGGGAGGACGACCAGGAAGAAGGCCTGTCTCCGGTGCAGGCCCAGCGATGCCGCCGCCTCTGCCTGTCCCCTGCCGACCGCCTGATAGGCGGCACGGACGACTTCGCTGCCGAGTGCGCTGAAAACGAGCGTCAGCGCCACCACGCCAGCCGCAAAGGCATTGAGTGAAATGCTGGCGTTCGGGAAAGCGAGATGCACCACCCAGTCAATGAGCACTTGGAGCTGGTAGTAGATGATGACGAGGGTCAACAGCTCGGGCAGACTGCGAAAGACTGTCGTGCTGGCGAACGCCAACCAGCGGGCTATCGGGCTGCGGGCGTTTTTGCCCCAAGCCAGCAGGAAGGATAGGACCAGGGCCAGCGGAGCGGTGGCGAAGGCGAGTGCGAGTGTTACACTCAGGCCTCGCAGCAACTCGTCTCCCCAGCCCTCGTCGCTGAATAACAGCAGTGAGATGAACTCCATCGCGAATTATCTTCCGATTGCTTGGCGGGCTGGCTGGACGCTGACTGTGTGGCGTCCAACCTGGTTGCGGACTACCTGAAGATTTCGCCGGCGAGCTTCGGTTGTGTCATGATGTCGAATTTGAAGTAGCGCGCGCGAATCTTGCCATAGGTGCCGTTGGCCTGGATCTCGGCCAGCGCGTCGTTCAGCCGCTTCAGCAGCGCCTCATCGTCCTTGCGGACGGCAATCCCGGTGCCCTTCATGCCGTCATCGCCGAAGGCCTCTCCGACGAAATCACAGCAGGCGCCGCTGTCCTTGGCGAGCCAATCCGCCAGCACGAACTGGCTGGCCAGGACCAGATCAAGCCTTTGATTGTCGAGGTCGAGCAGAGCGTCATCGAGCTTGGGATAAAGCTTCACCTCTGCTTCGGGGAAATATTGCTTGAGGATCGCGACCTCGGTCGTGCCTGATTGGGTGCCGACCACCAGCCCTTTCAAATCGGCTGGCAGCGCGTTCTTCAGTCCCGAATCCTTGGAGGCGACGAAGCGGTCGGGGTTGAAATAGTAGGGAGCAGTGAAACTGATTACCTTCGCGCGTTCAGTGGTGATCGCCATCGAGGAGAGGATGGCGTCGAATTTCTTGGCATTCAGCGCCGGGATGATCCCATCCCAATCGGTGGACACCCATTCGCACTTCACCTTCATCGCCTCGCACAGCGCGTTGCCGATGTCGATATCGAAGCCGTTCAGATTGCCGGCGCTGTCAAAATACTCGAACGGTGGGTAATAGCCCTCAGTTCCCATTCGGACGACACCGTCTTCCGCCGCCGCATTGGTCGCGGCGGCAGCGGCAATCAGGGCGAGGATTCTAAGATATCGCATGGCGGTCTCCTGTTGATGGGTGCGGGCTTTGCTCCGAGGGCGGTTCAGGATTCCGGAAGATGGTGAATATTGAAAATTCTTATTTCTTCTTCTAGAAATAAATTTCGCTTATGGAGACATGCCAGATGGTCGACTTCGTCCGGCAACTTGACTGGAACCTGCTGCACACTTTCATGATCGTGGCGCAGGAACGGAGCATGACGCGGGCCGCCGACGTGATGCACCGCACCCAGCCGGCGATCAGCCAGGGGATCAAGCGGCTTGAGGAAACGGCCGGCACTAAGCTTCTGGAACGCAGTCGTACCGGCCTGATACCAACGCCCGCGGGCGAAATGCTGCTCGAACAGGTCCGATCGATTTTCGCTACGATTTCCCGCTTGCCGGTCGGTTTCGAAGCGGCGCCGGCGGCGTTGTCCGGCAGGTTGAAGATCGCCATGATCGACCAAGTGGTGAACGAGACCTTGGATCGTGCGCTGACGTCTTTCTTCGCACGGTATCCAGGCGTGGATCTGGAAATCACAGTGAGCACCACGGCGGCCATCATCCGTGCCGTAGAACTCGGCCATTGTACCTTCGGTATCTCGGACGGGGTGATTCCGGATTTCCTGGCTTCCCGCGAGTTGATGCGAGAGAGGTTCGGCCTGTTTTGCGGCGCAATCCACCGGCTGGCTGGCCGCAGGGACCTGACCGTCGCACAACTGCGTGCCGAACCATTTATCGGCTTCACCGCAGATGTGCTCGGCGGCACGCACATGGGCGATGTCACCGCCTACCGCGCCAGCGCCTCGATCGGTCAACGGGTACGGGGTCAGTCGAGCTATGTCAGCGAGATACGGCGGATGATCGAATGCGGCCTCGGAATAGGCTTCCTGCCGCTGCATCTCGCCGAACCGTATGTCGACCAGGGAAAGTTGTGGCGCCTGCCGCCCTATCGGGACGAGCCCTGCGCATCGGCCTATGTCGTCACCAATCCGCAAATCGGGCTCTCGGTGCCCGAGACGTTGTTCCTGAAGGAGCTTTCGAAGATCGATTTCGGACTCTGAGCTATGCTTTGCAATATATCGTTACAGCCATGAATTGATCATGAATTATCGTGCTCCATGGTTGCCGCGCCGTCGTGCCGGCACGAGCCCTGATATCCGCTTTCAAATACCGTTTGGTGATCGCAGTTCGTAGAGCACGTGAGGGCGCAACGGATGCCCTTCGGCCAAATTGGGATGATCGAAGTCACCGATCCGGTTCATTCCCAATCGCCTCATCAAACCCCAGGAACTGCTGTTTGCGGGCACCGTGAAGCTGACGATGCGGTCAAGTTTCAGATCGTTGAAGGCAAAATCCAGAGACCGTTCCGCGGCCTCGCGCGCGTATCCGGCGCCGTGCCGCGACGCTGAAAGCCGCCAGCCGATTTCGACTGCCGGGGCAAACGGCAAAGCCGGCGAAACATTGTTGAGGCCGCAGAGGCCGATCAATGCGCCGCCTGCCTTCTCCTCCAGCGCCCAGAACCCCCAGCCATGATCCTCGAAGTGACGGTCGATGCGGTCGAGCATCGCATCCGACTGTTCATCTGTCAGAGGATTGAGATATCGGACGACGTCGGGTTCGGCGTTGATCGCAGCAAAGGGTTTGCGATCCTCCTGCCGCCAGGGTCTCAAGATCAGTCGTTCGCTTTCGAGCCTCATCGTCCCTCCGCGACAGCTCCTACCAGAGCGTCATATGACGGTTGACGTCCTTGTAGAGCAGGTAGCGGAACCGGCCGGGCCCACCGGCGTAACATGCCTGCGGGCAGAAGGAGCGCAACCACATGAAGTCGCCGGCCTCGACCTCGACCCAATCCTGGTTCAAGCGATAGACCGCCTTGCCTTCCAGCACATAGAGACCATGCTCCATGACATGGGTTTCCATGAAGGGGATCACGGCCCCCGGCTCCAACGTCACGATATTCACGTGCATGTCGTAGCGGACATCGGCCGGATCGATGAACCGGGTCGTCCCCCAGCGGCCATCGGTGTCGGGCATTGCCGAGATGGCGTGCTCGTCCTCATGCGTGAAGATCGCCGGCGGCGGTTCCAGCCCGTCGACCGCCTGAAAGGCCTTTCGAATCCAGTGGAATTTTGCCGCGGTCGAACCGTCGTTTTTCAGGCGCCAGACTGAACCTGCCGGAAGATAGGCGAACGAGCCGCTGCGAAGTGCATGGCTGACGCCGTCGAGTTCCACCGTGATGTCGCCCTCGACGACGAACAGAACCGCTTCGGCCCGCTTGTCGGGCTCCGGCCGATCGCTTCCGCCGCCCGGCTGGACCTCCATCACATATTGCGAAAAGGTCTCGGAGAAGCCGGAGAGCGGCCGGGAGAGAACCCATGCCCGCGTCCCCGTCCAATGGGGAAGGACGCTGGTGACGATGTCGGTCATGACGCTGCGCGGAATGACTGCATAGGCTGTGGTGAAGACGGCCTTGCTGGAAAGCAGCTCGGTTTGCGGCGGCAGTCCGCCGAGTTTGGAATAATAATCTCTGTTCATCGGTCCAGGCTTCGCGGCTTTTGATTGTGCATCTGCTTTATGCGCCGTTGCCGCGTTAGGCAACTCCCAATGGGTCGAGCGGCGCCCTCCGAGCTCGGGGCTCGAAAAGCGCGGGTGCTATAACCTACCGATCGGCCATCACCAGATGTCCCGGTCCGACCTCGCGATAGGAGGCGTTCGCCGGCTGATAGTCGACCGGGCGCATCGGGCTCTTGATCTCGTCATTCGCCACCATCCGCTTTTCATGGCGGCGGTCGGGATCGGGCACGGGCACCGCCGCAATGAGCTTTTTCGTATATGGATGCTGCGGATTTTCAAAGACCGCAGCCCGTGGGCCGATCTCGACGATCTCGCCGAGATACATCACCGCCACCCGGTGGCTGACGCGTTCGACGACCGCCATGTCGTGCGAGATGAACAGGAAGGCGAGGTTCAGGCTCTGCTGCAAATCGAGCATCAGGTTGATGACCTGCGCCTTGATCGAGACGTCGAGCGCCGAGACGCTTTCGTCGGCGACGATGACCTTCGGCCGCAAGGCGAGCGCGCGGGCGATGCAGATGCGCTGGCGTTGGCCGCCGGAAAACTCATGCGGATAACGCGCGGCCATATCCGCCGACAGACCGACCTTCATCAGCAGATCAGCGACGACGTCCTTTGCCTGTTTCGCATTGCCCATCTTATGTTCGAGGTAGGGTTCGGCGATCGCAGCACCGACTGTCATGCGCGGATTGAGGCTGGCAAAGGGATCCTGGAAGATCATCTGCACGGATTTGCGCATCTCGCGCAGATCCTTTTTGTCGAGGCCGAGCACCTCCCTGCCCTCGACGAGAACGGAACCGGCCTGCGGTTCGATGAGACGCATGATGGCGCGGCCGGTCGTCGATTTGCCGCAGCCGGATTCGCCGACGAGCGACAGCGTCTCGCCGGCATGAAGATCGAAGGAGACGTTTTCGACCGCGTGCACCCGGCTGGTCAACCGGCCGAACAGGCCGGTATGAATGTCGAAGCGCTTGGTGAGGTTCTTCACCTCAAGGACCGGCATTGCAGCGACGGTATCGGCGGCCTCGGCGGGAACGTCCGATTCTCCCGTTGCCGTGTTGACCACCGGAAAGCGCAGGGGCCTTTGCCTGCCTTGCATCGAGCCAAGCACCGGCACGGCGGATAGCAGCGCCCGGGTATAGGGGTGTTTGCCGCGGTGGAAGATATCGGCGGTGGCGCCGCTTTCGACTTGCTCGCCGCGATACATCACCACCGTCCTGTCGGCGATTTCGGCGACGACGCCCATGTCATGGGTGATGAACAGAACCGAGGTCCCCTCCTCGTCCTGCAGCATCTTGATGAGATCGAGGATCTGGCCCTGGATCGTCACGTCGAGCGCCGTCGTCGGCTCGTCGGCGATCAACAGTTTCGGCCGGCTGGCGAGCGCCATGGCGATCATCACCCGCTGGCGCATGCCGCCGGAGAAACGATGCGGATATTCGCCGAAGCGCGAGGCGGCCGAGGGAATGCGGACCTTTTCCAGCAGCCGGATGGTCTCGGCTTTGGCGTCCGCCTTGCTCATATCGGAATGGCAGAGCAGCGCCTCGGAAATCTGATCGCCGATGGTGAAAAGCGGATTGAGCGATGTCATCGGCTCCTGGAAGATCATCGCCACCTCATTGCCGCGCACCTGCCGCATGGCATTTTCCGGCAATGCCAGCAGGTCACGTCCGCCGAGCATGACCCGGCCCTCGACGCGGCTCGTCTCCGCCTGCAGCAGCCGCATGATCGAGAGCGAGGTGACGCTCTTGCCCGAGCCGGATTCGCCGACGATCGCCACCGTCTCACCCGGCGCCACGGTGAAGGAGACGTCGCGCACGACCGGTTTCCAGACGCCATCCACCAGAAAGGACGTCGTCAGCCTGTCGACGGCAAGAACGTCGGTCGTCGTCTGGATCGGTTGCGCTTGGACGTTGGCCATGTCTGCTCCTCTACGGTTCAATCCGGCCAGCGCAGCAGCCCGTCGAAGCGGTGCTTGCTGCGGTTTTCGATCGGCGTTGCGATGATCTCGTTGGAGGCGCGCGCCTTGTCGAGTTCCTGCGCCAGGCGCTCGGCGACGATCTTCTCCTCGCCCGGATGCAGATTGCACGGATCGAGGTAGAAATAGCGGTGCTCCACTTCGTGATCGCGCACGATGATCGGCGGGCTGCCCTTGGCAAGCGCATCGGCCAGATCCCAGGCAGTGATATGCGCCTGCTCGGGATCGATGATCAGGCGCAGCCGATCGAGCGGATTGTTGGTCGGGTCGGGTTCGATCAGCGTGGTGAGGCCAGGGCGGCCGTCGAGCGTGCGCTTCCACAGGTTGAGATAGCTGGTTTCGCGCTCCCGGATGCCGGCATGGTCGCGGTTCTCCCAGGCTTCGAGTGCCGCCATGACGCCGAAAATGCTCTCCTTGCCGACCTTCATGCCGCGGCCGATGCCCATGTTCTGCAGGAAGGCATGACGCACCAGCTCCTTCTTGCCGGCAACGATGCCCGTAGTCGGACCGCCGAGGAATTTGTGGCCGGAGTAAAGGGCGATATCGGCGCCCTGCTTCAGGAAAATCTTCAGATCATATTCCGAAGCCGCATCGACGATGACGGGCACGCCCTTGGCATGGGCGATCTCGACGAATTCCTTCAGGTTCAAAAGTCCGTAATCGACGACATGGTGCGAGACGACGTAGACGGCGGCTGCGGTCTTGTCGGTGATGGCGTTTTCCATGTGGAAACGATGTGTCGAGGTCGCCTGGCCGACAAGCACGACCTTGCCGCCGGCCAGCCGGATCGCCTGGTCGACGGGTGCGCCATAGCTGACCACATGGCCCATCTGCACCAGCACTTCGTTCTTCTCCGGTACGACATCCGGCAGCCTCTCGATCGCCAGCAGATTGTTGCCGGTGATTGCCCCGGCAACAGCCAGCGAAATGCCGGCCGAGCAGGAAGCGGTGACGAAGCCCGCCTCGCCGCCGGTCAGCCGGGCGATGACGCCGCTTGCCTTGCGCTGCAGGTCGTTGATCTCGACGAAGTGCGGCAGGATCGATGCCATCGCCTCGATCGCTTCCGGCACGACGATCGAGGCGCCGAGGCTCGTCATCGTGCCGGATACGTTGATGACAGGGCGAAGACCGATTGATGGTCTCATATCAGTGGACATGAAGTTCTCCAGAATTCTGGGGCGGGTAGCGGGATAAGATGGGACGCTACTCCAAATATGAAAGTTCTCGTCAGCCGTGCAAGGCGACGATCGCCTCGATCTCGACGGTGATGTTGCCGGGCAGCGAGCCGAAGCCGACGGCCGAGCGGGCATGTTCGCCGGCCGGCCCGAAGACTGCGATCAACAGATCCGAGCAGCCGTTGATGACGCTCGGATGATCCTCGAACTCGGGCACGGCATTGACCATGCCGAGCAGTTTGACCACCCGCTTGACACGGGAGAGATCACCCAGCGCCTCCTGCATGACGGCAAGCAGATTGATGCCGGTCAGCCGCGCATGGCCATAGGCCTCGTCGACACTGATGCCGCCGCCGACCTTGCCGGCATGCAGGAAACCGTCAGCCTCGCGCGGTCCCTGACCGGAGAGATAAAGCATATTACCTTCGAGCACATGCGTGACGAAATTGGCGATCGGCGGCGGTGGCGGCGGAAGCGTTATGCCGAGGGCGGCAAGCCGCTCGTAAGGCGAGTTCTCGACCTTGCCGGCGGCGGTGGGAAACTGATTCACGCAAACTCCTGTCATGCAATTTTCGATTTGGCGAATTGGAATAGGCCGACCCACGGTCGGCGGATTAGAGATCCTTGCGAAGTCTTGGATCGAGCATGTCCCTCAGGCCATCGCCAACCATCTGCAGCGACAGCACCGAGAGGATGATGGCGATGCCGGGAAACAGCGTCATCCAATCGGCCTGGCCGATATATTGCCGGCCGGCGGCGATCATCGTTCCCCAGGTCGGGATCTCAGGGCTGACGCCGAGGCCGAGGAAAGACAGGCCGGCTTCGGCAAGCATGGCGCTGGCGAAGAGGAATGTGGCCTGCACGAGGATCGGCGACAGCAGATTGCGCAGCACATGCCGCGTCATGATATGGAAGGTCGAAATGCCAAGCGCCCTCGCCGCCTCGACATAGGGCAGTTCGCGAATAACCAGCGTCGACGCGCGGACGATGCGGGCAAGGCGCGGCGCATAGACGATCGACAGCGCGATGATCACGGTTGTCAGAGAGGGACCGAGGGCTGCGACGAGCGCGATCGCCAGCAGAATATCCGGAAACGCCATCATCGCGTCGATCAGCCGGGCGATCGGTGTGTCGAGCTTCTGGAAGAAACCGGCCAGTAGCCCGAGCGTCACGCCGATCACGGCCGAGAGCGTCACGACCGCAACACCGACGAGCAGCGACAGGCGGCCGGCGAAGATCGTGCGCGAAAAGACATCGCGGCCGAACTCGTCCGTGCCGAAGAAGAACATGCCGCTCGGCGGCTTCAGCCGGTTGACGATGGAAAGCTTCGACGGCGAATAGGGCGCGACGACAGGTGCGAAGACCGCCAGAAGCACGAAGATCGTCAGGATCAAGAGGCCGCAGGCGACCGTCTTGCGTTTCAGCAGGCGCCGGAGGAATTTGCTGCGCTCGCCCTCGACGGCTGATTTGATTGCGATATCGGCCATCAGTAGCGCACCCTCGGATCGATCAGCAGATAGAGCATGTCGATCGCAAAATTGATCAGCACGTAGAGCGCGGCGATGACGAGCAGCGCGCCCTGGATGACCGGATAATCGCGGCGCAGCACCGCCGAGACGACGAGATTGCCGACACCCGGCAGGCCGAACACGGTCTCGGTGACGACGGCGCCCGAAATCAGCACCGCCGCCGTCAGGCCGATCACCGTCAGGATCGGGATCAGCGCATTTTTCAGCGCGTGCTTGAGGATCACCCGACGCTCGATCAGCCCCTTGGCGCGCGCCGTGCGGATATAATCGTCGCCGAGCACATCGAGCATCGAGGCGCGGGTGAAGCGCAGGATCAGCGCCGAGGAGACAATGCCGAGCGCGAAGGCCGGCAGCGTCAGATGATACATGCGGTCGAAGAAGGTCGAGCCGGGACCGCCATAACCTGAAACCGGGAAGAGGTTGAGCCGGACGGCGAAAAACTGCATCAGGATGAGGCCGAGCCAGAAGCTTGGAATGCTGGCGGCAAACATGGCGAGTGTCGTTGCCGCCTGGTCGACGAAGGAGCCGCGACGATAGGCGGCATAGATGCCGATCGGAAGGGCGATGACGCTGGCGATGGCAAGCGAGAACAGCGTCAGGAAGAAGGTCGGCTCGGCGCGGTCGAGCAGGGCCGAGGTGACAGGCATGTTGAGGAAGATCGACTGGCCGAGATCGCCCTTCAGCAGCTGGCCGATATAATAGACATATTGCAGGCCGAGCGATTGATCGAGGCCGAGCCGGGATCGGAGGTCGGCAATATCCTGCGGCGTTGCATCCGGCCCGAGCATGACGGCGGCCGGATCTCCCGGCGTCACGCGCACGATGACGAAGACGATCGTGACGACGAGAAACATCACGACGATCATGCCGAACAGGCGCTGGAGGATGTAGCGTATCATGAATGCCTGGCCTTAAGCCTTTGCGGATGCGGCAGAAAAGACGATCGGTACCGGCCGCGGAAGGCCGGTACCGGTGGCGATGTTTACTTCTTGATCGAAGCATTCCAGAAATACGGCCACGGCGCCGGATCGACGCCTTCGAGCTTGGTCGACTCGGCCGAGACGGCGTTGAAGTCGCCGATCTTCATGAAGGGTGCGTCGGCATAGACGGCTTTCTGGACATCGGCCCAGAGCGCCACGCGCTTCTTCGGATCGACTTCCGAGGTGAAGGCATCGACGGCGGCCTTGCGGGCCGGCGTATCCCACCAGCCGGGCGAGCTGGTCGAGAGCGAGCCGATGAGGGCCGGCTCCGGCAGGAAGGGGCTATGGGTGATGTAGATATCCCAGAGCTTCGGATCGGCGCGGCGCTGCGTCAGCGTCGCCCAGTCCACCACCTGCATATCGACGGTGAAGCCGGCAAGCTTCAGATATTCGGCGGCGACCTGCGCCATCTTGTAGTGGAACTCGTACTGGCGGCTGGTCAGGATGCGGATCGGTTCGCCATTGTAGCCGGCCTTCTTGGCGGCAGCCGCCGCCCCTTCCGGATCGGCGACGTTATAGGCGCCCTCGACGCCGGCATCCGTCGACCAGGCAAAGGTCTTCGGATAGATGGCGCCGTCGAGCGCGTAGAAATCCGTGCTGCCGAAAGCCGCGGCCAGCATGTCTTCCATGCTGAGCGCCTGGCGGATGGCCTTGCGCACTTCGACGTTCTTGTTGATGCCCTCGGCCGTGTTGAAGACGAAGACGGGATAACCGAAGGGCTTCAGGATGATCGGCTGCGAGGCGGTGGAGGCCTTCAGCTTGTCGTAGGATTCGACAGGGATCGAGTCGACATAATCATACTGGCCGGAAACGGCGGCCTCGACGCGGGTGTTCGGATCCGGCACCGGCACGAAGCGGATCTCATCGAGATATTGATGGCGGGCGCCGCCGTAACCATTGCTGTCGCCTTCGCGGGACTTGTAACCGTCGAAGCGGACGAGCTGGATATACTGGTCGGCCTTGCGCTCCTTCAGCATATAGGGACCGGTGCCGATGAATTCCTTCATCGGTTCGTCCTGCTTTTCGGCGGGGATGATGATCGCGGCCGAATTGTTGAAGGCGAGCAGCGAGGTCAGCGGCGCATAGGGCTGCTTCAGCGTGATCGTGACCGTCGCCGGATCGACGGCGGTGATCTTGTCGATGAAACCGGCCACCTGCTTGCCGCGCGAGGCGATCTTCATCCAGCGGCCAAGCGAGGCGACGACATCGTCCGAGGTCATGTCGCTATTGTCGTGGAACTTGATGCCGGTCCTGAGCTTGATCGTATAGGTTTTGCCGTCGGCGCTGATCTCGGGCAGGCTTTCGGCCAGCAGCGGCGTGACGTTCCAGCTCTTGTCGAACGTATAGAGCGTTTCGAAAATATGCTGCGTGACGATGCCGACCAGATCGGCCGTCGACGACATCGGATCGAGCGTCGGCGGCTCGCCGATCGTCGCGACGTTGATGACGCCGCCCTTTTCCTGAGCAAGGAGCGTCGAAGGCAGGGCGACGAGCGCAGTGCCGAGCAGGAATGCGACCAGTGTTTTCATGCGAGATCTCCCGATTTAGTTCCACAATTATGTAATTCATATTTTTGTAAGAGAATAAGAGATGCATCGATCCTGTCAAGCACGCGCGACGGATTATGCCCTCGCGGGTAGCACGACGCCGGAAAAACACCATCTTCGGCTGCGGCGCGCCCTCTGCACGACGGCCGGGCATTATGCCAAGGTAAGGCGATCGCCCTGCGGCAAGGCTTCAACGGAACGGGAGAACAGGATGAGCATCGATTTCAACGCCGGAAAATGGCTGAACGAGCCGGCCAACTGGCGGGCAGACGAAGCCGCCCTCACCCTGACGACCGATGAGAAAACCGATTTCTGGCGAGAGACCCATTACGGTTTCATCCGCGACAGCGGCCATTTCCTCGCCTTTCCGAGGGCCGACGGCTTCACCGCACAAATCCGCGTCCAGGGCGAATTCCGCACCCTCTACGACCAGGCCGGCCTGATGGTGCGCATCGATGAAAAACGCTGGGTGAAAACCGGCGTCGAATTCACCGACGGCGAAGCCTTCCTCAGCACCGTCGTCACCGACGGCAAATCCGACTGGTCGGTGGCGCAGCCCTTCAAGGAATTGGAGGATTTCCGCATCCGCGTGACCGTCAAAAACGGCGCGATGCGCATCCAGGCTTCACGTGATGGCAGCTTCTGGCCGCTGCTGCGGTTAGCGCCCTTTCCGGCAGCCATGCACTACGAGGTCGGACCGACCGCCTGCACGCCGGAGCGCAGCGGGTTGAGGGTGCGGTTTTCGGAGTTTTCGATTGGGGCGGCGATTACGACGGGGCTGCATGATTTGAGCTAGGAGGCAACTTCAGAAAATAGCGCGTGGGAAATGCCTATTTATACAAAACGTTGCGCAAGCGCTCCTGCAAATCACGAGTGGAATCGTCGGTAAAGCTGGTTTCAGAGACGATGATACGGACCACATCATCTGTTACCTGCTTGATCTTGGCTCCTGAAAACCCGGCCAGCCGCTCCTTGTGATCGACACCGACATAGCGCCAAAATAGTTCACTTAGCCACATGACTGCCCCTACCGCTTCCATATACCCCGAGCGAAATTGCCGACGACCAGGGTTCTGCGAGATGTCGATCACCATCTGTTCAAGCGGCGGTGGCAATCCATTAGAGCGCATGGGCAAGGAGGAGTAATCCCGCTTCTCGGCCTTGTAGAGGAGTGTGTCCTCAGCATTTTGCCATTCGTTATATTCAACGTCAGCAACCCATCCCTGAACGAAGTAAGGCGACACGACAAACGGCGACGTCCATCGCTCCCAATCGATTGACGCGCCTGGGACTTTCTCTGTTACTATGATGTGGCAAAGCTCAGCGTTTGCCACGGCGCCGTAATTAAAAATGAGCGTTGAAGTTTCGATTTCTCCGAGTCGACCAGTATTTCTAGCTGACGTTAGGAGTTTTTTGAGTTGCAGAGAGGCCCCGTGAGCTTGGAATTTTTCGTCGAGTTGAAGCGCACGCAGCACCGAGAGAATAGTCTCCAGCGCTTCAACCGCCGTTAGCGCGCCACGTCGCCGTTCACCCACTTCAATTCTCGGCTTTTCTGCGATGACGGTCGTTCGCCCACTATCGGGAAATAGGGTGAAAATCAGCTCTAATCGCTCTCGCCTAGTGCGTTCCACTATTGAAACTCCTTAATTATCACTGTAACGCCTTTATCTGTGCCGTACCGGACAAGGGCCTTCGCAGCGTCCGCGCCGCCTGGCTGAACTCGTATATCGAGCACTTTGGTCGCTAGGCTGCCATCGACCGTTATGGCGGCCTCATCAAGTTGGTCAATCGTATTTTTCATCCTGGCCATCCATGCCGATCCCGTAGTGTCGATGGTCTTCAGGCTGACTACCGTACTCCCCTTCTGGAAATCGATCAGCGGAAAATATCCATTATTCTCGGCACCGATATTGAACCAGCCATTCGTATTGCTGTACTCGGTTCGTGCGAGCGATGACTCGATTGATTTACCCCTGTCAATCGGATTGAGCGACCAAACACTCGACTGCGGATTTGTGGCGCCCAGAGTTGAAGATCCGAAGATCTTGAGCTTGGTCGCCAACGCGACAACTTGAGCCATGGCAGCAGGATCGCCATTGTTTGCCTGCTGGATCATGTACGGGATACCCAAAACGCCGGCGGGATCTGTGACCAAGAGCCCGTAAATCGCTGGAAGGTCGCGCTTCTGTTCGGCCGTCAGATTCTCGACGCCATTGGGCGCGAGAATTTTCAGGATTTGATCAACCCCACCGGTGTTATTTAGCAGTTGCTTGGCGGCTTCCTGATCGTTTTGTGACGCCCAAAAAGAAATTGTACCTGCGTAGCTCGACAGCGATGCAACCACGTCACTCAAGACCGCAACGCATCCGGAACCACTGTAGCCGTTTGCTCGGCAAGCGACATAGGCGGCCTGCTGCTGTGTGTCTTTCTGTTCGAGTCGCGTTTGCTCTCCACAGTCTTTAGGATCACCCTTGCCCCCGTCACATGCGGCTTTCGCGGCGGCAAGAGCGTCGTTGTCGGCATGATTGAGATAGTTGTTTTGGTAGTTTGCGGCGCCGTAGGCCGCCCCTTCCCCGCCGCCAGCTACACCGCCGACAGCAGCGCTAAGGCTTGCGCCAATTAGCTTTGCGAGAGCGGCGCCTTCTTCTGTTCCTTCGTACTTGGTGCCTTTGAGCATGCCGTTGACAAGCCGCTCGATCGCCGGACCGAACAGCGTGGAGGCGGCGCCCCCGAGAGCGGCCTTAACAGCCCCTTCCCAGCCATTGACTCCACCGAGGATGCCGCCGCCGATCGCATGTAGGGCTGCGCGACCAAGACCGCCTTCACTCCAATAATCCATGCCTGCTTGATCGTGGTTGATGACGGCTTGTTTATACAATTCGGATGCAATGTCCCCGACCAATCCCGCCATGGTCTTCTGCGCCGCCTGAAGATCGGCTTGGGTCTTGTATTGATCCATTAGGATGTTCTGCAGGTCCGGCAGACCAGGCAGCGAGGTGTTGGTGTTATTTGTGTCGCGACGGATCGTGCCGAGATCCTGCGTCTGGTGCTCCGGATCGGTGATGATGATGCCAATGTTCGGACCGATGACCGAATAAGCCTTGCCGGTCTCGGTCTCCCCGGCCTTGACCGGCGGCGCGAGCGAAAGACCGCTCGTGCCGATCGAGCCGCCATAGGTGTCGGCCTTCCAGGTCGAATGCGTATCGATATCGGCGACCGTCAGCGTACCGGTGGAGAAGCTATTGCGCCCCTCAACCGCTTCGCTGGTGATCAAGCCGCCAACCAGCGAGGTCTGACCGCTCACGTCAATGGAAAGACCGCCGGTGCCGGCATGAATGCCGGATTGCTCCGAGACGACTATGGCATCGCCTTTAGCGCTCTGCGTGACGCCCGAGATGCCGGTGGAACCGAAACCGATCTGGCCCGAAAGGCTGAGCTGATCGGCATTGGCTGTGGCGCTATCAACCAGGCTCTCGATTGTCAGATTCCTGACGTTGGCCACGACGGAATTGCCCGTAACGGTCGCCCCTTTTAGGGCAAGGTCGTTAGTAAGAATGGTAACATCGCCGGTGCCGTTGAGATGGGTGTTGGTGTGGGTGACGGCGGTGGTGTCGGAGCCGCCTTTGCCGTAAGAGCCGCTGGCGCCGACACTGGCATCGCAGCCGATCTTCGTGTTGCAGCCAAAATTAACGCCGACGCCGGCGCTCCATGAGCTGTTCGAACTCGTCGAATCCGACGCGCCGGTGGCGGCATTGAGATTGATGTTGCCATTCCTCGCCGATAGGATGATGTCGCCGGCCAACGGATCGTCGGAGATGGTCGGCAGACCGAACTTGTCATAGCCAGCCGCTATCTGGGCGCCGTCGCTCGTAATGGAGCCGTTCTGCGCATCCATGGTGATGGAGCGGCCGGCGCGGATATCCGTGACGACAGGCGTAGACGTCGTCGTCGAGGACGCGCTCTGCTGATGGTTGACACCTGCGTTCAGGCCGATGCTAAAGGACAGGCCCTTACCGCTGACGAGGTCGTCGGAGACGCCCTTAAGGCCCTTGAGTCCCTCATAGAAGCCAAGCCCGGCAATCGCAGTGTTGGTCAGCGCATTGACGCCGCCCGGATCCGACAGCCGCTCCGCCGAGTTCACGATGCTCTGGGCGGCACTTCCGACCTGGCTGGAGACGCTGAGCGTCACGCCAGCGAACGTCCTCTCGTGCACCTCCTGATAATTGGTGACGTCATTGGCCGACAGAAGATTGATGTCTTTGGTGGCGAACAGGTTGACATCGCGCTCGGCCGAGGCCTGGGCGGCCTGCAGGTTGACATTGTTGCCGGCGGAGATGTTGAGGTCGCGGCCGGCCGAGAGCATGGACGTGGCGTTGGTGTCGGATTGCTGCGCCGAGCTGTCCTTGCTCGTCTGCGCGCCGATGCCGACCGAGAAGCCGCCATTGCCAGCGGAGAAGGACAGGCCGAAGCCGGACTTCTTCTCCTCTTCCGACTGCGAGAAGCTTTCCGCCCCTGGTGTGATGTTGACGTCGCGCGCGGCCGACAGATTGATGTCGCGCTCGGCATCGACCGAAGAGCCCATGATGTTCAGGTCGGTTGCCCGCGCCGTCAGGTTGACGTCCTCGCCGGCGGAAAGCGCCGAGCCGACATTCAGCGTCGAGGCCTGTGCGCCCTTGTTCTGCTGACTGCCGTAGATCGAAATAAACCCGCCGCCGGAACCGACGCCGATGCCGGATTTCTTGTGCTGCTCCTCGAGCTCGTGCGTCTCCTGCGCCCCGATGATAGAGACACTGTCGGCCGCGACGTTGATCGAGCCGTCGGCATCGACCTTTGAACCGGCGATTACAGCTGCCTTGCCCGCGTCAAGATTGACATCGCCGCTGGCGCTCAGCTGCGAGCCGACCGTCGTCTCGTCGTAGCTCTTGTGGCTGGATGAGCCTTTCGACAGGAAGCCGCTACGCGAGCCCTTGTCGTCCTTGGCGCTGGTATCCATTCCGGAGGCGATGATCAGGTCACCGCCGGCGTTGATGTTGAGGTCCGCCGGGTCGGTGCCGTCGTCCTTGCCGGCTTCGATCTTCGAGGCGGAAATGACCATGTCCTTGCCCGACTGAAGATCTACGCCTGCGCCGCCGCTAATCGACGAGCCGACGGCCGTCGTCGTTTCCAGATGCGTGGTCGTCTTCTCGCTCTTGCCGAGGAAACCGCCCTTGGTGCTAAGCTTGGTGTCGAGGGTCGCGGTGTCGGTGGCTTCGGCGATCGTCACGTCGCCGTCGGCATCGAGAGCGAGCTTGCCGTCGGCGGCGAGTTTGCTGCCAACGATGTTGAGGTCGTGATCGCCGCTGCCGTTGCCTGCGGTCACCGAGAGGTCGCCCCCGGCTGATATCTCCGAGCCGACATGGGTGATCGACGAGGAGGACTTCTTGCCGAAGGTGGATGCGGAATGCTCCTGCGCGGCGGTGATATCGATGTCGTCGTCGGCGCTGAGCGCGACATTGCCGCCGGCCTTGACGGAGGAGCCGGAGAGCAGGATGTCGTCGCCTGATTTGATCGTCGCATTCGTGCCGGCGGATAGCTGCGATTGCTGCTGGTCGGTGGAGAGGGTCCTGGTGTAGCCGGATTGGTTGTTGCGGGCGACATCGGTCGCCACCACGGCCACCGAGCCCTTGTCGGCGGTCACATCGAGCGTCGTGCCCGCTTTGGCGGAGCTGCCGATGACGTTGACGTTGTCGGTTGCCTTGATCGTCAGGGCTGCGCCGCTGGCAACTTGGCTGCCGGTGGCATTCTGCTGGCCTGAATTATCGACCTTGGCTGCAGCCAGCGTGACATTGTTGCCGGTGAGCGAGGCGTTGCCTGTGGCATTGACCTTGACGCCCTTCAGCGCCAGATCGCCGCTGCCGCCGGCGAGCTGCAGATTGCCGCCTGCCGTCACACCGGCATTGGTGTTGACGACGTTCTGGCCGCCGATCGTCATCGTCTGGGCGGCCAGCGTGATGCCGTTGGTGGCATTGAGCGCCGTGTCGCCGCGCGACAGGAAAGTGCCGCTGCCCTGGATGGAGCTGCCGGAGACGGTCAGGCCGCCAGCGGATGCGATCAGGCCGGAATTGTCGAGATTGCCGACATTCATATCGACCGAGCCGCCCGCCATGACGGCGCCGGCGCCGGTCAGCTTCTGCCGGTCGGCAGCGGCGACGTAGACGACGGGCGCGAGCACCTGCACGCCCTCGACGGTCTGCCACTGGTAAAGGACAATCGACTTGGTGAGGGCTGCCGCCTGCTCAGGCGTGAGCCCTTGGCCGATGGCCAGGCCGTGCTCCTTGGCATAGTTGGCACCCTCGTCGAGCAGCGTCTTCATCTGCTGGATGGCGTCATTGCCGGCGATAAAGGTGCTTCTGCCGAGGCCTTCGCCGACAAGCTGCCGCAACTGCGTGTCGATCAGTTGGTTCTCGAAATAGGCATCACCCAGGAACGGAACCGTCGTCTCCGGCACGTAGCCGATTTTGTTCATGAAATAGCCGGAGCCGTAGAACTTGCCGACGTCGAGGAATTCGGCGCGGGTTTCGAACAGGAAGATCTGTCCGCGTATGGTGCCGCCGAAGCCGCCCGATTGCGGCTTGGCGGCGGCCGCAAGGGCTGCGCCGTCGACGCGGATGCGCTCGGCAATATTGCCGAGCCCGGCAAGCAGGCTGCCGCCGTTGGCGGTGACGCCGCCGAGCGCCGCGTTGACGTTGAACAACGCGCCGCCGGCCGTCAGACCGGTGAGCGCCGAAAGCGGATCACCGGGGTTGCTTGTCGCCGCCACGCTGGCGCCGCCGGCCATCGAGCCGGCTGCGGACGTGTTGTTGACGCTGCCGAAATCGACGGAAAGCGCACCACCGGCCTTGATGTTGGCCGAGACGCCGCCGATCGCCTGGACGGAGCTGACGATCGTCGAGCCGTTGGCGATGTTCTTCGAGGGATTGGCGTTGCCATTGGCATCATAGGCCGTGCACGCGCCCTGCGCGTTGCAGGTCGTCGTCGTCGTGCGAAAGAGCGTGACGCCCGTATTGTTGAGTGTCGAGCCCTTCAGCGTCGCGTTGCCGCCGGCCTCGATCGAGCTGTAGGCATTGGTCAGATTCGTGGCGTCGATCGAAAGGTTGCGGCCCGCCCGGATCGTCGCTTCCGGGCTGAGCGTGCCGACCAAGCGGTCCTCATAGACCGACTGGCTGAGATTGGACGACCAATCCCAGGTATAGGTGGTGCTTTCGTCCGAGCCGCTGAAATTTACCTCGTCGACGATGAAATAACGCGACGGATTGTTGGGATCGACAACGGGATTGCCGTTCGCGTCCGTCGGCACCCGGTCCCTGATCCAGTCGATGATCGGCCCGACCTTTTCGGGTCCATCGGCCGAAATCCAGGTCCATGCATGATAGGTCGTGCCGTCGGCAAGCGTCGCCTTCGACCAGAGCAGCGGCTCATAATCCTGCCACAGCGCCGGATCGACGCCGGCGTAGAGTTGGTACATGTTCTGGTCTGCGGTCTCGAGATAGCCGAAAGGCAGGCCGGCGGCGACGGGATTCAGCGTGAAGCCGCTGACGACGCCTGAAGACACCAGCGTCCCGGTGGTCCATTGCGGTGTGGCGGCCCGCTGGTTGGTCAGGTTGCTGGTCAGGATCGACATGTCGTTTCCGGCCTGGATCATGCCGGAAATATTGGTGACGCCCGTGTTTCTCAGCCCGGCCGCCGCTCCGGCGATCTGAAGGTCGTGGTTGGCGAGGATGGCGCCTTGATTGTTGGTGAGCACGCCGCCGACGAAGAGGGTGGCGTCGTTGCCGGCATAGGCGAGGCCCGTGGCATTGTTGGTGAAGTTGCTGGAAATGTTGAATGTGAGATCGTTGCGGGCTGCCAATTGTCCGGCATTGGTCAGCGACGGCAGTGTCAACGTCAGGTCGTTGGCGGCGAGCAGCGCGGTGCCGGCCGTCGTGGTAAGACCGCCCGCCTTGATGGCGATATCGCCCGAACCGCCGGCACTGGTGACGGCATTGACCCGGGCGCCGCTGAGATCGGCCGTGCCGGAGAGATTGAGAGCCAGTCCGCCGAGAGTGAGGCTGCTGTTGGCAAGGTTGGCGCTCGCCGCATTGAGCGTCAGCGTACCGCCGGCGGCGAGGTTGCTCGCCCGGCCATTGGAGAGATCGATATTGGTCGTGCTGAGCGTCAGGTTGCCGGCAGTGCGGGTGGGATTGCCGTAGCTGATCTGGCCGCCCGACGCCGTGAGCGCAGCGCTGGCGAGGCTCTGGAGCTTGTTATAGGCAATATTCTGGCTGGCGCTGGCCGAAAGAGCGCCGCTGCTCAGCAGGGCGTTGCCGGCGGTGATCGAACCGCTTGTTGCGGCAAGGTTCATGCTGCCGGTCTGCTGGAGCTTCAGCGTGCCGGCGGATGCGGCGGTGGCGGCGAAGTCGAGGCCGGAAACGAGAGTATCGACGGTGATGTCCCGCGCCGAGAGGCTGGCGTTGCCGGCGGCAAGCGACTGGCCGGTAAGGTCGATCGTGCCGCCGGCAACGATCGTCATATCCTGATGGGCGACAACATTGGCGCTGACATCACCCGCTGCTCCGGCATCGACGCTTCCGGCGGCAAGCAGGTTGCCGGCGCTGATGTCGGTGCCCGTCGCCTCGAGCGTGAGATCGCCGGCCTGCCCCAGCGCGATGTCGCCATTGGCCGACTGGGCGGTGGCGGCAAAATCGACGCCGGAGACGATGGCGCCGGCCTGAATGGCGGGACCCGTGACCGAGACGTCGCCGGCGCCAAGGATCTGGCCGGTGACCGATGTATCGGCGTTGATGGCAACGGCACCGTGACCGCTGACATTGTCGGCCTGGAAACGGCCGGCATCGACGAGGAGCGCGCCTGCGGCAAGCAGCGTGTCGATATCGACGCTCCCGCTGCTACCGGCATCAAGCGTCAAGTCGCCGGCCGAGCCGACGGCGATGGCGCCACTCGGCGAGGCGGCGGTGGCGGCAAAGTCCATGCCGGCGACGATCGTGCCCGCCGCAATCGAGCCGCCGCTGATCGATATATCGCCGGCGCCAAGGAGCTGGCCGGTGACGTCGGTGTTGCCGGAAAGCGTGATCGCGCCATGACTGGTGATAGCAGCGGCACTGAGGTTGGCGGCGGAAGCCGAGAGATTGCCGGCCGCAAGCAGGGTGCCGGCATCGATGTCGCCGCTGGCGACAAGGGAGAGATCGCCGCTCTGCGTCAGCACGATATTACCGCCGGCCGCTTCCGTTCCCGCAAAGTCGATGCCGGCGATGATGGCGTCGGCCGAGATGGCCGAGCCGGTGATGTCGATGTTGCCGGCACTGAGGATCTGACCGCTTACATCTGTGGCCGCGTTGATCGCAATGGCGCCATGCGCGATGACGCTCTGGGCCGTCAGCACCGCTGATGTGACCGACGTATCGCCGGCCGACAGGAGTGCCTCGACATCGACGGCGCCGCCGCTGGCGGCAAGCTGGATGTCACCCGCGCCTGATAGAACCGTGCTGCCGTTTGCCGCATTGGTCGCAGCGATGTCGAGGCCGGAAACGACCGTATCGGCCGAGATCGAGCGGCCTGACGCCGTGACGTTGCCCTGCGCCAGAATATCGCCGGAGACGCCGATATCGGCGCCGGCGGAAAGCGCGATATTGTTGCTGCTGACGAGCGAGGCAGCCGAGATCGCGCCTGATGTGGCGGTGATGGAGAGCGCGCCGGTGCCCTTGACCGCACCGACAACCTGGATGTCGCCCGACGTAGCGGACAAAGAGAGCGCATTGCCGGCGGTAATGCTGCCGGCGGCAATGCCGGCCGCCGACGACATCAGCACGTTGGCGGCGCTGTTCACCTCGCCGCCGACACTCAACAGCCCGCTGCCGCTTGACAGCACGATGTCGCCATCGGCGGCGACCGTATCCAGCGTGATGCCCTGCCCCGCCTGAGCTGCGACCTTGGCTTTAGAGGCCACCTTGGCGGCCGTCACCTTCGCCTTCGAGGAGATCGAAACGCCCTGCTGGCCGGAGACGTTGCCGAGCGAGATCTTGCCGTCGGCCGACAGTGACAGCTCGTTGGTGTTGGCGGCAAGATTGCCGCTCATGCGCACACCGGCACCCTTTTCGGTGACGACGATCTTGATGCGGTCGGCCTGCATGGCGCCGAGTGCTGTGCCGTCGATCGCATATTCCGGCGTGCCTGATGTCGCGGCAAGTGCCGTGGCGTTGCCGGTGGCATAATCGAATTGATTGCGGCCAGCCGTGACGCGAAGATCCTTGCCATAGACAGGACCGTTGACGTGGACCGCCCGAGAAACGATGTCGAAGAGGTCGACGGCGCCAGACCCGGCGGAGAAATTGCCGCCGTTCGGCCCGATGGTGACGTCGCCGCCATTGACGGTAAAGCCGTTGAGCTTGCCATCGGCGCCGATTTGAGGCGCGCCCGTGGTCAGTGTCGCATGCGGCGTGTTGATGAAGCCGCAGCCGTCGCAGGTGATGCCGTTCGGATTGGCGATGACGACATCCGCCCGGCCGCCGAACACCTCGATCGGGCCGTTCAATCCCGAGCGGTTGCCGCTGGTGACCTCGTTGAGGATGACCGATGCGGGACCTGATGTGTTGAGATTGGGATTGCCCGGCGTCAAGCCGCCGAGATTGGAGGTGCCGACCTCGCCCTTGTAGTTGTTGAGGATGAGACCCGGTGTGCCGACGTTGAAATTGTCGTATTTGTTATGCGACAGGCCGCTCGCATTCGGGGTGACGATGTCGATGAGCGGCACGCCGTTCGGGGCGGTGCCGACGCCCGGCTGGTTGGCGACGGGCGCCGTGGTGCTCGCAGAAACCGATTGGGCATTGGCCAGCATCGGCTGAAAGACCAAGAGTGCGCTGAGCACGACGGCAAGCGAGCGATTGGCAAATCTGCCGAGCCGGCAGCCAAGACCCCTTGCTTCAGAACCAGGACCGGTTTTCTCACGCATCGTTTTGTCTTCCCAAACGCACAACTGGTTTTGTGTCTCGATATCAATCGTCGCTCGGCGCCGCCGCCACTGCGGCGGCACTGAGCCTCATCGCAGGCCTATTTCTGGGTGAGCCAGGTCTTCACATTGCGGGTAAAGGACTTGGACAGGCGCTGCGCCATAATGTCAGGCGCCCCTGACGTCGTTGCCGCGTTGATCGCGACAGCGACGATCACGCCGTAGCCGCTCCCGCGCATGGAGAGGTCTTCGCCATGAATGTTTTGCGCTTCGGCGATCAGTTGCCCTGTTTCGGCGTTCTCCAGCCGCACGGTCCCATCGATCATGCTGTCATGGCCGCCGATGATCCGGGCCTGCTTGGTGGTGACATCGAAGACGTGCAGCGTCACGACCAGCCTGCCGCGCGTGGGGCCGCCGGGCACGCCGATCAATTCCTTCGCCATCGTCGCCTGAAGCGTGCGAACCGCCTCCGGCACCTGCTGGTCCGCCTTGTCGCCGAAACCGAATGTCTTGACGTCGGGCGCCAACTCAACCCGGATTTCGCGCACAGAGGTTCGTTGGAGAGCCGCAATCAGCCGGGGATCGGTTGTCGTGACGCAGGACGCAAGCGTCGCCGCCAGAAGCAGAAGGGTTAGAAAACGCACGATACGCATACAGAAGCTCCGGGATTCAGGCATAAGGTTCGAATGTCAGCGAATTCAGTTCCTGTTGTCCGACGACGATGCAGGCTTGGCCTTGGCGTCGAGATGCTTGTAGAGCTCGGTCAACTGGGACTTGGGCGCGGGGCACCCTTTCGATTTGGCAATGCTGGTCAGGACATTGTTCCTGTTGCGCAATGCGTCGATCTCGACCTTCTCAGGCGATTTCGGATCCATGAAAAACAGCGCCGGCAGAAACAGGAGCACACCGGTCGCCCCAAGAACGATGTTCTTGCCTTGCGCATCGGTCCGCTCCTTCACCGTCGAGGTGATCTGCCGCTCGTTCGCCTCGAATTCACGGGTGATGCCGGCGCAATCGAAGGCGCTGTCGGTCGGGTTGGTCGAAGCGACCGGCCGCGCCTCCCGTCCGGCACAGCCGGCAAGCGCCATCGAAAAAGCAAGGATCAGCGCCGTCGATCTTGAAAGGGTTTTGACGGACTTGTTCGTCGAGATGCTGCGGATGATCATTTTCCTGCTTTCGTTACCAATGAGCCGATGCGCTGAAATAAAAGAGCCCGCCGTCGACCCCGTCGAGGCTGCTTGCAACAATGTCGGAATAGCCGAGGTCGGCGCTGAGATTGCCGCCGACGGTCCTGATGCCGGCCGTCCAGCTGGCGAGATCGCCGCCTGATATATCGAGGCGCTGTTGCGCGTAGATGTGGCCGTAATCGAAGCCGAGATAGGGGCGCAGCTCGCCGAATGCCTTCGCAGCCGCGCCGCCACCCTGGTTGGACCCCGTTCTCCAGACGATCTCGTTGTGGCTGAACATGCCGTTATTGCCGAAGAGCACGCTTTCGCGGGTGCCGCGGACATTGCTGTAGCTGCCAAGCGAGATCTGCTCGGCGCCGAGGAGATTGTCGGGGGAATATTGACCGCTGACCAGCGATGTCAGTTCGAACTGCCGGCCGGCGGCCTGGAATGGCTGCGTCACGCTGACCGTCGCGTTGAATTTGGAAAAACGTGGGTCTGCATTTCCGGCACCCGGATCTCCGGGGTCCACGGCATCGAAGAGACCGAGCCCTTTGTCATAGCTGACGTCGAACACCCAAATGCCGCCGAACATACGGCGGGAGTGGGAAATGCCGATATCGCCGACCGTATAGCGGCGGCTGCCGACCTCGATCAGATTGCCGAGCAGAAAGTTGTTGGTCTGCTTGTAGGTCAGGCTGCTGCGGACCGTCGTGATCGAATCCTTGTCGCGAAAGACGACGCGATCGAGGCCGAGGCCTGCCTGCCCTGAATTGCCCGAGGTATCGAGCGATGAGAAATTTCCTTCGACCGTGCTTTCATACTGGTACCAGGAGCCGTTCAGCGAAACCGTGGAATAGCCGTAGGGGACGCTGACATTGCCGGAATAGCTGTTGCCATATCCGTTTCCGTCGTTGCTCCACGGATAGTCCGGACCGCTATGCTCGTAGGAGAACGACCACTGATCGTTGATATCAAGCAGATCGTCGAAGCCGAGCGATGCCGAACTTCTGGAAAAGCCGGTGCTTTCCTGGCCCATATTGTTGTTGCCCAAGGAGACATGCCAGGGGCGGCGCGGGTGGTTTTCGATGTTCAGGATGGAGGTTCCGTCCTTGGGGCCGGGCAGCATGGCCGACTTGGCGTCGTTGGCCTGCAGCCGGTTCATCTGGTCGAGGCCCTGCTCGATATCGCGGATATTGACGACCCGGCCGATCAGCCCGGGAAAGGCTGTCGCCAGCGAACCGTTGCCGGTCACTTTCTGGCCATTGAGATAGATGTCGGAAAGCGTGCCCTCGACGACGAGCAGACGGAGGACCCTGGTCTTGGCGATATCCTGCTGCGGCACGTAGGCACGCGAGGTCACATAGCCATGATCGATATAGAGGTGCGTCACATCCCTGAGAACGGCATTGATCTCCGCCAGGCCGACGCATCGGTTGCCGTAAGGCGCCGTCACCTTGCCGATCTCCTGCGCCGATAGCAGATTTGCCCCATCGATCTCGACGCGAGTGATGTCGAAACAGGCCGCATTTGCCTGGCTGGCCGGCAAAGAGCCGTCTTCCGTATCCGCACCGCCACCCGGTGTGGCGCGGCGCAGGGCATCCAGCCGCTGCGTCTGCGACTGCTGCTCCTGGCGGCGGTTGAAATCATCGGCAGGCGACTGCGCGTAAGCGGGTGCGACACCCATCGCCAGGACGGCGCCAGCGACCAAGGAGTATCGAATTTCAGTGGTCATTTTGAAATTCGGCTACTTCGCGGCGATGGATTGAAGTTCGTCGAGGGCCGGTTGCAGCCCTTTCAGCGAGAAACGGATATTGACGTCCTGGCCGTTCATCAGCCGCACCAACCCTTCGGCGGTCGAGCCCTTCTTGAGCGCCGTCGCCGTCTTCGTATCCAGCGCCAGCTGCGCCCAGCATCCGGCCTGGTTGCAATTGCGGTAGTCAAGTTTCGCAACGGGCTTGCCGTCGGCCTTGATCGACAGGCCCGAGGGCAGGAAGACGTTGAGCGGCAGCAGAGCGGTCAGCGTCAGCCCCGGCTTGCCTTTCTCGCCCTTGCCCTTCTCGCCCCTGCCCTTCTCGCCCTTGCCTTGGGACCCGGCCGGCGCAGCTGCGATCGCCAGCGTCAGCACATTGACGTTCTCGCCATCTTTGGCGACTTGCGCGATCTGGGCGACTTCGCAGGCCTCGGTGCCTTCAGAACCCGAGCAGCGATAATACCAGTCGTCGAATTTCTGGGATTTTATCGCCGGCGCCTGCACCTGCCCCGCTTCCTGATCGGCAGGAACAGCAGTTTGCGAAAAGGAAGGATTCGCCCAGGCGATAAATATCAGAACGGAGGCGACAGTCTGGAGGCCACACTTCGTATCGGCTTTCAAAAATTTTCTCATTGAAAATACAACTTCAGGAAGATTTTATTGGCGTGTAAAGTCATATCGCTACAATCCATCGTTTGGTCAACCTAAGCGTGTCAGCACGGTAAAGTTTCCGTTAGATATTTACTTCGCGTTCTGGGAGTTTGATTCCACGCCCTGGGAGAGGCTTACCGCAACGAAATCGCCACCAAATTTCGACAGCCGGAATAAAACTGAATGGCGAGGCGATGAGACGACACGCAACTTACGCGAAGCTGTTCTCGTGCTCGGCTACATTGAAAAATTCCATCGATGAACGGATAGGGTGAATAACTTCGCGCTATTCCAAATGCAGAAAAGTCTTGGGAAGATGAACTTCATTCTTTCAAAGAAAAGACTGCTTTCCCGCATCAGCACCCTCACCAATGCTGGCAGCCAACCCCTCACAAATACGAAGATGTATTTTAGAAATTGATTGCACCCACGGTTGCTGCGGTTATTCCTTTTGAAAAAGGAGAGGATAGCCGCATGGCGAAAAGGCAAGGACCCGGCCAACCCGGAAGAGAACCGGCAGACGACTTTCGGGAAAACCTGGTCAAGACCCGAATCGGCGGCGATCTCTCGTCCTTCATGAAAGGCGATCCCGACCCATAAATCATCCATAGCCATCGCGCGCCGCGTCGGTCGCATGATTGTCATTTTCGAGGTGACATCAGCCCCGTTCTCTGCGAAAAGAAACGCGATGAGAGACAGGGGCGTTCGTCGACAGACGGGCTGAGAAGCACCCTTCGAACCTGAACCGGATAATGCCGGCGGAGGGAGTCGCTCGGGGTCGCGGCATCGCCCGCACGAACCGCCCCGTGGCCGCCCCCGCCTGAAAGGGGCCATATGCAGACCAAGACCACACCCGGAGCGATGCTGAAGGCGATGCGCGAGAAGCCGCCGCTCGTTCAGTGCATCACCAATTACGTCGCCATGAACATCGCCGCAAATGTTCTGCTTGCCGCGGGCGCCTCGCCCGCCATGGTGCATGCCGCGGAAGAAGCCGGCGAATTCGCCGGGATCGCCAGTGCGCTGACCATCAATATCGGTACGCTGTCGACGCAATGGATCGACGGCATGCAGGCGGCGGCGAAGGCGGCGGCTTCAGCCGCCAAGCCCTGGGTGCTCGACCCGGTCGCTCATTATGCAACGGCCTTCCGCCGCAACGCCGTCGCCGATCTCCTGGCGCTGCATCCGACCATCATCCGCGGCAACGCTTCCGAAATCATCGCGCTGGCCGGCGGAGAGAGCCGCGGCCAGGGCGTCGACAGCCGCGACCCAGTCGAGCAGGCGGAAGGTTCGGCGCGATGGCTCGCCGAGCGTCAGCGGGCGGTCGTCGCCGTGACCGGCGCCATGGATTTCGTCACCGACGGCGAGCGAGCCGTGCGCATCGAAGGCGGATCGGCCTTGATGCCGCAAGTCACCGCGCTCGGCTGCTCGCTCACCTGCCTCGTCGGCGCCTTTGCGGCAACGGCGCCCGAGGACATTTTCGGCGCCACGGTCGCCGCCCTTTCGACCTTCGCCATCGCCGGCGAAGACGCGGCACTCGGCGCCGCCGGCCCCGGCTCCTTCTCCTGGCGCTTCCTCGATGCGCTGGCAGCGCTCGACGCCGAAACGCTTGACGCCAGGGCAAGGATATCGGCGGCATGAAGGCTTTCGACCTTTCGCTCTATCTCGTCCTCGACCCCGATCTCTGCGCGGGGATCGGCATGGTGGAAACGGCGCGCCTTGCCGTTGCCGGCGGCGCGACGATGGTGCAGTTGCGTGACAAACATGCCGGCACCGTCGGGATGATCGAGACCGGCCGCGCCTTGAAACAGGCGCTTGTCGGGACCGGCGCCCTGTTCATCGTCAACGACGATGTCGAGGCGGCAATCGCCATCGGCGCCGACGGTCTGCATATCGGCCAGGAGGATTTGGATGCGCGCACGGCGCGGACGATGATCGGCCCTGCCATGATCCTTGGCCTCTCGGTCGAGACCGCGGCGCTTGCCGCCGCCGTCGATCCGGATCTGGTCGATTATACCGGCGTCGGGCCGGTGTTTGCGACGCCGACCAAGGCCGATCACAAGCAGCCGATCGGTTTTGACGGTCTTGCCATGCTGGTAAAGGCCTCGCCGGTGCCGTCGGTTGCGATCGGCGGCCTCAAGGCGGATCATGTCGCCCAAGTATTTGCTGCGGGCGCCAAGGGCCTTGCCGTCGTCTCCGCCATCTGCGGTACGCCGGATCCCGAAGCGGCCACGCGCCGCATCGCCGCAGAAATTCGAAAGGCCCGCGCATGATCCGCAACGTTCTCTCCATCGCCGGCTCCGATCCCTCGGGCGGCGCCGGCATCCAGGCCGATCTCAAGGCCTTTTCCGCCCGCGGCGTCTACGGCATGGCGGTGCTGACCGCGCTGACGGCGCAGAACACCCAAGGCGTCAGCGGCGTGCATCTGGTGCCGCCGCAATTCGTCGCCGACCAAATCAATGCCGTCTTTGCCGATGTGCGCGTCGATGCCGTCAAGATCGGCATGATCGCCAATGCCGGCATCGCCGATGCCGTTGCCGGTGCACTGACTGACCACCGCGACATTCCGATCGTCATCGACCCGGTGATGATCGCCAAGGGTGGCGCCGCCTTGCTCGCGCCTGAGGCGGTCGACGTGCTGACCCGCCGGCTGCTGCCGCTTGCGACACTCCTGACCCCGAACTTGCCGGAAGCCGCCGCACTGCTGCACCAGCCGGTGGCGACAAACCGAGCCGAGATGGCGGCGCAGGCCGAACAGCTGCGGGCGTTTGGCCCGGCCGCAGTGCTGGTCAAGGGCGGCCATCTCGATAGCGACGAAAGTCCTGACGTCCTTGCCACCGCCGCTGGCCTGCACTGGTTCGAAGCCATGCGCGTGCCGACCAAGAACACGCACGGCACCGGCTGCACGCTCTCCAGCGCGCTGGCCGCCGAACTTGCCAAGGGCGCCTCGGCGCGGGAGGCGGTCGCCATCGCAAAGCAATATCTCGCCGGCGCGGTCGCGGCAGCCGGAAGCCTCACCGTCGGCTCCGGCCACGGCCCGGTGCAGCATTTTCATGCGCTGTGGAAAGACGGCGAATAAGCGCTCGCTCGGCATAGATGCAGCCAATCGAAACGGCCCGGCCCTCCCGGCCGTTTTTTCGTTCGGCAGCTACTTTGCGTTGAAACCGCAGTTGCAGTGCGGGCAGTCCCTTTGACCTTCTGAAAAACCTTGTTGACAAGCCCGGTCAGATGGCCAAATCTATAACACTAAAAGGGGATACATTCCGCAATAACGGAATAACTGGAGGAGTGACAGGTGCCAGACCTGCTTGTGAGCTTGTATTCCGCTGAGCTCGCCGACCTGAAACGGAAAGCCGATGATGTCGGCATCTCCATCCGTCCGGCCCTCCCCCCGGAACTGCATCTCATCGCCACTTGGGTTCGCGAACAGTTCACCGAGAACTGGGCAAGCGAAGTCACCGTCGCCTTCTCCCGCCAGCCGGTTGCCTGCCTGATCGCCGTCGACGACGGCAAGCTGCTGGGCTTTGCCTGCTACGACACGACGGCGCGCGGCTTCTTCGGCCCGACCGGCGTCGACCCGGAAGCGCGCGGCAAAGGTATCGGGCTCGCCCTCTTCTCCGCCTGCCTGCAGACGATGAAGACGCTCGGCCACGCCTATGCCTTCATCGGCGATGCCGGGCCGGTCGATTTCTACGCCAAGACCGCAGGCGCAACCATCATCCCCGCCCCCGACAAGGGCATCTACGAAGGCATGCTGAGAAGCACGCCGAAATGACCATCTGATCCCGGAGCTACAGAATTGTCCTCGACCCCGCTCGCCCTTTTCGTCGGCCTTCCCACTCCCACGATTTCGGATGATGAATTCGCCCTTTTTCGCGACACCAATCCGCTCGGCCTGTTCGTCGGCCGGCGCAATCAGCGCGAGCCGGAGCAGACCAAGCGGCTGATCGCCCGCTTCCGCGAAGCCGTCGGCCGCGACGACGCACCTGTCTTCACCGACCAGGAAGGCGGCCGCGTTCAGCATCTCGATGCCGGCCCCTGGCCGCTCTTCCGCAGCTTCGGCCAGTTTGCCGAACTTGCGCGCCGCGATTTCGATCTCGGCAAAAAAGCACTGCGCCTTTCCTCCCAGGCCATGGGCGCGATGATGACGGAACTCGGCCTTTCCAGCGGCTGCTCGCCCGTTCTCGACCTCGTCTTCGAGACGACGAGCGCGGTCATCGGCGCCCGCTCCTTCGGCCCTGATCCCGATTTCATCGCTGCCCTCGGCCGCGAGGTGGTCGATGGCCTGCTCGAGACCGGCAACATGCCCGTCATCAAGCACATTCCCGGCCATGGCCGTGCGACACTCGACTCCCACAAGGAGCGTCCGGTGGTCGACGCCAGCCGCGAGACGCTCACCGCGACCGATTTCAAACCCTTCGTCGCGCTGAAGGATACGCCTTGGGCGATGGTCGCCCATGTCGTCTACTCGGCCTATGACGCGGAGCTGCCGGCGTCCGTCTCGCCCATCATGCACGACGTGATCCGCAAGGACATGGGCTATGAGGGCGTGCTGATATCAGACTGCATCTTCATGGAGTCGCTCTCCGGTACCTTGCCGGAACGCGTCAAACAGGTGCTCGACGCAGGCTTCGACATCGCGCTCCACAGCCACGGCGACATTCCGGAAAGCGAAGCTGCCGCCAAGGCCGCCCGTCCGCTGACGGAAGCCGCCCTCAAGCGGATCGTCGCCGGCAAGGCGCGCCTCGGCAATCTCAAAGTCGATGTCCGCGCCGCCCACGCAGAAGTCGAAGACATGTTTGCCAGCGCGCTGGTCTCCTGACCGGCCCGTCAACTCTCACCGCATAAGAAAAGGGGAATAAAACATGAAAAAATATCTTCTTGCCGCCGCCGCGCTGACGCTGCTTTCGGGATCGGCCATGGCGCAGACGATTCTGACGGCGAATATCGAACCTGCGACGACCTGGGTTCGCAACTTCAACCCGTTCAACCAGACCTCATCGCGCCAGTCGACGCTCGACTTCATCTACGAGCCGCTGGTTATTTTCAACCGCTTCGACAGCAACAAGCCGGTCTATCGTCTAGCCGAAAGCTTCAAGCTCTCCGACGATCTGAAGAGCATCGAGTTCAAGCTGCGCCCGAACCTGAAATGGTCTGACGGTAAGCCGCTGACCGCAGCCGACGTCAAGTTCACCTATGATTACCTGAAGAAGTTCCCGGCGCTCGACTTCGTCAGCATCTGGACCTTCATCACCGATGTGCAGGCGGTCGACGCCCAGACGATGCGCTTCACGCTCGCCAATCCGAGCTCGCTCGCCGCCGAGCAGATCTCGCAATTGCCGATCGTCCCGGAACATGTCTGGAAGGATGTCGCCGATCCCGTCACCTTCGCCAACGAAACCCCGGTCGGCAGTGGCCCGCTGACGGAAGTGCCGCGCTTTACCGGCCAGACCTACGACCAGTGCCGCAACCCAAACTACTGGGACAACGAGCACCTGAAGGTCGATTGCATGCGCTTCCCGCAGCTTGCCGACAACAACCAGATGCTGACCGCGACAGCCGACGGCACGCTTGACTGGGGTGTCTCCTTCATTCCCGATATCGACAATGTCTATGTATCCAAGGATCCGGCGCATTTCCACTATTGGTATTCGCCGAGCAGCATGGTCGCCTTCCTCTTCAACTTGGAAACGGCGAACGAGAACAACAAGAAGGCCTTCAACGATCTGAAGTTCCGCCGGGCTGTCAGCATGGCGCTCGACCGCAAGACGATGATCGACGTCGCCGGCTACGGCTATCCGACGCTGAACGAAGATCCTGGCTTGATGGGCGAGCTTTACAAGAGCTGGGCGGACCCGTCCGTCAAGGCCGACTTCGGCAAGTTCGCAACCTATGATGCCGATGCCGCCAAGGCCCTGCTCGACGAGGCGGGCTACAAGGATAAGGACGGCGACGGTTTCCGCGACAATCCCGACGGCACGAAGATTTCCTTCTCGATCATCGTCCCCAGCGCCTGGACCGACTGGATCGACACCGTCAACCTCGCCGTCGAGGGCATGCAGGCGGTCGGCATCGACGCCAAGATCGAAACGCCTGAGGAAGCCGTCTGGACCGGCAACCTCATCAACGGCACCTTCGATGCGGCGATCAACAGCCTGCCGGCATCGGCCTCGCCCTACTATCCTTACAAGCGTGCCTTCAGCGCTTCGGACAAGGGCAAGACCCGCTTCACCGCGCAGCGCTGGTTCAATCCGGAGGTCGAGAAACTCGTCACCGAGTTCACCCAGACCGCCGACCTTGCCAAGCAGAAGGAAGCGATGAACAAGGCGCAGCGCATCGTCGCCGAAAACATGCCGATGATTCCGGTGTTCAACAATCCGAACTGGTATCAGTACAACACCAAGCGCTTCACCGGGTGGTCGACCAAGGAAAACCCCTTCGTCAATCCGTCGATCTCGCGGACCAATCCGGCACGCCTCTTGAACCTGCTCGCTCTCGAGCCGGTCAAGTAAGCATCATGATCTCCGGAAGCGGCGTAGAAAACGCCGCTTCCGCGACGACGGAGTTCCCATGGTTTTCCTGCTTCGCCGCCTCGTCTTCTACATGGCAGCCTTCATCGCGGCAGCGACGATCAATTTCTTCCTGCCCCGGCTGATGCCGGGCGATCCCGTGCAGATCATGTTCTCGAGCGCCGGTACCGAATTGCCGCCGGAAAGCCTGCAGGCGCTGAAGCTCACTTTCGGCTTCGTCGACGGTCCGCTCTGGCAGCAGTACCTCACCTATCTCGGCAGCATCTTCACCGGCGATCTCGGCCGTTCGATCAAATATTTCCCGCTGCCGGTGACGTCGGTGCTCGGCCATGCCCTCCTCTGGACCGTCGGCCTGATGGGAACGGCGACGATTTTCAGCTTCGCGCTCGGCACCTTGCTCGGCATCGTCGCCGCCTGGCGGCGCGGCAGCAGGTTCGATGTCGTCGTCTCGGTAGGCGCGATCTTCGCCACCTCGGTACCGGCCGTCGTCACCTCGCTGATCGTGCTCTTCATTTTCGGCTTCACGCTCGGCTGGTTTCCGAACGGTTATGCCGCCGATCCCTCGCTCGATCCGGCCTTCAGCTTGCAATATATCGGCAGCGTCGCCTATCACGGCATCCTGCCGATGGTGACGCTCTGCACCGTGCTGATCGGCGGCTTCACCGTCACCATGCGCAACAACATGATCAACCTGCTCGGTGAGGACTATATCGTCATGGCCCGCGCCAAGGGTCTTTCCGACCGGCATGTGATGCTCTGGTACGCGGCGCGCAACGCCCTGCTGCCGACCGTCTCCAGCCTTGCCATCGCGATCGGCACCATCCTCGGCGGCTCGCTGGTAACGGAGGTCGTCTACAACTATCCCGGCCTCGGCAACATTCTCTACCAGGCGATCCTCGCCCGCGATTATCCCGTCATCCAGGGCCAGCTTCTGATCATGACCGCGACCATGCTGATTGCCAATTTCATCGTCGACGTCAGCTATATCTTGCTCGACCCGCGGCTAAAGGGAGCGTGAGATGAAGACCCTGCTTCGAAACCGCAAGGCGCTGGTTGGCCTCGTCATCATCTCCCTCATCGTCATCGTCGCGATCGCCGCGCCCCTGCTCACGCAATACGATCCGGCCGCACGCACCGGCCGGCCGCATCAGCCGCCGTCGCTCGACCACATCCTCGGCACGACCCGCATCGGCCAGGATGTCTTCGCCCGGCTGATCTACGGCGCCCGCACCTCGCTTGCCGTCGGCTTCGGCGCCGGCCTGCTGATCACCCTCGTCGGCACCGCGCTCGGCATCATCTCCGGCTATCGCGGCGGCAGGACCGACGAGATCATCAGCTTCTTCACCAACATGGTGCTGGTCGTTCCCAACCTACCGCTGCTCTTGGTGCTCGCCGCCTTCATCGGCCAGGCAAGCCCCCTCGTCATCGCCCTCATCCTCGGCGCCACCTCCTGGGCCTGGGGAGCCCGCGTCACCCGCGCCGAAACGCTCTCCGTCAAGCAGAAGGATTTCGTCAAATCGGCCGAGATGATGGGTGAGCCGCAATGGCGCATCATGACATTCGAGATCTTCCCCAACGTGATTTCAATCGTCGGCATCAATTTCATCGGCAGCGTCATCTTCGCAATCATCACCGAGGCGACACTGGAGTTCCTCGGCCTCGGCGATCCCCGAGCCATCTCCTGGGGCACCATGCTCTATAATGCGCAGAAGGCTTCAGCCCTTTCGGTCGGCGCCTGGTGGGATATTCTCACCCCCTGCTTCGCGCTCGCCTTCCTTGGCATCGGCATGTCGCTGTTGAACTTCGCCGTCGACGAGATCGCCAATCCGCGACTACGCACCGGCAATCACCTGAAGCGCTGGTCCCTGCTCGTTCGTTCCGGGGAGGGCCGCCTGTGACGCAGCCGCTGCTTTCGGTGAGGAACCTCACCATCGACTATATCGGCGAGGAGAAGGATTTCCGCGCCGTCAATGATGTCAGCTTCGACGTCGCGCCCGGCGAGGTCTTCGGCCTTGCCGGCGAATCCGGCTGCGGCAAGAGCACCATCGCTTTTGCCATCAGCCGCCTGCACAAGCCGCCGGCGCTGATCCGCAAGGAAAGCCGCATCCTGCTTGACGGCCGCGATGTGCTCGGCCTCGACCGGCAGGCGCTCAGCGCCTTCCGCTGGCGCGATGTCGCCATGGTCTTCCAGAGCGCCATGAACTCGCTGAACCCGGTGCTGCGCATCGAGGCGCAGTTCTACGACATGCTGCGCACCCACAAAGGCATGAGCCGTGCAGCGGCCCGCGAGCGTACCGCCGAGATGCTGACGCTCGTCGACATCGCGCCGGACCGCATGCGCGACTATCCGCACCAATTCTCCGGCGGCATGCGCCAGCGCATCGTCATCGCCATCTGCATGGCGCTCGATCCGAAACTCGTCGTCATGGACGAGCCGACGACGGCGCTCGACGTCGTCGTCCAACGCGAAATCCTGCAGCGCATCAACGAACTGCGCCGTCGCTTCGGTTTTTCCGTGCTGTTCATCACCCACGATCTCGGGCTGATGGTGCAGTTCTGCGACCGCATCGGCATCATGCTGTCAGGCCGGCTGGTGGAGCAGAACACGGCCGAGGCGATCTACAGGACGCCCAGGCATGACTACACGAAAAAGCTCTGGGCCTCCTTCCCGTCGCTGCATGGAGGAGTGCTGCTATGACAGACGCCATTCTCGCACTCGATCAGGTGAGCAAGACCTTCGGCCATGGCTCCGGGGCCGTGCATGCGGCACGCGCCATCTCGTTTTCCCTGCATGCCGGCCGCGCATTGGCACTCGTCGGCGAATCCGGCAGCGGCAAGACCACCTGCGCCCGCATGGCGATGCGCGAATATCTGCCGACATCCGGCCGGATCCTCTACAAGGGCCGGCCGGTCGAGGCGGCGAAATCCGCCGAGATCGCCCGCTACCGCCGTTCGGTGCAGATGATCTTCCAGGACCCCTTCGCCTCGCTGAACCCAGCCCATACCATCGCGCATCATCTCCGGCGGCCGCTGAAGCTGCATCGTCCTGACATCAAGGGAACTGAGATCGACGCGACAGTCCGCGAGTTGCTGCAGCGCGTCAGGCTCGATCCCGATCTCGTCGCGCCGAAATATCCGCACGAGCTTTCCGGCGGCCAGCGCCAGCGGGTCAACATCGCCCGCGCGCTCGCCGTCAAGCCGGAGGTCATCGTCGCCGACGAGCCGACCTCGATGCTCGACGTCTCCGTGCGCCTCGGCGTGCTGAACCTGTTGAACGAGATGAAGCAGGAGATGAAACTCGGCCTGCTCTACATCACCCATGATATCGCCACCGCCCGTTATGTCGCCGAGGACATCGCCGTAATGTATGCCGGCCAGATCGTCGAATGGGGCAGCGTCGCCAAGGTGATCGACAATCCGCTGCATCCCTATACGCGGCTGCTGCTCTCGGCCGTGCCCGATCCCGACGTCCGCTTCGAGGACCCGAAAGCCCGGCTGAGGCCCGACGAAGTGGAGGATATCCGCCGCCGTTCGGCCGTGCCGCAGGACGAGACCGTCGAAGTGGAGCAGGGACATTTCATGCGGATGATCTAAGGCCAGCTTGCTGGCCTCACTCCTCGGCCTATGCTAGGGGGACGGTTCCTTTCATATGAGGCGAAGCCGTCATGCTGCCCTGGATCCAGCTCGATTCCGCGACCATTCCCGGCGAAGGCGGGGAACTCAGGCTGAAACAGCGCGGCAGCGAGTTCTCGATCATGCTCGGCGCCAACGAGCTGATGAACAGCCGCCTCAGCGGCTCGGAGGAAGCGCTGGCAACGCTTTCCTGGGAACGGATCAAGACGCACCCGAAGCCGAGGATTTTGATCGGCGGGCTCGGCATGGGTTTCACCCTGCGCGCCGCCCTCGCCGTCCTGCCTGAAGATGCCGGTGTCACCGTCGCCGAACTGGTACCGGCCGTCGTCGCCTGGGCACGCGGGCCGATGGCGGAGGTCTTCCAGGGCTGCCTCGACGATCCGCGCGTCGACATCCATCGGGGCGATGTCGGCGAGGCGATCCGCGCCGGCAAGGCTGCCTATGATGGGATCCTGCTCGATGTCGACAACGGCCCCGATGGCCTGACCCGCAAATCCAACGACCGGCTCTATGATTTCCCCGGCCTTCGCGCCGCCCGCGATGCGCTTCGCCCCGGCGGCGTGCTCGCCGTCTGGTCGTCCGGCCCCGACCCGGATTTCACGCGGCGTCTCAAGGACAGCGGTTTTTCCGTCGATGCGGTCAGCACCCGCGCCAACGGCAAACGCGGCGGCGCCCGCCACGTCATCTGGCTGGCCGTCAAGCCGGCAAAATGACGCTCAAGCAGAAGCAATCCGGCGGGCGGCATTGATGGCCCGGCGGGCGCCGGAGCGCAATTGCGTGGTCTCCGCACCGGCAATGACCAGATCGAAGCCGAATTTCAGGAGTTCGCCGGCTCGTTCGCCGTCGCCGGCATAGGCGCAGGCGAATTTGCCGTGAGCGCGGCAGCGCGAAACCGCATGCTGCATGGCGCTGTCGATCTCGGCGGCGTTCGGCGCCACCTGGTCGCCATTCGACAGTGCGATCGAAAGATCGGACGGACCGACGAAAATGCCGTCGATGCCGGCAACACCCAGGATACCGTCGATCGCGTCGAGCGCCGCCCGGGTCTCGACCATGGCGATGGCGACGGTGAGCGCGTTGGCGTTCTTCAGATAATCATCACCCGACAGGCCGGTATAATTCAGCGCCAGCGACGGTCCCCAGCTGCGTTCGCCGGCGGGCGGGTATTTCGTGGTCCGCACCAGGGCTTGCGCGTCTTCGACCGAATTGATCATCGGCGCGATGATGCCGGAGGCGCCGGCATCGAGCAGGCGCGAGGCGGAAGCAAAATCGCCGACCGGAATGCGCGCCAGCGCCGGCTTGCCGGCAAGCCGCACCTGACCGACGGCGTTCGCCGCCGATGGCATGTCCCACATGCCATGCTGCATATCCAGCACGACGGCATCGAAGGCCTCCTGCGCCAGATGATTGACGAGCGTGGCGTCGGGAATGCCGACCCAGGCGGAGATCATGCCGCCCCGGTGGCTCCTGATCCGCTCCGCAAAGCCGTCGATTTCAGCTGCGCTCATGCCATCCTCCTTACTTCGACAGGCCGTCAGCGGCCAGATATTTCACCTCGAGGAGCTCTTCGGTGTCGAATTTCCTCGAAGCCATGCATGTTCTGCCGGCTCATCCTCTCCGGCGCAGCCGTGAAACGATGATTGTCACGGCAAGCCCAGCTGCAGCCGTGATGCTTCCCCAGAGAATCCAGATGCTCTGGTTGATCATGAAGCTGGATGACGGATAGGGAAAATAGCCGCTTCCCTGGGCGACCCAGATCAGCCCCGAGAGGATCATCAGCAATCCCACGACATATCCGATTGTGCGCCACATGCTTCGGCAACCCTTCTTATGAATCAGTGTCACAATGTCGACCGGCATCGTTGATGACAAGGCTTCTCTCCCAAACGCGACGATATTCCCGAATGTCATGTCCTGCCGACTTCATCCACCAGCCAGGTGCTGAGCCTTTCGCTATGAATATTTGCCGATTGCGGCGGTATCAGCCAGTAACCGCGGTCGGGCGCCTCGAGCGGCGGCCCGGCTTCCACCAGCATATGCGCGGAGAGAAGCGTGTCGACCAGCCCCATCCAGCCGATCGCCACGCCCTGCTCGCTGAGAGCAGCCTGGACGACCAGCGAATAGGTGTTGAAGCTGATATCCCCGCGGCCGGCATGGAGATCGCGCGTGACGGAGAATTCGGCAAGATAGCTTCGCCAATCGAACCAGGGTGGCGGCATCGGCGAATCGAGGTGGATCAGGATCGTCCTGGCAAGCTGCTGCGGATCGTCGAACGGGCCGTTGCGATCGAGAAATCCTCGTGTGCAGACGGGCACGACCTTTTCCTGCAACAGCAGCGATCCGAAGGCGCCGAATTCCGCCCGCGTCCCGAAAACCACCACTACATCTGCGTCGTCACGAAAGCCGGGCTCGAGCCGCTGGGTCGCGACGATCTGTATATCCGTTTCCGGATGAAGCTGGCGAAAGCCATGCATGCGCGGGATCAGCCAAAGGGCTGAAAAAGCATAGTCTGTTCTCAGCCTGACGACCGGTCTTTGAGCCTCGGTGCGGAAGCTTCGCGCCAGCGCATCGATGTCACCGACGGTCTTGGCAGCGACCTGGAAAAGCCGCTCGCCCTCCGCGGTCAGCTCGACGCCGCGATGCTGGCGGCGCAACAGGCCGACCCCGAACTGCTCTTCCAGCCGCCGCATCTGATAGCTGACGGCCGGTTGCGTAAGCCCGAGACGTGCTGCCGCCGACGAAAAGCTCCCGAGTGTCGCGACCTCGACGAAGATGCGCATCCAGCCAAGCTCGGGCGGGCGGTCTGACATAAAAAATCCTTTAGTCACCCATCGAAAAAAGCTGTCTTTACAGCCGCAACAATAAGCGATTGAATAAATTTCTCAAATAGCAAAAGAGGAATTCCATGCCGCGTCCGAATATCCTCATCCTGATGGTGGACCAGCTGAACGGGACCTTCTTTCCGGATGGCCCCGCGGATTTCCTTCATGCGCCGCATCTGAGATCATTGGCAGAGCGCTCCGTGCGTTTCACCAACGCCTATACGGCAAGCCCGCTCTGCGCGCCGGCGCGAGCCTCCTTCATGTCCGGACAATTGCCGAGCCGGACGCGCGTCTATGACAATGCGGCGGAATTCGCCTCCGACATCCCGACTTACGCGCATCATCTGCGCGCTGCCGGATACCAGACGGCGCTATCAGGCAAGATGCATTTCGTCGGCCCCGACCAGCTGCATGGCTTCGAGGAGCGCCTGACGACGGACATCTACCCGGCCGATTTCGGCTGGACACCCGACTATAGCAAGCCCGGCGAACGCATAGACTGGTGGTATCATAATCTCGGTTCGGTGACCGGCGCCGGTGTTGCCGAAATCACCAACCAGATGGAGTATGACGACGAGGTCGCCTACCATGCCGCCCGCAAGCTGTTCGATCTCTCGCGTGGCCACGACGGACGCCCCTGGTGCCTGACCGTCAGCTTCACCCATCCGCACGACCCGTACGTCGCACGCCGCAAATTCTGGGACCTTTATGAGGATTGCCCGGCCCTTGATCCAGCAGTTGCGCCGATCGCCTTCGAGCGGCAAGACCCGCATTCGCAGCGCCTGATGAAAGCCTGTGACCACGATGCCTTCGACATCAGCGATGAGCAAATCAGGCGGGCAAGGCGGGGCTACTTCGCCAATATCTCCTATGTCGATGACAAGATCGGCGAGATTCTCGGCGTCCTGGAACGGACCCGCATGGCGGAAAATACGATCATTCTCTTCGCCTCGGACCATGGCGACATGCTCGGCGATCGCGGCCTCTGGTTCAAGATGAACTTCTTCGAAGGATCGGCCCGCGTTCCGCTGATGATCGCAGCCCCCGGCTGGAAGCCCAAACGCATCGATCAGCCCGTCTCCACGCTCGACGTGACGCCGACGCTCGCCGGTCTCGCCGGGATCGATATCGCTTCGTTGAAACCATGGACCGAGGGCGAGGATCTGGCATCGCTTGCCGAAGGCACCGGCAATCGCAGCCCGGTGCCGATGGAATATGCCGCGGAGGGTTCCGAAGCACCGCTCGTCTGCATCCGGGATGGACGATACAAGCTCTCGCTCTGCGAGAAGGACCCGCCGATGCTGTTCGATCTCGAGGCCGATCCCCAAGAACTCGACAATCTGGCGGCCGACCCGGCGCACGCCGACATTTTGGCAAGGCTTGCCGAACAGGCCGGGCGCCGCTGGAATCTTGTCGCTTTCGACGCGGCCGTGCGCGAAAGCCAGGCGCGCCGCTGGGTGGTCTATGCAGCGCTGCGCAACGGCGCCTATTATCCATGGGACTATCAGCCGCTGCAGAAAGCCTCGGAGCGCTATATGCGCAACCACATGGATCTCAACGTGCTGGAGGAAAACCAGAGGTTCCCGCGCCAGGAATGAGCGAAACGCCTCTGATTAAGCCGTCCTGCGCGCCGGCGCCTCGCGCAGGAAATCCTCGATGAACGCCTTTTGCAGCAGAATGCCGTCCCATTCATCGGGGAAGAAGGGCGAGTCGTAGATCAGCGTGAAGGGACCGTCATAGCCGGCCCGCTCGCACATCTCCAGGCACTTGCGATAATCGTCGGCATCGAGGCCGGTGACGCCATAATCGGCCTTGGCGTGGCAAATTTCCGCCCGGCCCATGATGTCGGCCAGGCCTTCATATTTCGCCGGCGCCGCCCAGTTGCCGAGGTCGCCGTTGAGGCCGACCTTGCCGTCCAGCCGGTGCAGCAGCCAGTTCATCTCGATGGGCGACGGCAGCAGGTCGAACCAATTCTCGACGACGACGCGCACGCCGCTGCCTTCTGCCTTTCCGCCCAGCCAGCTCAGATGACGGGCGGCGCGGGCAAGGTTTTCCTCCGTCGGTTTCTGCTTGCCGGCGATGACGCGCATCCTTTGCGCTCCAAAGGCCGCGGCGATATCGATCCACTCCGCCATCCATTTGACGTCGCGTTCGGCCGTCTCGGGATGGCTCGGATCGCCGTCCTCGACGAGCAGCGTCTGGAACAACACGTTCGAGACCGCCATCGCATCGCGCAACTCGCTTATATAGGCAGCATCGAGGCTCGGCAGATGGAAGGAGCAGATCTCCAGCCGGTTGATGCCGCGCGCCGAGAGTGCCGCCGGCACGTCGATCAGCGCTGCGACGCCGGGGCCATAGGGTTCCTTCGGCGCGGCACTTTTATCAGGATCGGGGCTATAGGCATGCACGGCGCCGAGCAGCCGATGCAGCGACCATGTCGAAACCGCGAAACGTCCGTTTTGCAAAACCTGCACGTGTCTTCCTCCAGGATCTCCCCCTGCCATCAATGGCAATAAAAGCCCGGCGGTTCAATTGCAATTCAGGCGAAATCGCCGCGGATGACCGCCTCGGCGGCAAGGGCAATCCCCAGCAGCGCCTCATCGCGATGGCGGGTCGCCGACAGCAGCAGGCCGACCGGCATACCGGCCTCTCCCGTGCCGCAGGGAACGGAAACGCCGCACCAGTCGAGGAAATTGCCGAGTGCGGTGTTGCGCAGCGTCTTGTTGTTCGTTGCGAAGAACAGCTCGTCATCCTGCTCCAGCGGTCCGATCGGCGGCGCGACATGGGCAACGGTGGGAAAGGCAATCAGCCGGTCGCCGACAAGCCGCTCGACATCGGCGATCAGGCGGCTGCGCGCCTCGAGAATTCGGAGGTAATCGGGCAGCGTCGTCTTGCTTCCGAGCCGCGTGCGCATGACGACACGGTGATCCATTCTGTCCGCATCCGGTCCGTCCAAGCGTTCGCGGTGAAGTGCAAAAGCCTCCGCCGTCACCAGCGGACCGTATCTCGTCATCAGATCGAAGATCTCGTTGAAGGCGGGGATGACAGTGCGGGCGACATGGGCGCCGGCCTTTTGGAGACGTTCCAGAGCCGCCTCGAACGCAGCGACGACGCCGGGTTCGGCTCCGTCGAAGACGACATTCTCAGGCACGATCAGTTCCAGCCCCTGCAAGGGGCGTTCAATGACCGCCGGCGCCGTCAATCCACGCATCGCCGCATCGATCCAGACCGCATCCCTGACGCTGCGGCAGAGCGGCCCCAGCGAATCCAGGCTCTTTGCCAGCGGATAGACGCCTGCCATCGCATGGCGGCCGCGTGTCGCCTTGTAGCCGACGATACCGTTGAAGGCGGCGGGGATGCGCACCGAGCCGCCGGTATCGGTGCCCATGGCGACCGGCACCAACCCGGCCGCGACGGCGACGCCGGCGCCGGAGGAGGAGCCGCCGGGAATGCGCGGGAGATCGGTGCCACGCGGATTAACCGGCGTGCCGTAATGCGGATTGATTCCGAGGCCGGAAAAGGCAAATTCGCTCATATTGGTGCGCCCAACGGCGACCATGCCCGCGTGCCTGAGCAAACCGACGACGGCCGCATCGCGCTTGGCGGGCGCGTCCGCCGCCAGGACGACGGAACCGGCTGTCGTCGGCACGCCCTCCATGTCGAAAAGATCTTTCCAGGCGATCGGAATTCCGTCCAACAATCCCAGCGAGCGCCCTTCCCGCAGACGGTTCGAGGCGGCGCGCGCCTCCTCCATCGCCCGGCTTTCGGTAAGCGCGGTGAAGACAGCCTTGTCGGCATAATGCGCGATGGAATCGAAGACCGTCTCGGCCACTTCAAGCGGATCGGCCGCACCGCCTTGAATGAGGAGAGAAAGCTGGGCGACCGACATCGCGCCGAAGGATTTGCTCATGAGACGATCCAGAAAAAAGATGATCCTCTGACCTACCCCGGATCATTCCGACGGGCCAGAGCTTCACGATATTTTGCGTTTATTAGTGCGATTTTTTGAACACTGAGTTTGCATATCGCCCCTTCAATTGCCACGATCGAAGACACACATGCTGCACGCATGCGAAGCCGCTTCGGCATGAGGGTGAGAGCTTACTCTTGAGAGGCCGGCTCCGCATGTGTTGCAGGAGTAATTAAAATGACAGATTGTGAAACTTTGAGCCGTCGCCAGGATATGGTGACCCTCTATGCGAAAGAGGATGAAACCACCGGCTTGGGCGAGCGCGACTATGTAGACCATGTCAGCGCCCAGAAACTTTCGCCCTTCGAGCGCATCGTCGTGGTCGGAGCCTTGGTTCTCTTGAGCTTTGCGGGCTTCGCCGCATATTCTTCCGGTGGTACGGACCCGATGACGACATCGGCCATTGCCGCCACATCAGATGATAACACGCCGCATCATCCGGCTTACGGCCATTGCCGTGACAGCAGCCCCTACGCTGAAAGGGTCTGCTAACAGGAAAGCTAGCTCGCCGGGCATGGAGACCTTGGCCCAGGCTGCGTTGACAGCAGGAAAAGGGACCATGGCCGGTGACATCGACTACGACTTCGACCGCTTCATCGATGCCCAGAACGGCGTCTATGAACAGGCGCTGTCGGAACTGAAGGCCGGGCGCAAGACCTCCCATTGGATGTGGTTTATTTTTCCGCAGATCGCCGGTCTCGGCACCTCTGCAATGGCCGAAAAATATGCGATCCGTTCGGCTGCGGAAGCTGCCGCCTATCTCGCCGATCCCATTCTCTCAAGCCGGCTGTTGCGCTGTGTCGAGGCGATCTTGTCGGTTGACGGCCGATCAGCGCATGAAATCCTGGGCTCGCCCGACGACCTCAAGCTGCGCTCCTCGATGACCCTGTTTGCCGCCATCAGCGACCATGGGTCGCCCTTCCACCGGGTGATCGAGCATTTCTATCAGGGAAAATTCGACGAGCGGACGACGGAGATCCTTGGCGCGGATTAGCCGCCCGGCCTGCTCTCCAGCGTCGCAATTTCCTCAGAGATCTCGCTCAACCGCTGACGCAGATCGCTGTCGGTGCCATCATCGACTTCTTCCTCGCCGAAACAATAGCGCGCATCATGAAGCTCCAGCTTGGCTTCGAGCTCGGCGCGTTTGGCATATAGGCGCTTGAGATAGACGTAGTTCATCTCCCTGCCTCCACATTGCCCTCCGGTGATGGAAAAACGACACGGAAGCGGTAAGGTTCCCCGACTGCATGGTTCAAAATGCTACGGTGTCCTTCGCGCGTCTGAAAAGACGCGCGGCGCTTTAGAGTGGCGGTCAGGCGAAAGAGGCAATCGCTGCGTTGCAGGCCTTGGCGAAATGACCGCAGCAGTTGGCAGTGCCCATGGCTTGGCGCGTGACGCGCGCACCCTCGAGCAGCAGTGTCAACGTATCGGCAAGAAGCTCGGGTTCGCGCGCACCGGCCGCCGAACAGAGCGCGGCCAGGCGATCACGCTGTTCGGCCTTGTGCCGCTCGATCATCTCGTGGGCGGGATGGCCCTCGCCCTTCAGCTCGATGGCAGCATTGGCGAGATCGCAGCCGGCAGGCTCGCCGTTCAGACATTGCGCCCGCGTCTCCACCCAGGCGTAGAGCTGGGCGCGCGGATTGCCGGGATAGGCCACTTCCAGATCGTGCCAGATGGCGCCGGCCTTTTCGGAGGCGCGGCGCAGCGTTTCGCAGACGAGCTCGTCCTTTGAGCCGAAATGCCGGTAGAGCGTCATCTTGTTGGTGAGCGCCGCGTCGGCGATGGCATCGACGCCGATGCCGCGAATGCCGCGCTCGCGGAAAAGCTCCGAGGCGGTCGAGACGATACGCTCCCGCGGCGGGATGCGATCTTCTGAAACGACTGCGGAGATTTCATTCGAAGTTTCTGATTTTTTTGCGGACGTAGTCCTTGACATCAATGTGACCGATCGGTAACAAATGCATTGTTACTTACCGGTAACACCACGAACTGCGAAAGTCAATGCCGAGGGTATGGCAGCGGCAAGTGGAACACGGGCGACCGCCCACGAAAGGAGGACAACCATGAGAAAGACCAGAGACGACCTGACGATATCCGAAGCTCTTCGCGACCCCCTGATCGCCATGGTGTTGCGCGCCGACGGCGTGAAGCTTGAAGACTTCAAGCAACTCCTGGAGACGGCCGCCGGCAAACGCGAACCGCGGCCGACTTCGGTGGGCAAGGTGATCGGAGCGCTTGCAAACCGCGCCAATCTGCCGGCCATGCCCTGCTTCGGCTGAACAACCTGTTCTAAATTAAAGAGCTGGGGATCTCTCCCTGCCCCCGTCAAGGGCTGCCGTCAGAAAGAGGCGGCGGCCCTTGCCGCTTGATCGTAATGGCCCGACAGCGCCCGGAGTGTCGCCGCCACCGCCGATGTCGCCGCGGCGTCGAGACCCAGCCCCTTGACCGATTCCACCAGCAGCGCCTCCCGCACCGCCCGGTATCTCAGGCAGGTTTCAACGCCCTTTTCGGTAGCGGCAACCAGCTTCTCCTTGCCCGCCCGGGTGCTTGTTACCAGGCCGCGCTTTTCCAGTTTCTTGATTGCATAAATCACCAGATGCGTATCCTCGACACCGAGCACGCTGCAGAGATCGCCGAGCCGCTTCGGCCGCTGCCGGTGAGCCACCGAATGCAGCACCAGCACGTCGATCGCGGCGCATCCGGGCTCGCCCGCGGCCGTCATGCAGCGTACCATCCAGCGGTCGAAGGCGTTGCCGGCGAGGATAAGGCCGAACTCGAGCTCCGAAAGGGCCGGAAGCGCGCCATCGGCGAGATGGGCTGAGGAGACGATCGGTCCGATTTCCCGTCGTCCGTGTCCATCCGACATGCGCATCCCTCCATGATTCAAGAGGGAGAACGTTGACATTTTATCGATAAATCGTCAATAAAATTTCAGCTTAACAGGAGACCGGACGATGGGCAGGCAATGGGATTTCTGGGTCGATCGCGGCGGCACGTTCACCGATATCGTCGCACGCCGTCCGGACAGTTCGCTCATCGCCCACAAGCTGCTCTCAGAAAATCCGGAAGCCTATCGCGACCCGGCCGTGCACGGCATCCGTGAATTGCTTGGCCTTGATCCGGGCGAACCGATCCCTTCCGACCTCATCGGCGCGGTGAAGATGGGAACGACGGTCGCCACCAACGCCCTCCTGGAACGCAAGGGCGATCCAACCCTCTTGGTGACGACGAAGGGGTTTCGCGATGCGCTGGAGATCGGCTACCAGGCCCGCGCCGATATCTTCGCCAAGAAGATCGTCAAGCCGGAACTGCTTTATGCCGATGTCATCGAGGCCGACGAGCGGGTGTTGGCGGACGGCACAGTGGAACGTGCCCTTAACGAGCATGACCTGCGACAAGCGCTTGAAACCGCCTATGCCAGCGGCCTGCGCGCCGTCGCCATCGTCTTCATGCATGCCTACCGCTATCCCGAGCATGAGCAGCAGGCCGCCGCCATCGCCAGCGCAATCGGTTTCACGCAGATCTCGCCCTCGCATGTCGTTTCACCGCTGATCAAGCTCGTCGGGCGCGGCGACACCGCCGTCGTCGATGCCTATCTGTCTCCGGTTCTCCGGCGTTATGTTGATCAGGTTGCCGCCGAGCTCGGCACCGGCGACGCAGAGGGCCCGAAGCTGATGTTCATGCAGTCTTCCGGCGGACTGACCGACGCGCATCTCTTCCAGGGCAAGGATGCGATCCTGTCCGGCCCCGCCGGCGGCGTGGTCGGCGCGGTCGAGGTCTCGCGCATCGCCGGCTTTGACCGAATGATCGGCTTCGACATGGGCGGCACTTCGACCGATGTCTCGCATTACGACGGTGAATTGGAACGCGCTTTCGAGACCGAGGTCGCCGGTGTGCGCATGCGCGCGCCGATGATGAAGATCCACACCGTTGCTGCCGGCGGCGGCTCGATCCTGAGTTATGACGGTTCGCGCTTCCGCGTCGGTCCCGATTCAGCCGGGGCGACGCCCGGTCCGAAATCCTACCGCCGCGGCGGTCCGCTTGCCGTCACCGACGCCAACATCATGACCGGCAAGCTGCTGCCGGATTTCTTCCCTGAAATCTTCGGGCCGGGGCAGGACCAGCCGCTCGATGCCGAGGCGGTGCGCAGCGCCTTTGCCGAGATGGCGCAGACGATCGGCGGCGGGCGGACGGCGGAAGACGTCGCCGACGGTTTTCTCGCCATCGCCGTCGAGAACATGGCCAATGCCATCAAGAAAATCTCCGTGCAGCGCGGCTATGACGTTTCGGACTATGCGCTCACCTGCTTCGGCGGCGCCGGCGGCCAGCATGCCTGCCTCGTGGCCGACAGCCTCGGCATGAAGACCGTGCTGATCCACCCCTTCTCCGGCATCCTTTCGGCCTATGGCATGGGTCTCGCCGATATCCGCGCCACGCGCCAGCGCGCCGTCCTGACCGAACTCGACACGGCCTTGACGACGATCGGCGCCGTCAGGGCCGAGCTGGAAGAGGAGGTGCGTGGGGAAATGACGCTGCAAGGCGTCGAGGCGGCCGATCTGGAGATCGTCACCCGACTGCACCTGCAATATAAGGGCACCGACACGGCCCTGCCCGTTGCCTTCGGGCAGCAGGAGGAGATGGCGCAAGCCTTTGCCGTCGCCCACAAGAAGCAGTTCGGCTTCATCTTCGACGACCGGCCTGTTGTCGTCGATTCCATCGAAGTCGAGGGCATCGGCGGCGGCGCCGACATCGAGGAGGCGGACATTCAGGCGGACGCCTCGGTGCCGGAAGCGCTGCGCACCACCCGCTTCTATTCCGGTGGAACATGGCACGAGGCCGGCATCTTCAAGCGCGAGGCGCTAAAGCCGGGCGCCGTCCTCAAAGGCCCCGCGCTGATCATCGAACCGCATCAGACGATCGTCGTCGAGGCGGGCTGGCAGGCAAGGCTCACCGGCCGCAACCATATCGTCCTCATCCGCGAGATCCCGCTGTCGCGCAATGCGGCGATCGGCACCAGCGCCGACCCCGTGATGCTCGAAGTCTTCAACAACCTGTTCATGGCGATCGCCGAGCAGATGGGCGTGACGCTGCAGAACACGGCCCATTCGGTCAATATCAAGGAGCGGCTCGATTTCTCCTGCGCCGTCTTCGACCGCACCGGCGCGCTCGTCGCCAACGCACCGCACATGCCGGTGCATCTAGGCTCCATGGACCGTTCGGTCGAAACGATCATCCGCCTCAACCAAGGCAACATCCGCCCGGGCGACGTCTTCGCGCTCAACGCACCGTATAATGGCGGCACGCATCTGCCCGACATCACCGTCGTCACGCCTGTTTTCGACGATGCCGGAGAGGTCATCCTCTTCTATGTCGCCTCGCGCGGCCATCATGCCGATATCGGCGGCAAGGCGCCGGGCTCGATGACCCCGCGGGCGACGAAGGTCGATGAGGAAGGCGTGCTGATCGACAATTTCCTGCTGGTCGATAAGGGGCGTTTTCGTGAGGCCGACTTCGCGGCGATGTTGACGGACCACCCCTACCCCGCCCGCAATCCTGCCCAGAATGTCGCCGACGTGAAGGCGCAGATCGCCGCCAACGAAAAGGGCGTGCACGAATTGCGCAAGATGGTCGCCCATTTCGGGCTCGACGTCGTCGAAGCCTATATGGGCCATGTCCAGGACAATGCCGAAGAAAGCGTGCGCCGGGTCATCGCCCGGCTGAGCGACAGCGAATTCACCTACCCCACCGACCAGGGCGCCGTTATCAAGGTGAAGATCACCGTCGACAGGAAAGCGCGCGAGGCAACGGTCGACTTCACCGGCACGAGCGCACAGCAGCCGACCAATTTCAATGCGCCGGAACCGGTGACACGCGCCGCCGTGCTCTATGTCTTCCGTGTCATGGTCGAGCAGCCGATCCCGATGAATGCCGGTTGCCTCCGGCCGATCCGCATCATCGTGCCCGACGGCTCGATGCTGCGCCCGACCTATCCGGCTGCCGTCGTCGCCGGCAATGTCGAAACCAGCCAGCATGTGACCAATGCGCTGTTCGGAGCGCTCGGAACACTGGCGGCAGCCCAGGGCTCGATGAACAACCTGACTTTCGGCAACGCCACCTATCAATATTACGAGACGATCTGCGCCGGCGGCCCCGCCGGCGTGCTCAATGACGGCACCGGCTTCAGCGGCGCCGACGGCGTGCACAGCCACATGACCAATTCGCGGCTGACCGATCCCGAGGTGCTGGAATTCCGTTTTCCCGTCGTGCTGGAAGATTTCCACATCCGCCGCGGTTCCGGCGGCAAGGGGCAATATAGTTCCGGCGGCGGTACCGAGCGCACCATCCGCTTCCTGGAGACGATGGATTGCAGCATCCTCTCCTCGCACCGTACCATCCGGCCTTTCGGCCTGTTCGGCGGGGAAAACGGGCAGTTGGGGAAAACCGAGATCCGCCGCGGCGACGGCCAAGTCGAAAAGCTGGAAGGCTGCGATCAGGCGATACTCGCAGCCGGTGACGCCGTGATCATCACGACGCCGACCGGGGGTGGCTACGGCAAGCCGGTTTAGCTCCTATCCAGGAACCGCTGAACACTTCCGGGCGACATGCATTAGAGAATGGGCTTGCCGCCGGTGACCGCGATTGTCGCGCCGGAGACATAGCTCGACAAGGGATCGGCCAGCATCACATAGGCTGTGGCAAGCTCGGCCGGCTGGCCCGGCCTCTTCATCGGCACCTGCTTGCCGAAATTGCTGACGCTTTCTTCCGGCAGCGTCGAAGGGATGAGCGGCGTCCAGATCGGGCCCGGCGCCACCGCATTGGCGCGAATGCCTTTTTCGGCCAGAAGCTGGGCAAGGCCGGCAGTGAAATTCTGGATCGCGCCCTTGGTCGTCGCATAGGCAAGCAGTGTCGGGTTCGGATTGTCCGAATTGATCGAGGCCGTATTGATGATGGCGCTGCCGGGCTTCATATGGGCGACGGCTGCCTTGGTCAGGTAGAACATCGCATGGATGTTGACCTTGAAAGTCAGTTCCCACTCCTCGTCGCTGATCTCGTCGATACTCTTGAAGCTCGCCTGATGCGCGGCGTTGTTGACGAGAATGTCGATACCGCCCAGTTCCTTGACCGCCGTCTCGACGATCTGCCTGCAGTGGGCGGGATCCTGGATGTCGCCGCTGACGAGCACAGCCTTGCGCCCGGCCTGCTCGACGAGCCGTTTCGTCTCATCGGCATCCTCATCCTCGTCGAGATAGGAGATCAGCAGATCGGCGCCTTCACGGGCATAGGCAATCGCCACGGCCCGACCGATGCCGCTATCGCCGCCGGTGATGATCGCCCGCTTGCCCTTTAGTCGTTCGGATCCCCGATAGCTCTTCTCACCGTGATCGGGAATAGGGTCCATCTGCGCAGTAAAACCCGGCATCGGTTGTTTCTGGGATGGGAACGGTGGTGTTGGATAATTCGTCATCATGACCTCCTGGGTTTAACGGCAAACTCAGGCTGCGGTTGGTTGTTCCAACGTCATTCCCCCTCCGCCACATCCGCCCAGACGATCAACCTACAAGATGTTGCGATTTGCCACGGCGACAGCTATGCCATAGTAATGTAACATGATCGCAGTTTTCATGAGGTGCGTGGAATTGGACGGAAAGACATCATCCGCAGTTTACTCCGAAGATGAGGGCGTTGCTGGCGAGGCAGGCGGCAAGGGCGCGCGGCGGGCGCGCGTCAGCGGTATCGATCGCGCGCTTCAGGTGATCGATCATCTCTATGAGACCGGATCGCCGGCCGGCGTCTATGCCATCGCCAAGGCGGTCAAGGCGCCGCTGTCGACCGTCTACGTCATCGTCGACGATCTCGTCGAGAAGAACATGCTGACGCGGCAGGCGGACGGCTCGATCTGGCTCGGCGCGCGGCTCTATCATTACGGCCTTGCCTATGCGCGATCGCTGGATTTCATGAGCATCGCCACCCATGAAATGCACGATCTCTGCCGCCAGGCCGGCGAAACCGTGCAGGTCTGCGGCCGCGACGGCGATTATATGCTGGTGCTGGCCATGGCCGACGGCCCGAGCCATTTCCAGGTGGCGTCGCGCGTCGGCACCCGTGTGCCGCTGAACTGGACGGCCTCCGGCCGCCTGCTCGTCGGCCACCTGCCCGAGGAGGAGCGCATCGAACTGTTCAAGCGCTGCGCCCGCTCCTCACCGACCGGCCGCGCCGAGATCGACCCGGGCACACTGTCGGAAGCCGCCGGCAAGGCCTTCGAGTCGCGCCTGTCGATCCAGGCGGGGGAATCGGATTATGCGGTTGCCTGCATCGCCTCGCCGATCTGCGATCGCGACGGCCAGTGCGTCGCCACCATTTCCATCGTGCTGCCGGAGCAGAAGGCCTTTTCCGACGAGAACCACTACACCGCGCATGTGCGCAGTTCGGCGGAACGGATCGAAAAGCTGATGGGCTGGCGTAACCGCTGATCCTCGCCCTCTTCAGCCAATCCTACCTGTAGGAATAGCCGTGGCTGTGGCGCACCAGCTTGCGTGCCCGCGGCACGTAGCGGCTGGCGGCGAAGGCATCGGCGCCCATCACTGCGTAGCGCGGCTCGAACAGCTTGTTGAGAACCGAGACGTCGCCATTGGAATCCGTCGCTTCGAGGTCGGAATCGACCAGGTCGAAAATCGTGAATTCGGCTTTAGAGCCGACCGAAAGCCGATTTTCCATCGACAGCTTGATGACGGATGCCGGCGCATGGGTGACGGCTTCCACCACCTTGTCGAAGGGCATGCCGACGCTCAGCAGCTTCGACATCGTCGTCGCCAGGTCCCAGACCGGGAAATTCATCGAATGGCCGTGCAGGTCGGTCGAGATCGAGAATGGCAGCAGCCCGCGCGCGATTGCCGCTTCGGCGACCTTGAAGGAGAAGGAGGCGCCGCCATGGCCGATGTCGAGACGGATGCCCTCGGAGGCGCAGCGCTCGGCGAGAGTGAAGAGGTCCTCGTCCTCCATGATGCTCGAACCGGCCTTGCCGTTGAAGCAATGGGTGACGACGTCGCCGGGGCCGAGGATCTCCAGCACCTCATCATAGAGCGCCGGCGGCTCGCCGACATGCACCATCATCGGCACTTTCAAAATCTTGGCGATCTTCTTGCCGAGCTTGACCGGCGTCACGCCCCAAGAGCCGGTGATGACATGGCTGGCGCGCACCTTGATGCCGACGATATGCTCGCTGTTTTCGGCATAGACTTCGAGGATGCGGTCGAGATCGATATCTCTTATATCCCTGAGTTCGGCGACGCGATTGCAGGCGACGAGGCCGATCGAGCCCAGATTCAGGAAGGCCTTGATGCGTTCGCGCGAGGGCTCGATGATATATTCGCGGAAGCCATGGAAATTCGCCTCACCGGCCGAACCGGCATCGACCAGCGTGGTGACGCCGCGCTCGACACCGCATTCGGAGGGGCGGATGGAGATGTCGGTGCCGCCGTGCCAGATATGCACGTGCAGGTCGACCCAGCCGGGTGAGATGAAGGCGCCTTTGCCGTCGATGCGCGTCACATCCTGCGAGACCGCAAGCGACGGACCAATCTCGGCGATCCTGCCGTCGGCATTGACGAGAATGTCGATCATCCCCTCGGATGTGCCCGCACCGAAAGCCATCGGTCTGACATTGGTGAGGAGGAGCGGCTTCTTCGCCTGATCGCCGGACATGATATGCATTCCTTTCGAAGTCTCGGACCGGGATCACTCTCGGTCATCTCTTGTCATCATGGAAAAGGTGGGGGGCTGGAGATGATGCCGCAGCGCATACCCATCATAATTCCATAATTATGCTATATAAATCTTTATAATAGAATAAAGCCGGACACACCGCTGTCAAGGAAAATGACACGGCCCTCGCCACTGAGGAAACGCCAGCGGGCACGCTCCTTTCGAAGCGCGCCTGTTTCGAAGATCCGGAAAATTGACGTTTGTTTTCAATCTCGAAGGATCGAATAGTCGAGCCGTTCCAGGTGATCCGGATCGGCGATGGCGTCGATCGCGGCGATCCTGCCATCGTCGATCGTCAGCGACACCACGACGCGCAGCTGGCCCGCGATCTGCACGACGAATCCGAGCTCGCCGTCGACGATGGCGATTTCGGCTGCCTGGGCCCGGCCCTTGAAGGCTTCGGCCACCTGAGCTGCGCCGCGCATCTCGCCAATGGTGCCGAAGCGGGCGGCCGTCGCATCCGGCCGGAAGACGACGTCAGGAGCAAGCACCGCGATCAAGCCTTCCAGATCGCCGTTCCGCGACGCCGTCAGAAAGGCCTCGGCGATCGTCCGCTTGCGACCGAGATCGACATCAGGCGCTTCGTCCAAGCCCTGCACCCGGCGGCGGGCGCGGCTTGCGAGCTGGCGGGTGGCGGCCGACGAACGGCCGATGATCGGGGCGATCTCGTCGAAGGGCAGATCGAACATGTCGTGCAGCACGAAGGCGACACGTTCGGCGGGCGCCAATGTCTGCAGCACCACGAGCAGCGCCATGCCGACCGAATCGGCAAAGGCGGCCTCACGCTCCGGATCCTTCGCCGGATCGGCGATCCCGGCATGGAGCGGCGCCTCCAGCGGCTCCTCGCGCCGGCTCTTGCGGGCGCGCAGCATGTCGAGGCAGATGCGCGCCACCACCGTCGTCAGCCAGCCGCCGAGATTGCCGACCCCTGTCGTGTCCGTGCGGTTGAGCCGCAGCCAGGCCTCCTGAACGGCATCATCTGCCTCGCTGCGCGAGCCGAGCATGCGATAAGCGGCAGCCCCCAGATGCGCCCTGTTCGCCTCGAATTCATCGGCCAGCCATTTTTTCTCGTCCATGTGTCACATTCCTCCGCTGCGTTCCGTCAGAGCCATGACGCATGAAACCCGGCCGATGTGACAGCGCCGGCGGATCGTCAAACGACAAACGCATCAAGGAGACATATCATGCAGGAAAAATTGGTCATGCAGGAGAGAATGGGAAATCCAGCCCTTGTCCTTCCCGCGGCCATGCAGGCGCTCAATGCGCTCAGCAAGGTGCCGACAGAAACCGGTCTTTCGCCAAAGCTGCTCGAACTGGTCAATCTGCGCGCCAGCCAGATCAACGGCTGCAGCGTATGCATCGATGGTCATTGGCGCATTGCCCGCAAACACGGCGAGACCGACGAGCGGCTCTTTGCCGTCGCCGGCTGGCGCGACGCCCCCTATTATAGCAATGCCGAACGCGCCGCGCTTGCGCTCACCGAGGCGATCACCCGCCTCAGCGATCGGGCGGATCCGGTGCCGGATGATATCTGGGATGAAGCGACCCGGCACTACGATGGCAAAAGCCTTGCGGCCCTCGTCGTCGCCATCGCCAATATCAATGTCTGGAACCGGCTGAACGTCGCCACCCGACAGGTCGCGGGGCAATGGAAGCCGTAAAACGGCGAGCCGCCGGCGGTGCATCACCTCTTCGCTGCCGGCGGCCGCTTTTTGTTGGCATGACCTCAGATCATGCGAGACGATTGACGCTCAGATGATACCGCCGCCGCCGGCAGCGGAAGCCGGACGCTCGGCCGCCACTTGTCTGCGGTAACCGCTGGCGCGGTAGACGGCGATCGGGTCGATCGCGCCGCCGGCCCTGCGGCGCGCTTCGGCGAGGATCGGCTCGACATCGGCGCGATAGGCGCGCTTCAGCGTTTCCGACGCCATCAGCGCGTCATTGTCGTCCTGGTAACCGGAGAGTGCCTTGCGGTCGACGATCAGCGCCTGCGCATAGGCGCGGCGGATTTCGTTGGCGCTGTTGATCAGGCTTTCGATCGGATCGGTGACATTGTGCGACTGGTCGATCATATGGGCCGGGTTGAAATCGTTGACGCCGCGCTGCTCGGCATCGACCAGCTCGTTGAACACCAGGAACAGCCGGTAAGGATCGATCGCGCCGGCATCGAGATCGTCGTCGCCATATTTCGAATCGTTGAAGTGGAAACCGCCGAGCTTGCCGAACTGGATCAGGCGGGCGACGATCATCTCGATATTGGTGTTCGGCGCATGGTGGCCGAGGTCGACGAGGCAGTAGGCCTTGGGGCCGAGCGTCTGGGCGATCAGGTAGTTGGTGCCCCAATCTTGCACGATGGTGGAATAGAAGGCCGGCTCGTACATCTTGTGCTCGGAGAACAGCTTCCAATCATCGGGCAGCGCCTTGTAAATGTCAGCCATCGAGGCGAGGTAACGCTCGAAAGCCTTGGTGAAATGGCTCTGGCCGGGGAAGTTCGAGCCGTCGCCGATCCAGACCGTCAATGCCTTGGAGCCGAGCGCCTTGCCGATCTCGATGCATTCCAGATTGTGCTCGACTGCCTGCGCCCGCGTTGCCGCGTCGGTATGGCTGAGCGAACCGTATTTGTAGGAATGGGCCTGGCCGGGCGCATCGGAAAAGGTGTTGGAGTTCATCGCATCGAAGCCGAGGCCGAGCGCGTCGCCCTTGGCCTTCAACTCCCGTGCATCCGCCTTGTCCCAGGGGATATGCAGGGAGACATTCGGCGTCGCTTGCGTCAGCTGGTTGATGACGGCGCAATCGTCGAGCTTGTCGAAAATCCCGCGCGGCTCGCCGGTGCCGGGGAAACGGGCAAACCGCGTGCCGCCGGTGCCCACACCCCAGGAGGGAACGGCGACGAAGAATTCGGCAACCCTGCGGGTGACCGCCTCGATATCGACGCCGCGGCGGGCAAGCGCTGCGCCCAGCGCCTCGTAATCGGCTTTCAGCGCGGTTGCCCGTTTGTCGTTATCCGTTGCGACCAGATCCTGCGCGATCCTGAATTCGGCCATGTCTTCCTCCCGGTTATGCATTTTAAACATTGGGACTTTGCCGTAGCGGCAGCCCCTCATCCGCCTGCGGGCACCTTCTCCCCGTTCAGACGGGGAGAAGGGAATTTGCCGCGCCGTCTCCGTCCCGCTCCAACGCTTCGTCAGGCAAGTCCCCTCTCCCCGTCATGACGGGCAGAGGGTTAGGGTGAGGGGCCGACGCATCCGCCGTCAATCAAAATCAGCGCGTAAAGCTCTGCACGTTGCCGGCATCGACGTTGATGATGTTGCCGGTCGATTTTGCCGAGAGGTCCGAAGCGAGGAAATAGATCGCCTCGGCGATATCTTCCGGAAACACGTTGAGTTTCAGCATCGAACGCTTGCGGTAATGTTCCTCGAGATCGTCCACCTCGATCTTCGACGAGGCGGCGCGCTGCTCGCGCCATTCGCCGCTCCAGATCTTCGAGCCGCGCAGGACGGCATCCGGGTTGACCGTGTTGACGCGGATGCCGGCATCGGCACCTTCCAGCGCCAGGCAGCGGGCGAGATGGATTTCGGCAGCCTTGGCGGTGCAATAGGCAGACGCGTTCGGCGAGGCGGCAAGACCGTTTTTCGAGGCGACGAAGATGACGTTGCCGCCGAGCGCCTGACGGCGGAACAGGCGGAACGCTTCACGCGAGACGAGGAAATAACCGGTCGCCAGAATATCGATATTGCGGTTCCAGGTCGACAGCTCGGTTGTTTCGATCGGCGCGGAGGAGGCAATGCCGGCATTCGAGACGAGAATATCGACGCCGCCGAATTCGACGCAGGCTTCCACGAAGGCGGCGATCACCGCATGTTCCTGGGTGACGTCGAGCCGGACGCTGCGGACGGCGTCGGCGCCATATTTCTTGACGAAATCAGCTTCGGTGCCCTCGAGCGCCGCCTGGTCGATATCGGCAAGCACCACGCAGGCGCCCTCGCCGACGAGGCGCGCCGCCGTCGCCCGGCCGATGCCGCCGGCGCCGCCGGTGACGAAGGCGACGCGGCCGGCGAGGCTCTTCGGCTTCGGCATGCGCTGGAGCTTGGCCTCTTCAAGCAGCCAGTATTCGATATCAAAGGCTTCCTGCTCCGGCAGGCCCTGATATTCCGAGACCGTCGACGCCCCGCGCATGACATTGATGGCGTTGACGTAGAATTCGCTGGCGATGCGGGCCGTCGCCTTGTCGCGAGCAAAGGACAGCATGCCGACGCCGGGGACGAGGAAGATGACCGGATTGGCGTCGCGCATGGCCGGCGAATTGTCATGCTTGCAGTCGTTGTAATAGCGGGCGTAATCGGCGCGGTAGTCCTCCAGCGCCTGGTCGAGACCGGCGACGATCGCGTCGACATCCGGCTTGGCCGGATCGAAATCGACGATCAGCGGGCGAATCTTGGTGCGCAGGAAATGATCCGGGCAGCTGGTGCCGAGCGCGCCGAGCGGGCGCAAATCCTTGGAATTGACGAATTCGAGCACGGCGTCCTGATCGTCGAAATGGCCGAGCTTGCGCTCCTGCTTGCCGATGCGGCCGCGGATTTCCGGCATCAGCCGGGCAGCGATGGCGCGGCGCTCGGCAACGGCCAGGCTCTGCGTGACGGCGCCGCCGAAAATCGTCTTTCCCTCGGTCTTTCCGGCAAACCAGACGATCGCCTTGTTGATGATATCGAGCGTCAGCTCATAGCAGGCCTTGGCGTCGTCAGCCCAGGTGAAGAGGCCATGGCTTTCGAGCACGACGCCCTTGGCATTCGGATTGGCGGCGACGAAAGCGCCGAGGTCGAGGCCGAGCTGGAAGCCCGGGCGACGCCAGGGCAGCCAGCCGATCTCGTCGCCGAAGATCTGCTGCGTCAGCTCCCTGGAATTCTTCGATGCGGCGATCGCGATGATCGCATCGGGATGCATGTGGTCGACATGGGTGAAAGGCACGAAACCGTGCAGCGGCGTATCGATCGAGGCGGCGCGGGCGTTCAGGTTGAAGGTGCAGTGCGGCAGGAAGCCGACCATGCGGTCCTCATCCTCGACGCCCTTGTAGATGCCCTTCAGCGATTCCAGCTTGTCCTGGTAGAGTGTCGCGAAACCGTCGAGCTTGATCGTGCCGACATCGCCGCCCGAACCCTTGACCCAGAGCACCTTGACTTTGCCGCCGGTCAACGGATCGGTTTCCATTACCTTCGCCGAGGTGTTGCCGCCGCCGTAATTGGTGATGCGCTTGTCGGCGCCGAGCAGGTTGGAGCGATAAAGCAGCTTGCCGGGCTCGTCGAGACCTGCCGCGTAACCATCATCCCACCGGTTTTCCAGAAGCCGGACGTTCGCCGCCATGTCATCCTCCCATATGAAATCGTCATCGGGGCGCGAGGGTTCGCGCCCCTTTTCGTTGACGGTATCGCTCATCAAAACGCAGCTTGTCAATCGAAAACGATCAAATTCGATTATTGTGCAGCGCAATATGAAAATTTATGATCGTTTTTGATTGACACATTGTCATATGTGGGAAATAAACGATTGAAGGAGGAGCCCCATGCACGAACGCGAACGCCATCGCATTATTCTGAGCGCCGTTCAGGAAAAGTCCGTCGTGACGGTTCAGGATATTTCCGAACTGACCGAGGCTTCCGAGGCGACGATCCGGCGCGACATCGCGGCTCTTCATGTCCAGGGCAAGATCCGGCGTGTGCGCGGCGGCGCCGAGGCGGTGCATCCACCGCAGCTCGGCAATCTTGCCGGGCGCCCTTTCCGTGTTTCGGAATCGGTCAACATCGACAAGAAACGCGCAATCGCCCGCCAGGCGGTCGAGCTTTGCGATCCGGGTGACGCGATCATCATCAATGGCGGCACGACCACCTTCCAGATGGTGCATTTCATGGCGGCGCACCGCCTGCAGGTGATGACCAACTCCTTCGCGATCGCCGAACATCTGGTCAAGCATTCGAAGAACACGGTGACAGTGCCGGGCGGCGCGATCTATCGCGAACAGAGCCTGATCCTCTCCCCCTTCGACAATGACGCGATCCGCAATTTCTACGCCCGCCGTTTCTTCATCGGCGCGCAGGGTATCGGCCCGCTCGGCATCATGGAAGCCGACGCGCTGATCATCCAGAGCGAACAGAAGCTGATGCATCAGGCCGACGAATTGGTCGTCATGGCCGATTCCAGCAAGTTCCATCGCCGCTCGAGCCTCATTCTTTGCCCGCTCGAGCGTGTGTCGACTGTGATCACCGATGACGGCATTCCGGAGGAAGCCGCCAGGATGATCGAGAATGCCGGCATCAGGCTCATTGTCGCGAGCCCGGTCGCCCAGGCAATCAAGGAGGATTCCTCGTCGGTCGCATGAGGCGCCGGCCAGGTGTGAAGAGTGTCAATCAAGTGGGAGGATGAAAGCATGAAACTCGCAAAGAAACTCGCAATCGGCGTGGCATTTGCCGTCGCCATGATGGCGGGAACGGCCAGCGCCGCCGACATCAAGATCGGCCTCGTCGTCAAGTCGCTCGGCAACGGCTTCTTCGATGCCGCCAACAAGGGCGCGCAGGAAGCTGCCAAGGAACTCGGCGGCGTCGAGGTCATCTATACCGGTCCGACGTCGACGACGGCCGAAGGCCAGATCGAAGTCATCAATTCGCTGATCGCCCAGGGCGTCAACGCCATCGCCGTTTCGGCCAATGATCCTGACGCGCTCGTTCCGGCGCTGAAGAAGGCGGCGCAACGCGGCATCAAGGTGATCTCCTGGGATTCGGGCGTCGCGCCTGAAGGCCGTATCCTGCAGCTCAACCCGTCGTCCAACGAGCTGATCGGCAAGATGTGCCTGACGCTCGCCAAGGACCATCTCGACGGCGGCAAGGGCGACTTCGCCATCCTGTCGGCAACGACCACCTCGACCAACCAGAACATCTGGATCGACCAGATGAAGAAGCAGCTCAAGGATTTCCCGGGCCTGAACCTCGTCACGACAGTTTATGGCGACGACCTCTCGGACAAGTCCTATCGTGAAGCCGAAGGCCTGTTGAAGTCGAACCCGAACGTCAAGGTCATCGTCGCTCCGACGACCGTCGGCGTTCTCGCTGCTTCGAAGGTCGTCGAAGACAAGGGCCTTGTCGGCAAGGTCTACGTCACCGGCCTCGGCCTGCCGTCCGAAATGGCCGGCGCGATCAAGTCGGGCGCCACGAAGGAATTCGCCATCTGGAACCCGATCGACCTCGGCTACTCCGCAACGCAGATCGCGTATCGCCTCGTCAAGGGCGAAACCGACGGCAAGCCGGGCAGCGAGATCGAAGTCGGCCGCATGGGCAAGATCAAGGTCGGCGACAACGGCGAAGCCGCCATGGCCGATCCCTTCGTCTACAATGCTTCGAACATCGACCAGTTCTCCAAGGTCTTCTGATCCGGAGCGACGCATAAAAGCCCGGCGGCTCGACGGCCGCCGGGATTCTCATTCGACACTGGTAGAAGCTTGATGAACGCCGCCTTTCAACAAACCGCCACGGACAGCAAAACCGGTGATGCGCCAGCCATTCTGGAAATGCGCGGCATCTCCCAGATCTTCCCGGGCGTGAAGGCGCTCGACAATGTCAGCATCGCGCTGCATCCCGGCACGGTGACGGCGCTGATCGGCGAAAACGGTGCCGGCAAATCGACGCTCGTCAAGATCCTGACCGGAATCTACCGGCCGAATGAAGGCGAGATCCTCGTCGACGGCCGGCCGGTAACCTTTGCCAGCGCCCAGGCCGCGATCGATGCCGGCGTCACCGCCATCCATCAGGAAACCGTGCTGTTCGACGAGCTGACGGTTGCCGAAAACATCTTCCTCGGCCATGCGCCGCGCACACGTTGGCGCACCATCGATTGGCAGACGATGAACAGCCGCGCAAAGGCGCTGCTGACCGCGCTCGAAAGCAATATCGATCCGACGATCCGGCTGAAGGACCTCTCGATCGCGCAGCGCCATCTGGTGGCGATTGCGCGCGCACTGTCGATCGAGGCCCGCATCGTCATCATGGACGAACCGACGGCAGCCCTTTCCCGCAAGGAGATCGACGATCTCTTCCGCATCGTCCGGGGCCTGAAGGAACAGGGCAAGGCGATCCTGTTCATCAGCCACAAGTTCGACGAGGTTTACGAGATCGCCGACGACTTCGTCGTCTTCCGCGACGGCCGCGCCGTCGGCCAGGGTCGGCTCAAGGACACGCCGCAGGACGAGATCGTCCGCATGATGGTCGGCCGCGACGTCGAAAACGCCTTTCCGAAGATCGATGTCGCCATTGGCGGCCCGGTTCTGGAGATCAGCCATTACAGCCACCGCACCGAATTCCGCGACATCTCCTTCACCCTGCGCCAGGGCGAGATTCTCGGCATATACGGCCTGATCGGCGCCGGCCGCTCGGAACTGTCGCAATCGCTCTTCGGCATCACCAGGCCGCTCTCCGGCAAGATGATGCTCGAAGGCCGCGAGATCACCATCCATTCGCCGGAGGATGCGATCCGCGCCGGCATCGTCTATGTGCCGGAGGAACGCGGCCGCCATGGACTGGCGCTGCCGATGCCGATCTTCCAGAACATGACGCTGCCGTCACTTGCCCGCACCTCGCGCCGGGGTTTCCTCAGGGCGGCAGAAGAATTCGCGCTCGCCCGCAAATATGCCGAGCGGCTGGATTTGCGCGCGGCGGCCCTTTCCGTGCCGGTCGGCACGCTGTCGGGCGGCAACCAGCAGAAGGTCGTCATCGGCAAATGGCTGGCGACCGCGCCGAAGGTCATCATCCTCGACGAACCCACCAAGGGCATCGATATCGGCTCGAAGGCGGCCGTGCACGGCTTCATCAGCGAACTCGCCGCCGAGGGCCTGTCGATCATCATGGTCTCATCCGAACTGCCCGAAATCATCGGCATGTCGGACCGCGTGCTGGTGATGAAGGAAGGCCTGTCTGCCGGAATTTTCGAACGCGCCGAACTGTCACCGGAAGCGCTGGTGCGCGCCGCCACCGGCAATGCATGAGGTAGACACATGGCAAGACTGATCAGAAAACGCGAAACCCTGCTCTTCGCCATCATCGTCGTGATGATCGCGATCTTTTCGACGCGCGCTGCCGATTTCGCAACGCCGGAGAATCTCGCCGGCATTTTCAACGATACCTCCATCCTGATCATCCTGGCGCTGGCGCAGATGACGGTCATCCTGACAAAATCGATCGACCTGTCGGTTGCCGCCAACCTCGCCTTCACCGGCATGGCGATCGCGATGATGAATGCCGCCTATCCCGACCTGCCGCTCGTCCTGCTCATCCTTGCCGCGATCGTCATTGGCGCCTGCCTCGGCGCCATCAACGGCTTTCTTGTCTGGGCGCTCGAAATTCCGCCGATCGTCGTCACGCTTGGCACGCTCACCATCTATCGCGGCATGGCCTTCGTGCTGTCGGGTGGGGCTTGGGTCAACGCCCATCAGATGACGCCGGTCTTCCTGTCGGTGCCGCGCACGCCGATCCTCGGCCTGCCCGTCCTCGGCTGGGTGGGGATCGTTATCGTGCTCCTGATGTATGTCCTGCTCCGATATACCCAGTTTGGCCGCTCGGCCTATGCGACCGGCGGCAATCCGACCGCGGCCGTCTATGCCGGCATCGATACGGGCTGGACGAAATTCCTCGCCTTCGTCCTGTCGGGCGCGCTCGCCGGCCTGGCGAGCTATCTCTGGGTATCGCGTTACGCCGTCGCCTATGTCGATATCGCCAACGGCTTCGAACTCGACAGCGTCGCGGCCTGCGTCATCGGCGGCATCTCGATTGCCGGCGGTGTCGGGTCGGTCGCCGGCACCGTGCTCGGCGCACTTTTCCTCGGCGTCATCAAGAATGCGCTGCCGGTGATCGGCATTTCACCCTTCACGCAGATGGCGATCTCCGGAACCGTCATCATTCTCGCCGTCGCCTTCAATGCCCGGCGCGAGCGCAACCGCGGCCGCATCATCCTGCGCGACCGCGCGGCAGCCGAGGTCAGAACGGAGGCAGCAGCATGAGCACCGTGTCCACACATGAAAAGCGGGTCATTCCCGACCGCCTCGGCACACCCTTCCGCCGCATCCTTGCAAGCTGGGAAGTGCTGCTCTTTGCGGTCGCCGTCCTGATCTTCATCTTCAATTCCTTGGCCTCGCCCTATTTCCTCGATGCCTGGAACCTTTCGGACGCCACCTTCAACTTTACCGAAAAGGCGATGATCGCCTTCGCCATGGCACTGCTGGTCATCGCTGGCGAAATCGACCTCTCGGTCGCCGCGATCATCGCGCTCGCCTCGACGGCGATGGGCGCGGCGGCGCAAGTCGGCATCGGCACGCCGGGCCTGGTCGCGATCGGCATCGGCACCGGTCTTGCCTGCGGCACCTTCAACGGCGTGCTGGTCTCGGTGCTGAAACTGCCGTCGATCGTCGTCACCATCGGCACGATGAGCCTGTTCCGCGGCATTTCCTATATCGTGCTCGGCGACCAGGCCTATGGCAAATACCCGGCCGATTTTGCCTATTTCGGCCAGGGTTATGTCGTCTGGGTGTTCTCCTTCGAATTCGTGCTCTTCATCGTGCTGGCGATCCTCTTCGCCATCCTCTTGCATGCGACGAATTTCGGCCGGCAGGTCTATGCGATCGGCAATAACGACTTCGCCGCCCGCTTCTCCGGCATCCCGGTCGAGCGCGTCAAATTCATCCTCTTCCTGCTGACCGGCGTCATGAGCGGCGTCGCCGCCGTCTGCCTGACCTCGCGCCTCGGCTCGACCCGGCCGTCGATCGCCCAGGGCTGGGAACTCGAGGTCGTCACCATGGTCGTGCTCGGCGGTATCTCGATCCTCGGTGGCTCCGGCACGATCGGCGGCGTCGTCATCGCCGCCTTCGTCATGGGCCTCGTCACCTTCGGCCTCGGCCTCTTGAACGTGCCCGGCATCGTCATGTCGATCTTCATCGGCCTGCTTCTGATCATCACCATCGCCATCCCGATCATCGCCCGCCGCGTCAAGCTCATGAGTTCCCGATGACAGCAGAGAAACACGCTTTCAAGATGCAGCTCCATCCCGGCATGGAAGCCGAATACCGCAGACGGCATGACGAGATCTGGCCGGAACTGGTCGATCTCCTGCACAAGTCCGGCGCCAGCGACTATTCCATCCATCTCGACCGCGAGACCAACACGCTGTTCGGCGTGCTGACGCGGCCGGCCGACCATACGATGGCGAGCCTGCCGGACCACCCTGTGATGAAGAAATGGTGGGCCCATATGGCCGATATCATGGCGACGAATCCGGATAATTCGCCCGTGCAAAGCGACCTCGTCACCCTCTTCCATATGCCATGAACGCCCCCTCCTATCACCGCATCGCCGTCCTCGACATCGGCAAGACCAATGCCAAGGTCGTCGTGCTCGACAGCGAGACCGGCGCCGAAATCGCCGTGCTGAAGCGACCGAACATCGCGATCAAAACGGGTCTCTATCCGCACTACGATATTGAGGCGCTCTGGTCCTTCGCCCTCGATGCGCTGAAGAGCCTTGCGCGTGAGCCGGGTTTCGACGCCATTTCGATCACCACCCATGGCGCCTCCGCAGCACTCCTTGCCCGGGACGGCGCGCTTGCCATGCCTGTTATCGACTACGAGCACGAATATCCGCAGGAGATCCGCGATGCCTATACGGCGTTGCGTCCCTCCTTCGACGAAACCTTCTCGCCGCGCCTTGCGATGGGCCTCAATGTCGGCGCGCAGCTGCACTACCAGAAGACCGCCTTTCCCGAGGAATTCGCTAAAGGTGCGACCATCCTCACCTATGCGCAATATTGGACGGCGCGGTTGACGGGTATTGCCGCCAATGAGCTGACCTCGCTCGGCTGCCATACCGATCTGTGGAACCCGAGAGTCGGCAACTATTCCTCACTCGTCGACAGGCTCGGGATCCGCGACCTGATGGCGCCGATCCGCTCCGCCTTCGATGCGCTCGGCCCGGTCCTGCCCGAGATCGCCGCAGAACTCGGCCTTGCCGCACCCGTGCCGGTCTATTGCGGCATTCACGATTCAAATGCCTCGCTGCTGCCGCATCTGGTCCATCGGGAGGCGCCCTTCGCCGTCGTCTCCACCGGCACATGGGTGATCAATTTCGGCGTCGGCGGCGATCTCGACCATCTCGACCCCAACCGCGATGCGCTCGCCAATGTCGATGCCTATGGCCGGGCCGTCCCCTCGTCGCGTTTCATGGGCGGCCGGGAATTCGAGATCCTTTCTGCCGAAATCGGCCCAGTCGACGAAAAGGCCGTCCAGGCGGCAATCGGCCCGGTCATCGACAAGGGCATGATGCTCTTGCCGAATATCGCCGCCGGTTCCGGGCCTTTTCCGGGAAAGGCAAGCCGCTGGATCGGCGCCGAAGAGGCAAGCCGCGAGCAGCGCTATGCAACTGCCTGCCTCTATCTCGCTTTGATGACCGATGCCTGCCTCGGTCTGATCGGCGCCAAAGGCCCGGTTATCGTCGAAGGGCCTTTTGCCCTGAATGGCACCTATCTCAAGCTGCTCGCCGCCCTAACCGGTCGTGAAGTCATGGCCCTTCCGGGCTCGACCGGCACCAGCCAGGGGGCGGCCCTTCTGACCGGCATCCGGCCGGCGTCGGGTACCGAGACGCATATTCCGCCGACCGATATCCCGGGTCTGACCGCCTATCGCACCCACTGGTACGCGGCGATGGAATAGGAGCTTTTCCAAGAACGGACCTTGTTCATCCCTGTCTTGTGGTTAGTGTGCACCTCGAAAATCAGGTCGAGGAGATAGCATGACAGAGACATTCGATCCGCGCGCCCTTGCAACCAGGCTTCACGGCCTGCACCAGGCCGGCCGGCAGGAGGCAACGAGCACTTTCGCGCTGCCAGCCGATCTGCATCAGGCGATGGCGGTGCAGAATTTGCTGGCCGCCGCAGACGGCGTTTCCAGCAATGCCTGGAAGGTGACGGTCTCGCCGCAGGGCCAAGCGGTCGCTGCTCCGCTGCATCCCTATGCCGAAGCCGTTTCGGGCGCTGATATTCCCTGGTATCCGGGCCTGAAATTCGAGACCGAGATCGCGGTGCGCCTCGGCAGCGACCTGCCGATCCGCGCGGGCACAGCCTACAGCCGCACCGAAGTGGTCGGGGCGATCTCCGCTGTCCATCTCGGCGCCGAGCTGCTGGTCAGCGCCGTCAGCGAGAGCGGCAGCGTTTCGTTTCTGCTGTTCGTCGCCGACCGACTCGGCAATAGCGGCTATGTGCTCGGTCCGACGCTCGAAAAAAGCGTCGTCGACACCGTCGGCGGAACGCCGCTCAAGGTCACCCATGCCGGCCGCACGATCTATGATGGCCCGGCGCAGCATCCGAAGGGCGACGTTCTCACCTGGCTGATCGATTACGCCAATGACGGTTTGCGCCCCGAGACATCGCTGAAGGCAGGCGCGCTCATCACGACGGGCACGTTGAGCGGCGCGATCGAACTGACCGAACCCGGCGACATCGACATCCTGCTCGGTGACGCCAGGTTGAGCTTCTCGGTGTCGAAGGATTGATTGACCGCGGTGCCTACGCCTTCTCGCGAAACATCTCGATGATCGCGGAAAAATCCTTTCCGCCATTGCCCAGCTTCTCGAAGAGCGCAAAAAGCTGTGCTGCTTCCGCGCCGAGTGGCGTGGAAGCGCCGCTCGTCAGCGCCGCTTCCTGGGAGAGTCTCAGATCCTTCAGCATCAAAGCCGCGGCAAAGCCCGGCTTATAGCCGTTGTTCGCGGGCGAAGTCGGCACCGGCCCCGGAACCGGGCAATAGGTATTGAGCGACCAGCATTGGCCCGACGAGGTCGAGGCGACATCGAACAGTGCCTGATGCGAAAGCCCGAGCTTCTCGGCAAGCACGAAACCCTCACAGACACCGATCATCGAAATGCCGAGGATCATGTTGTTGCAGATCTTCGCCGCCTGGCCGGCGCCGGCCTCACCGCAATGGACGATCTTCTTTCCCATCGCCTCCAGGATCGGCTTTGCCTTGGTGAAGGCCTCTTCCGCGCCGCCGGCCATGAAGGTCAGCGTGCCGGCGGTCGCCCCGCCGGTACCGCCGGAGACGGGGGCGTCGAGCGACAGGCAGCTGGCGGCCTTGGCCATCTCATGCGCCTTGCGGCTGCTTTCGACATCGATTGTGGAGCAATCGATGACCAGCGTGCCTTGCGCAGCCGACTGCAGGATATCGGCCCAGGCCGTCAGCACATGTTTGCCCTGTGGCAGCATTGATATGACGATGTCGGCGTCCTTGACCGCCTGGCTGGCATGGCTAGCCGGCTTGACCCCGCTCTCCTCGGCCGCCTTCAGCACCGACGCCGCGAGATCGAAGCCGAGGACCTCGTGACCTGATTTGACCAGATTGGCCGCCATCGGCCCGCCCATGTTGCCAAGCCCGATGAATGCGATCCTTGCCATGGTCTTCTCCTATCGATTGTCTTCGAGGATCATCGCTGCCGCCTTTTCGGCGATCATGATCGTCGGCGAATTGGTGTTGCCCGAGGTGATCGACGGCATCACCGAGGCGTCGGCGATCCTGAGCTTTCCGAGCGCCCGGAATTTCAGCCTGGGATCGACGACGCTGTCCCTGTCGGCGCCCATCCGGCAGGTGCCGACGGGATGGAAGATCGTCGTCCCGATATCGCCCGCCGCCCGCTCCAGATCGGCCTCCGTCTGATAGCTCGGCCCCGGCTTGAATTCTTCCGGCCTGAAACGGGCAAAGGAAGGCTGCGCGACGATCTTGCGCGTCAACCGTATAGAACGGACAGCTATGTCACGATCGCGCTGCGTCGAGAGGTATTTCGGACTGATCGTCGGCTGGGCGGCAAAATCCGGGCTCGACAGATGCACCGAACCCCGGCTTTCCGGCCGGAGATTACAGACGCTCGCAGTGATCGCCGGGAAAGGATGGACGGGATCGCCGAACTTATCCAGCGAGACCGGCTGCACGTGATATTGCAGATCCGGCGTTTCCCGGTCCGGGCCGGAGCGGGTGAAGATGCCGAGCTGGCTCGGCGCCATCGCCATCGGCCCGGAGCGGCGCACGAGATATTCAAGCCCGATCGCCGCCTTGCCGATCAGCTTCGTCGCCTTCTCGTTCAGCGTCGGAACACCCGTCACCCTATAGGCGAGACGCAGCTGCAGATGATCCTGCAGGTTCTCGCCGACACCCTTCACTTCCGCGACGACATCGACGCCGGCTTGGCTGAGAACCTCGCCCCTGCCGATACCGGACAGTTCCAGGATATGCGGCGAGCCGATCGAACCGGCTGAAAGGACGGTTTCTTTGGCGGCATAGGCGCGCTTCGCCTCACCGCGATGCTGGAATTCGACGCCGGCAACGGCGCCTTCCTCCACCAGCAGCCGCCGGACCTGCGCCTTGGTGAGCACCGTCAGGTTGGAGCGCTTCATCGCCGGGCGCAGGAAGGCCTTCGAGGTGTTCCAGCGAATGCCGGAACGCTGATTGACGTCGAAATAGCCGGACCCTTCGTTGCTGCCGCGGTTGAAATCCGCGATCTCCGGGATGCCCGCTTCCCTGGCCGCCTGTTGGAAGGCATCGAGCACGGCCCAGCGCACACGCGCCTTCTCGATGCGCCATTCGCCGCCGGCGCCATGCATCTCGTCTTCGCCGCGATAAAAATCCTCGGACTTGCGGAAGAAGGGCAGCACATCGTCCCAGCCCCAGCCGCTGCAGCCCATCTGCCGCCAGAGGTCGTAGTCGCGCGCCTGACCGCGCATGTAGATCATGCCGTTGATCGACGAACAGCCGCCGAGCACCTTGCCACGCGGATAGCTCAGCGCCCGGCCATTCAGACCGGCTTCCGGCGCAGTGGTGAAGCACCAGTCGGTGCGCGGATTGTTGATGCAATAGAGATAACCGACCGGAATATGGATCCAGTGGTAGTTGTCGCTGCCGCCGGCTTCGAGCAGCAGCACCCGGCTCCTGTTATCAGCGGATAGCCGGTTTGCGAGCACGCAGCCGGCGCTGCCTGCCCCGATGATGATGTAGTCGTAACGATCCATGTGCCCTGCACGAAACTCCAGATGCTTGCCGCTTCCCCCTCCCCGCAGCGCGGGGAGAGGAAGAGTCGCAGCGCCGCCGCCCGTCTCCTTTCCCGGGAAAGAGGGATTCTTTCCTGGAAAAAGAGAGGTCCGCCCGTTCAGCGGCGATAGACGAAGCCCAGTTTCCGCCCCAGCCGCGAGGCGTAGAATTCACCGATGATGCCGCGGCGGAAGATCAACACGCAGACCATGAAGACGATGCCGGTGATGATCGTCACCGGGAATTCCGACGTGGCCAGGTAGTTTTCCAGCGCCACCACCAACCCGGCGCCGAAGAGCGGGCCGATCAGCGTGCCGATGCCGCCGAGCAGCGTCATCAGGATCACCTCGCCCGACATCTGCCAGGCGACGTCGGTCAGCGTTGCGAACTGGAAGACAATCGATTTGACAGCACCCGCGAGCCCGGCAAGCGCTGCCGACATGACGAAGGCGCCGAGCTTGTAGCGCGCCACGGAATAACCGAGCGAGATCGCCCGCTGCTCGTTTTCACGGATCGATTTCAAGATCATGCCGAACGGTGAGTTGATGAAACGCCAGATGATCAAGACGCCAATGATGAAAACAGCCAGCACGAAATAATACATGTTGGTCGAGCTGTTCAGATCGATGAAACCGAAGAGATGGCCCCGCGGCACGGACTGGATGCCGTCCTCGCCCTCGGTGAACTCCGCCTGCAGGCAGAAGAAGAAGAACATCTGCGACAGCGCCAGCGTGATCATCGCAAAATAGATGCCCTGGCGGCGGATGGCGAAGAAGCCCATGACCAGGCCGAGAAACGCCGCACCCACCACCCCGATCAGAATGCCGAGTTCCGGCGGCAGGCCCCATGTCTTCACCGTGTAGGCGGTGAAATAGGCCGCTCCCCCGAAGAAGGTGGCATGGCCGAAGGAAAGCAGGCCGGTATAGCCGAGCAGCAGGTTGAAGGCGCAGGCAAAGAGGGCGAAGCAGAGCAGCTTCATCAGGAAGATCGGATAGAAGAAGAACGGCGCCAAGAGCAGGAGCAGCAGCCCCGCCAGCAGGAAACCCGCCTGCACCGACAGAGCGGTTCGGTTTTTTTCCGTTCGGATGGTTTCGGTGATGTCAGCCATGTCAAGCATCCCGTCCGAAGAGGCCCGCGGGCCTGATGAGAAGCACGATCGCCATGATGACGAAGATCACGATGTTGGAAGCCTCGGGATAGAAGACCTTGGTCAGACCCTCGGCGATGCCGAGCACATAACCGGTGATGATCGCGCCCATGATCGATCCCATGCCGCCGACGACGACCACGGCGAAGACGACGATGATCATGTTCGATCCCATCAGCGGCGAGACCTGGTAGATCGGCGCCGCCAGCACGCCGGCAAAGGCGGCAAGACCGGCGCCGAGCGCGTAGGTGAGCGTCAAGAGCACCGGCACGTTGACGCCGAACACCTGCACCAGCACGGCGTTTTCCGTGGCGGCCCTGAGATAGGCGCCGAGCTTGGTCTTCTCGATCAGCAGCCAGGTGCCGAGGCAGACGACGAGCGAGACGACGACCACCCAGCCGCGATAGATCGGCAGGAACATGAAGCCGAGATTGGCCCCGCCGGCAAGCGCTGCCGGCGTCGCATAGGGCTGGCCGGAAGAGCCGTAGAGATAGCGGAAGGTGCCCTCGACCGCGAGCGCCAGGCCGAAGGTGAAGAGCAGGCCGTAGAGCGGATCGAGATCGTAGAGCCGGCGGAGGAACAGCCGCTCGATGATGGCACCGGCAAGGCCGACGATGACGGGCGCCACGATCAATGACGGCCAGTAGCCGATGCCGGCATAGGTCAGCAAGAGGTATGCGACGAAGGCGCCGAGCATATATTGCGCGCCGTGGGCGAAGTTGATCACCCGCAGCAGGCCGAAGATGATGGCGAGGCCGAGGCTGAGCAGCGCATAGAAGGAGCCGTTGATCAGGCCGATCAGCAGCTGGCCGAACAGCGCCTGCAGGGGAATGCCGAAGATCATCGTCATCTGGTCACACTCCCAGAACCTTGTGCAGCGTATCCATGCGCTGCGGCAGTTCACCGACCGGGAATTCCGACACCATCTGCCCATGATCCATCAGATAGAAGCGATCGGCAATACGGCTGGCGAAACGGAAATTCTGCTCGACGAGCAGGATCGTCATGCCGCGCTCCTTCAGCGTCTTCAGCACCTCGCCGATGCGCTGGACGATAACGGGGGCAAGCCCTTCCGTCGGCTCGTCGAGAATGAGCAGCTTGACGCCGGTACGCAGGATGCGGGCGATCGCCAGCATCTGCTGCTCGCCGCCGGAAAGCTTGGTGCCCGGGCTGCCGCGGCGCTCGTAGAGATTGGGGAAGAGCTCGTAGATTTCGTCGAGCGTCATGCCGCCCTCTGCCACGACAGGCGGCAGCAGCAGGTTTTCCGAAACGGTGAGCGTCGAGAAGATACCCCGCTCCTCCGGCACGAAGCCGATGCCCCGGTGCGCCGTCTTGTGCAGCGGCACCTGCATCATATCGCTGCCGGCAAAACTGATCTTGCCCTTGCGGGCGCGGACGATGCCGGTGATGGTGCGCAGCGTCGTCGTCTTGCCGACGCCGTTGCGGCCGAGAATGGTGATCGTCTCGCCTTCGGCCACCCGCATGTCGACGCCGTGCAGGACGTGACTTTCGCCGTACCAGGCATTGAGCCCCTGGACTTCGAGGAGAGCGGCCATCAATGCTCCTCCGTGCCCATATAAGCCACGCGGACGCGCTCGTCCTGGCTGACGGTGGCATAGTCGCCCTCGGCGAGGATCTCGCCGCGCTGCAGCACGGTGACGTGCTGGCAGATGTTGGCGACGACGGAGAGATTGTGCTCGACCATCAGCACCGCGCGCTCGCGGGCAACCTCGCGGATGATGGATGAAACGACGCCGACATCCTCCAGCCCCATGCCGGCCATCGGCTCGTCGAGCAACAGCACTTTGGGATCGAGCGCCAGCGTGGTGGCGATCTCCAGCACGCGCTTGCGGCCATAGGAAAGATCGGCGGCGATATGATCGCGCTCCTTGGAGAGCCCGACGCTGGCGAGCAGTTGCTCGGCGCGCTCGTTCAGCCGGTCGAGCGCCGACAGAGGCCGCCAGAACTGCGTGGAGAGATTGTTCGGCCGCTGCAGCGCCACCCGCACATTGTCGAGAACGGTGAGGTGTGGAAAGACCGCCGAGATCTGGAAGGAGCGCACCAGTCCCATGCGCGCCACCTTGTCGGGCGGCGTCCCGGTGATGTCGGTGCCCATCAGCGTGATCGTGCCCGATGTCGGCTGCAGGAACTTGGTCAGCAGGTTGAAGACCGTGGTCTTGCCGGCGCCGTTCGGGCCGATCAGTGCATGCACGCTGGCGTCATGCACGTCGAGATCGACATTCTTGACGGCCGTGAAGCCGCCGAAATCGCGGCGCAGGCCGCGGGCGGAGAGTACCACCCGCGGCTTTACCTGAGTTTCTATTGCGGAAACCGCCATCGTGCTTACTTCACCAGATCGCAGCCGCTCTTGGCGGGATCGATATAGGCTTCCTTGCCGGGAATGGTGGCGAGCACGTTGAAATAATCCCACGGCTCCTTGCTTTCGGACGGCTTCTTGACCTGCAGCAGGTACATGTCGTGGATCATGCGGCCGTTGGCGCCGACCGTGCCGCCACGGCCGAAGACGTCATCGACCGGCATTTCATGTAGTTGCTTGGCGACGGCTTCCGTTTCGTCGGTGCCAGCCTTCTGCACCGCCTTCAGATATTGCGTCACCGCCGAATAGGTGCCGGCATGGATCATGTTCGGCATCTTGCCGGTGCGGGCGAAGAACTTCTTGGCGAAGGCGCGGCTCTCGTCGTCGCGGTTCCAGTAATAACCTTCCGTCAGCGTCAGCCCCTGCGCCGCCTCGAGCCCGAGGCCGTGCACTTCGGCGAGCGTGAACAGCAACGCCGCCAGATGCTGGCCACCCTGGGTGATGCCGAATTCGGCCGCCTGCTTGATGGCATTCGAGGTGTCGAGGCCGGCATTGGCAAGGCCGATCACCTTGGCGCCGGATGATTGCGCCTGCAGCAGGAAGGACGAGAAGTCCTGGCTCGACAGCGGATGCCGGACGGCGCCGACGACCTTGCCGCCGCTCGCCTTGACGTAATCGCTGGTCTGCTGCTCGAGCGAATAGCCGAAAGCATAGTCGGCGGTCAGGAAGAACCAGCTGTCGCCGCCCTGCTTGACGAGTGCGCCGCCGGTGCCGACGGCGAGCGCATGGGTGTCGTAGGCCCAATGGAAGCCGTAAGGCGAGCAGGCCTTGCCGGTGAGATCGGTCGTCGCCGCACCGGTGACGATATCGATCTTCTTCTTCTCCTTGCCGATCGCCTGCACGGCGAGCGCCACCGACGAAGTCGTCAGTTCCATGATCGCATCCACCTGCTCGGTGTCGTACCACTGGCGGGCGATGTTGGAGGCGATATCCGGCTTGTTCTGGTGGTCGGCATCGACGATCTCAACCGGCACATCGAGCACCTTGCCGCCGAAATCCTCGACCGCCATCTTGGCGGCTTCGACGGAGGACTTGCCGCCGAAATCGGCATAGACACCCGACTGGTCGTTCAGGATGCCGATCTTGACCTTGCCGTCGGTCGCGCTCTGCGCGAGCACTGCGGTGCTGCTCGCAAGCAGAAATGCAACTGATGCAATAAGATTCTTACGCATTTTCTCTCCTCCCAGAGATTGGCCAGATTGCGGATCTGTTCAAATTTGGCCAGCCGCACTCCTCAGAACGACGGACCCTCACCTTACGATCACGGAAATTCCGCCCTGAGGCAACGGGTGGTTTACAACTAATTCCAAACAGTATCTGTTCATTTTTGAACAGAGGGGATCGCGATGAACAATCCACCGCAGTTTACTTGGGACGATCTGCAGTTTTTTCTAGCCGTCGCCCGCACCGGACAGCTGTCGACGGCGGCGCGCCAGCTGCGCTCCAGCCATGCCACCGTCTCGCGCCGCATCGACCGGCTGGAGTTCACCCTCAAGGTCAAGCTGTTCGAGCGCAATCCGCGCGGCTATGTGCTGACCGCCATGGGCACGCGCTTCGTCGAGACGGCCGAAAGGATGGAGCAGGAGACCGAACGGCTGCGCGCCGACCTTGCCGACGGCTCGATGGCGCAGCGCGGCCTGGTGCGCCTCAGCGCGCCAGAAGGTTTTGCCAATTTCTTCTTCGCGACCGTGCTGCCGCAGTTTGCCGCCCAGCATCCGCATCTGTCGCTGGAACTGGTGACGATCCAGCAGATCATGTCGCTGTCGCGCAAGGAGGCCGATCTTTCCGTCGTGCTCGACGAGCCGAAGGGCGGGCCTTATTTCGCCGAGAAACTGACCGACTACCATCTGCAGATCTACGGCTCGCGCGACTATCTGGCGAAGGCGCCTGCGATCACCTGCCGCGAAGACCTGCTTGAGCATCCCTTCGTCAGCTATATCGAGGAAATGATCTTCGCGCCGGGCCTGGACTATCTCGGCGACGTGCATCCGCGCATCAAGCCGCAATTCCAGAGCTCCAGCATCTTCGCGCAGCTCACCGCCACGAGAAACGGTCTCGGCCTCTGCATCCTGCCCTATTTCTTCGCCAGCCGTTATCCCGAACTGGTGCGCGTGCTGCCCGAGGAAATCGACCTCAAGCGCCATTACTGGATTACCTGCCACCGCGACCTGAAACAGGCGCCGCGCGTGCGCGCCGTCATCGATTTCCTGCGCGAGGCGGTGCGCGGCGAGGATACGCGCTTCGTGCCGCCCTATGTCACCGCCGCCGGCCCGGCGCGCCGGGCAAGGGAAAGCTGATTATTTCAGGAATTCAGCCCGGTGCGGGGTGAACGTATCGATCAGCCGGCCCTTTTCCAGGGCCTTGACGCCGTGGACGAGATTGGGAGGCACGATGAAGCTGCCCCCCTGCTGCAGGACTTCGGTCCGGCCATCGATCGTCACCTCGAAACTGCCTTCGGCGACATAGCTTGCCTGGATATGCGGATGCGAATGGGCAGCCCCGACGGCGCCGCTTTCGAAGGCCACTTCCACCATCATCATCTCGGGCAGATAGGTCATGATGCGCCTGACGACGCCGGGCTCCGGGTTGACCCATTCGGCGCCTTCGGCCGATACGAACAGATCGCTTGACGACATTTCCGCCTCCTCGTTGCAGAATCGATCGCGGGCAAAGTGGAGCATGCCGAGACTTTTGAAAAGATGGCGCGGCCCGTCTTTTCGAGACTGCCGCCTTCTGTTGACGCGGTCGGCTGGCGGGTCTATGGCCACTTAAGCGAGGCAAGCCAGAACCGGGATGAGGAGACGCGGCCATGCAGCATACGCGCGAAGTTTTCGACTGGGCCGATCCATTCCGGCTGGTGGAGCAACTGACCAGTGAAGAGCGCATGGTGCAGGACACCGCCCACGCCTATGCGCAGGAAAAGCTGGCGCCCCGGGTTCTCGACGCCTTCCGCCATGAAAAGACCGATCCCGAAATCTTCCGCGAAATGGGCGAACTCGGCCTGCTCGGCCCGACGATCTCTCCCGACTACGGCGGCGCCGGCCTCGGTTACGTCGCCTACGGCCTGATCGCCCGCGAGGTCGAACGGGTCGATAGCGGTTACCGCTCGATGATGAGCGTCCAGTCCTCACTCGTGATGGTGCCGATCGAAACCTTCGGGTCGCAGGCGCAGAAGCTGAAATACCTGCCGAAACTCGCCACCGGCGAATGGATCGGCTGCTTCGGCCTGACCGAGCCCGATCACGGCTCCGACCCCGGCTCGATGGCGACGCGCGCCAGAAAGGTCGACGGCGGTTACAGCCTCACCGGCTCGAAGACCTGGATCTCCAACGCGCCGATCGCCGATGTCTTCGTCGTCTGGGCAAAGACCGAGGATGGGCTCATCCGCGGCTTCATCCTCGAAAAGGGCTGGAAAGGGCTTTCGGCGCCCGCCATCCACGGCAAGGTCGGCCTACGCGCGTCGATAACAGGCGAAGTGGTGATGGACAGTGTCTTCGTGCCCGAGGAAAACCTTTTGCCTGGCGTCACCGGCCTCAAGGGACCGTTCACTTGCCTGAACTCGGCCCGCTTCGGCATCGCCTGGGGCGCGCTCGGCGCGGCCGAGGATTGTTATGCGAGAGCACGGCAATATACGCTGGAGCGCAAGCAGTTCAGCCGGCCGCTTGCCGCCAACCAGCTGATCCAGAAGAAGCTCGCCGACATGGCCGCTGAGATCTCGCTCGGCCTTCAGGGCTGCCTGCGGCTCGGCCGCATGAAGGAGGAAGGCCATCCGCCGGTGGAACTGACCTCGATCCTCAAGCGCAACAGCTGCGGCAAGGCGCTGGAGATCGCGCGAGCAGCCCGCGACATGCTCGGCGGCAACGGCATCTCCGACGAATTCGGCATCGCCCGTCATCTCGTCAACCTCGAAGTGGTCAACACCTATGAGGGCACGCACGACATCCACGCACTGATCATCGGCCGGGCAATCACCGGCATCGCCGCCTTTGCGAACTAGGCCGGGAAGGCGAATTGCCACGCGCCTGACAATGTGCAACTTTCCTTAATTGCGGCAAGCGCCGGCAAAAAGGGGGTCATGCATGTTTCTGCTTCTTGCATTGCTGATCGGTGTCATATCGGGCCTTCGCACCATGACCGCACCGGCCGCCGTCGCCTGGGGCGCAGCACTCGGCTGGTTCGACGTGTCGCAGACGCCGCTTGCCTTCATGGGGTACCGATGGACGCCGTGGATCTTCGCGGTTCTCGCCATCGTCGAACTGATCGCCGACCAGCTGCCGTCCACGCCGTCGCGCAAGGTGCCGATGCAGTTCGGCGCCCGCATCGTTTCAGGCGCCTTGGCAGGGGCGACGATCGGCGCCGCCAGCAGCCTGCTCTTCGGCGGGCTGATCGCCGGGGTGATCGGCGCCGTCATCGGCACATATGGCGGCGCTGCCGCCCGTAGCCGGCTTGCCGCCTCGTTTGGCAAGGACCTGCCGGCGGCTCTCATCGAAGACGCCGTCGCCGTCATCGGCGCGGTACTGATCGTGGCGGCCGTGCCATGAAGAGCTTCGACGCCATCGTTATCGGCGCCGGCCAGGCCGGTCCATCGCTTGCCGCCCGCATGGTCGAAAAGGGCATGAAGGTGGCGTTGATCGAGCGCAAATTCCTCGGCGGCACCTGCGTCAATGCCGGCTGCATGCCGACGAAGACGCTGGTCGCCAGCGCCCGCGCCGCCCATGTCGCAAGAACCGGTGCCGCCTATGGCGTCAATATCCCGGGCGAGATCGCCATCGACATGAAGGTGGTCAGGGCTCGCGCCGAAACGGTGACGATGAATGCCCGCAACGGCCTGATCGGCTGGCTCGCCGGCATGGACGGCATGACGGTGGTCTACGGCCACGCCTGTTTCGAAGGCCCGAAGACCGTCAGCGTCAACGGCGACACACTGACGGCACCGCGCATCTTCCTCAACGTCGGGGCGCGGCCGGTCATCCCCGCGCTACCCGGCATCGACGACATCGACTACCTCACCAGCACCTCGATCATCCAGCTCGACACGGTGCCGCGGCATCTCACCATCATCGGCGGCAGTTATATCGGGCTGGAATTCGCGCAGATGTATCGCCGCTTCGGCGCCGAGGTCAGCGTCATCGAGCATGGCCCGAAGCTCGCGTCGCGCGAGGACGAGGATATATCCGACGCGATCGCCGATGTGCTGCGCTCGGAGGGCATCGACATTCATACCGGCGTCAGCGACATCGCCTTCGCCAGGAGCAGCGACGGGATAACGGTCGCCACCGATTCAGCGAGGATCGATGCGAGCCATGTGCTGATCGCCACCGGCCGTAAGCCGAATACCGACGATCTCGGCCTCGATGCCGCCGGCGTCATTACCGATCAACGCGGTTTCATCACCGTCGACGACAGGCTCGCCACCAATGTCGAGGGCATCTGGGCGCTCGGCGATTGCAACGGCCACGGCGCCTTCACCCACACCTCCTACAATGATTTCGAGATTGCCGCCGCCAACCTGCTCGATGGCGACGACCGCAAGCTCTCGAGCCGCATCCCGGCCTATGCGCTCTACATCGACCCGCCGCTCGGCCGCGTCGGCATGACGGAAAAACAGGCGCGCGCTTCCGGACGCAAGATCATGGTCTCGACCCGGCCGATGAGCCGAGTCGGCCGCGCCAATGAACGCGGCGAGACCAAGGGTTTCATGAAGGTGGTTGCCGATGCCGAGACAAAGGAAATCCTCGGCGCGGCGATCCTCGGCATCGAGGGCGACGAGGTGATCCACGGCCTCATCGATGCGATGAATGCGGGAACGACCTATCCCGCATTGCAATGGTCGGTGCCGATCCATCCGACGGTGTCGGAGCTGATCCCGACCCTGCTTGGGGATTTGAAGCCGGTTTAGCGGTAGAAACCCAGGGGCAAGGACGGCTGGAGGCGGACTGCGTGTCTATCGAACTGCTGATCGAGAATTACGGTCTGCTGGCCATCTTCCTGGGCGCCGCCTTCGAAGGCGAAACAGCCGCGTTTCTCGGAGGCGTGATTTCCCATCGCGGGCTGCTGACTTATGGGGCGGCGTCGCTTGCGGCAACGGCGGGCTCCTTCGCCGGCGATCAACTATGGTTCTTCGTCGGTCGTTACGCCGCGCAATGGGGCTTTGTCCGCCGGCTGATGGAAAAGCCGGCCCTGGCGCGCGCAACCGGGCTTCTGGAAAGATATCCCACCGGCTTCATCTTTGCGTTTCGTTTTCTGGTGGGGTTGCGGACAATCAGTCCGATCGTCATCGGCACGACGCGGATTCCGACCGGAAAATTCGTCGTCATGAATGCCGCAGCCGCGTTGGTGTGGGGGCAGCTGTTCACGGGGCTCGGTTATCTCTTCGGGCATGGCGTCCAACAGACATTGGGCCACCTTCCGCTTCACCGCCACCTGCTGATCGCAGTCGGAGCCGCGGCTGTCGTCGCAGCCGCGGCGCTTGCCTTTCGCAAGATGAAACTGAGTGCCAGGCACTCATAGGAGCAGACTGGGGAGCAGACTGGCTCTATTCCATCACGATCTGCAGCTTCACATCGCTTGGCCGCGCCTCGACGGCGCGATCGAACGCCTTGATCGAATCTTCGAATTTGAAGGTCTCTGATATCAGCGGCTTCAGGTCGACGCGGCCCGAGCCAAGCAGCGCGATCGACCGCTCATACTGATGCGCGTAGCGGAACACCGTCTCGATGCGGATTTCCTTGGTGGATGCAGTCGAGACGTCGAAGCCGATCGGGTTGACCGGCAGGCCGACGACGACGATGACGCCGCCCGGGCGCGGCAGCGCCATGATCGTCTCCCAGGCCTTCGGCGAACCGGAGCATTCGAAGACGACATCGGCGCCCCAGCCGTCGGTCAACCGGCCGACCTCTTCGCTCAGGTTCTGCTCGCGGATATTGACCGGAATGACGCCCTGGTATTGCGCGGCGATATCGAGCTTCGGCTGGGCGAGATCGGCAACGATCGCCCGGGCACAGCCGCCGGCAAGCGCGGCGATCGCCACCATCGTGCCGATCGGTCCGGCCCCGAGAACGACGGCAGTATCACCAGGCGTTATCTTCGCCTTGGCTGCCGCCTGCATGCCGACGGCGAAGGGCTCGACCATGGCGCCTTCGGCAAAGCTGACATTGTCGGGCAGCTTGAAGGTGTAATTGGCGGGATGCACGACCTCCGGCGTCAGCACGCCGTGGATCGGCGGGGTCGCCCAGAAGGTCACGGCCGGGTCGATATTGTACAGGCCGAGCCGGCTTGCCTTGGAATTCGGATCGGGAATGCCGGGCTCCATGCAGACGCGGTCGCCGACTTTCAGATGCCTCACGCCGGCACCGACCTCGACCACCGTGCCCGCCGCTTCATGGCCGAGCACCATCGGCGCGTTGACGATAAAAGGACCGATCTTGCCGTGCGTATAATAATGCACGTCCGAACCGCAGACACCAACGGTGTGGATCCGGATCTTCACCTCGCCGGGGCCGGTTTCGAGCGGTAGATCGATATCGCGAAGCGCAAGCTCATGCTGGCGCTCGAGGACAAGCGCGCGGACTTTGGTCATCGTCGGTTTCCTTCCCTAGTGGCTTGCCCATGACTCCATCGGGCAGCGTCGAAGCTGACTATAAGGCCCGAAGCCGTCCCAATTCAACCGGATTGCGAAGGCTTTTGCTCAACAAATGAAAAAATGCTCACAGCAAAGATCCAGGGCCGAGGATCGGCTCGCCCGCTGGTCCGATGGCGGTCGGCCTCGCAAGGGCATTTATAAGATTTTTATATTGACGGTCCGTCGCCCGTCTCGAACCTTTATGCCGTTCGGCTCCATATTGATGTCCGAGAGATCGAAAAGATCATCTCCACGCCAGAAAGCATGAAAGGCGACGTCCCTGGATCCGGCCTGAATCCGGATAGCGCCCTTTGTCTTGTCTGACTCCAAGAAGAACAACAGGAGTCACGATCATGATGGATATCATTCTACTCGCCACGGCGATCATATTCTTCGCGCTGTGCTTTGCCTATACCAGAGCCTGCGACAGGCTTTGACAGGAGAAACGACGATGATCCTCGATTATGTCTTGAGCGGTGCCGTAACCGTGTTTCTCACCGTTTACCTCACCTACGCTCTCCTTCGCCCAGAACGCTTTTGAAGAGAACCGGCGCTTCTCGGTCGCGCATGCGCGCCCTCAGATGCAGCCGGGTATTGAAAGTTTACCCCATGAACCTCAACGGATGGCTTCAGATCCTGCTTTACTGCGGGATCGTTCTTGTGCTCGTCAAACCGCTCGGCGGCTATATGACGCGTGTCTTCAACGGCGAGCGCACCCTCCTCTCACCCGTGCTCGTTCCGATCGAACGGGGACTTTACCGCATTGCCGGCACTCGCGAAGGCGAGGAGCAGCATTGGACCTCCTATGCCTTCGCCATGCTGATGTTCAACCTTCTGGGCGTCATCGTGCTTTACGCGCTGCAACGCCTGCAAGCCGGCCTTCCCTATAATCCGGCCGGCATGGCAGCCGTCCCGCCGGAGCTTTCCTTCAACACCGCCGTCAGCTTCGTCAGCAACACCAACTGGCAGAATTACGGCGGCGAAAGCACCATGTCCTATCTGACGCAGATGGCCGGCTTCACCGTCCAGAACTTCGTCTCCGCGGCGACCGGCATTGCCATCGCCCTTGCCTTCATCCGCGCCTTCTCGCGCGCCTCGGGCAAGGCCATCGGCAATTTCTGGGTCGATATGACGAGGGCCACCTTCTATGTGCTGTTGCCGATCTGCATCGTGCTGACGCTGGTCTATGTCTATCTCGGCGTGCCGCAGACGCTTGGCCCCTACGTCAATGCGACGACGCTTGAGGGCGCGCAGCAGACGATCGCCGTCGGCCCCGTCGCCTCGCAGCTTGCCATCAAGATGCTCGGCACCAATGGCGGCGGCTTCTTCAACGCCAATTCGGCCCATCCGTTCGAAAACCCCGATGCGATCTCCAACCTCATCCAGATGGTGTCGATCTTCGCGATCGGCGCGGCTTTGACCAACGTCTTCGGCCGCATGGTCGGCAATCAGCGCCAGGGCTGGGCGATCCTCGCCACGATGGGCGTCCTGTTCGTCGCCGGCGTCATCGTCACCTATTGGGCGGAAGCCGCCGGCAATCCGCTGATGCATGCCTTTGGCCTTGGCGGCGGCAATATGGAAGGCAAGGAAGTCCGCTTCGGCATCGCCCTATCCTCGCTGTTTGCGGTCATCACAACGGCCGCCTCCTGCGGCGCGGTCAACGCCATGCACGGCAGCTTCACCGCCCTTGGCGGCCTCATCCCGCTGATCAACATGCAGCTCGGCGAAGTCATTGTCGGCGGCGTCGGTGCCGGTTTTTACGGCATTCTGCTCTTCATCATCGTCGCCGTCTTCGTCGCCGGCCTGATGGTCGGCCGCACCCCGGAATATCTCGGCAAGAAGATCGAGGCGAAGGAAATGAAGATGGCCGTTCTCGCCATCCTCTGCCTGCCGCTCGCCATGCTGGTCTTCACCGCGATCGCAAGCGTCCTTCCGAGCGCAGTGGCATCGGTCGGGACTTCCGGTCCGCACGGCTTCTCCGAAATCCTCTATGCCTATACGTCGGCTGCGGCCAACAACGGCTCGGCTTTCGGCGGCCTGACCGGCAATACGCCCTGGTACAACATCACCCTTGGCCTCGGCATGCTGATGGGCCGCTTCCTGGTCATCATCCCGGCTCTTGCCATTGCCGGTTCGCTGATCGCCAAGAAGTCGGTTCCGGCCTCGGCGGGCACCTTCCCCACGGATGGTCCGCTCTTTGTCGGCCTGCTCGTCGGCACGATCCTGATCGTCGGCGGCCTGACCTTCTTCCCGGCCTTGGCCCTTGGCCCCATCGTCGAGCACCTGGTCATGATCGCCGGTCAGACCTTCTGAGGTGATGCCATGATCCTCCGTCACAGGCTTCGCAATGCCTTCCACCCACGTCCCGGTGCGCCGGGACGTGGGAATGGCCCGGGGCCCCAGGCCTCCGACATCATCCTGGTGATGATGGCAGGCCTCCTCGTCATCGCCGCCATCTTCAAAATCCTACAGGGCTGACCGGCTTCCGGTTCGCCATCCTCGTTTCAAAGCTGGAGTCTCTTATGAGCCAGGCAAAATCCGCGAGCATCATGGATTCTCGCATCCTCATTCCGGCGGTGAGCGCCGCTTTCAAAAAGCTCAACCCCCGGGCGCTTGCCAGAAATCCGGTCATGTTTGTCGTCGCCACGGTTTCGGTGCTGACCACCGTGCTTTTCCTGCGCGATCTTGTGGCCGGCAACGGCAATCTCGGCTTCTCGTTCCAGATCAATCTCTGGCTCTGGTTCACCGTGCTGTTTGCCAATTTCGCCGAAGCCGTCGCCGAAGGCCGCGGCAAGGCGCAGGCGGATTCGCTGCGCAAGGCGCGCACCGAAACCCAGGCCAAGCTGCTGACCGCCAATAATGGCAGCGGCTACCGCATGGTGCCGGGCACCAGCCTCAAGGTCGGCGACGTCGTGCTCGTCGAGGCCGGCGACATCATCCCGTCGGACGGCGAGGTTATCGAAGGCGTGGCCTCCGTCAACGAAGCGGCGATAACAGGCGAATCCGCCCCGGTTATTCGCGAATCGGGCGGCGATCGCTCGGCGGTCACAGGCGGTACGCAGGTGCTGTCCGATTGGATCCGCGTGCGCATCACCGCCGCGGCCGGTTCGACCTTCCTCGACCGGATGATCGCCCTGGTCGAAGGTGCCGAGCGTCAGAAGACCCCGAACGAGATCGCGCTCAACATCCTGCTCGCCGGCATGACGCTGATCTTCGTGCTTGCGACGGCGACGATCCCGAGCTTTGCCATCTATGCCGGCGGCTCGATCCCGATCATCGTGCTGGTCGCCCTCTTCGTGACGCTGATCCCGACGACGATCGGCGCACTGTTGTCGGCGATCGGCATCGCCGGCATGGACCGCCTCGTCCGTTTCAACGTGCTCGCCATGTCTGGCCGTGCCGTCGAAGCCGCCGGCGACGTCGACACGCTGCTGCTCGACAAGACCGGCACGATCACGCTCGGCAATCGCCAGGCGACGACCTTCCGCCCGGTTCGCGGCGTTTCCGAACAGGATCTCGCCGATGCCGCCCAGCTCGCCTCGCTTGCCGACGAAACGCCGGAAGGCCGCTCCATCGTCGTGCTCGCCAAGGAAAAATACGCGATCCGCGGCCGCGACATGGCAAGCCTGAAGGCCACCTTCGTACCCTTCACCGCCCAGACCAGGATGAGCGGCGTCGATCTCGAAGGCTCTTCGATCCGCAAGGGCGCCGTCGATGCCCTGCTCGCCTATGTCAACGGCGACGCACCTTCGAAGAACGGCAGCGAAGTCATGCGCGAATTGCAATCGATATCAGACGAGGTCGCCAAATCAGGCGGCACGCCGCTGGCAGTCGCCCGCGACGGCCGGCTGCTCGGCGTCATCCAGCTGAAGGATATCGTCAAGGGCGGCATCCGCGAGCGCTTCACGGAACTCCGCCGCATGGGCATCCGCACCGTGATGATCACCGGCGACAACCCGCTGACGGCAGCCGCCATCGCCGCCGAAGCCGGTGTCGACGACTTCCTTGCCCAGGCAACGCCCGAGATGAAGCTGGCGCTGATGCGCGAGGAACAGTCGAAGGGCAAGCTCGTCGCCATGTGCGGCGACGGCACCAACGATGCGCCGGCCCTTGCCCAGGCCGACGTCGGCGTCGCCATGAACACCGGCACGGTTGCCGCCCGCGAGGCCGGCAACATGGTCGATCTCGACTCGGACCCGACGAAGCTCATCGAGATCGTCGAGATCGGCAAACAGCTGCTGATGACGCGCGGCGCGCTGACGACGTTTTCGATCGCCAACGACATCGCCAAGTACTTCGCCATCATCCCGGCGATGTTCCTGACCTTCTACCCGCAGCTCGGCATCCTGAACGTCATGGGACTTTCGACGCCGCAAAGCGCCATCCTCTCGGCGATCATCTTCAATGCGCTGATCATCATTGCCTTGATCCCGCTGTCGCTGAAGGGTGTTCGCTACCGTCCGATCGGCGCCGGCGCGCTGCTGTCGCGCAACCTGCTGATCTACGGCCTCGGCGGCATCATCGTCCCCTTCATCGGCATCAAGGCGATCGACATGGCCGTCGCAGCCCTCGGCCTGGCCTAACAAAATTGGCCTGAAACACTCCAAGGAGTCAGAACAATGTTGAAAGAACTTCGTCCGGCGGTCGTCATGATTGTCGCCACCACCGCCATAACAGGCCTTCTCTATCCGCTCGCCATGACCGGCGCCGCCCAGGCCCTCTTCCCAACCCAGGCAAACGGCAGCCTGGTCGAGAAGAACGGCCAGGTGATCGGCTCGACGCTGATCGGCCAGGCCTTCACCAGCGACAAGTATTTCCACGGTCGCCCGTCGGCCGCCGGCGACGGCTACAATGCCGCCGCCTCCAGCGGCTCGAACCTCGGCCCGACCAGCCAGAAGCTGATCGACCGCGTCAAGAGCGATTATGAGGCCGCCAAGGCGGCAAACCCGAGCGCGGCGGTACCGGCCGACCTCGTCACCGCTTCGGGCAGCGGCCTCGATCCCCATATTTCGCCGGAGGCCGCCTATTTCCAGGTGCCGCGCGTCGCCAAAGCGCGAAGCCTGGATGAGGCCAGGGTCAAGGCGTTGATCGATGGCGCCGTTCAAGGCCGCGAGCTCGGCCTTCTCGGCGAACCCACTGTCAATGTTCTGGCGTTGAACCAGAGCCTTGATGCTTCTATGACTGAGTGAGGGTTGGCAGGTTCAGTGCCGGTTTGGCAACAAGGCCAACCCCATCCTCCGTCATCCTCGGGCTCGACCCGAGGATCCATGCCGCAGCTAACGGTGGATGCGGCTGTGGATGCTCGGCTCAAGACCGAGCATGACGGAGGATGGGGCGGGCGTAACGCACCACTTACGGCGCAGACATTTGTGTCAGGAATGCCATCCGCCAGCTGAGCCAAACCATGCCGGCACCTCGGCTAAACTGAGTTGACGAGGGATACGTAGACGTAACGCATTCTCGGTGGCCATCTGCAGAAAGACCGAACTACATGCTAGACGACAATCGCGACCAGGCCGGCAGGCCCTCGCCCGATGCGCTTCTCGAAAAAGCCAGGGCGGAGTCGCGTGGCCGTCTGAAGATTTTTCTGGGTGCCGCGCCCGGCGTCGGCAAGACTTACGAGATGCTGATCTCCGGCCGGGCCAAGATCGCCGACGGTCTCGATGTCGTCATCGGCGTCGTCGAGACCCACGGTCGCAAGGAGACCGAAGCGCTCGTCGCCGGTTTCGAGATCATTCCCCGCGTCGAAATCAGCTACAAGGGCCGGCCGCTCGAGGAAATGGATCTCGACGGTATCCTCGCCCGCCGGCCTGATCTCGTGCTGGTCGACGAACTCGCCCATACCAATGCAGAGGGCAGCCGCCATCCGAAGCGTTACCTCGACGTCAAGGAATTGCTCGATCGCGGCATCGACGTCTATACGACGCTGAACATCCAGCATGTCGAGAGCCTGAACGACGTCGTCTCACAGATCACCCGCATCCGCGTGCGCGAGACGGTGCCGGACTCGATCATCGACCTTGCCGACGACGTCGAGATCATTGACCTGACGCCGGATGATCTGATCAAGCGCCTGCAGGACGGCAAGGTTTATGTGCCACGCACCGCCGAGCGGGCGCTGACCAATTATTTCACGCCCGGCAATCTGACGGCGCTCAGGGAACTGGCGCTGCGCAAGACCGCCCAGCGTGTCGACGACCAGTTGCTCACGCACATGCAGGCCCATGCCATATCGGGCCCCTGGGCGGCGGGCGAACGCGTTCTCGTCTCGATCGACCACCATCCGCGCTCCGCCTCGCTGGTGCGCTACGCCGCCCGCATGGCCTCGCGGCTGCGCGCGCCCTGGGCCGCCGTCTATATCGAGACCAACCGCTCGATCAATCTCACCGAGGCCGAGCGCGATACCGTTGCATCCACGCTGCGTCTTGCCGAGCAGCTCGGCGGTGAAGCGATCACCCTTCCCGGCCGCGAGGTGGCCGAAGAACTCGTCCGCCACGCCACCGCCAACAACGTCACCCATATCGTCATCGGCGCCCCGAAGAAGCCGACATGGCGCGACTGGTGGCATCACTCGATCACCGACGAACTGATCCGCAAGACCGGCGAGATCAGCGTCCATGTCATTTCAGGCAATGAGAAGGACGGCACCACCGCGCGCGGCGTCAGGGCGGCCGCCACGGCGCCGGAACTGGATTTCAAGGCCTACCTGCTGGCGACCGGTTATGTCGCCATCGCGCTCGGCGTCAGCGTCGTGCTCGACCAGGTGCTCGACGTGCGCAACCTCGCCCTCGTCTTCCTGATGGCGGTGCTGACCTCCGCCGTCCTCCATGGACTGCGGCCGGCGCTTTACAGCTGCATCCTCAGCGCTCTATCCTTCAACTTCTTCTTTCTGCCGCCGCGCTACACGCTGACGATCAGTGATCCGGAAAGCGTGCTGGCCCTGTTCTTCTTCCTGGGCGTCGCCATCATCGCCAGCAATCTGACCGCCACCGTGCAGCGCCAGGCGGCGTCCGCGCGCCAGCGGGCGCGCACGACGGAGGATCTCTATCTCTTCTCCAAGAAACTCGCCGGCACCGGCACGCTCGACGATGTGCTCTGGGCGACCGCCTTCCAGCTTGCCTCGATGCTGAAGGTCCGCGTCGTGCTGCTGCTGCCGGAAGACGGCACGATCGCCGTCAAGGCCGGTTATCCGCCCGACGACACGCTCGACGATGCCGACATCGCCGCCGCCCGCTGGGCCTGGGAGCACAATCACGCTGCCGGCCGCGGCGCCGATACCCTGCCCGGCGCCAAACGCCTCTACGTGCCGCTCCGAACCGGGCGCGCCGCCGTCGGCGTCATCGGCCTCGACAGCGACCGCCGCGACGGTCCGCTGCTGACGCCGGAGCAGCAGCGGCTGCTCGATGCGCTGGCCGACCAGGCAGCCCTTGCCATCGAACGCGTCCAGCTCGTCGCCGATGTCGACCGGGCAAGACTTGCGGCCGAAGCCGACCGGCTGCGCTCGGCTCTGCTGACCTCGATCTCGCACGATCTGAAGACACCGCTTGCCGCCATCCTCGGCGCCGCCGGCACGCTGCGCGACTATTTCGACTCGATGCCGGTGGAGGACCGCAGCGACCTGCTGTCGACCGTCGTCGACGAATCCGAGCGCCTCAACCGCTTCATCGCCAACCTGCTCGACATGACCAAGATCGAATCCGGCGCGATGGAGCCGAACCATGCGCTGCATTATGCCGGCGATATCATCGGCAGCGCGCTGCGCCGTGCCGCCAAGATCCTCGACGGCCACAAGACCGAGATGAGCATTCCCGCCAACCTCCCGATGGTGCGCGTCGATCCCGTCCTGTTCGAGCAGGTGATCTTCAACCTGCTCGACAATGCCGCGAAATACGCGCCCGAGGGATCGGTGATCCATATCGAGGGCTGGGCCGATGCCGACAACGTCGTCATCCAGGTTTCGGACGAGGGCCCGGGCATCCCGCCGGCCGATCTCACCCGAGTCTTCGATACCTTCTACCGCGTGCGCAAGGGCGATCAGGTGCGCGCCGGCACCGGGCTTGGCCTTTCCATCTGCCGCGGCTTCATCGAGGCGATGGGCGGCACGATCACCGCCGGCAACCGGACGGGCCGTCCGGGCGCCGTCTTCACCATCCGCCTGCCGAAACCCAACGACATTCCGAAACTGGACGAACTCAGATGACCGGTTCAGCCGTCAAAATCCTCGTCGTCGACGACGAGCCTCCGATCCGCAAGCTGCTCCGCGTCGGCCTGACCGCGCAGGGTTACGAGGTGCACGAAGCCCCGAACGCCAGCGCCGCCCGGCAGTCGGTCGCCGACGACATGCCCGACCTTATCGTGCTCGACCTCGGCCTGCCCGACAAATCAGGCCACGACCTCTTACAGGACTGGCGCGACGAAGGGCTTTCCATGCCCGTCGTGATCCTGTCCAGCCGCACCGACGAGGCCGGCATCGTCAAGGCGCTGGAAAGCGGCGCCGACGATTACGTCACCAAGCCCTTCGGCATCAACGAGCTCGGCGCCCGCATCCGCGTGGCGTTGCGCCATCGCCTGCAGCAGCAGGGCGAAAAGGCGATCTTCCAGACCGGCGGCCTGTCGATCGATCTCGTCAAGCGCATCGTCAAGGTCGACGGCAACGAAATAAAATTGTCGCCGAAGGAATACGACATCCTGCGCGTGCTCGCCCAGCACGCCGGCAAGGTGCTGACACACCAGTTTCTTCTGAAGCAGGTATGGGGGCCGGCGGCGGATGTGCAGTATCTGCGCGTCTACGTCCGGCAGCTGCGGCAAAAGGTCGAGCAGATTCCCGACCAGCCGCACTATATCACCACCGAGACCGGCGTCGGCTACCGGCTCAGGGAACCGGATTGACCTCCCCTGCCTCCCGCTGCCCGAACAGTATTGAGCCGAACAGCATTGAGAATGACATGAATCTTCCCAACATCATCCGGCCGGAACACACCTTCATCGGCGTGTCGGCGCCGACCAAATGGCGCGCGCTGCAGACCATTGCGGACAAGGCGGCCAAGGCTTTTTCCGTCGACGGCCAGACCATCCTGAAGGCGCTCGAAGCGCGTGAAAAGCTCGGCTCCACCGGCATCGGCAACGGCATCGCCATTCCCCATGCGGCAATCGACGGCATGACCAGCCCGCGCGGCCTTCTCCTCCGCTTCGCCCAGCCGCTGGATTTCGAAGCGATCGACGATATTGCGACGGACATCGCCGTCGTGCTGCTCTTCGGGGAAAACAATCGCGGCGAATATCTGAACGTGCTGTCCGCCATCGCCAGGCGGCTGCAATCGGACGGCGTGCTTGCCGCCATGCGCAAGGCAAGAACGGTCGACGAATTCTATTCCGATTTCATCGCCGATTCCCGGGTGTGAAAAAGGCGCGACCTTCGGGCCGCGCCCCATTTGTCTGCAATCAGACGATCTTAGAAATCGCGCTGGAAGCGCAGGAAGCCGAACACTTCGTCGTCGCCTTCGTCCTCATCGTGATATTGCACGCTGAGCTTCGAACGCAGGTCTTCGACGATCTGATAGTCGATCGTGACACCTGTGGTGTAGGCGCTGCCGCCGGTGAAGCCATTGCCGTCAGCTTCGAGAGCGATGTTTTCGAAGTACTGGAAGCCGGGGGTGACCGACCACTTGTCGTTGATCTTCAGGGCGTATTCTGCTGCGATCGTCCATTCGGACTCTTCGTAGTAGTAGTTGGCGCCGCTCGCCCATACGCCGGCAATGCCGAGCGTGCCAGGGCCGATATCGGCATAGACGATGCCGCGGACAGCGACTTCGCTGGTGTCGGTGTCATAACCGGCAAGCAGGTAGGCGCTGATGGCGCCGGCCTTGTAGGAGACCTGGCCTGCGACACCGAAGTTGTTCGGGCCTTCGCCCGGCTTGGTGGCGTAGTCGTCTTCCAGCTCGTCGACCGAAATGCCGGCCGCGAAAGCGCCGGACTCATACTGATAACGGATCGAGTTATGGGTCGTCTCGTTGCTGGCGAGCGTATCGGTCTCGCCGCTCATGTCGTCATCCCACCAGCTGTACAGCTTACCGACGCGGAAGCCGGCGATGTCGAGATAGCCTTCGTCAAGCAAGGCTTCCTGGTCGGAGGCATTGTCGACATTGTAACGCAGGGTGATGACGCCGGTGAGCGTACCGTACTCGGTGTCGTTCTTGGCCTGGAAGGTGACCTGACCGCGAGTCCAGAAGTTTACGTCGGAATCGCCGGCTATGTCGTCACCGAAACGCACTTCGGTACGGATGTAACCGCCGATCGAAAGGCATGTTTCCGTCCCCGGAATATAAAAATAGCCGGTCCCGTAGGCGTCGCAAACGCGAACATATTCCACGGGCTCGGGTTCCGCCGCCACGATGGCGTCGGCTGCGCGGGCTCCGGAGGCCGCGGCAAGGGCGGCAACGGAGGCAAAAAGCATAGTTCTGATATTCATTTTGAATGGCCCTAACAGGTTTGGAATGCGAGGCGCACTTCAAGGGTTGCCCCCGCGTAGCGGCCGGTGAATACGACCGCACGGAGGCCATATAGGAATCCGCAAGTGTCATCGCGGCAAAATCCAGGCAAAAATCTGCCGGACCATGTCGTTTTCGTGGAGGAACTGTGGCGAAAAAAACACGGTCCTGCCGCACGGCCGTAGCTGACCCCATTGGCCGCGGCCAACTTCGGCACGTCCATTTCCAAATTGCCCCTTAAATGGAATGACATTCTAACGGCAGTGCCGGAACCGGAAGAACCTTCGTTTCATTATACGACTGACTTGATAGTGTTTAGGCACAAACACGGAGGGTTCCCCAATGCAGACACAACGGCTCACCCGGCTCATCGCAGCCGCGGTCATGGCAGGCAGCTTCGCAATCGGGAGCATCGCTCCTGCATTCGCGGATCAGACGCTTCTTAACGTTTCCTACGATCCGACCCGCGAATTGTATAAGGATTTCAACGCCGCCTTTGCCGCCAAGTGGCAGAAGGACACCGGTGAAACCGTGACGATCCAGGCATCGCATGGCGGCTCCGGCGCGCAGGCCCGCTCCGTCATCGACGGCCTCGACGCAGACGTGGTCACCCTGGCCCTCGAAGGCGATATCGACGCCATCGCCAAGAAGACCGGCAAGATCCCGGCCGACTGGAAGTCCAAACTGCCCAACAATTCAACGCCCTATACGTCGACGATCGTCTTCCTGGTCCGCAAGGGCAACCCGAAGGGCATCAAGGATTGGGGCGACCTGATCAAGGACGACGTGCAGGTCATCACCCCGAACCCGAAGACCTCGGGCGGCGCCCGCTGGAACTTCCTGGCCGCCTGGGCATGGGCCAAGCAGGCGAATGGCGGCGACGACGCCAAGGCGCAGGAATATGTGACGAAACTGCTACAGCACGTTCCGGTTCTCGATACCGGCGCCCGCGGCGCGACGACCACCTTCGTCCAGCGCGGCCTCGGCGACGTGCTGCTCGCCTGGGAAAACGAAGCCTATCTTTCGCTTGAAGAGCTCGGTCCCGACCAGTTCGAGATCGTAACGCCGGCCTTCTCCATCCGCGCCGACCCGCCGGTCGCCGTCGTCGACGGCAATGTCGACAAGAAGGGCACGCGCAAGGTCGCCGAAGCCTATCTCAACTACCTCTATTCGGACGAAGGCCAGAAGATCGCTGCCAAGCACTTCTACCGGCCGATCAAGCCTGAAGCCGCCGATCCGGCCGACATCGCCCGCTTCCCGAAGCTGACGCTGGCGACCATCGACGACTTCGGCGGCTGGAAGGACGCACAGCCGAAATTCTTCGGCGACGGCGGCGTATTTGACCAAATCTACAAGCCGGCCCAATAATAGACTTCATGAAAGCACATAGCCCCACGCGGTGGCGGTTCAAGCGGCCGAGCGTCATTCCGGGTTTCGGAATGGCGCTCGGCCTTACCTTGACCTGGCTCACCCTTCTGATCCTCATCCCGCTCTCGGGCCTTGCCGTCCGGTCGAGCGCCCTCGGCTGGGAGCAATTCTGGTCGATCGCGTTCGATCAGCGCATATTGAACGCGCTGCGCATCAGCTTCGGCAGCGCCTTCATCGCCGCGACCATCAACGCCATCTTTGGCATCATCCTTGCCTGGGTGCTCGTGCGCTACCGTTTCCCCGGCAAGCGCGTCATCGATGCCATGGTCGACCTGCCCTTCGCGCTGCCGACCGCCGTCGCCGGCATCGCATTGGCGGCGCTCTATGCGCCGAATGGCTGGGTCGGCCAGTTTCTGACGCCGCTCGGTATCAAGATCGCCTTTACGCCGGCCGGCATCGTCGTGGCGCTGATCTTCGTCGGCCTGCCCTTCGTGGTGCGCACCGTGCAGCCGGTCATGGAGGAAATCGACAAGGAAGTGGAGGAAGCCGCAGCAACGCTCGGCGCCAACCGCTTCCAGACGATTTTCCGCGTGTTGCTGCCGGGGCTGGCGCCTGCCGTGCTCACCGGCTTCGCGCTCGCCTTTGCCCGCGGCGTCGGCGAATACGGCTCGGTGATCTTCATCGCCGGCAACCTGCCGTTCAAATCGGAGATCGCGCCGCTGCTGATCATCATCAAACTCGAAGAGTATAATTACGCGGCAGCGACCGGCATTGCGGCAATCATGCTGGTGATCTCGTTCGCCATGCTGCTCGTCATCAACATCATCCAGAGCTGGAGCAGGCGGAGGTACGGCTATGGCGCTTGATGCGACCGTTCAACCCGCGAAGCTGCGTTCGGTGACCACCGAAAACAGGATCGCGCGCTTCACCCTGATCGCCATCTCGCTGATCTTCCTGCTGCTGATCCTGCTTCTGCCGCTTGCAGCCGTCTTCGTCGAGGCCTTCCGCAAGGGGCCTGCCCCCTTCTTCCAGGCGCTCGCCGATACCGAGACCTTCTCGGCGATTCGCCTGACGCTGATCGTTGCCGGCGTCAGCGTGCCGCTCAACCTCATCTTCGGGGTTGCCGCCGCCTGGGCGATCGCCAAGTTCGAGTTCAAGGGCAAGGCCTTCCTGACGACGCTGATCGACCTGCCCTTCTCGGTCTCGCCCGTCATATCCGGTCTGGTCTTCGTTCTGCTGTTCGGCTCCAGCACCTGGCTCGGCCAGTGGTTCAGCGCGCACGACATCAAGATCCTGTTTGCGGTGCCGGGATTGATCCTCGCGACGATGTTCGTCACCTTCCCCTTCGTCGCCCGCGAACTGATCCCGCTGATGCAGGAACAGGGAACGGCCGACGAGGAGGCAGCCCTTTCGCTCGGCGCCAGCGGCTGGCAGACCTTCTGGTACGTGACGCTGCCGAATATCAAATGGGGCCTGCTCTACGGCGTGCTGCTCTGCAACGCCCGCGCCATGGGCGAATTCGGCGCCGTCTCGGTGGTGTCGGGCCACATCCGCGGCCAGACGAACACCATGCCGCTGCAGGTGGAGATTCTCTACAACGAGTATAATTTCACCGGTGCTTTTGCCGTCGCCACGCTTTTGGCCTTGCTCGCGCTCTTGACTCTTGTTTTGAAGACGCTGCTGGAAATGCGCTATAGCGCTGAAATCGCCGCCAGCCGGCGGCACTGAAGGATTTGGAATGGAAGTACGCGTTCAAAACATTCGCAAGGAATTCGATCGCTTTCCGGCGCTGCACGATGTCTCGCTCGACATCCGCTCCGGCGAGCTGATCGCACTGCTCGGCCCTTCGGGCTCCGGCAAGACGACATTGCTGCGCCTGATCGCCGGCCTGGAAAGCCCGACCGAGGGACTGATTTTCTTCGGCGACGAAGATGCCTCGAAGAAATCGGTGCAGCAGCGCAATATCGGCTTCGTCTTCCAGCATTACGCTCTGTTCCGCTACATGACGGTGCTCGAAAACGTCTCCTTCGGTTTGAAGGTCAGAAGCGGTGCGCGGCGGCCGCCTAAGGCCGACATTCGCCGGCGGGCACTGGAACTGCTCGAACTCGTCCAGCTTTCCGGCCTTGAGAAACGTTATCCGGCGCAGCTTTCCGGCGGCCAGCGCCAGCGCGTGGCGCTCGCCCGCGCCATGGCCGTCGAGCCGAACGTGCTGCTGCTCGACGAACCCTTCGGCGCGCTCGATGCCCAGGTGCGCAAGGACTTGCGCAAGTGGCTGCGCGAGATCCACGACCGCACCGGACACACCACCGTCTTCGTCACCCACGACCAGGACGAGGCGCTGGAGCTTGCCGACCGCGTCGTCGTCATGAGCCAGGGGGCGATCGAACAGGTCGGCACGCCGGACCAGGTCTACGACAATCCGAATTCTCCCTTCGTCTTCGGCTTCATCGGCCAGTCGAACTGTCTGCAGGTCGAGATATCGGACGGCGACATCCGCTTCGACAGCCGCTCGCTCGGCCTCAATGCCGAGGGCGAACCGGATGGCGCGGCGCAGCTCTACTTCCGCCCGCATGACGTCAGGCTCTGCGAATCAGCTGAAAACTGCATCGCCGGCCAGCCGGTCTCCAGCCGCCGCGTGGCGGGCACCCGCCATATCGAACTCGATATCGGCAACGACCGCCCGCATATCGAGATCGAGCTGCCGCCGAGCGAGGCGGAAAGACTCGACCGCAATCGCGTGGCCTTCAAGCCGACCCGCTGGAAGCTGTTCCGCAGTTGATGGAGATTATTCCGCGCGTCTTTTTAGGCCGCGCAAACGGCGCTGTAACCTTTTGAGTTGCTGCATAATTCCTTAATTTTCAGGAATTATGCAGCAGGCGGCATCGGGGCTTATCGCCGAAGTCGCACATGGCGAGAGTCCTTCAGGCTTTTTGTGATCTAAGGTTGTTTGTATTTCAGTCATATGACGAGTAAAAGATTTTGCGCGTTAATCATAAAGGGCTGGACTAATCCCGATAGGAGGCACCTGGCGTTGAGGGCGGAGATTTCCTTTGGAAAATCCCTGATCGGGATTTTGTTCGTAGGACTGGCAGCCGCAGGCTGCACGACGACATCGAAACCGGCGGCAACGGCGGCGAAGACCACGACGAAGCAGGTTCAAACCGCAAAGGTCACCTTCAATTATACGGCCAAGGATCGCGAGTGCCTGCAGCGCGCCATGTATTTCGAATCGCAGCATTCGGATGAGGACGGCTACATGGCTGTCGGGACCGTTGTCATGAACAGGCTCACCTCAGGCGCCTATCCCACGTCAATCTGCGGTATCGTGGCCCAGAAAAGGCAGTTCGCGCCCGGCGTGATGACTCGCGAAGTCAAGCCGCAAGCGGAAACGGAGCTTGCCAGCGCGGCGGATGCGATCCTTATCAAGGGCGCGCGCCATCCGGCGGTGAAGGATGCGATGTTCTTCCACACCGAAGGGCTGAAATTCCCCTACGACAACATGCATTATGTGACGGTCGCCGGCGGCAACGCCTTCTACGAGAAGCGCGATTCCAACGGCATGCTTGAAACGCCGCCGCCGCTGCCCTCCTACGAGGTGGCAATGAATTATGTGCCTGGCGAAAGCATGCTGCCGCCGCAATTCGAGGCGCTGATCCCTTCGGCCGTTCCCGTTCCTCTGCCAGCTCCCGACCCCATGGCCACGGCGAGCACGGCGTCGATGCAGATCACGGCGCCGGTGACTTCTCCGGGGCCGGCACCGTCAATCGAGCCCGAGCCGGGAATGCCGATTGCAATCCCCATTCCCCGCCCGGCCTATGACAGCGTGATGCTGCGCGAAAGCCTGCCGGCGAATGTCGCTAAACCCGCCATTTGAGAACTGCCCATAGCGCCGTGCGTCCTTTCGGACGCACAAAGGACGCACTGACACTTTCACCGCTCGCATCGTGCTTTCAAAAATCGATTCCGATTTTCGCGCCGATGCGCTGGAGGCAAGAAGCTTTAGGCGCGCTCTTCCCAGACCTTCGCCAGTTCCACGATCGTCTTAACGGCCTTTTCCATGTCCTGCCGGCTCACCCATTCGAGCGGCGAGTGAAAAGCATGGCCGCCGGCGAAGATGTTCGGGCACGGCAATCCCATGAAGGAAAGGCGCGAGCCATCCGTGCCGCCGCGGATGCTGCCGCGCACCGGCGTCATGCCCGCCCGGCGCACCGCCTCGACAGCGTTGTCGACGATCTCCGGGTGACGGTCGAGCACCACCTTCATGTTGCGATACTGCTCCTTCACCTCGAACCGATAGGTCGAGCCCGGATAGGCTGACATCACGTCCTTGACGATGGCTTCGAGCATGGTTTCCTTTTCCACCAGCCCCTTGTCGGTGAAGTCGCGGATGATCAGACTGAGCATCGCCTTCTCCATCGAGCCGGTCACACCTGTGGGATGAATGAAGCCCTGCTTTCCCTCGGTGGTCTCAGGCGCGACATCCCTAGGCAGCCGGTCGATGATGGCGCCGGCGATCTTGATGGCGTTTTCCATGCGGTCCTTGGCGAAACCGGGATGGATCGCCACACCTGATATGCTGATCTCGACGCCGTCGGCCGAGAAGGTCTCGTCCTCGATATGGCCTGATGTCTCGCCGTCCATCGTATAGGCGAAGTCGGCGCCGAGCTTCTTCAGGTCGACCTTGTTGACGCCGCGCCCGACTTCCTCGTCTGGTGTGAACAGGATCTTGATCGTCCCGTGCCTGATATCGGGATTGTCGACGAGGATCTGGGCGGCGGCCATGATCTCCGCCAGTCCGGCCTTGTCGTCGGCGCCGAGCAATGTCGTGCCATCGGTGGTGACGATGTCGTTGCCGATCTGGTTTTTCAGTTCGGGATGATCGCTGACGCGGATCACCCGGCTGGTGTCGCCGGCAAGCTCGACATCGCCGCCGGCATAATTCCTGACGATCTGCGGCTTGACGCCAGTGCCGCTGAAATCGGGCGCCGTATCCATGTGCGAGCAGAAACAGATGACCGGCACCGTCTTGTCGCTATTGGCCGGAATGGTCGCATAGACATAGCCGTGTTCGTCGAGATGTGCGTCCGCAAGACCTATCTTCAGCAGTTCCTCGACCAGAACCCGGCCGAGATCCTTCTGCTTGCCGGTGGTCGGCTGCGTCGACGAGGAAGGATCGGATTGCGTGTCGATGACGACATAGCGGAGAAAGCGGTCGAGAACAGTGTCGGTCATAGCATCCATTCCAGCAAGAGCACGCGAAGGATATAGCCCTCATGGGCGATGCGGCAAAAGATTTTTCCGCGCGGCACGTGAGGAATGACCATGCAATCCTTTCATACGCCCATGTCGGATGCCGGAACCGAGACCACGTGCGAAACCAACCTGCCGTCGCTGACCTCATGCATAAGAAAGGACGGAGCGTCGATCACCGAAAGATCGGGCCGGCCTTCCAGCAGAAGCGGATTGGGCGGGCAGAGGGAGCCGCAGGTCTGGACAGGGATCGATCCCAAAAGACCAAACGCGGGGCGGTGGACATGGCCGCAGAGAATCGCCAGCGGCAGCTTGTGCATCGTCTCGAGGCAGCCGAGAAGCGCACTGCCGTTCCTGCATCCGACCTGGTCCAGCGCCTCGATGCCAATCCTAAATGGCGGCTGATGCATGAACAGAAGGGAGGGCATCGTCACGTCGGCAAACACGCTCATCAGCCACGGCAGATGCGGCAGGACGTCGCCGTAGCTCTGACCGGCGACGGTCAGATCGACCCCGAAGAGAGTCAGGCCATCGACGGCTGTCCGGAAGTGCATCGGGCCCGTCGCGTTGATCCACGTGCCAACGGCGGCAAGTTCGGACCGCATCAATCGCACATCGTCACCGTTGCCCGGCAACAGGTGGACAGGGCAGTCCAGCGACCGCAGGCATTCGGCGACCAGGCGATAGCCTTGCCGCCATCCGTCGTCCACCAGATCTCCGGTGACAACAAGCGCATCCGGGCGGAACATTCTCAGCCAGCCGATTGCTCGCTCCAGCGTCTGGAGCGACGAAAGGTCCGGCCTGGCATGGATATCGGATATCTGCGCGACGAGCATATCGTCTCCCATCTCTGCCGGAGACAGTATGCCGAAACCGACAGCATCGGGCTACCGGCCTTAACCTTTCAATCGACGCGTTTTCCCTCGTCGTCGAACACATGCAGATATTGCGCCGGGAAGGCGACGTTGACCTTCGGGCCGGCCTTCAGCGCTTCGCGGTTCAGCGTGAAGATCTTGAACGGCAGGCCATGCAGGGAAAGGTGCAGGATGATGCCGAAGCCTGTGGGTTCGACGAGTTCCACATCCGTGGCAAGGCCCGCGCCGCCGTTGCTCATCACTACATGCTCCGGCCGGATGCCGAGCGTCACCTTTGCCCCGTCGGCAAGCGGCAAAGGCTTTGCAAGCGGCACGATCGTGCCGTCCTTCAGCCTCACGCCGCCGGCATCATAGGTGGCCTCGAGGAAGTTCATCCCCGGCGATCCGATGAAGCCGGCAACGAAGAGATTGGCGGGGCGGTCGTAGAGTTCGAGCGGACTGCCAACCTGCTGGACCACCCCGCCATGCATGGCGACGATCCGGTCCGCCAGGGTCATTGCCTCGATCTGGTCGTGGGTCACGTAGATCGAGGTTGCCTTCAGGTCGCCATGCAGTTTCTTGATCTCGGCGCGCATCTGTTCGCGCAGGCGGGCATCGAGATTGGACAGCGGTTCGTCGAACAGGAAGGCCTTCGGCTGACGCACGATCGCGCGACCCATGGCGACGCGCTGGCGCTGACCGCCCGAAAGCGCCTTCGGCCTTCGTTCGAGCAGCGGATCGAGGCCGAGCTTGGCGGCCGCCGCGGCCACCGCGCTGGTGATTTTCTCCTTCGCCACCTTCCGGAGCTTGAGGCTATAGCTCATATTGCCGGCGACGTTCATATGCGGATAAAGCGCATAGGACTGGAACACCATGGCGATGTCGCGATCCTTGGGATGCAGCTCGTTGACCCTGGTGCCGGCGATGCGGATCTCGCCTGATGTGACATCCTCCAGCCCGGCGATCATGCGCAGCAGCGTGGACTTGCCGCAGCCGGACGGGCCGACGAGCACGACGAATTCGCCATCCTGGATTTCGAGCTCGACGCCGTGCAGCACCTGCACGTGGCCATAGGCTTTGCGGATATTCCGGATATCGATCGATGCCATTTTGTTTAACCCTTGACCGCGCCGGCCGTCAGGCCCTGGACGAGATAGCGCTGGATGAGCAGGAAGAAGAGGCCGGCCGGAATGAGCGCCATGATGCCCGCCGCCATCATCTGCCCGAAATCCACCGAGAATTTCGAAACGAAGGTGAGCAGGCCGACGGGGAAGGTCGCCGCGTCATTGCCGTTGATCAGCATCAGCGCGAAGAGCAGTTCGCTCCAGGCGGCGGTAAAGACGAAGCCGAGCGTGGCGGCGATGCCCGGCAGCGTCAGCGGCAGGATGATCTGACGAAACGCCGTGAACTGCGTCGCCCCGTCGATCATCGCCGCCTCTTCGAGATCTCTCGGAATGCCGTCGAAGAAGGACTGCATCAGGAAGGTGGCGAAAGGCACGTTGAAGGCGGTGTAGACGATGACGAGCCCGGTCAGACTGTTGGTCAGATGTAAGGGCGACAGGATCTTGAAGATCGGCGCCACCAGCATGACGAGCGGGAACATCTGGGTCAGCAGCATGAGGGCGACGATCCAGTATTTTGCCCGGAAATTGAAGCGCGACAGCGCGTAGCCGGACAGCGAGGCGCAGATCGTCACGGTCACCGCCGTCGCGGTCGAGACGATCAGGCTGTTCTTGAAGAAGGTCGGAAAGGCGCTGTGCTCCAGCACGAAGGCATAGTGATCCCATGTCGTGCGCGACGGCCACATGCGCACACCTTCGGTATAGAGCAGGTCGTTCGGCGTCACCGAAACCTTGAGCAGCCAGAACAATGGAAAGAGCGCGAAGGCGATGTAGCAGAGGATCGCCAGGCGGTGTGCGATGGTGGGAATGACGGATCGTCTCATCATCTCAATCCTTGTTCAGCAGCGTCTGCCGGAGCAGGATGATCAACATCGAATAGGCAAGCAGCAGCACCAGCAGCACCAGCGCGATCGCCGAGGCATAACCGAAATCGAGCCGCCGGAAGGCCGTGGTGAAGATGTAGCTGGCGACGATCTGTGTGCGATCCGCCGGCCCGCCATTGGTCATGACGACGATGAGATCGGCGAAATTGGAAATCCAGACGGTGCGCAGCAGTACGGTGATGGCGATCGTCGGCGCCAGAAACGGCAGGGTGATCGAGCGGAAGCGCTGGAACCAGCCGGCGCCGTCGATCGACGCCGCCTCATAGAGATCGCGCGGGATCGCCTGCAGGGCGGCAAGCAGCGTGATGGCGAAGAAGGGAATGCCCCACCAGACGTTGGTGGCGATCGGCCCCCACATCGCATAATTGGGATCGGAGAGGATATTGCCCGGCTCATGCATCAGCCCAAGGGCGAAGAGCCAGTGCGGGATCGGCCCGATGACGGGATTGAACAGCCAGGCCCAGTTGAGGCCGGCGAGGAAGGACGGCACGGCCCAGGGCAGGAAGACCAACGCCTGCGCGATTGCCCTGCCCTTAAACGGCTTGTCGAGCAGCAGCGCCAGGATCAGCCCGAAGACGAATTGCAGGACGACGGAGGCGCCGGTCCACCAGAGCGTATTCCTCAGCGCCCCGTAGAAGGCGGCATCTCCGGCAAGCTCGCGGAAATGTTCGAGCCCGACGAAGCCACCGGAAAACGGATTGAGCAGCTGGATATCGCGGAAGGCATAGGAAATCCCGACCGTCAGCGGCACCAGCATCACCGCGATGATCAGGATCAGCGACGGCGCGCTGTAGAGATAGGGCTCCGAAGCATCGGCAACGCGACGCAGCCATGGCCTGCGGTCGCGACGCATGTCGAGCGTATCGGCGGAAATGGTCATCAGCCAAGGGTTCCCGTTCGCGGCGTTCTTGCGCCGTCTGCGTCATAAAAAGAAGCGGCGGCGGCCTGTTCTGCAGCCGCCGCCGTCGGTCCGTCGCTTACTTCTTGGCGAGGAACTTCTGCTGCGCCTTGGTGAGGTAGTCCCCCCACTGGTCAGCCAGGGCCTTCGCCGAGATATCGCCGAGCAAGGCCTGCTGCGAGGTCTTGATCGCCAGCGAATCCTTGAAGAAGGCGAATTCCTCGAGGTAGGTCGGCATGACGGTCGGTACGGTGTTCGGGTCCGCCAGTTCCTCGAACCAGCCCTTGAACTGGTCACCGGCATAGAAGGGATCCTTCTCGGCCGCCGTATAGGCCGGCAGGGCGCCGATGCGCTTGTTCCACTCGATATTGCCTTCCGGCCCTTCGAGGGTGGCGATCAGCTTCCAGGAGAGATCCTTGTTGCCGCTGGTCGAAAACATCGACCAGCCGCCATAGCCGATCGTCGGGAAGGACTTGCCGTCGGGACCCTTCGGCAGCGGCATGACGCCGAAATCTTCTTTTTTCATGCGTTCGGCAATGGCGATCAGCGCATCCGGATCCTGATCGAGGAACGCGCAGGTGCCGGAATAGAAACCGGCGACGACTTCGTTGAAGCCCCAGTTGACGCTATCCTTCGGCGCATAGCCCTTCTTGTAGAGATCGACCATCCATTCGATGCCCTTTGCCCAGCCGGGGCTGTTCATCGTCGAGGTGCCGTCGTCGTTGAAGTACTTGTTCGAACCAGCCATGGTGGCGGCGAAGATCATCCAGCCGTTGAGGCCACCCGGTCCGCCGCGCATGCAGTAGCCGTATTTGCCGGAGAGTTTGGAGACCTTTTCCGAAGCGGCGGTGAACTCTTCCAGCGTCTTCGGCGGCGCGGCCACACCGGCTTCCGAAAGCAGCTTCTTGTTGTAGAACATCGCCCTGAGATAGAAGCCGTAGGGCAGCATATAGGCGGTGTTCTTGACGTCGCGGCCGAGTTCGAGCGCGCGCGGCGTCAGCTCCTTGGTGTGCTCCCACTTTTCGAGGTAGGGCTCCAGGCTCTCAAGCATGCCGTTGTTGGCATAGAGCGACAGCCAGGTATCGGGCATTTCCATCACATCGGGCACGTCGCCGGCCGATACCATGGTCGCGAACTTCTGGAACGCTTCGTTCCAGGGCAGCGAGATGATGTCGACCTTCGTGCCGGGATTGGCGGCTTCGAACTTGCCGACGATCGATTTCAGCGTTTCGGTGCGCTCCGGGCTGGTGATGACTTCGACAAGCTTCAGCGTCGTATCGGCAAAGGCCGTGCCGGCCATCATCGAAGCAAAGAGCGTTGAGATTATTAGTTTTTTCATGGCTCAGTTCCCCCTTGTTAGGTTTCTCTCAGGTTTCAGGATAATGAGGCGGCGGCGAGCGCCTCCTCGATGTCCCTCCACAGAGCCTCGGTTCCTTCGAGGCCGACATGGAGGCGTACGGATCGCGCATGGATGCCGAAGGCATGTGCGGAATTCGGCTGTGCCTTCTGCTGAAGCACCACCTCGCCCGGTACGATCAGGCTTTCATGTCCACCCCAGCTCACACCCAGTTTGAAGAGCTTGAGGTGATCGGCGAAGGCGCGGATATCGACGCCTTCGCGGAAGATGAACGAAAACAGGCCCGAGGTGCCGTTGAGGCCGGCGGGCAGACGGTTGGCGAGCCCGGGATGGCAGACCGTCTCCACCACATCGAGCTTCTGCAGGCGCCTGGCGATTTCAAGCGCCGATGCCTCGTGGGCCTTCATGCGCAGCGGCAGCGTGCGCAGGCCGCGGATCAATAGCCAGGCGTCGAACGGCGAAAGCTTGCCGCCGAGATAAGGATAGGCCTCGGCCTTGACGCGCGCAATCATCGCCTTCGAGCCGGCGATGACGCCCGCCACCACATCGCTGTGGCCGCCGAGATATTTGGAAGCCGAATGGATGACCAGATCGACGCCGAGCGTCAGCGGCCGCTGGAAGAACGGGCTCGCCCAGCTGTTATCGATCATCGAGACGACGCCGTGTTGCCTGGCGAGCGCGGCAAGCGCGCCGACATCATGCGCCTCCATCACCCAACTCGTCGGGCTTTCCAGATACAGGACCTTGGCGCCGGGCAGCGCCCTGGCGACGGCTTCCTCGTCGCGGCCGTCGACATAGGTCACCTCGATCTTCATCCGCTTCAGGATGGTGCCGAACAGACGGAAGGCATCGGGATAGACATGCTTGACGGCGATGATGCGGTCGCCCGGCTCGACGAAGCTCAGCACCGCCGACGAGATCGCCGCCATGCCGCTGGCAAAACCCAGCGCATCTTCCGCTCCTTCGAGCTTGGCCAGCATTTCCTCGAAAGCGCGCACCGTCGGATTCAGCCCGCGCGTATAGATCGGCCGCACCTTCTCGCCGCGATAGGAGGCGATCATCTCGTCATAATCGGCAAAGGTGAAAAGCGAGGTCTGGAAAATCGGCGGCACGACGGCTTCGGCGAAATTGCCTTCGTCGTGCGCCGTAATGAGGGAGGCAAGGTCGAACGGTTCTGCGCCGTTGCTCATTTGGACATTTCCTTGATGTCTTCTTCGACGATGTCGAGAATTTTCAATGTTTCCAGACGCGCCGCCTCGGGATCCCCGGCAGCGATCGCGTTGAAAAGCGTGCGGTGAAAGGGAAAGGACCGGCGGGCGAAATCCTGCCGGTCGAACGGATGTTCCCAGAAGCGCTCGAAGGTCTCGCGCATCTGCTCGAGCAGCTGGCGAAACAGCGGATTGTGGGTGGCGTCGTAAACGGCGAGGTGGAAGGCCAGATCCTCCGGCCCGGAGGTGCCTTTCTCCAAATGCACCCGCTCCATTTCATCGAGCTTTTCCTCGATGACGACGAGATCCCTTGCTGTGCGCCGCCGCGCCGCGACCATGCCCGCCTCGCATTCGATGCCGCGGCGGACCTCCAGCGTCTGCAGCAGCGCGTCGCGCAGATGCACCGCGTCGAACGACAGCGGCATATGGATCGTCGCCCGGGAAACCGGCTTCAACAGATAGGTGCCGCTGCCCTTGCGCGTCTCGATGACGCCGAGCGCCTGGAAATGGCGGATCGCCTCGCGAATGGTCGAACGGCCGACGGCAAGGGCTGCCATCAGCTCCCGCTCGGCCGGCAGACGGTCACCCGCCTGCAACCGTGCCTCCTCGACATAATCCGCCAGCGCATCAGTCACCTGACGCGCGCGGTCCATGACCGGAAGCGGCCGGATCACCGGCCTGTCGCTACGATTTGCCTTCATGGTTCCCCATTTTCTTATCAGGCAGTCACCGCGTGAAATTGGTCTGACATCTTAGCATTTCTCAAAGAGCGAAAGACGTCAAGCAGTGATTTTCGGCAAAGAAGAACTGTCCAACTCTCCCGTGTGATCCCTCTTCAACAACCATCTGACATGGCCCTGACAATCGTCCGCTCTGACCTAGTTAGTCACCGACGGCCGGGGACGGCGGCCGTCGGGCTTTTGAAAAATCGAAATCAACGACAAGAGGAAAAGTTGATGAAAAGCATATTGTTACCTCGTTATGCTGTGCTGTTTGCGCTGTCGGCGATGACAGCTCCCATTGTCGGCGCGCCGGCTCTCGCCGAAGAGTTTGTTGCCTCGCAGAGCAAGACGGTCGTCGAAACCAACAAGGGCAATCTCGTCGGCGCACTCGATGATGGAATCTACAGTTATCTCGGCGTCCCCTATGCACGTGCCGACCGCTTCATGCCGGCCGAAGAGGTGGCGCCCTGGAAAGGCATCCGTCCGGCCGTCACCTACGGCGAGAACTGCTTCATCCCCCGAATGAAGGAAGTGGCGGGCGACGAACTCTTCAATCCGCACCGCTATCTGCCGATGAGCGAAGCCTGCCAGTTCCTGAACATCTGGACGCCAGCGATCAAGGACGGTAAAAAGCGGCCGGTCATGGTCTGGTTTCATGGAGGCGGATTCACCAACGGCTCCGGTATCGAGCTGACCTCGTATGACGGCCACAATCTGAGCAAGGACGGCGATGTTGTCGTCGTCACCCTCAACCACCGGCTCAACGCGCTCGGCTTCCTCGATCTTTCCGCCTATGGCGAGAAGTACAAACGGTCGGGCAATGCCAGCATCACCGATCTCGTCGCTGCGCTGAAATGGGTCCACGACAACGCCGAAGCCTTTGGCGGCGATCCCGGCAATGTGACGATTTTCGGCCAGTCCGGCGGCGGCTACAAGGTGCGCGCCCTGATGGGGACGCCTTCGGCGAAGGGCCTCTTTCAGAAGGCGATCGTCCAGAGCGGCTCGCGGACCGATTCGGTCGTCGATCAGGCGTCCTCGCGGAAGGTGGCCGAGCTGACGCTCGCCAACCTCGGTCTGAAGGCTGAGGAAATCGACAAGCTTGCCGACGTCGATTACTACGATCTCCTTGCCGCAGCCGACAAGGCCATCAAGGACGCGACCGCCCAGGGCGCGAAGGACGCCCGCTATGCGCCCGTTCAGGACGGCGACTACATTCCAGCGAATCCTGTCGGAACAGAGTGGGTCGATCAGGCCAAGGACATTCCGCTGATGGTCGGCAACACCCTCAATGAATTCGAGACGGTCATCACTCACAAGGCGGACGAACTGCTTGCCGACAATAAGAACGGCTGGGACGATGCGAAGTCTGAGGCCAAGCTGAAGGAGCGCTTCGCCGATAAGGCCGAGGCGGTCGGCAAGGCATTCATGGCCGCATACCCCGAAAAGAAGATCGCCGACGCCTATTTCCTGGATCTGCGCTTCCGGCCGGGCGCCATCCGTGATCTCGACCTGAAGGCGAAGCAGAACGGGGCTCCGGTCTACTCCTACATGTTCGCCTACGAGTCACCAGTCCTGGATGGGATTGCCATGGCCTGGCATTGTGCGGAACTGCCCTACGTGTTTGCCAACGCCGCCCTGGTCAAGACGTCGACCGGCGGTGGCAGCGACGCCCTCGCGCTGTCCAGGAAGGTGAGCCAGGCCTGGGTGAATTTCGCCCGCAATGGCAAGCCGAGCGCCGATGGTCTGCCCGACTGGCCGGCCTACACAACCGACAAGCCGGCGACCATGGTTCTCGATAAGGAGTCCCGCGTGGCAGTCGATCTCGATCGCAAGCTGCTGCAGGCGGCGGGCGCTCTCTAGCGCCAATTGCACGACAGGACATACGGCGCCGGCTGACATCGACCGGCCGGCGCCAGCTCGCATGCGTCTTCGCCAACATCAGCCGTCTTCAGGCCGCCGATCCGGGAGCTGACCCAGCGACCTCCCAGCCGCGGCCGATCGAAAATCGCAGACGCCATCCCTTTCGGTTCTGAATATTTTCAGATACGCGTGCTGACAGACGCTTGCGACGACACAAGCGTCCGTTGTGCCTTCGAGCATGCCGTGAGATGCTCCAGCGCGAGGCATACCCCTGGGACAAAGGCATGCGCGACTACCTGAAAAGCAGAGATTTTCACCGACATATGCGCTCGCTGCTGGCTCCGAGATTTCGGGAGTTCGGCTGGGAATCCGAGAACTCGGGCAGGTGCAGCTTTGCGCGGGACGGAAGGGTTTGCTGGCTGCAGGTATCCCAATATTCGAACAGCATTATGGGCGCCAAATTTACGATCAACATGACAGAGGGCTCCGGCCCAGCCGGAGACACAAGAATACTTGGCCGCCTCGACGAGGCGGATCGAAGAATTGGAAAAGCTCTGGAAGAAAGCATCATCGCGCGTCTTCCCAGGCCCGATCCCGACCCGGAAATCGAAGTCGTCGGAGACAACGGCCAAATGATATTGGTCAAGCTCGGCGATCTGGCTCGAGCAAATCCACGACAATGGGAGGCCCCCTCCGACGTATGGCTGCCTTATTTCAGCAAAAGCGATCTTGACGATTGGGCTGCGTTTCTCTTGCCTCGTATTGAGCGATTAACCGCACCATCCTCATCGGAAAAGATCGATCCGCAATTGTGGGCTCAGCGGTTTCGCCGTCTCACGCGGGTGTTCCGCCCGAAGTGAGAGCACTCGGCGATCCATCGAGCCGCTCCGATGACGTCTCAGTCGATGGCGTTTTTAACCGCCCACCGGCTCCAGATCGATCAGCGCCTTGATCGGCAGGTGGTCGGAGGCGATGCGCGCCAGCGGCGTATCATGCGCTTCCACCTCTGAAATAATCCCCTTGCGGTTGGCGATGATGCGGTCGAGCGCCAGAAGCGGCAGACCGGCGGGAAAGCTCGGTACGGCCGGCGGCAGCTCACCGAAGGCGGATTGGAAGGTGTTGAGCGAGGAGCGGTCGCCCAGTCGCCATTCGTTGAGGTCGCCGAGCAGGATGGTCGGCATTTCGTGCCTGTCATTGATAAGCTCGACCAGTGTGCGGGCCTGCTGGGCTCTGTTATGACGCAGCAGGCCGAAATGCGCGGCGATGATGCGCAGCACCCCGCCCTGCTCCAGTTCGATTTCGGCAACGAGGGCACCGCGCGGCTCCAGCCCCGGCAGTTTGACCTGGTGCACGTCGTGCACCAGCCCCTTCTTGAAGAGCACGACATTGCCGTGCCAGCCATGCGCCTTGGCCATGCCGGCAACCGGCACCGGGATCAGTCCCGTCTCCCGCTCCAGCCGGCCGAGATCGAGAAGGCCGGTGCGCTCGCCGAAGCGCGTATCGGCCTCCTGCAGGGCGATCACGTCGGCGCCGATTTCATGGATCACCCGGCTGGTGCGCTCCGGATCGAAGCGCCGGTCGGTCCCGACGCATTTATGCACGTTATAGGAGGCGATCAGCGTTCCCGCACTGCGCGGCCTTGCCTCCGTTTGGGCTGCGTCGAGCCGCTTTTTCCTGCTCCTGATCGAGGCGAGAATGCTGGCGGGAAGGCTATCTTTTCTGGCGTGCATCGGCAGGCGCACTTGTTCCGTTGATCAAAAGGCTACTCACTCCGCAGTATAGGCGGCCGAGCGGAACTTGCCATGTCCGATGACAAAAAAGCGCGTTGCGTCGACGATAATTCATGCGACGCGCCAGATTTTGATTTTATGCATGTCGTCCTCCCAAAACCGCCGCACAGTTTTGAGCGATATGCATTAGAGATAGGGCGAACCCAGCCATAGCACCTTTTCGAGCAGCCGCACCGCAAAGGGCCGCGCCTGCAGCCCCTCAAGCGTCACCAGCGTCGCCGATTTCAAGGTTTCCTCGATATGCTCATCGACCTCGGCGGCGAAGCCTTCGTTCAGCACTTCGAGATCGACCTCGAAATTCAGCCGCAGCGAGCGCGGGTCGAGATTGGAAGAGCCGACATAGGCCCAGGTGCCGTCGATCGTCAGCAGCTTCGAATGACTGAAGCTGCCGGTCGAGCGCCAGATTCGGCAATAATTCTTGAGGATCTGATCGAATTGCGCCGTCATCGCCCGGTCGACCAGCACGAGATTGTTGACCGCAGGCACGATGATATCGACTTCGACGCCGCGCCGCGCCGCCGTCACCAGCGCGCTGATGAGTTCGCGGTCCGGCAGGAAATAGGGCGACATGATGCGGATCGACTGGCGCGCCACCGAAAATGCGCCGGTCAGCATCTTGTGGTTGGTCTCGACGCTGCGGTCCGGGCCGGAGGCGACGACGCGCATCAGGATGGGATCGCCGGGACTGCGCTCTGGCGGTTCGATGCGCCAGGGTTCGTCGTTCAACAGCTCCTGAGTCGAGAAGCGCCAGTCTTCGGCGGCGAGGTCGAAAAGGTCGGCGACAACAGGGCCGGTGACGCTGAAATGCGTATCGTGAGCGAAGCTCTCACCCGTCGCCTCCTCGCTGAAACCCGCCCGGATGTTCATCCCGCCGGTCAGCGCAATTTTCCCGTCGACGATCAGGATCTTGCGGTGGGTGCGCAGATTGGCATAGGGCAGCCGCAAACCCATGATGACGTTGCCGTTGAAGACGGCGACGGTGACGCCGCCCTCGCGGAGATGGCCGAGAATGCTCGGCACCGAATACCGCGCACCGACCGCGTCGATCAGCACCCGCACCTCCACGCCGCGCCTGACCGCTGCAATCAGCGCGTCGGCGATGCGAAGGCCGATCACGTCGCGGTCGAAGATATAGGTTTCGAGCAGGATGCTGCGCGTCGCCTCGTCGATGCTGGTCTTCATCGCCGCATAGGCCTCGTCACCGGTCTCCAGCATGTCGATCGTATTGCCGGAGGTCAGCGGATTGCGCGTCACCCGGTCGCCGAGCCTCTGAAGCGCCGCGAAGCGGCGCCCGAACTGGCTGATCACCGTCTCGGCCTCGGCATCGAATGTCTCCAGCTCATCGAATTCGGCCGCAAGCAGCAGCGCGTCGCGGCGGATGCTCAGCGATTTGCGGCGGATGCGGTTGATGCCGGCAATCGCGTAGAGCAGCGCACCGATGATCGGAGACAAGATGATGACGCCGACCCAGCCGATCGCGGCGCGCACTTCCTCCTTGGTCATGGCGGCATGGATCGCCGCCGCGGCCCCCATGGCGATCGAAACGACAAAGAGGATATGCGGCCAGTAGGTCGACAGGAGATAGAACATCGCTGGCAAATATAGCCGCGAAACGGCGACGTTCAATCGCAGGGCGGCTCTCCCATGACGCGAAATTTTTCGCCGTGATCGTTTGCCGGCCGGGAACCGATCGCGAAAGTCCCGGAATGGGTCAGCAGATTAGGAAAGCCCGCTGCCCATTCCCGAACGGGAACAATCCCGGCACAGATCGATTGATCTCGTCGAGATGAGGATCGCCATCATGAACATAGTTGCAAGCGTCGGTCCCGCCCTGACGCTCGAAGTCGCGGAGGCGACAAGCATTGCCGAGCTCCGGCATCAGGCCGAAGGCTGCACCCGTTGTGATCTCTACAGGAATGCCACGCAAATCGTCTTCGGCGAAGGCCCCGGCAAAGCCGAGATCGTCCTGGTCGGCGAGCAGCCGGGCGATCAGGAGGATCTGACCGGCAAGCCCTTTGTCGGTCCCGCCGGCCGGCTGCTCGATCGCTGTCTTGACGAGGCCGGTCTCGACCGCCGGCGCTGCTATGTCACCAATGCCGTCAAGCACTTCAAGTTCACGCCGCGCGGCAAGCGGCGGCTGCATGCAAAACCGAATGCCGGCGAGATCAGGCGTTGCGCATGGTGGGTCGGCGCAGAGATCAACATCCTGCAGCCGAAGCTCGTCGTGACGCTCGGCGCGAGCGCGCTTTATGCGCTGCTCGGGCCGAAGGTGAAGCTGACACCGCAGCGCGGCCATATTCTGCAGCCGACAAACCGTCCGCCCGTTCTGGTCACCATCCACCCTTCCTATCTGTTGCGCATCCGCGACGAGGCGGACCAGCGCCGGCAGCACCTGGATTTCGTGTCAGATCTGCACAAGGCGGTGGAGTTTCAGTCCTCGTGAAGGCCGATTCTCAACCCTAATATGCTGCAACGCGAAATATTCCAGCGTGCAGAGCGATTTCGCTTGAAAGAGTTCCCCTCCTCTGGAACCATCTCAGCAGTATCGCGTTCGAACGACGGCATCATGTGACTGGAGATCAGCGATGGCAGAAACTCGAGAAGAGTGGATCAAGAAACGTGCATACGCCCTCTGGGAAGAAGAGGGTTATCCGACAGGGCGAGATTCCATCCATTGGGAACAGGCACGCTACGAGCGCGAAGCGCTCGAGGGTTCTGCGGCGTCTTCCGACGGCAAGGAAGTCAAGCCCAAAGCGAAGCGCACGGTGGCGGGCAGCAAGACGAACGGCGTCGTCACACCGGCACCAAAACGGACTGCGAGCCGCAAGACGGCGTCCTGACCACTGGAATACCGAACATGTCGATTAGGAAAGGGCGTCGTCACGACGCCCTTCGACCCCTTTTGTCATATGCCTGAATTAGTTGTGCTTTATCGAATTTTAAAGGTGGCTTCCATGCGGGGGTGAACAGAGGCCGGATGACGCTGCAAGCTTTGAGGCGTTCAAGAAAATTGAGCGCTGGCCCCGATAATCGGGAACAACAACAAAGAATGGCTGTTTATGGCGGGACTGGGGAAGTTGCCATGAATAACGGCCATATCGAAATCCTTTCCGTCCCGCTCTTGGCGGCCGCCACCCGCGCTTTTACCGCGACCGTGTGAGGGATGGAGATGTCGCTCCTCGTCATCGCCGCGCTGCTCTATCTCGGTGTCGCGCTGGGTTTCATCCTCGTCGTCGACAATCTCGTCGGACTGGTTTTCCGTGATCCGCGCGCGCCGGTGCAACTGGTCTCCGTCTATATCGGCCGCGCCTTCGCTGCATCGCAAAAACTCTACCGAAAATAACCGCTTGCAGGCCATGTCCGCAGACCGCTTCCACTGTTGAACGCCCTGGCGTATCGCCCTTTGCGCGTCCGAAAGGACGCACGAAGCTCTGGGTTAAGGATATTTCGACCGCGCCCTTTCCCTCCTATCGCAAGCCTCTATGTTGAGGGTTTGGCAGGCTGAACCCCGAGGTGGCCAATCACTCCGGCGCAGCGGATGACAAGGAAACGATTTTGAATGGGAAGCGTCGGGAACGGCTGGCCGAGAGGCGGCGGCGAAATCGGCGAATTGTTGCGGCATCCAACCTTCCACGCCGTCGGTCTCGGTTCGGTCGAAAGCTGGCCTGCTTCTCTCAAACATATCGCCGAAATGGTGCTGAATTCCCGCCAGCCCAAATTCGTCGCCTGGGGTCCGGACCTCGCCTTTCTCTACAATGACGCCTATGTGCCGGTTTTCCCGGAGCGGCATCCCGATGCACTTGGGAGGCCCTTCCGCGAAGTCTGGGCGGATATCTGGGAACAATTCGCCCCGATCGTCGCCAGCACGCTGGAAGGCGGTTCGCAGCTCTTCAAGGAGTTGCTCATCCCGATGCGCCGGGACGGACGCACCGAGGACACCTGGTTCACCTTCTCCTACACGCCGCTGCGCGACGATGACGGCACGGTCGCCGGCATCCTCTGTGCGGCGCTTGATGTCACCGACCAGGTGGCGGCCAAGCGCGGCGAAGAGATGGCGCTGGAAGAGCTGCGTGCCAAGTCGGAGGCGCTTGCGGTCGTCAACCAGGCGGGTGCAGCGATTACCGCCGAGCCCAGTGTCGAACGCCTCACCCAGATCGTCGTCGATGCCGGCGTGACGCTGACCGGCGCGGAATTCGGCGCTTTCTTCTACAATGTCGACGATGGCGAGGGCGGCAGCTACATGCTCTATGCCCTCTCCGGTGTCGACCGGAAGAACTTCGAGAAATTCCCGATGCCGCGCAATACCAAGGTCTTCGCGCCGACCTTCGAAGGCGAAGGCATCGTGCGCTCCGACAACATCCTGCTCGACCCGCGCTACGGGCAGAATGCGCCGCATGCGGGCATGCCGAAGGGACATCTGCCGGTCAGGAGCTATCTCGCCGTGCCGGTGAAATCACGGGACGGCAGCGTCATCGGCGGCTTGTTCTTCGGCCACGGCCAGCCCGGCCGTTTTTCCCAGGCGGCCGAGGCAAGCCTCGTCAGCCTGGCCGGCCAATCAGCCGTCGCGATCGACAATATCCGGCTCTTCCGTGCCGCCAAAGTCGAAATCGACCAGCGCCGCGACATGGAAGATCAGCTGCGCAAACTCAATGAAATGCTCGAGGTCCGCGTCGCCGCCGAGATCGCCGAGCGCCAGCAGGCCGAAGCCGCACTCCAGCAGTCGCAGAAGATGGAATCGATCGGCAAGCTCACCGGCGGCGTTGCCCATGACTTCAACAATCTGCTGCAGGTGATCTCCGGCAATCTGCAGCTTCTCGGCAAGGACGTGGCCGAGAACGGCCGGGCCAAGGAGCGCATTTCCAACGCGCTCGCCGCCGTCGAACGCGGCTCGCGGCTGGCAAGCCAGTTGCTCGCCTTCGGCCGCCGCCAACCGCTGGAACCGAAGGTCGTCAATATCGGCCGCCTCGTCACCGGCATGGACGACATGTTGCGCCGCGCGCTCGGCGAGGAGATCGAAGTCGAGACCATGGTCTCCGGCGGCCTCTGGAACACCTTCGCCGATCCGATCCAGATCGAGAACGCATTGCTCAACCTTGCGATCAACTCCCGGGACGCGATGGACGGCGCCGGTAAGCTGACGATCGAGGTCGGCAACGCCTTCCTCGACGATTCCTACAGCCGCATCCATCCCGAAGTCACCGCCGGCCAATATGTCGTGCTCGCCGTCACCGATACCGGCTCCGGCATGACGCAAGAGATCATGCAGCAGGCCTTCGAGCCCTTCTTCTCGACGAAACCGGAAGGCAAAGGCACCGGTCTCGGCCTGTCGATGGTCTATGGCTTCGCCAAGCAATCCGGCGGCCACGTGAAGATCTACAGCGAGATCGGCGAAGGCACGACCCTCAAGCTCTACCTACCCCGCTCGCTCCAGAGCGAAGATCGCGTCACCACCACCGACGCCGTGCCGGCAACCGGAGGCACGGAAACCATCCTCGTCGCCGAGGATGACGAGGGCGTTCGCGCCACCGTCATCGAAATGCTGTCGGATCTCGGCTATCACGTGCTGAAGGCCAAGGATGCACAAAGCGCGCTCACCGTTATCGAAAGCGGCGCCCATATCGACCTGCTCTTTACCGATGTCGTCATGCCCGGCCCATTGAGGAGCCCGGAGCTGGCGCGTATGGCGCGCGAGCGTCTGCCTGATATCGCCGTGCTCTATACATCGGGCTACACCGAAAATTCGATCGTCCATGGCGGCAGGCTTGATCCCGGTCTCGAACTGCTCTCCAAGCCCTATACGCGCGAGGAACTCGCCCGCAAGATCCGCCAAGTGCTTGCCAACCGGCCGCAACGCCGCCAGGGGGCGGCAGATGCCGCGGTGCCTGTTGCCAAACATTCCGAGATCGCAGCTGAAAAGCTGAAGTTGCTGCTCGTGGAGGACGACGCCTTCATCCGCATGGACACGGCCGAGATCCTGCAGGATCTCGGCTATGAGGTCATCGAGGCCGATAGTGGCGAACGGGGCGTGGAAATCCTCGGACACACCATTGTCGACATCATCGTCGCCGATATCGGCCTGCCCGGCATGTCGGGCCTGGTCTTCGCCGCCAGGGCGCGCGAGGCCTTTCCGTCGATCGGCCTGGTCTTTGCCACCGGCAATAGCAGCTTGCCGATTGCCGACCGCTTCTCCGGCTCGGTGCTGCTGGCGAAACCTTTCAGCAGCACCACGCTCGAGCGGGCGGTCAAGACCGCCGTCCAGCAGCGGCCCGTCGGCTAGCCCGCGACGCCCTTTGCTGATTATTTACCCGGCGCCGTTGAACTCGGGATATTTGCGCATCAAATCCACCTCGCTGGTGCAGCTGTCGTCGCGCGCCGTCAGTTTGATCGAGATCGTGTCGGCAAGGTCGAGACGGCCGTTGCCGTGATGATTGCCATTGTCATGACGATTACCATCGTCATGACAATGGCGCCATCGTGATAAATGGGAATGCGCGCGCCGCTCTGGCTGACCAGCACGGCATCCCGCTCGAAACCTCGCTGCACCAGCCAGTCACGCGGCGCCATCAAGCGGATGTCGACCTAGTAGGAATGCCCCTTCCCTTGCTTGAGACTGACGGTATAGGTGACCGGCGATACCTGGCCGTTCACGTCGCGCCGTTTCCATCGGCTTTGACGATGTGTTTTTCCATGTTCTCGGCTCCTTCTTTGTGCGGGCCTGTGTCCAGGCTTTTCCCATCGGAAACCTGATAAAATCGGCTTTTGTTCCCGAAACCGGCCGTTGCAGACCATGGCGGGCGCCGGAACTTTTGGGCTCCGTACCGGTTCAATTCCTTTGAAAACCAGCAGGGCAAAACCAGAGGAGGTTGAGATGCCGAGAGGTGATAAATCCGACTATACCGACAAGCAGAAGCGCAAGGCCGAGCATATCGAGGAGAGCTACGAGGAGCGCGGCGTCTCCGATAAGGAGGCCGAACGGCGTGCCTGGGCAACCGTCAACAAGGAAAGCGGCGGCGGCAACAAATCCGGTTCCGGCCGCGGCAAGAAGGATACGCATGAATCTTCCGAAAAGGGCGGCCGCATCGGCGGCGCGGCATCCGCCGCACGCTCGAAGGAGGAGCGGTCCGCTTCTGCGAAGAAGGCCGCTGCGACACGCAAGCGCAATGAACATCACAGCCCCCACTCACGAGGGACAGGATGAGCGGTGGCTTGCCGCTGCCTGCATCCTGCACCCGCACCTGGTAAAGGATTTTCGCTATGGCCAAAGCGCAGAAGAAATGGTCGCAGGACGTCACCGAACACAGCGATGCGATGGACCTGAAGGAAGGCGTGTTCAAATCGGACGATCCGAAGAAGATTGCCCGCTCCGTCAAGCGCTCCGCCGAGAAGAGCGATCGCCGCAAGGCTAGCCCCTTCCGCGCGGCCATGTCGATGCTGACCTTCTACATCAACCGTGCCGGCGACCACCTGACGAAAAAGCGGCGCGGCACCCTTGAAAAAGCCAAGGACGAATTGCGAAAAGACTTCGGTCGCCAACCGAAGGATTGAGCAGTCATGGCATACGAGCTTTATTACTGGGACGGCATTCAAGGCCGCGGGGAATTCGTGCGGTTGGCGTTGGAGGAAGCCGGCGCCGACTATATCGACATCACCCGCCAATCCGGCCGCGGGCGCGGGACCGGCGCCATGTTCGAGATCATGGAGAGCCAAAGCGAAGCGCATATTCCCTTCGCGCCGCCCTTCCTGAAGGATGGCGACCTCATCATCCCGCATGTCGCCAACATCCTGTTTTACCTCGGCCCGAAGCTCGGCCTCGCGCCCGAGGACGAAGGCCTTCGCCATGTCGTCAACGGCCTGCAGCTGACCGTCACCGATTTCGTCGCCGAAGTGCACGATACGCATCACCCGATCGACACGTCGCTCTACTACGAGGACCAGAAGCCGGAAGCCAAAGCCCGCTCAGCCGCCTTCATCCGCGAGCGCATTCCGAAATTCCTCGGCTATTTCGAGCGTGTGCTGCGGCAGAACCCAAAAGGCTCGGGCCATATGGTCGGCGATACGCTGACCTATGTCGACCTCTCGCTCTTCCAGGTGATCGAGGGCCTCTCCTATGCCTTCCCGAAAGCCATGGCGAGCCGCAAGGCTGATTACCCCGGCCTGCTGGCGCTGCACGACGCGGTGGCGAAGCGTCCGAATATCGCCCGCTATCTCGCCTCTCCCCGTCGCCTCGCCTTCAACGAGGAAGGGATTTTTCGGCACTATGCCGAGCTCGACAGCGCGGGATGAGGCAAGAGCCGTTTAGGCGAGCGGCACGGCCGCAGCGAAGAAATTTTCCCAAGGATCCTTCGGCCGGGTCTCCAGTTGCTGCGGTACGTTGCCGAGCGTGAAAGCGGCCGGACCTCTCACCACGTTCAAATCCGGCCAATCGATCGGCATCGAAACCGGCGCGCCTACTCGTGCTCGCGTCGAATAGGCCGCGACCGCCGTATTGCCGCGGCCGTTGCGGAGATAATCGATGTAGATATGCCCCCCGCGTTTCGCCTTCGTCGCGGTTGCCAGATACTTCTCCGGCGCGTCGGCCGACATGCTTTCGGCAAGCGAATGGGCGAAATCCTTCACCTCGGCCCAGCCGGCCTTCGGCGCAAGCGGCGTCACCACATGCAGCCCCTTGCCACCCGATGTCTTGACGAAGGCGGCTAGGCCACGCGCCTCCAGCCGTGTCTTCAATTCTAGCGCTGCTGTGATGACCGCGCACCAGGCCACGTCCTCGCCGGGGTCGAGGTCCATGGTGATCATGTCGGGTTTTTCCCAATTGTCGGTGGTGACGCCCCAGGGATGAATTTCGAGCACGGCCGATTGCACCAGCGCCACGAGACCGTTGAAATCGCCGATGCGCAGCAGCTTTTCGCCGTCCGGATCCTCCGGGTCGGCGATCTCCTCGATATGCGGATTCATGCCTTTCCAGGCATGTTTCTGGAAAAATCGTTGGTGGCTTTTTATCCCATCCGGCAAACGCAGCAGCGCCAGTGGCCGGTTGACGACATAGGGCGCCATGAACGGCCAGACCGCCGCGTAATAATCCGCGAGCGCCTGCTTCGTCACGCCCTCATCCGGCCAGTAGAGCCGGTCGGGATGGGTCAGCGAGACGTCAGATGCTGGCGGATGTCTGGGGTTCATTCTTCGATCTCGCGTGTGAGGAAATCAAGTAGCCTGTTTTCCTCGGCCCGCAAGCCCCGCAGCGGCTCGTTACCGCTCTCGACCAGAGGATGGTCGTTGCCGGCGAGTGCGATGATCGCCGGATGGATATAACTGGAACGCGAGATCGCCGGCGTGTTGTGCAGTGCCTCGGCCGCGGCTTCCGACATCTGCTTGACCGTCGGCCGGCCGCCTCCGGTAATCGCCTCGCGCGCCGCGCCGAAAGCCGCCAGCGAGCCGGCCCAGGTGCGAAAGGTTTTCGCCGAGATGGGAATGCCCGATATCTCGGCGAGATAGGCGTTCAACCGGCCGGAATCGATCGGCTTCAGCGCCCCGCTTTCATCCTTCCAGACGAAGAGCTGGCGCCCGGGCAGGTCGGCTATTTCCTCCAGGATCTTCTGCAGCCTGGGATGTTTGAGACTGCGCTGGACGCGCTTGCCGCCCTTGGCGCGGAATTTCAATTCGATCCGCCCGTCGACGATCTTCAGGTGGCGCTTCAGCAGCGTCGTTGCGCCATAGGTGCCGTTCTCCCTGACATAGGCCTGGTTGCCGACGCGCAAATGCGCCTCGTCGAGCAGGGTCGTCAAAGCCGCAAGCACACCGTTGACGTCCTCCGCGCCGGTGTCGAGATGGCGCAGCACGGTGCGGCGTATCTTCGGCAGCGCCCGGCCGAATTCGATCAGCTGATGGAATTTTCCCGCACTGCGGAAGGATTGCCATTCCTTGTGGTAACGGTATTGCTTGCGCCCGCGCGCATCGATGCCAGTCGCCTGCAGATGGCCGTTATCATAGAGGCAGATCCACACATTCTCATAGGCCGGCGGCAGACCGAGCGCACCGATGCGTGCCCGCTGTAATTCGTCAGCGAGCGTCGTGCCGTCGGGCATCACATAGCTGAAGCCCTTGCCTTTCCTGCGTCTTCGGATGCCTGGTTCGGTATCGCTGACATAGACGAGACCAAGTTCGGTGATGGCTTCGGCATTCATCTTCGCTGCGACCTGTTACCTGCTCCTGCGGCCGAACTGGAACCACCGCCGACGCTCGGCTTTTGTCGCATCCTTCGGCGGCTCGGTCTGGCCCTTCGGCGCGAAGACCGCCACGCTCTGGGCATAGACGATGACCGGATTCTGCGGCTCGTGCACCTTGAAGGCGTCCGTCTCCGCGCCCGTGTCGAGAACCCTCGACCACTGTTTCAGCCCATTCACGACAGGCAGGTGAACCTCGCAATCGCCACCGGCATTGAAGATGAGGAAGAGGTCGTCCATCGTCTCGGTGTCTGGCGCATTCACGCTCCTCGAGACATAGACCCCGAACACCTGCAATCCGTCGTCGTTCCAAGCCCCATCGTCCATGAAGTTGCCGTCCGGCTTGTACCAGGCGATCTCGATGCGGCCATCCTCGGCGGTCTCGCCGGTCAGGAACCGCTCCTGCCGCAAGACGGGATGGGCCTTGCGGAAGGCGACGGCCTGCCGGCAGAAATCGAGGAAAGGGTCGTCGAGCCCCGCCCAATCCGTCCAGCCGATCTCGTTGTCCTGGCAATAGGCGTTGTTATTGCCGCCCTGGCTGTTGCCCACCTCATCGCCGGCAAGGATCATCGGAACGCCCTGGGAGAGCATCAGCGTCGCCATCATGTTGCGGCGCCGCCGCGTCCGAAGGCTGTTGATGTCGTCGTTATCCGTCACTCCTTCGGCACCCATATTGTCCGAATGATTGTCCGAATGTCCGTCCCTGTTATCCTCGCCGTTCGCGTCATTGTGCTTGTCGTTGAAGGAAACAGTATCCATCAGCGTGAAGCCGTCATGGGCTGACAGCAGATTGATCGATGATGTCGCACCGCGATCCGAGTGGTTGAACTGTACCGCCGAGCCGGTGATGCGCTGCGAGATCTCCGACACCATGCCGCCGTCGCCCTTCCAAAAGCGGCGCACGTCGTCACGAAACTTGTCGTTCCACTCACGGAAGGGGTGCGGGAAGCCGCCGACCTGATAGCCGCCGTCGCCCACGTCCCAGGGCTCGGCGATCAGCTTGACACCGGCGAGGATCGGATCCTGGCGGATGGCACCGAAAAACAGGCCCTGCCTGTCGAATTCCATATCCTGGCGGCCGAGCGTGCTGGCAAGGTCGAAGCGGAAGCCGTCGATATGCATGACGCCGACCCAATAGCGCAGACTGTCGAGCACCATGCGCATCACCATAGGATTGGCGGCATTCAGGGTGTTGCCGGTACCTGTTGTATCGAAGGTGTGGCGAGGATCGTCGGGTGAGAGGGTATAATAGCTGGCATTATCGAGCCCACGGAAGGAGAGCGTCGGGCCTTTCTCGCTGCCTTCAGCAGTGTGATTGTAGACGACGTCCATGATGACTTCGATGCCGGCGGCATGGAACTTCTTCACCATGGTCTTGATCTCGGTGATCTTGTCGCCGGACATGTAGCGCGATTGCGGCGCGAAGAAGCCGAGCGTCTGGTAGCCCCAATAATTGCGCAGGTTGTTTTCCAGGAGATAACGATCGTCGAGGAAATACTGGATCGGCAAGAGCTCGATCGCCGAGATGCCGAGCTTGACGAGATGGTCGATGATCGGATCGCTGCACATGCCGAGAAAGGTGCCGCGCAGCCTGTCGGGCACCTTCGGATGGGTCATCGTCAGGCCGCGCACATGCGCCTCGTAAATGATCGTATCAGGCCAGGGACGGCGGATCGCCTCTTCACCCGCCCAGTCGAAATCCGGATCCTGCACCACGCCCTTGACCATGAAGGGGGCGCTATCACGTTCGTCGAAGGAAAGATCGTCCTTGCCGATCTGGTAGCCAAACAGCGCGTCGTCCCATTTCAACTCGCCCGTCACCTGCTTCGCATAGGGGTCGAGCAGGAGCTTGTTCGGATTGAAGCGATGACCAGCTTTCGGATCGTACGGACCATGGGCGCGATAACCGTAGACGGTTCCCGGTCCGACGCCGGCGATATAGCCCGACCAGATATCGCCTTCACGCTTGGGCAGCGGCAATCGCGCGACCTCCTTCTTGCCGTCCGGCGAAAAGAGGCAGAGCTCAACCTGTTCTGCATGCGCTGAGAATACCGCGAAATGGGTGCCCGAACCCGTATATTCCGCCCCGAGCTCCGGCTTGAGAAAGTCGAGTTCTGAAAATGAATAGCTCATAATGCCCCGCTCGATAAAAAGACCATGCGGGAAACGTAACGGCGGCTCGAAAGTTCCCTTGGCTTGCAAGGGAAGATCTCTCGAGGAGGCGGAGACTAAGGCATCAACTGTCCGCCGTTGACCTCGATAATCTGTCCGGTGATGTAGCCAGACAGCGTCGGCGATGCGAGGAAGAGATAGGCTCCAACGCAATCCTCGGAGGTGCCGACGAAGCCCATCGGGATCGACTTGCGCTGCAGCTCCATCTGCTCGTCATTGGTATAACGTTCGTGGAAGGGCGTGGCGATGACACCCGGCGCCACCGCATTGACGCGGATCCTGTCGGCGACGAATTCCTTGGCATGGCCGCGGGTGATCGTCGAGACGAAACCTTTGGACGCCGCATAGAGGATCGCACCATTGCCGCCGCCATTGCGCGCGGCGATCGAGGTGGTGTTGATGATGAAGCCTCCCTGCTTCTTCAGCCAGGGATGCGCTGCACGCGTTGCCGCCAGCACCGAGCGGGCGTTGAGGTCCATGACCGCGGCATAATGCGCGTCGGTATATTCCGAGGTCGGCTTGCGCCCCAGCATGCCGCCGGCATTGTTGATGAGCCCATCGAGATGACCGAAGGTCTTCGCCGTCTCCTCGACGACACGCTCGGTCTCGCCCTCCCTCGACACGTCGCCCTGGATCAGATGCACGGTGCCGCCGGCAGCACGGATCTCCTCGGCAAGTTTTTCCGCCGGTTCGCGGCTGGCATTGTAATGCACGCCGACCTTGGCTCCTTGAGCCGCGAAGGCACGGGCGAGTGCCGCGCCGATGCCGGTCGAGGCGCCGGTGATCAGCACGGCTTTGCCGGACAGGTCCGGCAGCTTGATGGATGCGAGCGATTGCGCAAGTTCGACCATGGCGACGAATGCCTCCCGAAAAACCAAGGACATAGGTGATGAAACGAATAGGAGAAGTCTTATCTAGGGGAAATCGACGAAGGGCAATGCACGAAAGGGCGAGATTTGCGTGAGAGGCCGAGGCTGACGAGCGGCGATGTGCTCGGTCGCCGGGAAAATCAGTCGGTCTGATGTCCGCGATTTTTCGTGACCGTCGGCATGCCTGCCGGCCTCAGATGTTTCCTCAGCGCCGCGATCCTGAAGATGGCGTTGGCAGCACCATAACCACGATAACCGCGCCGCTCGACGATCTCGAAGAACAGGCCTTCGCCATAGGTCGGGCTATAGAGCTGGAAATATTCGCCGTGCTCATCGCGATCATAAAGGATGTTGCCCGCCTTGAGGCGCTCGGCAAATTCGGCGTCGAGGCCGAAGCGGGCTTCGAGATCGTCATAATAGTTCGGCGAAATCGCCAGCGAGACGAAACCGTTTGCGGCAAGGGCTGTTGCAGTGGCAAAGATGTCGTCCGTCCTGAAGGCCAGATGCTGGATGCCGGAGCCGAAGGTTTCGGCGATGAAACGGCCGGCCAGCGTGTTGCGGTTCTCGGCGCCGTTCATGGTGATGCGCAGCGAGCCTTCCGCATTCTCGACCACCTGGCTCCTGACGATGCCCGAGGGATCAACGATATCGACCATCGGCGTCTTCTGCACGTCGATCAGCGACGTATAGAACAACAGCCAGGTCAAAAGCTCCTCATATTTCATCGTCTGCGCCATATGGTCGATCGACTGCAGCCCGGCCGGCTGAAGAGGGATATGGTCCTCGATCGCGTCGAATTCGATCTCCCAGATGCGACCGAGTTCGGTCTTGCGGTCGAGGAAATAGAGGATGCCGCCGCCGACGCCACGCACCGCCGGCACCTCGATTTCGCCGGCATCGAGCGATTGCTCGAACCGTTGGGCGCCGAGCGCAACGGCGCGTCGCAACGCTGCCGTTGCATCATCGACCATCAGGCCGGCGGCATAGGCCGAGGTGCCGTGGACGGAATAGGAGGCGCTGGCAAAGCCCTTCTGCTCGGTATTGACGACGAGGTTGATGGCGCCCTGGCGAAAGACGGTCACGCGCTTGCTCTTGTGTCTGGCCGCTCTTCTAAAGCCGAGGCTTGCAAACAGCGCCTCGAGCTCAGGCGCCTCGTCTTCAGCGGCGGTGAACTCGACGAAGGAGATGCCCTCGACCAATGCGCGGGGCGGCATTGGAGGCACCGGCAGCGCACTCTGCGGCTGCTGCCGCTTGACCTGGTCGCCGAGATAGATCAACGAGCGGCGGCCGTCGACGGCGATTGCGCTCGCAGACCCGCCGCGGAATTGATCGTTGAAGATCTCCAGCGACAGATATCCGTCATACCCCGTTGCGGCGACAGCCTTCATGAAGTCGAGCACCGGCAGATCGCCTTCGCCGGGCATGTTGCGGAAGTGCCGGCTCCAATAGAGCAGATCCATGTCGATCAGCGGCGCGTCGGCAAGCTGGATCATGAAGATCTTCTCCTTCGGGATCGAGCGGATCGAGTTGACGTCGATCTTGCGCGACAGCGTATGAAAGCTGTCGAGGACCAGGCCGATATTTGGATGATCGGCCCGCCGGACGATCTCCCAAGCGTCGCGGTGATCATGGATGTGGCGGCCCCAGGCGAGCGCCTCGTAGCCGACGCGCAGACCGCGCCCGGCGGCCCGCTCGCCGAGTTCATGAAAATCTGCAGCCGCCCGGTCGAGACCGCCGAGCGACGCTGGCGAAACGTTCGAGCAGACGAGCACGAGATCGGTGCCCATTTCCTGCATGACGTCGAACTTGCGCTCTGCCCGGTCGAAGGTGCGGCTGCGCAGCGGTTCCGGCATGCCTTCGAAATCGCGAAACGGCTGAAACAGCGTGATCTCCATGCCGAGATCGCGCACCATCCGGCCGACCTCCTTGGGGCTGGCGTCGTAGATCAAAAAGTCGTTCTCGAAAATCTCCACCCCGTCGAAGCCGGCCCTGGCGATCGCCTCCAGCTTGTCGCGCAGGTCGCCGCCTAATGAAACGGTCGCTATCGATGTCTTCATCGCAGGAGTCCTTTCGCGACAGTGATCGGGATGGGAGCGCCCTATGCCGCCTTTGTCTTGGCGACGAGCCGTGATGCCGCCTCGAGTGCGAACTCATAGCCATCCGGCCCGAGGCCGCAGATCACGCCGGTCGCAGCAAGGGAGATGTAGGAGTGGTGGCGAACGCTTTCGCGCCGATGCACATTGGTGATGTGCAGTTCGATGATCGGGCCTTCGAAGGTCCTCAGCGCATCGTGGATGGCGAGCGAGGTATGGGTATAGGCACCGGCATTGATGACGATCGCGTCGGCCGCATGGCGGGCTTCGTGGATCCAGTCGATCAGTTCGCCCTCGTGGTTGGATTGCCGGAAGTCGACACCATGCTTTCGGCCCGCCGGGCTCGCATGGCACATGGTTTCGATGTCGGCGAGTGTCGTGCTGCCGTAGATATGCGGCTCGCGCTGGCCAAGCAGATTGAGGTTGGAACCGTTGAGAACGAAGATCGGCTTCATGTCAGAATGCTTTCCTTGGATTTGTAGCTTGCAATGTCGGTGAGAATTTTCCGGCTGCGAGCGCCTCGTAACGATCGTGGAGATCGATCCGGCTTCCCGATGCGGCAGCCTCCGCCACGGCAAGCGTCGCGATCAGCGTACGGGCGCCATCCTCAACGGTGAGCAGCGACTCCGCCTCGCCGCGGACGACATCGCGGAAATGGTCGAGCTGGGCGTGGTAGGGATCGATGAAGCTTGCAAGCAGCCGCTGGGACCGGATCGGCTCGTTCCAGTTCTGGTTACCCTCTGCCTGCGCCCAATGGACCAGGGTCGGAAATTCCAGAGAACCACGGCTGCCGACGAAGCGATAGTTGCTCTCTCCGCTGAACGGAAACTCGACTGCTTCGCCGGCCCCCTGCTCCGTCGTCCAGGGGGAAACCGCGCTGTCGCTCGCAAAGAAGGTGCCGATGCAGCCGCTATCGAATTGAAGCAAGGCGCCGGTGGTATCTTCAACCGGGAACTGCCGCTGCCGGTTTGAGGAGATGGCGCTGACACCAAGGATCTCGCCTGCCGTGTAACGCAGGAAATCGATCTCGTGAATGAGGTTGATCAGGATCGGTCCGCCACCCGGCTGCGTGCGCCAGGGGGCGATGCGGAAATACTCATCCGGCTTGTAGGCCGCCCAGATGGCGGAGACGCCGACAAGATTGCCAATCAACCCTTCACGCAGCAAGCGTCTCAGCGTCTTGACCTGGTCATGATGGCGGCGATGATGACCGACGAGCGTCCGGACATTGTTTGCGCGCACTTCCAGGAGCAGATCGGCGGCGCTTTCGAGCGTATCGGTCACCGGCTTTTCGATCAGCATATCGATCCCGAGGCGCGCGCATTCGATACCGATTTCGGCATGGCTCTGGTTGGGCGAGGCAATGATGACGGCCTGCGGCCGTGCTTCATCGAGCAGCGACTTGTAATCCTTGAAGACCGAAATACCCGGATATTGCGCCGAGATGCTGTCGCGGTTGACGTCAGCGATACCGGCAAGGTCGAAATCGGGATGATCGATGATCTTCTTGATGTGTTTGCGGCCGATCAGGCCTGCGCCGATGACGCCGATGGAGATATTTGCCATGCTTTCAACCATTCCGTTCCAGTCACAAGAGGGTTTGCAGGCGGGTGCGAGAAGCAACCGCATCCGCCAATGGATTTTCCGAGATGATTTCGATGACCACGTCGCCGTCGAAGCGACGATCTTCGATGGTCTTCAGGATCGGCCGGAAGTCGATCTGTCCCGAGCCGATCGGCGCGTGCTGCCATTTGCCGTCGTCGGCATCCGAGAGGTGGATGACGCGAACCCTGTCCTTCAACATTTCCAGGCCGGCGGACGGATCCTCGCCGATCGCCCGGGCATTGGCGACGTCATAGACGACGTCGATATTGTCCCGGCCGCAGCGGTCGAGCATCGATCGGATCGAGGCCGCATCCGGGAAGACACCGATCGGGTGGTTTTCGAAGAGAAGTCGGATTCCGCAGGCGGCGGCGTGGTCCGCCAGCCGGACGAGGCAGTCAGCGACGATATCTTCCAGCACGCCCGGTGTCGCGGCGATGAGCGCGTGTTTACGCCCTGAACTCACCGTGACATAGCGGCTGCCGAGAAAGGCGGCCGCTTCGATTGCTCTGCCATAGGCGCCGACAGCAAACTCGGTCACATCGGGCATAGGGCTGGCGAGATTATAGTCGCCAACCGGCAGGTCGAGCGCGACCAGCTTTCCGCCAGCAGCGGCGATGCCGTTCCTGAGCGCGATCCAGTCCGTCGAACCGTGATCACGGATATTGAAATGCGGATCACTGGCAAGCAGCTGGAATTTCCTAAAACCCTGATCCGCCAGCCTGGCGATGGCCTCGGCCGCCGTCGCGTTCCAGACGAAGCCGAACGTATGAACACCGTAATCGAGTGGCATTATTCTCGTCCCGCTCTCAGTGCCCGAGAATCTGTCCGAGAAAAGCGCGCGTGCGCTCGTTCCGGGGCGCGGTGAAGAATTCCTCGGGCGACGCCTCCTCGATGATCTCGCCATTCGCCATGAAGATCACACGATCGGCCACGGCGCGGGCAAAACCCATCTCATGGGTCACGCAGATCATCGTTCGCCCTTCGCCGGCGAGCGAGACCATTGTGTCGAGCACTTCCTTGACCATCTCGGGATCGAGCGCCGAGGTCGGCTCATCGAAGAGCATCACCTTTGGATCCATGCAGAGCGCGCGGGCAATCGCCACACGCTGCTGCTGACCGCCGGAAAGCTGCGCCGGATATTTGTGCATCTGATCGGAGATGCGCACGCGCTCCAGATAGGCTCGCGCAACTTCTTCCGCCTGTGCTGCCTTCATTCCGCGCACCTTCATCGGTGCAAGCATGCAGTTTCTCAGAACCGTCATATGCGGGAAGAGATTGAACTGCTGGAAGACCATGCCAACCTCACGACGGATGGCGTCGATCGAGGCGCCTGTCTTCAACTCGATACCGTCGACCACGACCCGGCCGCTGGCGAAATTCTCGAGATAGTTGATGCAGCGGATGAGGGTCGATTTCCCCGAGCCGGAAGGCCCGCAGAGAACGACCTTCTCCCCCTGCTTCACCGTCAGGTTGATGCTCTTGAGAGCGTGGAAGGCGCCGTAATATTTGTCCACGGCTTCCATGACGATCATCGGATCGACAGCGGCATTGTCCGCAATTGTCACCATCGCATTCACGGCGTCTTCCTCATCTGCTTTGTTATTGAACGGTGAAGGGGATATTAGGCAGCGAGTCCGGGAAGTCGGGCGCGTCCTGGCCAAGCCATTTCTGGTAGATCTTCTCGAGGCGGCCGTCGGCGCGCGCCTTGTCGATGAAGGCGTTCAGCTCCTCGACAAACTGCTTTTGACCGGGACGCACGGAGATGCCGTTATATTGGCGGTTGAACTGCAGTTTCTTTTCGAATTTGAAGTCCGGCGCGATCTTGGCGATGCTGAGGAAATAGGTGTTGTTGGCGCCGAGCGCGTCGACCTGACCGGAAAGGAAGGCCTGGATGGCGGTAGCATCGTCATCGAAACGCTGGATCGTCGCGCCTTCCGGAGCGTTCTGCGTCACCTGCGTATCCTGTGCCGAGGAGCGCGCAACGGCAATTCGCAGGCCCTTGAGATCGGCCGGCGCCTTGATATTTGTCTCCGGCTTGGCGAGCAGCATGATGTCGATCGCCGAATAGGGCTTGGTAAACTGCACCACCTTGGCGCGGTCGGGATACATGCCCATCACTGCAATCAGTGCATCGACTTTGTTGGTCATCAAGGTCGGGATACGATTGGCGACGGCAACGCGGTTGAACTCGACCGGCACGCCGATTTCCTCACCGAGAAGCTTGGCGAAATCGGCATCGAAGCCGGCGCTCTGATTGTTTTCGTCGACGAACCCCCATGGTGGATTCTCGCCCTGGATACCGATCACGATCTTGCCGCTGGCCTTCAGCTCCGCAAAGCTCTGCGCATCGGCCTTGCCGGCGCCGAATGCGACGACAAGGCCAAAACCGATCGCGCCGACTGCCCCCCAGGCCTTCCTCAACATATTGGTATTCTTCATCATTAGGCTTCCTCCTTGCCCTTAGCGTTATTCCCTGCGCGCGCTAGCGGGCGCTCGCAAAGCGTTTTTCCAGTTGGAAACTGAAGTGCGAGCGGCCAGCAGAGCGCGAAGTAGAGCGCGCCGACGAGGCCGAAGACGATGAGCGGTTGATAGGTCGCGTTGGAGACGATCTGCCCGGCCCGCGTCAGCTCGGTGAAGCCGATAATGGCAGCAAGCGACGTACCCTTGACCAGTTGCACCAGGAAACCGACGGTGCTTGGCAGCGAAATCCGCAGCGCCTGCGGCAGGATGACGTCGACGATACGGGTCCGGTATCCGAGGCCGAGCGCCTTGGCCGCTTCTTCCTGCCCCTTCGGCAGCGCCATGATTGTGCTGCGCCAGATCTCGCCGAGATAGGCGCTCGCATGCAGCGTGAGGCCGGCGGCAACGGCGACCCAGGCGTTGACCGTGATGCCGATCAGCGGCAGGCCGTAATAGATGACGAAGAGCTGCATCAACAGCGGCGTGCCCTGAAAGACGATGATGAATGCGGTCGCCATGGCTCGCAGCGCCTGGAACGGCGCCGTGCGGATCAGGGCGATGCAGAGCCCTCCACCGGCACCGCAGACGAAGGCGATCGCCGCGAGCAGGATCGTCCAGCGGAACGCTTCGAGCAGGATGACGATCTGATTGAGGCCGAGTGTCTGAACCATCGCCGTCACCGCGTCGGATAGGAGAGAAGGCCGCGCTCGATCAGGGAGAAAAGCCCCGTGAGCATGGCGGACATTCCGAGGTAGAGACCGGTCAGGGTCAGGTAGACCTCGAAACTGCGAAAGGTCGTCGATTCCAGCTGCTGGCCAATGCTGGCTAGCTCCATCGCCGATATCGAGGCGACAACGCTGGAGGTCAGCATCAACAGAATGAACTGGCTTGCGAGTGCAGGAAAGCTGACGCGCAGCGCCGGCCGCAGGATGATATAGCGGAACACCTGGATGCCGCTGAGGCCGAGCGCGCGGCCTGCCTCGACCTGGCCCTTCTGGATCGATTCCACCCCGCCACGGATGATCTCGGCGGCATAGGCGCCGCCGTTGAGACCAAGCGCGACGATGGCGGCGGTATCTGGCGCGAGCCTGATCCCGATCGACGGCAGGCCGAGATAGATGAAGAAGGCCTGAACCGGAAAGGGAGTGTTGCGGATGATCTCGATGAAACACTTCACCAGCCAGACGAACGGCCCGATCCCGGTCCGGCGCAAGGCCACGCAGAGAAGGCCGATGGCAAAGCCCATCGCCATCGCCTTGGTCGAAATGGCAAGCGTCAGCCAGCACCCATAGAGAAGCCGGGGCCAGGCGGCAAAAATAACGCTAAATCAAATTGATAGCTCACGGTGAGCTCCTCCCGTCGCTGCAAGCGCCTTCTCCGTCCCCGGCCCTCACACGAAAAATGTTCGCTTACGTACATAAGTAGCCAGATGACGAAATATCTGTCAACTCCCTGGGAGGATTAATGCAAATCTGAAATATTTCGTTTTCTTTCAATAATTTAGCATAACAACCTGATCTACTTTGAAGATTCAATCTGACATTTTTTCTTGAATATTCACCGATGCCAGCCTCAAAAAATTGTTCGCAATGGTTCAAAATTCATTCCTCGCTATGCAAGTAAAAGCCATCTCACGTGGGGATCGGCTCAACTGTCGGTTTTTGGAATGTTCGAGGGCGGCCATGCTTGCAAAGCGAGGCAAAGGCCGCGATAAGGGCGATTGCATTGGCTGGTCAGCGAGGAACCATGGCTGAGAGTGCGGTTAAACCCGGCAAGTCGCAGGCGACGCAAAAATATCAGCGTCAGCAGCGGACGAATGATCCCGATCAGACCCGCGCAGACATCCTCGAAGCGGCCGAGGGTGAGTTCGCCCGGCATGGCTACGCCGGCACGACAATCGACAGCATTGCCCAGAAGACCCGCCGCAGCAAGCGGATGATCTATTACTACTTCAACTCGAAGGCGAAGCTCTACGTCGCCGTGCTCGAAAACGCCTATGCGCGCATCCGCGTCGCGGAAGCGAAGGTAGACCTCGGTGAGGAAGATCCACGCCAGTCGCTAAAGAACCTCGTGGACTTCTGCTTCGACTTTCACTTCGATCATCCGACGTTCGTCAAATTGATCATGAGCGAGAATCTCAACGACGCAAAATACCTGCCGGCCTCATCCCTGATCGGCGAATTGCACCGGCCGATCCTGCAACGCATCGATCAATGCCTGCGTCTCGGATACCAAAAGGAACTATTCCATCAGGCCGTTACGCCAATAGAGATCCATATGACGCTGAGCGGTCTCTGCTTCTTCAATGTTTCAAACCGTGCCACCTTCTCGGCGATCTTCGATGTCGATATGACATCGGCGGCAGCGCGGCGAGCCCGCAAGCAGCAGATCCTGCTGACGATCCTTGGGCGGCTGAACACGACGATGGAAGGCTTCGTTTCGGATTTCTCGTAAAGATCGGTCCTTCGCAACCGCCGCACCACAGAACAGCCCGGCGTCGTCTCATGGAGCCACGCCAAAGGCCGGCTGCGGTTTTTGGCGGGCGAGTGGCGGGAATGCGAGGGCGATCGCCGCCGCCCCCAGACCGACCATTGCGGAGCCGATGAACAGCCAGGAATAATTGGCGAAGGTGTCGAAGATCCAGCCTCCGACGAGAGGGCCGAAGGCCATGCCGAGGCTGGAGAGCATCGTCGCCGCACCAAAGACCGTGCCGATAATGCGCGGCCCGAAATATTCCCGCGCCAGCACCGCATAAAGCGGCATCACACCGCCATAGGCGCTGCCGAAAATGATGGCGAGCGCATAGAATTCGCCGAGCCGGCTGACCAAGAGATAGGTCGCGAGTGCGGCCGCCTGCACCAGCAGGCCGGCGACCAGCACCGGCTTTACCCCTATCCTATCGGCAAGGCTGCCATAGAGCAGCCGACCACCCAGTCCGGCCAGACCTTCGACGCTGTAGATGCTGACGGCTGCCATCGGTGCGACGCCGCAGATCGTCGCATAATTCACCATATGGAAGATCGGTCCGGAATGTGCCGCGCAGCAGGCAAAGAAGGTCAGGCCGAGCACGATGAATTGCGGCGACCGAAAGACTTTCGACAGCGGGGGCCTGGCGCCGTCGGCTGCGAACTCGGTTCCGGTTTCAGCGGTTTCGGCCGGTGGACGCCTGACCAGCAGAGCGGCCGGCACCAACAGCAGCCAGGCGCCGATACCGATCATCAGCATGGCGGGCCGCCATTCATAGGCCGAGATCAGCCAACGCGCGAAGGGCGAGATCGTCATCGGCGCAACGCCCATGCCGGCGGAGACGAGCGACACCGCAAGGCCGCGGTTTTCGTCGAACCACGCCGTCGTCGCCGCGATCATCGGCGCGAAGAAGGTGCTGGCGGCGAGCCCGACGAGGATGCCGTAGGTCAGTTGGAACTGCAGCAGCGTCTCGGCCCGGCTCGCCAGCACAAGCGCCAGGCCGAGCAGCACCGACCCGATCATCACGACGACGCGCGGGCCGAAGCGGTCGCTTGCCGCGCCCCAGAAGAAGCCGCCGAAGCCCATGACGATGAAATTCAGCGTCATCGCGCTGGCGATGCCGACATGCGACCAGCCGGTCGCCGTTGCGATCGGCCCCTGGAAAATCGCCAGCGAAAACATCGCGCCAAGCGCAACGCAGGTCATCAATGCGCCCGCAGCGACGATGACCCAACGATAGGAAACACTCATGGCTTCATAACCTCCTTGCCGACAGAGTGATCGCGACGCATGCGGCAAGCCTACCGCACTCCGCGCCTGCAATCCAAAGACGTTTGAACCGCTGCGATTTCGACAGCGCGCTCACATCTTTTTCGTCGCACTTAGAGAGTACGAAACATCACCAATGCATCGACATAGCCCTGCGTCGGATGAAGAAACACACCGGGAAGACGACCGACGATTTCGAAACCGAGCGATTGCCACAGCGCGACGGCGCGTTCATTGCTGCAGACGACGAAATTGAACTGCATCGCCCGAAAGCCCCTGGCGCGGGCATGCTGCAGGGAATGGTCATGCATCCGGCGAGCGACGCCACTGCCGCTCGCGGCGGCGTCGGTCATGTAACCGCAGTTGCAGACATGCCGGCCGCCGCCGGCCTGATTGGCCTTGATGTAATAGGTGCCGAGGATCACACCATCCTCTTCCGCGACGAAAGTCTCGCGGTCCGGTCCCATCCAATAGGCGAGCGCATCGGCTTCAGAGAGATCACGATCGAGCGCATAGGTTTCGCCGGCGCGGATCGTCGGACCGATGATCCTCCAGATCGCGTCTTGATCGTTCTTATCTGCGGGGCGGATCAGCATGCCCGATGTCTACAGAAGCCTGATATGGCTTGCAACGGGTGGGCGGCCTCCGGCAAATGCCGGAAGCGCCTCCCTTTCGAGCGACATCAAACCCTTTCGAGCGCGATAGCGATGCCCTGCCCGACGCCGATGCACATGGTCGACAGCGAATATTTTCCGCCGGTATCATGAAGCTCCAGCGCCGCCGTGCCGGTGATGCGTGCACCCGACATGCCAAGCGGATGGCCGAGCGCAATCGCGCCGCCATTGCGGTTCACCCGCGCATCATCATCGGCAATGCCGAGCGCGCGCAACACTGCCAGCCCCTGGCTGGCGAAGGCCTCGTTGAGTTCGATCACGTCGAACTGTTCGGCGGTCATGCCGAGCCGCGCCATCAGCTTGCGTGAGGCCGGGATCGGCCCGACACCCATCACCCTTGGCGGAACGGCGGCGGCAGCACCACCGAGAATGCGGGCGATCGGCGTCAGGCCATATTTCCGGGCCGCCGCTTCCGAAGCGACGATCAGCGCCGCCGCCCCGTCATTGACGCCGGAGGCATTGCCGGCCGTCACCGTGCCGCCCTCCTTCTTGAAAGGCGTGGCGAGTTTCGCCAGCGTCTCGATCGTCGTCGCCCGCGGATGTTCGTCTTTTTCGACGATGACGGGATCCCCCTTACGCTGCGGAATGATCACCGGGGTGATTTCCTTCGCCAGCCGTCCGTTCGCCTGGGCGGCCGCCGCCTTCGCCTGGCTTCGCACCGCGAAGGCATCCTGGTCCTCACGGCTGACATGATAGTCCTCGGCAACGTTCTCACCGGTCTCCGGCATGGAATCGACGCCATATTGCTTCTTCATCAGCGGATTGACGAAGCGCCAGCCGATCGTCGTGTCGTGGATTTCGGCGGCCCGGGAAAAGGCCGTCTCGGCCTTTGGCATGACGAAGGGCGCGCGCGACATGCTTTCGACGCCGCCGGCGACCATCAGCTCGGCCTCGCCGGAGCGGATGGCCCGCGCTGCGGTGATCACCGCGTCCATGCCGGAGCCGCAAAGCCGGTTGATCGTCGTGCCCGGAACTGAGATCGGCAGGCCGGCCAGTAGCGCCGACATGCGCGCGACATTGCGATTATCCTCGCCCGCCTGGTTGGCGCAGCCGAAGATCACATCATCGACGGCTTCCCAATCGACGGCGGCATTTCGTTGCATCAGCGCTTTCAGCGGAATGGCGCCGAGATCGTCGGCGCGCACTTGGGATAGCGAACCGGCGAAGCGGCCGATCGGCGTTCTGACATAGTCGCAGATAAAGGCTTCGGTCATGGCTTTTCCTCAGAGTTGCGGGACGACGAGGTCGCCAACCGGTCCTTCGACGTGCAGCGGCGCGCCGGTCATCGCCTGCAATTCCTCTTGCGACATCGCGGCCAGCTTTTCGCGCAGGACGAAGCGTCCCTTGACGATGTCGATGACGGCGTGGCTCGTATAGACGCGGGTGATGCAGGCAACGCCGGTCAGCGGGAAGGTGCACTTCTCCACCAGCTTCGGCTCGCCCGTCTTGGTGACGTGTTCGGTGATGACACAGACTTGCTTGGCGCCGTGCACCAGGTCCATGGCGCCGCCGACGGCCGGCACGCCTTTGCTGCCCACCCGCCAGTTGGCGAGGTCACCGCTCTGAGCCACCTGATAGGCGCCGAGGATCGCGACGTCGAGGTGGCCGCCGCGCACCATGGCGAAGCTGTCGGCATGATGGAAGAAGGCGGCACCCGGCTTCAGCGTCACCGCCTTCTTGCCGGCATTGATCAGGTCCCAGTCCTCTTCGCCTGCGGCCGGCGGCTCGCCGAAATTCAGGATGCCGTTTTCCGTGTGGAAGATCGCCTGACGGCCGGGCGGCTGATATCGGGCGACCATTTCGGGAAAGCCGATGCCGAGGTTGACATAGGCGCCGTCGGCAATGTCCTGCGCGGCGCGCCAGGCGATCTGCGCGTTGGAAAGCTTGATGTCTTCACGAGTGTCGATGGTCATACGTAGGCCACTCCGGCTCGAATGAGCTCTTCTTCCTGTTGGGGATTGGGAACGGCGACAACGCGGTCGACGAAGATGCCGGGTGTCACCACGTGTTCGGGATCGATGCCGCCGGCCGGCACGATCGACGAGACCTGGACGATCGTCTTTTCCGCCGCCATGCACATCAGCGGATTGAAGTTGCGGCCGGCCTTGTTGTAGGTGAGGTTGCCCTGGATATCGCCGATTTCAGCCTTCACGATCGCAAAGTCGGCCTTCAGCCAGCGCTCCTGCACATAGTGGCGGCCATCGAACTCGGCGATGACCTTGCCGTTGGCCAGTTCGGTGCCGTAAGCCGTCGGCGTATAGAAAGCAGGGATGCCCGCCCCGCCGGCGCGGATGCGCTCGGCAAGCGTTCCCTGCGGCACCAGCTCGAGCTCGATCTCGCCGGCTAGATATTTATCCGTGAAGGCGCGCGGATCCGACGACCGGGGAAAGGAACAGATCATTTTCCGGACCAAGCCGGCATCGATCATCGCGGCGATGCCGATGCGCCCGTTGCCGGCATTGTTGTTGATCACGGTCAGGTTCTTCGAGCCCTTGTCGATCAGGGCATGAATGAGCTCGATCGGCGCGCCCGAGCCACCGAAACCACCGATCATGACGGTCGCGCCGTCACCGATCTCAGAGACGGCTTCCGCCGTGCTCCCGACTGTCTTGTCCATGCGGGATCTCTCCTTGGCTATGCGATCGGGAACTGGTTCCCGTCCTTCGAGCGTCAGGGATAAAGCGCAGCGGGCCGGACGGCAAGAAATTTGTGCGATATTTGACATTTGTTCGTATATCGCACAATAAGGAGTGGTCGGGCGCAGCCCGAGCAATCGATCCAGCGAATCGATTGCAGCGACGAATGCCCGAAGCGCAAGCGAAGGGCGAAGCACGATAGAACGCGGTCCGACAGGCAACCCCAAGACAGGAGCCCACCATGCGCGAAACGGATTTCGTCAGCGGTTTTGCCCGCGGCCTGAAAGTCATCGAAGCCTTCGGTGAGACGCGGCAGCGGCTTTCCATTGCCGAGGCGTCGAAACTGACGGCGCTCGATCGCGCCGCCGTGCGCCGCTCGCTGCTGACGCTCGCCGAACTCGGTTATGCCGATTACGACGGCAAGTTCTTCACCCTGACACCGAAGATCCTGCGGCTTGGCCATGCCTATCTCGCGGCGACGCCGCTGCCGGCGCTGCTGCAACCGCATCTCGATCTTCTCTCCGAAAAGGCCGGCCAGAGTGCCTCGGCCTCGGTGCTCGACGGCACCGAAATCGTCTATGTCGCCCGCGCCTCGCAGCGCCGCGTCATGTCGATCAATTTGACTCCCGGAAGCCGCCTGCCCGCCTACTGCGCCTCGATGGGCCGGGTGCTGCTTGCGGCTCTCCCCGAGAGCGAAGCGCGCGCCATCCTTGCCCGCAGCGAGCTGAAGAAGAACACTGTGAATACCAGAACCGATCCGGAGGAGCTCATCACAGAATTCCGCCGTGTGCGCGCCGAGGGTTACGCCATCATCGATCAGGAGCTGGAGATCGGTCTCTGCTCCATTGCCGTGCCCATCGACAACGACCGCGGCGAAACCGTCGCGGCGATCAATATCGGGGCGCCGGCCGCTCTCGTGCCGGCCGCGGAGATGAAGGAGCGGTATCTGCCGCTGCTGAAGGAAACGCAGACCGCATTGCGACCATTACTGCGGCGGTGATGGCAAGCAGTGCCAGCAAAAGTCCGCAGCGGTTTTGCGTCCGGAATACGTAAAGAAACAGATGGAGCGGCCCCGAACAGGGGCCGCTCGCAATCGTCAATGCGTCAGGTCGAGCGCGGCTGTGAGGTCGCCCATCGGCGGCCGATCATTGTTGCGCAGCGCCTTGTCGCGGGCGAGGATGCCGGGCAGCACCGGCAAATCATAGCGCGCGGTGATGAAGCGGATGATCGAGGTCGTGTCGTACTGGGTGTGATCGACCATGCCGCTCTTGGCGAAGGGCGAGATGATGAAGGCCGGAATGCGGTTGCCCGGGCCCCAGCGATCGGCCTTCGGCGGCGCGACGTGATCCCAGAAGCCGCCATTCTCGTCATAGGTGACGATGACGAGCATATGGCCCCATTGCGGGCTCTTCTCGAGGTGGGAGACGATATCGGCAAGATGCTGGTCGCCGCTCGACACGTCGGCATAACCGCCATGTTCGTTGAGGTTGCCTTGCGGCTTGTAGAAGGAGACCGCGGGCAGCTTGCCATCGTCGATATCCCTGAGGAAGGCTTCGCCGCCAAGACCGCCATCCCTCAGATGTTCGGCGCGCGCCGGCGTGCCGGGCGCGAAATTGGCGAAATAGTTGAACGGCTGGTGGTGGAACTGGAAGTTCGGCACCGGCGTGGCGTTCTTGCCGTCGAGGGCTGCCTGCCAGGCGCCGCTATACCATGCCCAGCTGACACCCTTCAGCGACAGCAGGTCGCCGATGGTGATTTCATGCTGCGGCGGCAGCGTCGTTGCGGCGGTGGGATCGGCATAGGCCGGATCGCCGTCCTTGGCCGGCGGATTGGCGCTCGGCTGGTAGGGCGGCTGCATGGTGTTGACGGCATAGAAGTCAGGGGTCAGCGTGCCGTCGGAGACGAATTTCGGGGCGCCCTCCAGCGCCGACTTCGGGGCGTTTTCCGCCACAACAAGCGACGTGCCGGCCGCATCGACCTTGGCAATGGTCGGCTTTGCCGGGCTCTTGTCGGCGTCGGGATAATAGGGCGTGCAGGCGCAGACGAGTGCGAAGTGATTGAGGAAGGAACCGCCGAAAGCGCCCTGGAAGAAGTTGTCGGCAATGACGTATTTCTTGGCGACCTGCCACATCGGCAGGATGGAGCCGTCGTAGTGCCCCATGACGAGGCTGCCGGAATCGGCCCAGGCCACGAACTTGTCGTTCTTGCCGCCGTCGATCTGCATCTGCTCCTGGTAAAAGCGATGCCAGAGATCGCGGGTGATGACCGAAGGCGCCTGCGCAAAACCCTTGGGATCGTCGATCGCAAAGGTGGCGTTGGCAAGATGGGCCGACTGCGCCTCGGTGACGGCAGGCGTAACACCCTTGGCGGTGAGGCCGCCCCAGGCGGGCGGCAGTTCGGATAGCAACTGGCCGTCGCGGTCGAGCTGGCGGGCGTGATCGGCGGTCGCGTTCGAGAGCCCGTCGACGCCGGGAAAGCTGCCGTAGAGATTATCGAAGCTGCGGTTTTCGGCATAGATGACGACGACATTGTCGATCTTGTCGTAGCCGGCGGGCGCCGCATGGGCTGCCGTTGTGATCGCAAACGGCACGATGGCCGATCCGGCGAGACAGATGGAATGGAGGGTCTTCAGTCTTTTCACGTCAGTTCCTCATGGCTAGGGGGCGTTGGCTAGAGGGAGCGGAGAACGCTCGGGGGCGTCCAAACGCTATTCCGGCCGTCTATCAACTTTGTGACATCGGGGGTTGGCGTGATGCCGCAGGCGATAGCCGTCATCAATTTGTTGCAACAAGGTTCGATCATGGAGCAAACCAGTCTTAAGCTATTGGAATCCTTATCATGGCAATCAAGACCATCTGGCTTGTGCGGTCCGGCCTGGCGGTGAGCATGGGTGCTGTGGCGCTCTGTCTTGCCAGTCTTCCGCTGCGGCAAAGCAGCGCGGCGACCACGGCCGGCCTGCATCCCGGCCCGATGTCGCGCGCCGAGGCCTTTGCCCGAGCCGAAACGCTCACCGCGCTCGGCCGCAACATATTCTCGGATGCCTCGCTGTCGGCCTCGGGGCTCCAGGCCTGCGCGTCCTGCCATGATCCGGCTCACGCCTTCGGTCCGGCATCGGCGACGCCGGTCGAAATCGGCGGCCAGCATATGGACCGGCCGGGGCTGCGCGCCGTGCCGACGCTGCGCTACCTCCAGGCGGTACCCGCCTTCACCGAGCATTATTACGATTCCGAGGACGAGGGCGACGAAAGCGTCGACAATGGCCCGACCGGCGGCCTGACCTGGGACGGCCGTGTCGACCACGGCGCCGATCAGGCAAAGATCCCGTTGCTTTCGCCCTTCGAGATGGGAAACAAGGATGCGGCCGAAGTGGTGGCAAAGCTGCAGAAGGCAGCCTATGCCGGTGACATCGAGGCGGCCTTCGGCGCGACGGTGTTCGACAACCCCGACGACGCCTTCGACGCCGCCGCCGAGGCGCTCGCCACCTTCGAACAGAGTGGCCCGGATTTTTATCCCTATTCCAGCCGCTACGACGCCTTTCTCGCCGGCAAGGCGACGCTGACGGCGCAGGAATTGCACGGGCGACAGCTGTTCGAGGATCCGGCCAAGGGCAACTGTTCGAGCTGTCATCTGAGCGAGCCCGCCAATGACGGCGAACCGCCGCAATTTTCCGATTTCGGCTTCCTCGGACTCGCCGCTCCCCGCAATATGGCAATCCCGGCCAATAGCGATCCGAACTATCACGATCTCGGCCTCTGCGGCCCTCAGCGCACCGACTTTGCCGGACGCAGCGACTATTGCGGCCTGTTCCGCACCCCGACGCTGCGCAATGTCGCTCTGAAGAAGAGCTTCTTCCACAACGGCTATTTCCACTCGCTGCGCGACGTCGTCTCCTTCTATGCGACCCGCGACAGCGATCCCGGCCGGTGGTATCCGAAAAATTCAGATGGCACGGTCCGTAGATATGACGACCTGCCGCAAGCCTATTGGGACAATCTCAACCAGGACCCACCCTTCGGCCGGAAGTCCGGCGATGCGCCTGCCCTCACCGACCTCGAGATCGACGACATCGTCGCCTTCCTGGGAACGCTGACGGATGCCGATCTGCAATCTGATGCGATCGGGCATTGACCCGGGGCCGGCGGACCACTCTTGTTATGGACTTGCTAGGCTAAGGACGGAAACGCATCTCGCGACCGTTGCTTGAGAATATGCAATCAATGATTTATATGCTGTCATTGATGAATGGAGGCAATGATGGCCAGCATGACGATCCGCAATCTCGATGATGGATTGAAGCAGCGGCTGCGCGTTCGCGCCGCCACGCATGGGCGATCAATGGAAGACGAAGCACGCGATATTCTGCGTACGGCACTTGCGACCACCGAGCCGGTGGCGCGCAATCTCGCCGATACCATTCGCGCCCGCTTGCAATCGGTCGGAGGGGTTGAGCTCGAAATTCCGCCCCGGCAGCCGATCCGGGACGCGCCGGACTTTGACGCGTGATCGTTCTCGATACCAACGTCATTTCGGAACTGCTCACGCCGGCGCCGAATGCGGCTGTAATCGAATGGCTCGGGGCACAACATCCACTATCCGTATTCACGACCGCGATCACCGAAGCGGAAATTTTGTATGGCTTGCGTCTCCTTCCTCCCGGCCGGCGTCGGCGTGATCTCGAGGCAGCCATCCTGCCGATATTCAATGAGGACATGAGTGGCCGTATCCTGCCATTCGATCGTGACGCGGCAGATGTCTATGCCATCATTGCCACCGATCGCCGCAAGGCTGGCAGGCCGATCAGCCAGTTCGATGCGCAGATCGCAGCCATCGCCATCTCGCGCGGCGCTTCACTCGCAACGCGAAATGTGTCCGATTTCGACGGAATCGGCTTGCAGATCATCAATCCGTGGAAGGATCTCTAAGTCCCTCGCATCGTAGAATTCTAAACCATCTAAGTCAGCCAAGGTCGACCTAAGCATTCCCACTTGATGTATCATAATTTCCGATATACATCATTTTACTGGAAATGATGGGGGAATGATGGAACGCTCGTTTTTGACGATTGCCGCCGGCGAGAATAACGATGCGATCCGCGCCCTTTCGGCGCCGGCGCGAATTGAGATTCTCAAGCTGCTCTGTGCCAAAGGGCCGATGAATATCAACGACATCGCGCGCGCACTTTCCCTCCCCCAATCCACCGTCGCAACCGGCATCCAGATTTTGGAAGACGCCCGGCTTGTCGATTCCCAGCTGGCGAAAGCCCGCAAGGGAAATCAGAAGATCTGCTCGGCGATCTACAGCGAAATTCTGATCAGCTTCGAGGAAAGTGCGGCCCAAAGGGCCAACAATATCATCGAAGTCGAGATGCCTGTGGGGCTCTACACCAGTTGCGATGTCCATGCGCCCTGCGGTCTTTGCTCTACCGAGAGCGTCATCGGTCCCCTCGATGTGCCGGACTATTTCCTCGATCCGCAGCGCATGCAGGCCGGGCTCGTCTGGTTCGGCCGAGGCTACGTGGAATATAAATTCCCCAATAACGCCAAGGTGTTGAACAAGGATATCCGCGCCATCGAGTTTTCGCTGGAGCTGTCGTCCGAGGTGCCCGGCACCAATCCGGACTGGCCCTCCGATATCACGCTCTGGGTCAACGGCATGGCGATCGGCACCTGGACATCGCCCGGCGATTACGGCGACAAGCGCGGCGCCTTCACGCCGGCATGGTGGAAGCTCGAGGGCTCGCAATATGGGATGATGAAGACCTGGCGCATCTCGACGCGCGGAACCTTCATCGACGGCATCGCCGCATCGAATGTCACGCTCAGCGATCTGGCGCTTGCCCAGCACTCCTCGATCCGGCTTAGGGTCGGCATCGCCGAGAATGCCGGCCATACCGGCGGCGTGAATATTTTCGGCCGCGGCTTCGGAAATCATGGACGCGATATCATCATGCGGCTGCATGTCTAAATTATAAATATCGGAAATCTTGATTTAAATATCACGCTTCTTTCCAGATTTGACAACCAAAAATGCACGACAACATACTGTAATAAAACAATTATTTCCGAAAATTGAATTAGTATGATTAAAACCGCAACTCGGTTGACAGAACGACATTCCTGATATCAAGTTAGAGGCAAGAAAACAAAAATTCTGATATATAAACGGGAGGATCCGTTGAAGACGAATGTCGTTGCCCACCGCGATTTCCGAGTCGCGACCATTGACGCCAGGCTCTACAGTTCATTTCTCGAACATCTCGGCAGAGCGATTTACGGCGGCATCTATGAGCCCGGACATCCCACAGCCGACGAGGACGGATTTCGCCGCGACGTGCTCGATCTTGTGCGTGAGCTCGACACGCCATATTGCCGTTATCCCGGCGGCAATTTCGTCTCGGCCTATAATTGGGAAGACGGCGTCGGCCCGCGTTCGGAGCGCCCGGTTCGCCTCGATCTTGCCTGGCGCACCCGCGAAGCCAACCAGATCGGCGTCAATGAATTCGTCGACTGGTGCAAGAAGGCCAACACCAAGCCGATGCTCGCCGTCAATCTCGGATCACGCGGCCTCGATGCCGCCCGCAATTTCCTGGAATATTGCAATCATCCCGGCGGCACCTACTGGTCGGACCTGCGCCGCAAGCACGGCTGGTCCAATCCGCACGATGTCAAATTGTGGTGCCTCGGCAACGAGATGGATGGGCCCTGGCAGGTCGGTCACAAATCGGCCTATGAATATGGCCGGCTGGCGGATGAGACGGCCAAAGCCATGCGCGGCTTCGACAAGTCGCTCGAACTCGTGGTCTGCGGCTCGTCCAATTCCGACATGAAGACCTATCCCGAGTGGGAAGCGCAGGTTCTCGACCAGTGCTATGACAGCGCCGACCATATTTCGCTGCACATGTATTTTGCCAATCGCGAGAAAAATACGCTCAATTATCTCGCCCGCGCGACGAAACTCGACCGCTACATCACCACGATCGGCGGCGTGATCGACTACATCAAGGCGAAAAAACGCTCGAAGAAGACGATCGGCATTTCCTTCGACGAATGGAATGTGTGGTATCATTCCAACCAGCAGGACAAGGATATCCTGGCGCGCGACGAATGGCCGGATGCGCCGCATCTCCTGGAAGATATCTATAATTTCGAAGACGTGCTGCAGGTCGGCGGCATTTTGAACACCTTCATCCGTCGCTCCGACCGGGTGCGCATCGCCTGCATCGCGCAGCTCGTCAACGTCATCGCCCCTATTATGACCGAGGACGGCGGTGCGGCCTGGCGCCAGACGATCTATTATCCCTTCTACTACGCTTCCCGATATGGCCGCGGCTCGGCCCTGCAGCTGGTCGTCGACGGCCCGACCTATGACAGCGACGAAGAGAACGACGTCCCCTATCTCGACGTATCGGCCGTGCATTCCGAAGACGGTAGGCAGCTCACCTTCTTTGCCGTCAACCGTCATCCGAACGCGGCGCTCGATCTCGACGTGCGGCTGGAAGGTTTCGGAGCCGCCCGGGTGGTCGAGCAGGTGGAGATGACCCATGGCGACCTGGAAGCCGTCAATACGGCTGCGCGACCGAAGACGGTCGCTCCGGTCAATGTCGAGACTGCGAAGGTCGAGGATGGACGGGTGCGGGCAGCGCTGAAACCGCTGTCTTACAATGTCATCCGGCTGTCGGTGTGACAGCCGCCGCCGGGTAAGCCCGGCTGAAGATATTCGGCTCACTGCGAGGAGGCAGGCGGGCCGGAGGGATGGTTCACTGAGGCTCTGCCTCTGCGAACCGACAACCGCGACGTGCCCATGCGTGCCTTTGCGGCCGCCGTATCGTCGCTTTCTAGGGAGGAGTTCATGCAACAGTGGAAGAGGCTCGCATTTGGCGTCGCGCTGGCCGCACTCGGCCTGACAGCGACGGCCAAGGCCGATGACTACACCTCCTTGCCGCGCAAGGAGACGCTCATCGTCGAAAATCCGGAAGGGACGATCAAAAATCCCGGCTGGTTCAACATCTGGGTCAATGGCGGCGGCGGTGTATCCACAGGCCTGCAGCAGCTGACCATGGATACGCTCTGGTATATCGACCCCGAACAAGGGCTTGGCGGCGCGACCTGGGACAATTCGCTGGCTGCCGACAAGCCGCAATATAATGCCGACTTCACCGAGATGACCGTGAAACTGCGCAAGGGGCTCTTCTGGAGCGACGGCGTGGAGTTCACGGCAGACGACGTGGTCTATACCGTCAAGACGCAGATGGATCACCCCGGCATGGTCTGGAGTGCTGCCTTCTCGGTGCAGGTGGCAAGCGTCGAGGCGACCGACTCCTCGACTGTGGTGTTCAAGCTGAAGAAGCCCAATTCGCGCTTCCACGCCATCTTCACCGTTCGCTGGAACGGCGCCTGGATCATGCCCAAGCATGTCTTCGAGAAAGTCGAAGATCCGCTTCGCTATGATTTCGCCAATCCCGTCTCGCTCGGCGCCTACAAGCTCAAGTCCTACGATCCCCAGGGCAAGTGGTATACCTGGGAGAAGCGTGACGACTGGCAGCGGACATCGCTTGCCCGCTTCGGCGAGCCGGCCCCGAAATACGTGACCTATACCGATCCCGGCCCGCCGGATAAACGCACCATCGCTCAGCTCGAGCACAATCTCGATATCATTCACGACAACACGCCCGAGGGCATGTTCACGCTGAAGGAAAAATCGAAGTCGATCGAGACCTGGTTCCCGGGCTTCCCCTTCGCCCATCCGGATCCGACACTTCCGGCTGTCATTTTCAACACCCAGAATCCGCCCTTCGACAACGCCGATGTACGCTGGGCGCTTGCCCTGCTGATCGACATCAAGGCCGTTGACATGGCGAGCTACCGCGGCGCTGCGACGCTGTCGGCGCTCGGCGTGCCGCCGACGGCGGCCACGATGAAGGACTATCAGGCGCCGATGCAGGATTGGCTGAAGGATTTCGAGATCGATACCGGCAAGAGCAAGATCAAGCCTTATGACCCGACGGTCGGGCAACAGATCGCCGATATCCTGCGCAAGCAGCCGAAGTTCAAGGACCAGATCCCGACCGACCCGCAGGCAATCAGCGGCGCCTTCGGCTATGGCTGGTGGAAGCCGGATCCGAAGGCTGCCGGCGAACTGCTGGAAAAGGCAGGCTTCAAGAAATCCGGCGGCAAATGGCTGACCCCGGATGGACAGCCCTTCAAGATCCGGATGACGGTCGAGGGCGACACCCGCTCGGTCTTCACCCGCGCCGGGACGCTGATTGCGCAGCAATGGGCCGCCTTCGGCATCGACGCCAAAGCCGTGCCGGCCGCGAAACTTTGGCAGACGGCGCTCCAGCCCGGCGATTTCCAGGTGGCGATCGCCTGGAGCGTCGAAACCTGGGGCGGCGATCCCGATCTGTCGTTCTTCCTCGACAGCTGGCATTCGCAGTTCGTGGCCAAGAAGGGTGACAATCAGCCGCCGCGCAACTGGCAGCGCTGGAGCAATCCGGATCTCGATAAGATCATCGAAAGCATTCGCGGCATCAGCGCCGATGATCCGAAGGGCGTCGAGCTCGGCAAGGATTATCTGAAGCTGGTGGCCAAGGAAATGCCGACGATCCCGCTGATGTCGTATAACGTCTTCACCTCGATGGATACGACCTATTGGACCGGTTATCCGACGATCGCTGATCCTTATACCGATCCGGTGCCGAATTGGGCCAACTCCAGGCTGATGATGGTCAAGCTGAAGCCGGCACAACCGAAATAATCCTCCCAACGCCGGCGCGAGTGTTGCGCGCCGGCCCCCTAATCGACGGGCATGTGGCATGTCCGTCGATCCTTTCCACTTGATGAAGGGAACCAGAGAGGAACCACCGCCCTATGACGTCCTATCTGATCTTTGTGCTGAAGCGGTTCGGTCAGTTTCTGCTTGTTGTATTTCTTGGCGTGACGATCACATTCTTCGTCACCCACCTGACCCCGATCGATCCGGTCGAAGAAAGCATAGGCGCCATCACCCAGATGGGGCAGTCCGATCCGAATGCGATCGAACTCATGCGCCAGTCGCTTCGCGAGCTTTACGGCATGGAGGGCTCGATCTGGCAGCAATACCTGCATTTCTGGCTGCGGCTTGCGACCGGTGATCTCGGTCCCTCGCTGTCGGCTTTTCCGACGCCCGTTTCCACCATCATAATGCGGTCCCTGCCCTGGACCATCGGGCTGATGTCGGTGTCGACCCTGATCACCTTCGTGCTCGGCAATGCGATCGGCGCGCTCGCCGGTTATTACCGCAAGGACATAGTGCTGAAGGCCGTCAGCCTCGTCTTCATCGCCCTGCTTCCCATTCCCTATTACATCCTGGCCTTCGTGCTTCTGATTGTCTTCGGCTATCTCTGGCCGGTGCTGCCGATCAATGGCGGCTACGAGATGAACGCGAATCTCGACCTCTCCTTTGCCCTCGTCCTCGATATCCTGAAACACTCGATCCTGCCGGCCTTGTCACTGATCATGGTCGGCGCCGGCAGCTGGCTGATCGGCATGCGCGCGCTCGTTTCCAACATCATCACCGAGGATTACGTCGTCTTCGCCGAGCTGGGCGGCGTTCCGAAGCGCAAGATTCTGCGCTCCTATATCGCCCGCAATGCCATGGTGCCGCAGTTCACCGGGCTTGCCATGTCGCTCGGCGCGATCTTCAACGGCACGGTCATTACCGAAATCGTCTTCGGCTATCCGGGCATCGGAAACCTGCTGATCGAAGCGGTGCATGCCGGCGACTACAGTCTGGTGCTCGGCCTCAGCGCATTGTCGATCGTCGGCGTTGCCGCCGCCGTGTTCATCATCGACATTCTGAGCCCGCTGATCGATCCGCGCATCAAGGTGGAATAGAGCATGTTTACGATCGTCCGCGACCTCGCGCGCCAGAATATGGAATTCCTCAGCGGCCTGCTGCTCTTTGCCGTCATCGTCGGGCTGGTCATCATGTCCTACTTCTCGCCGTACGGCGCGACCGACATCTATCTTCTGCCGCCCGATATGCCGCCCGATGGCGAATATTGGCTCGGCACGACATCGCGTGGCCAGGATGTTTTCTGGCAATTGACGACCGCGCTCCGCAACACCCTGTTTTTCGGCATCGGCGTCGCCTTCATTTCACGCATCATTTCGCTGGTCGTCGGCCTCGTCGCCGGCTATGCCGGCGGCGCGGTCGACCGGGTGCTGATGGCCATCAACGACAGCGTCATGGTCATCCCGCAATTTCCGCTGCTGATCCTGTTCTATTTCGTGCTGAAGGACAGCATGACCTGGACGGTGCTGATCGTCATCATGGCCTCGCTCGGCTGGTCCTACGATGCACGCCTCATCCGTTCGGTGGCGATCAGCCTGAAGACGAGATCCTTCACCACCCAGAGCGTCTATTCCGGCATGAGCATGCGCAAGATCCTCGTCGAGGAGCACCTGCCCTATGTTCTGCCGATCGTCTTCGCCACCACGATGAACAACATGATCTGGTCGATCGGCATGGAGATCACCCTGTCGGTGCTGGGCTTCACCGATATCGAGACGCCGACCATGGGCATGATGATCTATTGGGCCAATGCGCATTCGGCGCTGATATCAGGCATATGGTGGTGGGTGGCCGCCCCCGTCGCCGTCATCGTCGTCCTCTTCCTGGCGCTCTTCCTGCTGTCCATGTCGATGAACGAATACAATGATCCGCGCAGCCGGCTCAACCGGATGGGAAGTTAGTATGGATCCTTTGGTCGAAATCGAGAATCTGAAAGCCTATTACCGTGCCTTCCTCTACGGCGTCGATCGCGAGGTGCGCGCCGTCGACGATATCAGCCTGACGATCGCCCGCGGCGAGGTCTATGGCGTTGCCGGCGAATCGAGCAGCGGCAAGACGACCTTGATCAAGACCATCGCCGGCGCGATCCGGCCGCCGCTGAGGGTCGTCTCGGGAAAGGTGACATTCCATTTCGACGGCGGCACCCAGGATATCTACGCGATGAAGCCGGAAGAGCGCCTGGCGCTGCGCTGGCGGCATCTGTCCTATATCATGCAGGGTTCGATGAATGTGCTCAATCCGGTGCGCCGGATCCGTCACTCCTTCATCGATTTCGCCTTTCGCCACATGAAGGTCGGCAGGAATGAGTTTTTCGAAAGGGTCGCCACCCATCTGCAACGGCTGAAGCTGGATCCGCATCTGCTCGACGCCTATCCCCACGAGCTCTCCGGCGGCATGCGCCAGCGCATGACCATTGCGCTGGCCACGATCCTGACGCCGGAATTCATCATCGCCGACGAACCGACGACCGCGCTCGACGTGATCGTTCAGCGCGACGTCCTATCGATGATCCGCGAAATCCAACGCGAGATGGGTTCGTCCTTCCTGTTCGTCACCCATGATATGGGGGTTCATGCGACGGTCTCCGACCGCATCGGCATTGTCTATGCCGGGCGTCTTGTCGAGGAGGCGCCGACCGCCAAACTCTTCAACATGCCGCTCCACCCCTATACGCAGCACCTCGTCGGCAGCCTGCCGCGCATCGGTGATGCGACGGCCCGCCCTTCGCTGGAGGGTCGTCCGCCGAACCTCGCCATGCCGCCGGAAGGCTGCCGGTTTCACCCGCGCTGTCCGAAGCGCATGGAGATCTGCTCGCAGAAGGTTCCGCCGCTGGTCACCGTCGAGCCGCAGCGGCGCGTGGCCTGTTTTGCCGTTACGGGAGATCAGGTTTGAGTGCTCTTCTTCGTCTCTCGCATGTCACGAAAGTCTACCGGCAGGGCGGCATGCTCGGCCGGCGCCTGATCACCGCGGTCAAGGACGTCAGCTTCGAACTTGGAGCGGAGCCGGAGATCCTGTCGATCGTCGGCGAATCCGGCTCGGGAAAATCGACGATCGCGGCAATGATCCTCGGCCAGACCGAACCGACGGAAGGCGAGCTTCAATTCAGCGGCAGGACCGTTGCCATCCATAGCAGATCCGAACGCAAGGCTTTCATGAAAGAGGTCCAGCCGGTTCTGCAAAACCCCTTCGAAGCCTTCAATCCGCTGAAGCGTGTCGACCGTTATCTCTTCGAGACGGCCCTCAATTTTTCATTCTCGGGAAAACGGCCGGACCGGCAGCAGGCGGAGCGGATGGCCGATGCCGCGCTCGTCCATGTCGGCCTGACCCTTGAAGAAGTGAAAGGCCGGTTTCCCCACGAACTATCGGGCGGCCAGCTTCAGCGCGTCGCCATCGCCCGGGCGCTGATCCCGCAACCCCGCCTGCTGGTGGCCGATGAACCGGTCTCCATGGTCGACGCATCACTGCGCATGGCGATCGTCAACCTCTTTGGCCGCCTGAAAAACGAGCTCGGTCTCTCCATCGTCTACATCACCCATGACCTCGCCACCGCCTATTACATCAGCGACAACATCATCATCATGCGCAAAGGCGAAATCGTCGAACGCGGACAGGCCCGCCCCGTCCTGGACAACCCGCAGCATCCCTATTCGCGCGCGCTCAAGGACGCGGTGCTGGCCGCCGATTTTAGCCCAGCGACCTAAGCCTCGCAACGAGCAGGCAGCTTTCCTTCATAGGGCGCCGGCGAGTTTAGCGTTGCCTTAAAGAAACCGTGCAAGGATGAGTGTCTGTCATCCACGCCGGCAACCTGATGAAGTTTCGAAGAAATCTCGCTCGCTCCGCAATAAGCCATACCAGCGCATTCGCTCCCGCAATATTTGCGGCGATTATTGCAGCAACCGTCGTCTGGGTGGCAACGAACTGGCGGCTGGAGCGATCGCTGGCCGAGGAACGTTCGATCGTCGCCGGCGAGCTTGCCACCATATCCTCCCGACTTCAGACGAACCTCAACAGCAATGTGAAACTGTTGCAGGGGTTGGCGGCCGGCATCGCAGTCAATCCGGAGATGGGCCAGAACGGATTTTCCAAACTCGCCGCGCAGATTCTGCAGCCCGATTCACAATTGCGAAGCTTCGCCGCCGCGCCCGACATGGTGGTCCGGTGGGTCTATCCGGAGAAGGGAAACGAAAAGGCCATCGGGCTCGACTACCGCACCAATGAGAAGCAACGGGCTGCCGCGATGCTGGCGCGCAACACCCACAATATCGTTCTCACAGGCCCGGTGGAGCTTGTCCAAGGTGGAACCGCTTTGGTGGTCCGGTACCCAATTTACATCACTGAGGGAAAAAGCCAGATTTTTTGGGGACTGCTTTCCGGCATCATCGACATACCAAGGCTCTACCAGGAAAGCGGTCTTGGTTCGACCGAGCTTGAACTCGCCATCAGCACCGTGCCGGAGCCGAACGAGCCCAAACAGGTCTTTTTCGGTAGCTTGGCAACCTTTTCCAGGAAGCCGGTCCTGGCATCCGTCGATATGACCTACGGCCGTTGGACCCTCGCCGCACTGCCGAAGCGCGGATGGGGCCAAAAGAGCGGGATCGGCATTTTTGAGTTCTACGCGAGCCTGCTGGCACTATGTGTCGTTGCGCCGATCGTCTGGATCGGCTTTCTGACCAGATCGCGCCAAAGAACGATCGAAAAGCTTCGCCTTCACAAGAAGAAGCTCGTTCGGGCCCGGCAGAGGCTGGAGTTCCTGTCCTTGCATGACGCATTGACGGGGCTTCCCAATCGACGATTTGTCGACCGGATGATCGCGCAACCGCCGAGACCCCGTGCACAGGATTGTCTGATCCTCATTCATATCGACCTCGACCGGTTCAAGGAGATCAACGACACGAAAGGCCATGCCGGAGGTGACGCGGTCTTGCAAGGGACGGCTTCGCGCCTTGCCGATTTGGCTGGTCCAGACGACGTTGCGGCTCGGATCGGTGGAGATGAGTTCATCTTCGCCAGCTGGAGCGCCGATCCGGAGCCGAAGGCAAACGCATTGGCCCGGCAGATTGTCGAGACCCTCGAGCAACCTCTCTTCATTGACGGTATGGCCTGCGTTGTCGGGGCAAGCGTCGGCGTCGCCTGGGAGACCGATCTCGGGCGGGACCTCGGCCAATTGCTTCTCGATGCCGATCTGGCCCTGTACGAGGCGAAGAAGGCGGGCCGCGGCCGCGCGGCGGTGTTTACCGAAGAGCTTCGTAGCGCCGCGATCCATTCGAAAGAATTGGCGGACGAATTCAATCACGCGCTCGATCGCGATGAACTCGTTGCATTCTTCCAGCCGCAGTTCGATGCCAACACATTGGCCATTGCCGGCGTCGAGACGCTTGCCCGTTGGGACCACCCGCAAAAGGGCCTGCTCGCCCCGATCAGATTTCTCGACGTCGCGGAAAAGCTGGGGCGCAGCGGCGACATGGACAGGCTGATCCTGCAAAAGGCCCTGTTCGAGCTGACGCGATGGGACAGCCTGGGAATGCAAATCCCCCGTGTCTCGGTCAATATTTCAGCGCGCCGGCTGGCGCAGGCAAATCTGCTTGCCGAGCTGTCCGAGCTTCCCATCGCCAAGGGTCGCCTGTGTTTCGAGCTGCTCGAGACGATCTCCTTCAACGATCTTCAACCTGTTCTCAACGAGATCATTCCAGCGGTTAAAAAGCTCGGCATCGAAATCGAGATCGACGACTTCGGCACCGAACATGCCAGCATCGTCAGTCTGCTTCGATTTGAGCCGCGACGGCTGAAGATCGATCGCGAGATCATCAAGCCGATCATCGCGTCTCCATCGCAGCGCCGTCTGGTCGCCTCGATTATCGAAATCGGCCGATCGCAGAACATCGACATCGTTGCAGAGGGCGTGGAGACGATGGAGCATGCGAAGATCCTGAAAGAGCTCGGTTGCCATATATTGCAAGGTTATGCGCTGGCACGGCCCATGACCTCGGAGCAATTGATTGAATTTTGCCGCGGCTCGAACGCGTTGCAGTCCGGTTGATCAGTTACGGTCGGCCTGCGCGACTATTGCTCTGACGCAGATTCATCAGGTTCCGGAAAGCGTCATCGCGCGGAGATACCGTGGTCGTCGTCGTCCATGAAGGACCATGAGCGTGCCCAACAGAGACATCGTCACCGTCACCGTCACGCAGCCCCGATACGACGGATGGCGACGCTGACGCAGTGGAACCGGCTGTCTCTTGAGGTGTTTCTCCCGATCAACAGGGAGCTTCCAAATGACCTACGTCGCATCGCCAAGCTACGATCGTAACGACGCCAGCCGCGCGTCCAACCTCCGTCAGTGTCTCGAGACTGCCAGACGCCACCTGAATGAGACTTCACACAATTCGGAAACCGAGAAAATCGAGAGGCTCGTGGCTTCGGCCATCGAGGCGGGTTGGGAAGAGGATGAAGTGCGCCAGGCACTGAGCGGCGGCGAGGAGCAAGGAAACAAGACGCCGAAGCAGGAACGACCTGTCCCGACTATGGGCGTGGTTCCATCGTCATCCTTCTAGCGCATCGGCCCGAAAATCCGATTTTCGGAAAGCACGATGCGAGGATTGAAAGTGTTGGAGCGCCGTGCCTCCTTTTGGACGCACGGCGCTCTAACGAGGGGCATCAGCCACAGTTCCAGGCTTGTTCCTGGATTGGGACTGACGCCGTCATCAACAGCAATTGGCTGATGCGGACGTGCTAACCCGGTCCAGGAGGAGGAAGTTCGCAGTGCCTTATGTCTTCCGTCCGCATTCCCTTATTGTTTCGTGGCTGCCTTGAGCACGCCTTGCTGCAAATCCGCCTCGTCGGCAAGAATGGCGGCTGCCTCGTTGAGCAGGACGTCCTTGGCGTTCTTGCGGGCATTCTCGATGGCAATATCGGCGCTCAGGCTGCGCTCGCCTGCCTCCAGGCCATCATCGCCAAGGTCCTCGCCATCCCCTGCTTCGGCTCGATCCTTGAGCCGTTTCTCGCGAGCCGCCGCTTCTTTGCGACGTTCGGCTTCGTTGAGGGAAATGACCCCTTTTTCGCGCTGCGCCTTGAGGTCGGCAATGTCTTTCACCAGGCGCTGGAAGTCCGGATCGGTCTTGACCCGCGCATCATGGCGGCTTTGCAATGCCGGAAGCAATGTCGCGACTGTCTCGGCACGCGGGTATTTCGCGGGCTTGATCTCAGCCCACGGCAGCGCATTGTCATAACTGGTCTCGCCGAAAGCAGTCGGATCGGACAATCCCGGCAGGCTGAGATCAGGCGTCACGCCATGCAACTGCGTCGTGCCACCATTGACCCGGAAGAACTGGGCAATCGTCACTTTCAGCTCGCCGAACTCGGGTTTGCTGTTGTGCACGATCTGGTCGAGATCGACGACCGTCTGAACGGTGCCCTTGCCGAAACTGGGTTCGCCGACGATCACGCCGCGACCATAGTCCTGGATTGCCGCGGCAAAAATCTCCGAAGCCGAGGCCGAGCCGCGATTGATCAGGACACCCATCGGGCCTGTCCAGACAGGCGCTGCAAGATCGGCGCTTTTGACCTCGACCTTGCCGTCGCTGCCGCGTTGCTGAACGACCGGCCCCTTGCCGATGAACAGACCGGTCAAATCGATCGCCTCGTCCAATGAACCGCCGCCATTGTTGCGCAAGTCGATAAGAACGCTGTCGACCTTTTCGTCCTTCAACTCGCCGAGAAGCTTGGCGACATCGCGGCTTGCGCTTTTGTAATCCTTGTCGCCCTTCCGCTTGGCGTCGAAATCCTCATAGAAGACCGGCAGCGTGATAATCCCGATTTTACGCGTGGCGTCGCCCGCCTTGACGGAGAGTACGGTCTTCCTGGCTGCCTGCTTGTCGAGAGTGATTTTATCGCGCACCAGGCTGATGACGCGATGCGTGCCATCGGCTCCGGCATCGGCCGGGAGGATATCCAGCCGCACGACGGAGCCTTTTTTGCCGCGGATCATCTGCACGACTTCATCAAGGCGGGTGCCCACCACTTCCTTGATCGCGCCATCCTTGCCCTGGCCAACGCCGGTAATGCGGTCTCCGACCGCAAGCTTGCCGGAGAGTTGCGCCGGCCCGCCGGGCACGAGTTCACGGATCGTCGTGTAGTCGTCGCGTTCCTGCAGCACGGCGCCGATGCCGAACAGCGAAAGCTTCATCGAGACGTTGAAATCGGCCGAAGCGGCCGCGCCGAAATAATCCGTGTGCGGATCGATCGACGTCGAATAGGCGTCCATGAACGACTGGAACACGTCGTCGCTTTTGAACTTGTAGGCGCGCTCGAGCGTGTTTTCATACCGTTTGTCGAGTGTTTCGCGAATAGCCGCATCGGTTTTGCCGCCGAGCTTCAGCCGCAGCCAATCGCTTTTGACGCGCTTGCGCCAAAGCTCATTGCTCTCGGCATCCGATTGCGGCCACGGCGCTTTATCGCGGAGCACCGAAAAATCTTCCTGCGCACTGAAATCGAAGCCCTGCTTCAGCAGGCCGCGCGCATAGGTCATGCGATCGACGACGCGCTGTTCATAGGCGTTGAAAATCGCAAACGGGATTTTCAGATCCTGCTTTTCTATCGCATCGTCGATCTCGTTGCGATCCGCCATGAACCTGTCGACATCGGCCTGCAGGAACAGCATGCGGTCCGGATCGAGCGACTTGATGAACCCATCCATGACCTTGGCCGACAAAGCATCGTCGAGCGGAACGGGCTTATAGCTATACCGCGAAAGGAATTGCGCGCTCAACTCAGCGGCCTGCGCCTGCCGCTTCAGCGGCTCCAAGACCGGCGGCGACGCGACTTCAGCATAGGCGGCCTGTGCGAGTGCAAGAAATGCACCGAGAAAAACATAGTGTATGCGCATCCAGCGTCGATCCAATTCTTCATGCCTGTGGTCAATGTGTGATCTATGTGAGGCAATCATGGTTTTTTGGCAACCGGGTGGCAAATGGGATGGCTGAAAAGCCGCGGATTGCGGATCGCAGCTCCAATTTTCTCGATCTGATTCAGATGGCGGCGATTGTCGCACGCCGGCGGCCTCCAGAAGCAATTCATGGCTGCCGCGTGATTCACCCATAAGTGCGGCGAGACGGGCCTCTGAAGCTGGAATTTGGGGCCGGTCACTCAAGATGCGTCAGGAGGTCGACGACCATCGGTCGCTGTCCTTTCAACAGTTTAAGCGTTGCGTCGGCTAAGGAAAACCAACCCGCGCGATCAACCTCCGGAAAGCTTCTTACCTGGCCCGACCTTGGCGGCCATTCCATGTGAAATTCGGAACTCCGTATCGCGTTCACATCCAGGACTGGATCAGCTTCGATCGACCACACGACGACAATCTTGCCGCCAGATTGCCGGTATTCGCCAAGCGGTCTGAATATGCCATCGATTGTTACACCAAGCTCTTCGGCAGCTTCCCTTTTCGCAGCCGCGAGTACGTCCTCTCCAGGCTCGACCAATCCTTTAGGGATCGACCAGGCAGCCTCGTCTTTCTTCGCCCAGTAAGGTCCGCCCGGATGGACGAGAAGGACTTCGTAGTTCTCGGAAGCGCGCCGGTATATGAGAAGTCCGGCGCTACGGATTGCCATTGCGTTGTCCTCTCGCGTTGATGGCGCGGCCATTTCGGGTGTAGGGCCGGCTCTCCCATCAATAAAGCGAACGAAGTTCGCCCTTCTATGTCACGAGGGCATTAAACTGCTGCGGCCTGGTCGGCAGCCCGCAATCCGCTTTGCCACGCACCATGGGCTGTCGAGAAGTCGGACTGGTGCGTCGCCTCGCCGGCGAAAAACAGCCGGCCGCCGACGGGACGCGCCAAGACTGCGCGTGCGCCCGCATGGCCGGGCAGCGCATGGCTGTAGGAGCCGCCTATCCAATCGGTATGACACCAGGAAGAGGCTGCCAGGGGCCGCAGGTGGTGACGAATATTGCTCCCGAGCAGCGACGACAGCTGGTCCAGGGCGAAGGCGAATGCTTCCAGTAAACCCGCGCGTTCGATGACGACGGCGCCATTTCCGCCAAAGAAGCCTTCGACGACCGGCCGGCCGAGCGGGCGGATATAATAGCTGCCGGTCTCAGCATTTTGCGGGTCGCCGAGCAGATGGGTTTCCGGCTCCAGACCATGATTGCCATGGAGTTCCAAAAACAGCTTGTCTGCGAGGCCAAGCGGCAGCTGACTTGCGGCGTGGAGGTGATCGTCGGCCTCCGGGTCGAAGATAATGGCTCCGCGGGCTAGAACGTTGGTCGATGACGTGATGATTGCCGCACCGGATGTGACAGGACCGCGGTCGGTCTCCAGTTGGACGCCGTTCGCGGTCAAGGTCACGGCTCGAACAGGCGTCGAAAGGCGCAAGGCCACGTTGGGAACGGCGGCGCTGATCAGACTTCCGTAGCCCTCCAGCACGCGCCAATTGGCATCGGTTGCCGCATTGTCATAGGCAAGAAAGTCAGAGACCGACAGCCGATCGAGTGGTGCGCCGTTCAGATATCCGCTGAGCGACTGGCAGTAGGCGTTCCATTCTCCGCCCGGCTCCAGCGCGTCCGAAGCCCTGTCGCTGGCGGGAGGATTGGCGCGCATCCGCTCCTCAAGCGCGTTCCATGCAGTCGCCGCAGCCGCCCGCTCATCCGGCGTAAAGCCGAGATCGCGCCACTGGCTTTGCCACGCCGTGCGCCCGCGCTCGATAGTGAACCCGGCTGCACGGCCAATGGCGACGAGAGGATTGCGCTCGGCAGAATGCAGCCAGCCGCAACCCATATCCAGCGGCATCCCGGCCAATTCGATTGTCCAGGCGCGTCCACCCACGCGGTTGCTGGCTTCCAGGATGACGACCGAGCGGCCGGCATCGACCAGCCTTTTTGCTGCTGCAATGCCGGCCGCGCCAGCGCCGACAACAGCAACCTCGTAATCCATCATCGCCCTCCGCCGCTGCGTCGCCAGCTTGATACAACACAAGCTTTACATCTAGGCTGCACCCGCTTCAACGGGCCCGAAAGCCTGCTAGTATGCTGACATGACATTCTTCGAAACACTTGTTGCATTGCTGGCGGTTGCCATCCTGCTGCTGCAGGTGACGCGCCGCATGCGGCTGCCCTACCCCGGCATTCTGGCTGCCGCCGGCGTCGCCGTGGCAATGCTGCCTGGCGCGCCGACGATCCCGATTGATCCGCCGACGGCGCTCGCCTTGTTCATCGCCCCCGTCCTTGTCGACTCGGCCTATGACTTCCCGGTGGGTGCGGCGCGGCGCATGCTGCTGCCGCTGTTGTTCTATGCCGTCGTCGCCGTTCTCGTCACGACAGGTGTCGTCGTGTCGATCAGCATGCTGAACGTCGGGCTTCCGATTGCGGTTGCGGTCACGCTGGGCGCAATCGTCGCGCCACCTGATGCGGCAGCCGCCACGGCGGTCCTTTCCAATTTGCCCGTCGCCCGCCGTGTGGATGCCCTGCTCAAGGGAGAAAGCCTGTTCAACGACGCGACCGCGCTGCTGCTTTTCGGGGCCGCGCTCACTGTCCAAGCGCGGGGCGGGCTGGATGCCGGGACGGCGCTTCAGGTGGCTATCGCCGCACCGGGAGGGATCCTATTCGGCATCGCTTTCGGCTTTGTCGTCTCGCGGCTTCGACCGATAACCGAAAACACCGTCGGCGGGACCCTGTTTCAATTCGTCTACGCATTTTCGACCTGGCTGATCGCCGAGCATCTGCACCTGTCGGCCGTCCTTGCCACCGTCGCGAGCGCAATGACCATCGCCACCCTTTCTTCGGTCGAGGATTCGCCACGCATGCGGGTGCATTCCTTCGCGGTCTGGACGACGGTCGTGTTCCTCTTGAACGTGGTGGCTTTCCTGCTGATGGGGCTGCAGGCGCGCCGCATCCTTGAGGCGATGTCGGCTGAAGAGCTTCAGCGGGCGGTGGGATTTGCCGCGATCGTGGTGGTCGGCGTCATCCTGGCGCGCATGGCGATGGCGTTCCTGTTTCACGCCGTCGTCGCGACCCGTCACCGGCGCGGCCGTGAATTGGCGCCTTTCACATCCGGGGAAACCTTGCTGGTGGGTTGGGCCGGTATGCGCGGCCTTGTTACGCTGGCGACGGCATTCGCACTCCCTGCCGACTTTCCCGAGCGAGACCTGGTCGTGCTCACGGCTTTCGCGGTGGTGCTTGCAACCCTGGTCATTCAAGGGGCGACCCTGGCACCGATGATCCATCTCCTGAAACTCGGTCGGCAGGCAGAAGTGCGCGATGAACTCAAGGCGGCCCGCTTGTCGCTCGCCGAGGCCGCCTTTCAGCGGCTTGAGAAGGAAAGCGGTACTGAAGCCGAAGCGATCCGGACGATCTGCAAGGATCATTGGACAGCATCCACCGATGCGGCCAGAACCTCGCCGCTCAATCGGCGCCGTGACCTGACCATCGCAGCCGTTCTCGCCCAGCGCCAGCGCCTCGAGGAATTGCGCGATACAGACCAGATCGGTGCGACGCAATATCTCGAGTTGCAGGAGGACCTTGACTGGAAGCAGCTCTCCATCGGCTCAGATGAGGATCGCCGCATCACAGAAAGCTAGATCTGACCAGGCAGTGGTCGACGCCAGGACAATCAACGGTTCCCTGATAGCGAACGGGGGTCGGATGGTCCCTTGCCGTCCCCTCTATTGGAAAGCGGCGCCATTCTCAAACACAAGCCTCGCAGTCGTTGCTACCGCTGGGCTTCTTGACGGCCTCACCCGGGAGAAGCGCTTGGCTCTTCGTCATCAGCGCCTGCACTGTCAGTTCCTGCAGGCGTCGATGGGGATGGTTCTGCAAAGTTTGAGTTGACCGTTTTCGATCGTGAGGCGACAGTTGCACTTGAGGAAAGCAGGAGGAAAGACGATGGACGAGCCGGATCGCTGGCGCAATATGGCAAACGCTCCGAAAGACGGCAGCCGGATCCTCGTCACGATTCGCTCGTCCGAACAGGGGCCGGCGGAAGTTGACCTTGCCTATTGGACGAATGGCGATCAGTTCGGTGGAGAAGGCTGGCGCGCCTCCGATTCCTCGCCCGGGCACATCATCGAATATGCCGAGCCGGAATTGAAGTGTTGGATGCCGATGCCCTCGGCAAACCTCGCCAGCAGCTCGATGCCCTCACCCTGGGAAGGCGACGATGACCAGGAGCTTTACGGGTCGGGGATCTGAGACATCGCGCCCGATTATATTGGTTCCGGCCGCAGCGAACAGGCCCGGATCGCCGTCCTCCACGGCTGTCGCACACTTCCGGGCGACATGCTTTAGGCTGCGCGCACCCTGTCCCGGCCGCTTAGCTTTGCCGCATAGAGGGCTTGATCGGCGCGTCGATAAAGATCCGACGTGCTATCGGACGGGGCGCAAGCGGCGATACCGGCAGAGCAGGTGTAGCTGAAGTCGGGTGACGCAGGCAGGGGCCGGGAAAACCGGATCACCGTCAGCATGCGCTCGACAATGGCAATGGCGTCTTCCGTCTCGGTTGCCGGCATCACCAGAAGGAATTCTTCTCCGCCGACCCGCCCAAAACAATCGTTGCGGCGAACATTCTGATGAATGCGATGCGCAAAATCACGCAGGACCTCATCCCCGGCGTGGTGGCCAAGGCGATCGTTGATGTATTTGAAATTGTCGATGTCGAATACGGCAAGGCATCCGTTGCTGCCATGCTGGGCGGCCGCCAGCATGTCGTCGACGCGCGCCATCACGAAGCGGCGGTTGGCGACACCCGTGAGTTCGTCGGTGTAAGACGCCTTGATCGCCTGATCGCGATCTTGCCGGACAGTCCTGCCATGCGCGCGCAAACCGGTGATGTCGCTCGCAATGCACAGCATCCAACCGTTCTTCTGCACCGCCTCGGTCATCCAGAACCATCGGCCGTCCCACTGGTCCGTCTCGAAAGCGCGATAGCCGATCTTGCCGCGGCGCGACTGAGTCGAGCGCAGCCACTCTTCGAAATTGCTCGTTCGAATGACCGTGCCCCGCTGCTGTTGGAAATTACGCCGCATGAGATCCGGCCAGAGGGGCGTTTCATCCGGTTCGATGAAATAGGCCGAACGAAAGGCGCTGTTGGCGTATTGCAGCCGGTCATGACCATCATAGACCGCAATCAGCGTTTGCGTGCATGCAGAAAGGTGCAGAAGCTGTTCGAATATCTCGTCCATCCCGAACCCTGTCTGGTTGCCTCGGTATGACATGGCGCAGAGATCCTATGAGAAAAGAGCCTGTCAGCAAGCAAAAGACGCCTCCAGTGATTACGGAAGCGTCAACGAGCTGCCGGTCCCAATCGTGATTGGACATCGGCTGCCACCTGAGCGACGCTATCTTTGGGAGCGGACCATCTATTTTTCCGGAGATAGGAGGCCGAGATGGAACAGTACGCACTCGATCAGTTGAAAACCATTGCCAAGGTCAGCACGACCTGCACGCGCCTTGACATGACGCGGCGCGAACGGCTTGAGCGGTGGGCCGAAAGTCTCGACCGCAGCCCCAGAGCGTTTCTGAACACGCTTCACGAAACAGAATATAAGTCGATGGCAGAACGGCTTGCTCTGCGGGATGACGACACCCCGATCTCCGTTGCATTCGCTGACCCCATTCTGCGGGCGGCAGGAATGGAAAATGACAGCTATGGAGAGGCCAGGCGGTTCTTCGAGCTCAGCGACGAGCAATTGCACGGCCTTGTCTGCTTCTGCCATTTCGGTGAACACGTCAGCGCGGCAGTCATCGCTCGCCGCCTGCGAAAGATGGCGAGTTACAAACCAGGCGGGTTCTTCGCTCAGCTTCGTGCGTTCTTTGCCTGATTGAGGCTGAAGGCCATCTGGCGCTGCAAGGCCGGCAGTCGCCGCGGCGGTGAAAGCGCCGCCACGGCGACCGACAGGCCCCCGTTACTGGCAATCTCCGGTGGCCCGGCGGTGAACGTCGTCGTCGACAAAAACCGGCGCGGTTCTTCGTAACCTGCCTGACGGAATGCCAACGGCTAGGAATAGCGACGCGCGAGCCGTGGCGGCGGGCTTGATTTTGATGTGCCTTCGATCGGGCTGCTGCACGTTCAAGCAAAGGCGATGCAGTGCGGCAGGCCCATCTGGCCATCCCTTGAACGCCAAACGGTCCAATCTCACGCGAAAGGAAAAGATGGCGGGCCCGAAGCGATATGGCCGGGGCACGTGTATGCGTCGCGCTGACAAAAGGGCAGCCCATAATCAAGCCGCAGGCCGCATAACGGATATATTGGCACCGCCGCACGAAAAGCTTGCATGCAAGCTATAAATCGGATGTCCTGAAAAAGGCTTCTGTGGTGTTGGGCGACTCCGAATGAAAACCCTCGACGCGCGAATTCGGTTTACAGGTGAGCGGCGACAGGTCACTGCCCTTTTCTATGACATTGTCGGCTCCACGGAGCTCTTATTGCGGAGCGAGCCGGAGAAATTCTTTCGCTCCGTCTCGGCATTACATCAGAATGCCGAGACGATCATAAAAAAGCATGGAGGTTTTCTTCATCAACGGCTCGGTGATGGGGGATGCTGTTTCTTCGGATATCCCGACCAATCCGAAGATGCGGCTGAAAGTGCGGTGCAGGCTTCTTTGGAATTGTTAGGCATTGCAGCGAGCACCAAGGGCAAGGCGCGCACAGCTTTCAGGCTGCGGATCGGGGTTGCCACCGGTCTTGTCGTCTTCTCCGCGCAAGGAGACGAGATTGTTGGCACAGCACCGGTGCTGGCGGCTCGCTTGCAGGCAGAGGCCGAACCGAATTCCGTTCTGGTCGCAGATTCGACCGTTCAGCTCACCCGACACAATTTCGACTATAGCCTGGTGCGGAAGGCCAAACTCAAAGGCTTCGAAGAGCCGATTGCGCTCTGGCGTCCGCAGGAACGTGATCGCTCAACGTCTGCGCTGTCGCCATTCAGCGAATGGGATCGGCCGATAAGAGGCAGGGAAAGAGAACTTGCCGCTCTTTCGAGCGCCTGGAATTCAGCTCTCGACGGCAAGGGCAGTTCAATCACCGTGGTCGGAGAGGCGGGCATCGGCAAATCCAGACTGATCGGCGAATTCGCCCGCAGCCTGTCCCATACTTCGCACGAGACCCTGATCTTTCAGTGCGGCAGGCGCTTGGAGAGCCAGCCGCTGCACCCCTTTATGTCGTTTCTCGAGAGGCTTGTGGCCGAACCCTCTGTTCTGAAGAATGGCGACAGCGGGGCTTTCATGCAGGCCCTTCAAACATCCGGCCGAGCCTTAGGGGCAGACATCGTCGACACCATTCTCTCATTTACATCAGACCGATCGCCGGCGACCTCGCGCAATCTTCGCGTGTCGGATCTGTCGGGGCGGGCATTCAGGCGAAAGGTCATCGAAGCCGCTGCCGACATCCTGACCTGCAAGGCGACTGGCGTTCCGACGCTCCTCGTCTTCGAGGATGTCCACTGGGCTGACGGCATGACGTTGGAGCTGATCGATCGGCTTGAATCACTCGCAGGCACGTTGCCGATCCTCGTGGTTCAGACATCGAGGATCAGACGATCCCTGGCACTGGCGACCGAGATAGAATTATCCGGATTAGCCTCTGCGGCGGTTCGCGATCTCGTCGCCTCGGTCTGGCGTGAGCGCCCCCCGCCGGGCCTGTCCGATTTCATTCTGGATCAATGCGATGGCATGCCGCTCTACGCCGAAGAACTGGCCAACTTCTTCCTGGAAAGGCAACCCTTGGGCAAGGCCTTATCCGAATGGAAAGGGCTGCTTCTGGAAGGTGGCGTCAGCTCGCTGAATGATCTGCTTTCCGCCAGACTCGCGGCGACCGGTTCCGCACGACGGGCGGCGCAATTTGCGAGCGTCATCGGCCGCGAATTCAACATCTTACTGCTCGCCTATCTTCTTGAAGGGGTCAGCCGGCAGACGGTGGAGATCGCGGTCGAGCGGCTTGTTTCCCAAGGCATCATCGAGCCTTCTGCCGACACGCCCGGCTCCTTTCAGTTCCGGCACGTACTCACCCAGGAAGCCGCCTATAGCAGCCTTCTCAAAAGCGACAGACGACGCATACACAAGCGGATCGCCGAACTCCTGATCGGAGAAGCAAAGCCCAGTCTGCCGGCTGCCATCGCTGCCTGGCAGTGCGCCGAAGCAGGCTTGCACGACGCCGCGGCCAGGTTTGGCCTGGCGGCGGCGGAGGCGAGCGTTCTGCGCTCCGCCATGCACGAGGCGAACGTATCGCTCGAACTCTGCGCGCAGGAGGTCGACAGGCTTTCCCGGCGCCATCCCGATCGCACCGAACTGGCACTGGGCCTGCTCGAACTTCAGGGGGTCGTTGCGACCGCGCTCGAGGGAGAGGGCTCGGAAAGCGCGCGCCGGGTCTATTCCCGCGCAATGCAGCTTCTGAGGAAACAGGCCTCGGCTGTCCGGTCGAAACATTTCCCGGTCTATTGGGGATGGTGGTTCACGGCACCCAACATTCTGACGCAGCAGTCTCGCGCGCGCATCCTCGTCGGCGACATGCAAACCGTCGAAGATCAGGAGACGCGGCTTCAATCCTATCACTGCGGATGGGCGACGAGCTTTCACGCCGGCGAGCACGAATTCTGCCTCGATTGCGTCGCCAGAGGCCTTGATCTTTACGATCTGGAAAGAGCGGTCAGAAATCGCGCCTTTTTCGGCGGACATGACGCCAAGGTCTGTGGCTTGGGCGAGAGCGCCCTGTCCTACCTGCTTCTCGACAATGCCGATGCCAGTGAACATGCGATCGGACAGTGCCTGGACTGGGCGGCCTCGACCGATCATGCCGGGAGCATGGTTCACGCGCTTTATTACGCCGTCGTCCTGCGCCGCTGCCAAAGCCGATATGACGATGTCCATGACCTCGGCGAACAAATGCTGGCGCTTGCCGAGCGACACGGCCTCGCCGCCAGCCAGGCGCGCGCCAACATGTATTGCGGCTGGGCGGAGCTGATGACGTCGTTTGCCGAACGCGGCGAAGAGCGATTCCAACACGGTCTGCTGCTCCAGCAGCAATTGGGCACCGACGATAATTTTTCCATGCACAGCGACATGCATGCGCAGGTGTTGCAGCGGCTCGGCAAGCCTGCTGAGGCCCTGGCGACCATTCACAATGCGATCAACGTTGGCCGCAACAGCGGTCAACGGTTCTGGCTGGCCGAACTCTACCGCCTCAGCGCAAGACTGAGACGAGATCTAAACGACCCTCCATCCTTGATAAGAAGAGACCTGACGAGGGCGGTGCAGATTGCCGAGGGACAAAAGGCTGCCTGGCTGGCCGAAAGAGCAAAGCGCGCCTTGGACGGACTGCCAAGGTCGTAGGGCCAGGAGGAGGCGATGGAGAACGGGGGGCTCGACAACATCTTTGATGCCCCTACCCTCTCGCCCCCTGATCCCTGGCAGACGGTGCAGCGCATCCTGGCGCGCAAGCACGAATACGGGATCACCAGGCTGGGCTCGGTCACGGAACTCGACCGGATCGGGATCCCCGTCGTCCAGGTTGTCAGGCCGCGCTCCCTTTCCGTCGCCGTCAGCCAAGGCAAGGGCCTGACCTTGCCGCTTGCGGCGATATCGGGCCTGATGGAATCCCTGGAGGGATGGGCCTCGGAGCGGATTTCCCCGGAGCGCGTCTTCGGAGCGGCTTTCCGCGGGATGAACGAGCAGAAATTCTGGTCGCACCTCGGCGTCGGACGAGAGGCGGAGAGGCTTTCCTGGATCGACGGGCTGGATCTCTTTTCAGGCCGGAGAACCCCTGTCCCGCTTGCCCTTGTCGACTCCGCCTACACCCTCCCCTCGCCTCATCCGCATTGGCTGCCCAGAGACACAACGGGTCTGGCAGCCGGCACCAGCCTGCAAAGCGCAACCTTGCATGCCTGCCTGGAGATTCTGGAGCGGCAGGCGCGATGCACGGCGATGAAGACGCCGCATTTCTTCGACCGCTTCCAGATCGACTCCAGGTCGGTCCGCTCAGGCAGCGCCGGGGAGATCATGCAACGGCTGGCCAAGGCGGGGTTTATCGTCGGCATCTGGAAAATCCCGGCGCCGCATGCGCTGCCGATCTACTGGTGCCACGTGATGGAAGATGCCGGCCGCGCGCCCTTTGCGCCCTTGCCGGCCGAAGGCTTCGGCTGCGACTTCAGCCACGATCGGGCGCTGACGAGCGCATTGCTCGAAGCGTGTCAATCGCGGCTGGGAGTGATTTCGGCTGCGCGCGACGATATCAGCAGCGAAGTCTACGCATATGCCGACGCTTCGGAGCTCGCCGCATGGCGCGCGCAACTCGTAAAGGGCGGCAGCTCCTACCGCCCCGATGAAGGTCCTGTCGCCAGCGGCCACTCCATCCTGGCGGTCGTCGAGGCGCTGAGGCTGGCCGGCGCGAAGGCGGCGATCCTTGTGGTTCTTCATTCCGACGATCGCGTCCCTCTTCACGTCGTCCGGGTGGTTGCTCCTCCGCTGGAAACAAATCCGGAGGCGGATCTTGCGTGACGATATCGTGGTCTTTCTCGGCCCCACCCTCTCCGCGACGGCGGCGCGGAAATATTTGGAGGCGATCTATCTGCCCCCCGTCGGCTGCGGCGATGTCGTGCGCGCCGTGGCGGACTACGCGCCATCGGCGGTCGTGCTGATCGACGGCGTCTTCGCGCAGCGTCCCGCCGTTCGCCACCAGGAAATTCTCTGGGCGATGGCCCGAGGGCTCCGCCTCTACGGTGCGGCCAGCATAGGCGCGCTCAGAGCAGCGGAGCTCGCTCCCCAGGGAATGCTCGGGCATGGACTGATCTACCGGTGGTACCGACGGCACTCGCTCGCCGACGATGCCGACGTCACGGTGCCGATGGCTCCCGTCGAACTGGGCTCGCGCGCATTGAGTGATGCTCTCATGAACATCAGGCTCAGCCTGAAAAAAGCGGAACGCGCCGGGGTCATCGAAAGACGACTGAGACATCAGCTTGAGTCACTGGCACGCTCGCTCCACTTCAGCGAAAGGTCGTACGCCAGGCTTTTCGCGGCCGCAGAAAACAATCTCAGCGCTGCGGACCAGATCGCAGTTCTAAAGGCGTGGTTGAAAGCCGGAACCATGAACCAGAAGCGAACCGACGCTGTAAATCTCCTGAGATATCTGGCCGATCACAAGATCAATAGTCTGAACAAGCCTCCTTCGTTCGAATTTGAACTTACGGAATCATTCGCCAATGACATGGAGTATTGTGGAATTCTCGACACGCTATTGTCGAAATGCCCTTAGTACTGGTATAGTCGAAGATCGCTCGGCGTTGGGCAACGAGCGGTGGGGGCAGCTTTGGATGCCATCACACATTCGCGGGGAGCAGGCGACGGGTCGGCTTTGGAGCGGCCGCTCGGAACGCGTTTCCTTGTCTTTCCGCAGCCATCCTTCATTCCCGGCTATGAAAAGCCGGAAGTGGTGTGGATCGGGCCGTCTGCAGGCCCGATTCTCGCAGGGCCGTCGGACAGCCGGATGTACGTCGCAAATCCGATTGAGCCGAAAATCCCTTACGCATCGACGAATCTGCCCCCATATCGGGGTTTTTTGAGGCCGCCAGCAGAACCCGGCCCCGACGGCCATTTTGACCACATCGGTCCCGACTCACCTGCTTTCCTTTCGACACACAGCTTTGCCTGTGCACGTCGCGTTCTCGACATTTGTGAGAGCTACGTTGGGCGCCCGATCAGCTGGTTCTTCGAACCGACGCTGGAACGGCTGGAAATCGTTCCCCGCATTCCCCATTGGCAGAACGCGCAATCCGGCTTCGGCTTTCTGGAGCTCGGCGAAAGCGAACCGGAAGGCCCGACATCCTGTTTCGCGCTGAATTTCGACGCGGTTGCCCATGAAATGGGACATCTCGTTTTGCTGAGCGAACTTGGGATTCTCGAAGGCGACGGATCCGGCAGCGACTTCTTTTCCTACCACGAAGCGATCGCCGATTTCATATCGCTCCTGGGATTGCTGCAATTCGATACCGCGCTGGACCGGCTGCTTCGCCGCACAAGAGGCAACCTGCTCCTGCACAACGAACTCGACAAATTTGCCGAGCTCAGCGACGAAAAGCAGCTCAGATCGCTCAACAACTCGCTTCGTGTCAGTGATGTCAGCCAGGAAGTGCACGACCAATCGAAGCCCTTTGCGGCGGGCCTCTTCGACTGCCTGATCGAGGTCTACCAATCACTGCTGTTCGAGCGCGGACTGTCGAAGATCAATCCCAGGAAGTTCAGTGACCTTCGCCAGCAGATGGCGCCGGCGCTGATAGAAGAAGGATTTCGGGCATCGGCGACATCCTATGAGCTGACGCATTTCGCCGCGAAAGCCGCCCTGCAGGAGGCGCGCGACGTGATCGGCGAGGCGGTGACGCGCTCCTGGACATATCTCGACCCGGATAGCCTGACCTTCGAGGCTGCGGCTTCGGCCTTTCTCGAGGCCGCCTGGCGGGGGCGCGGGCGCGCTTATATCGACCAGCTCGAAGATTGCATGAGGTGGCGCGGCATCCTTTAACCAAAGACGGGAGGCATCGATGACAGACGACAGCGTTCCAGCACCTTCACTTCCTGGACTCCCCTATGTGGCGGGCCAGATCATACTCTACGGCATAGACTTGAACGACACCAATCGCATTACCCACCTGGATGTCGGGATGGCGGGAAAGGCGGAACTGCAGATAAAACTCGCAAGCGGAGTCGGCATAACGGGATCGACGGTCCTCGCTTACGGCTACGCATTCGAGGGTCACTGCTACAGGCTGGATTGCAACCGCATTTTCGTTGTCACAGGTCCGCATGCCGAGCCTGCAGCCGGCTGCGGCTTTGACCCCGCGTTGGGGTACAAAATGTGGCGGCTGACGGCATCCACACAAATCCTGGAGATCTCGACGGCTTTCGGCGACGCCAGGACGCTTATTCTGGATGCCCAGTTGCCCGGCAAGAGGTCCCCGAGTTCCTACGCTATCACACTCAGAATGGCCCATCGCAATGGTCGCCTCAGCAACGATTAAACTTCCAACGGGGGAGAACAATCATGCCATGTGACGTGACAATAGATGTGACGGAAGCCTTCACCGCTTTAACAGTGGACGATGGGCTTAGTCCCTACGTGGACAAAAACAATCAAAAGCTTGAGAACTTAGCTGTGGGGCCTGCAACCTTCGACATATCGGTTGCGCTCGATAGCAAGAATGAAGCTATGGTCTTCGTCCGGGCGACGGATGCCAAATCCACAAAGTGGATCTTCAAATACAGCATTCCCGATGAACTCGATGGCGGGGGTAGGATCTATGTTCCCAAGAGAGTGCCGACATCGCAAGCCGCATCGCAGGCGGACCTCGATAAGCTTGCGCAAGAGGTCGAGAGCTTGAAGGAGAGTATTGCAGGCGGTCCAAGGTAGCGAGTTACACATCCCGGCCGTCCCGCCAATTATACGCAAAAACCCCGCGGTGTGTTGCCACCGCGGGGCTCTTTGACGCCCGACCCGGGAGAGAGGGTCAGGCAGCCTGAACCTTGCGGCTGGTGCGCGCCCATTCGGGCAGCCAGTCGCCGTGGGTGGCGAGCAGATCGTCGACCAGCGACCAGATCTGGTCGAGGTCGAGTTCGGCTGCCGTATGCGGGTCCATCATCGCGGCGTGGTAGATGTGCTCGCGATTTTCCGTCATCAGCGCCTGCACCGTCAGTTCCTGCACGTTGATATTGGTGCGGATCAGCGCGGTCAGCTGCGGCGGCAGGTCGCCGATGAAGGTCGGCTGGATGCCGGAGGCATCGACGAGGCAAGGCACTTCGGCGGCGCAATTGGTCGGCAGCGAGGTGATGCAGCCATTGTTGCGGACATTGCCGTAGATCACCGAGGGTTCGCCGGTCCAGACCGAGTTGATGATCGAGGAGGCATATTCCTTCGACGGCTGAACCTCGATCTTGTCGGCCGAACGATAGGCCTCCGCCTGCCCCTTCCAGCGCTCGATCTGCTCGATGCAGCGTTTGGGATATTCATCGAGCGGGATGCCGAATTTCTCGATCAGGTCCTCGCGGCCCTCCTTGATGAAATAGGGCGTGTATTCGGCGAAATGCTCCGAGCTTTCGGTGACGAAATAGCCGAGCCGGGTCAGCATCTCATAGCGCACCTTGTTCGGGCAGCGCGGGTTCCAGCCGGGCTTCGGCGCCCTGCCCTCGCGATAGCCGCGCAGGAGATCGGGATAGAGGTTGCGATAGGACCCGTCCGGCTGGCGATGCTCGAATTTGAGATAGAAGGCCATGTGGTTGATGCCAGCCGCGCGGTAGCGGATCTCCTCGTAGGGAATGTCGAGGTCGTGGGCCAGCTCCATCGCCGTGCCCTGCACCGAATGGCAGAGACCGACCTGGCGAATGGTCGGGTATTTCTCCGATATCGCCCAGGTGTTGATCGCCATCGGGTTGACATATTGCAGCATGATCGCCTCGGGGCAGACGGCGAGCATGTCCTCGCAGACCTTCCAGAGATGCGGCACGGTGCGAAGCCCGCGCATGATGCCGCCGACGCCGAGCGTATCGGCGATCGTCTGGCGCAGGCCGTATTTCTTCGGCACCTCGAAATCGGTGACCGTGCAGGGCTCATAGCCGCCGATCTGGAAGGCGACGACGACGAAATCGGCGCCGGCAAGCGCCTTGCGCTGGTCGGAATAGGTCTCGGCCTTCGCCTTCACGCCGAGCGTCGAGATCAGCTTGTTGACGACGATGGCGCTTTCTTCCAGCCGCTGCGGGTTGAGATCCATCAAGGCGATCGTCGCGCCCGACAGGGCCGGACGCTGAAGCACGTCGCCGACGATGTTCTTCATGAAGACGGTGGAGCCAGCTCCGATGAACGTGATTTTGGGATTTGCTGCCATTATAACCTCCGGCATTCGGCAATCATGCTACCTCGAAAGCGGCCTTGACGAGCCGTTCGGTGTAGGCGGTCTTGGGATGGGATAGAACTTCGTTGACGGGGCCCTCTTCGACGATCTTGCCATGCTGCATGACGATGACGCGATGGCAAAGAGCCCTGACGACCTTGAGATCGTGGGAAATGAACAGGTAGCTCAGGCCCCGCTCGTCCTGCAGCTTCCGCAGGAGTTCGATGATCTGCGCCTGGACGGAAAGGTCGAGCGCCGATGTCGGCTCGTCGAGCAGAATGAATTCCGGCTCGAGCGCGATGGCGCGGGCAATGGCGATGCGCTGGCGCTGGCCGCCGGAAAATTCGTGCGGGAAGCGCGACAGGATATTGCCGGGCATGCCGGCGGCAATCAGCGCCTCACGCACCCGGTCCTGCCGTTCGGCCTTGGTCGCCCCCAGCTTGTTGACGACAAGCCCTTCCTCGATGATCTGGCCGATCGTCATGCGCGGGTTGAGCGATGAGAACGGATCCTGGAACACCACCTGCATGCGGGCGCGCAACGGCCGCATCTCGGCTCTGGAAAGGCCGTGGATCGGCTGATGGTCGAAATGGATCTCGCCGCTCTCGGGCGTGTTCAACCGCAGGATCGCCTGGCCGAAGGTCGTCTTGCCGGAGCCGGATTCGCCGACGAGGCCGAGCGTCTCGTGACGGCGCAGGGTCAGGTCGAGGCTGTCGACGGCGACAAGCTCGCGCATCGCCGGCTTGAGAAAGGTACCGTGACGCATCATGAAGGAGACGCGCACGCCCTTGGCATCGAGGATGACATCCGATCCCTCCGGCAGCGGATTGGCCTGGCCGCGTGGCTCGGAGGCAAGCAAATGCTTGGTATAGGCGTCCTGCGGATTGGCAAACAGAGCTTCGGTGGTGTTGTGCTCGCGCACTTCGCCAAGCTGCATCACATAGACGTAATCGGAGAACTGCCGCACCACGGTCAGATCGTGGGTGATGAGGATGACGGCCATCCCCAACTCCTTCTGAAGGTTGCGGATCAGGTTCAGGATCTGCGCCTGCACGGTGACGTCGAGCGCCGTCGTCGGCTCGTCGGCAATCAGCACGTCCGGATCATTGGCAAGCGCCATGGCGATCATCACGCGCTGGCGCTGGCCGCCGGAGAGCTGATGCGGATATTGCATGAGCCGCGCGGCAGGATCGGGGATCTGCACATGTTCGAGCAGTTCGAGCGCACGCTTTTGCGCATCCCTTTTGCTGATCCGGCGATGCACACGGATCGCTTCGACGATCTGGCTGCCGATCGTATAGATTGGGTTCAGCGAACTCATCGGTTCCTGGAAGATCATCGAGATGCGATCGCCGCGCAGCTTGCGGCGCGCCCGCTCGGAGAACTTCAGGATATTGCTGCCGTCATAGGCGACCGTCGATGCCTCGGAGACGACGGCGCGCTTCGACAAGAGCCCCATCACCGTTCGCGCCGTCACCGATTTGCCCGAACCGGATTCGCCGACGATCGCGATCGTCTCGCCGCGATAGAGCTGGAAGGAGACGTCCTTGACGGCTTCGACCATGCCGTCTTCGACCTTGAAATTCACCGCCACATTGCGGGCGTCGATGATGGGCGTGTCCGAACGGCCATCATGGTCGTGGCGGACGGGCGGGGCGAAGGAATTGACCAGTGCAAGAGCCATATCAATCACCTCAATAAGGATCGACCGCGTCGCGCAGTCCGTCGCCAAGCGCATTGAATGCGAAGACGGTGACGAGCACGAAGCCGACGGGGGAGAGAATCCAGGGATAGGAGCCGATCACCGAATAGGTCGCCGTATCCTGCAGCATCAGCCCCCAGGAAATCAGTGGCGGCTTGACCGCGAAGCCGAGGAAACCCAGGAAGGATTCCAAGAGCACGACGCTCGGTATGGCGAGTGTCACCGCGACGATGACGTGGCTCATCACGTTCGGGAAGATGTGCTGCATGATGATGCGCATGTCGGTGGCGCCGACGGCCATTGCCGCCCGGACATAATCGATACGGGCGAGCGCCAGCGTCTTGCCGCGCACCTCGCGCGACATCTGCGCCCAGCCGAGCGCCGACATGACGGCGATGACGAAGGCAAGGAAGACGTTGGTCGGCGCCGTCACCGGGATGAGCGAGGTCAGCGCCAGATAGAGCGGCAGTTGCGGGAAGGCGAGCACCAGTTCGACGAAACGCTGCAACCAGATATCGAATGTGCCGCCGAAATAGCCGGACACCATTCCGACGGTCGTGCCGATGATGGTGACGATGAAGACCACCGTCAGGGCGATCGTCAGCGAAATGCGCGAGCCGATGATGGCGCGCGACAGCACGTCGCGGCCGAACTTGTCGGTGCCAAGAAAATGCACCGGCTGGCCGTCAGTCGAGCCGAAGAAATGCCGGTTGGCCGGGATCAGGCCGAAAAGCCGGTATTCGGCGCCCTTGACGAAGAAGCCGAGCAGCCGCGGGTTGTCGTAATCCACGCCAACGATCGGCTGGAAGGTGACCGGGTCGAGCTCCTCGGAATCCGACAGCGCATAAACGCGCGGCTGGAAGACGAAACCTCCGTCCTTGTCGTGGAAGCTGATCATCTGCGGCGGCGCGAAGCCGACATCGGTTGCCTTCGGGTCCATCGGCGCAAAGAAATCGGCAAAGATCGCCATGACGATCAGGAGCACGACGAGCACCAGCCCTGCCATGCCGGTCCAGGAGCGTCTCAGCCGGCGCCAGACAAGTGCGATGTAGCTTTCATGCCCACGCGATGGCTTGTTGATGGAAAGTTCTGTCGTCGGCGGAGGCGGCGCGGAGTCGAAAGCCAGCATCTCAGGCTCCTCCATACTGGCGGACACGGGGATCGAGCAAAGCAAGCAGCATGTCGGCGATGATGTTGCCGACGATCAGCGTCGCCGACAGCACCATCATGAAGGTGGCGGTGACATAGACGTCGCCGACCGCCATCGAGCCGACGATCGCCGGGCCGACGGTCGGCAATGCGAAAATGATCGCGGTTTCGATCTCGCCGGTCAGCATGTAGGGCAGCACGACACCCTGATACATCACCAGCGGGTGCAGCGCGTTCGGCACCGCATGGCGCATCACCACGGCGGCGCCGGAAAGGCCCTTGGCCTTGGCCGTCTCGACATATTGGGCATTCAGCGTATCGAGCAGATTGCCGCGCATGACGCGCATATTGTAGGCGAGCCCGCCGAAGGTGGCGATCGCCACGACCGGCCAGACATGGCGAACCAGATCAGCGAATTTCGCCCAGGACCAGGGCGCCCCGCCATATTGCGGCGAGAAGAAGCTGCCGATTTCGGAGACGTTAAGCTGGAAGACCAGCAGATAGACGATGATCAGCGCCATCAGGAAGCGCGGCACCGTCATGCCGAGGAAGGAAATCGCCGAAAGCGTGCTGTCGATCCAGCTATACTGTCGCGTCGCCGCCCAGATGCCGAAGCCGATGCCGAGCACCGAGGCAAAGAGATGGCAGACGAGCGCCAGAAGCAATGTCCGCGGCAGGCGTTCACCGACGACATCGGCGACCGGCTTGTTGTAAAACATGCTGTAGCCGAAATCACCACGGGTCACTATACCGCCGATCCAGTTGACGTATTGGATGACCAGCGGCTTATCGAGTCCGTGCTCGACCCTGTAGAGCTGCGCCTGCGCTTCGGCCTGGGCATAAGATGCGCCGCCCTGGTTGATCAACTGGGATCTTATATAATCGGCGTAATCGCCGGGCGGTGCCTGGATGATCGCGAAAGTCACCACGCTCAGGATGAAGAGAATGGGGATCGCCGAGGCTATGCGCACGAGCAGGAATCGTAACATCGAACGGTTCGCTTCTCCTTGCCGCCAGTCGCTGCTTGTCAGCGCGACCGGCTTGTTGGTCATATCAGGCCGCGCGCCACGCGCGGCCTGAATCTCACTTCAGCTGGGAGGGAACTCTCCGGCGTCGCATCACATGCGACGCGCTCTAGCTCTTTGTGTCCTGATGACACGCATCAGTTGATCGGGCCCTTGTCGCCGGGCTTGCCAGGCAGCTGCTCGGGGAACAGCTCGTATTTGCCCTGCTTGTCGGCAGCCACCCACACGCGTTCGCGGATGATGGAGTCTTCAGCCCAGTTGAACATGAAGATCGGCGTACCCTGGGGCACGTTGGAGAACCGCTTGTTGATGATCAGCGCGCCCGGATATTCTGTCAGGCCGACGGTGTTGACGTGCTCCGTCGAGATCTTCTGATACTGCTTCATCAGATCGACGCGCTCGTCGTTGCTCTGGCTCGTCGTGAACTTGTTGACGACATCGACAAGTTCCTTTTCGAACGGCATCAGATCGAGCTGATCGTCCTTGCCGGCACGATGGTGCCAGCTGGTGCGCGGACCGACAGGGGCAAGCTGTTCGGTATTCTGCACCACCGACGACAGTTCCGTCGTATTGCGCTGGATCAGCCAATCAAAGCGGCCGGCATAATGCGCTTCGTCGCGCTTTGCACCGTCGAGCCCATTGAGGATGACCTTCAATCCGAGCTTTTCCATCTGGCCGACGACACCTTCGGCGAGGCTCTTGTCTGTCGTGTAGTCGTTGTTGACGAGCATGACGATTTCGACATTCTTGCCGCCTTGCGTGCCGGACGGGAAGTTCACGATGCCGTCGCCATCCGTATCCTTGAGGCCGGCCTTGGCGAGTTCCGCCTTGGCACCCTTAAGATCATAGGGGTAGTAAACGGTCGAGTTGCGGTCGTAGAAGCTGGTGCCGGAGGAGAGCCCACCGGGATAGATCGCGGTAAACGGTCCCTTGACCAGCGAGTCGCCGATTGCCTTGCGGTCGAGCGCCATGGTGACGGCCTTGCGGAAGTCCTCGTTGCGGTTCAACTCGCGGATCGCCTCACCGCGCTCGTCCGGGTTGCCCCAGCCGTTGGCGGAGAAGTTCATGCGCAGATTGTAGCCGATCAGGCGCGGGCCGAAGGCAAGGCGGGCGGGTGCGGTCTTTTCGGCGGCTCGCTTCAGCGACGCGACGAAGTTTTCCGGCTGCTCGAGGTTCGAGATGTCGGCTGATCCGGCCACGGCCTGAACGTCACGGTCGGCCCAGGTCGAGAGCTTGTAGTGCAGCTCATTCAGATAGGGCAGTTGATCGCCCTTCTCGTCGACCTTCCAGTAATAGGGGTTGCGGCGCATGACGATGATGTCGTCCGGGCGATATTCGACCGGTACCCAGGCACCCATCACCGGCATGTTCATGAACTCGGGCGGGAAGGCGTTCTTGAACTGGTCATAGGTGTTCTTCGAATATTTCGGATGCTTCGACTTCAGGATGTGCGACGGACCCGGGCAGAAATTCGGGTAGGACATCGTGTAGAGATATTGCTTCGGGAAGGCCTCCTTGAAGGTCCATTCGACGGTGTAATCGTCGACCTTCTTCAGCGTCGTGCCGACGCCGAAGGCTTCCGGCGAGGCGCCGCCGCCGAGCGGCGAAACGTTCGGGTCGATGACTTCGTCATCCCAGTAGAACATGATGTCGTCGGCATTGAATGGCGCGCCGTCAGACCATTTGGCGCCTTCGATCAGGTGCATGGTCAGCTTATGGCCGTCTTCGGACCAATCCCAGCTCTTGGCGAGGTTCGGCAGCGGCTCGGTGTCTGAGGCCTGTACCTGGAACAGCGGCGCGGTGCGCGTCAGGCATTCGGAAAGGCCGATATCGATACCGCCCCAGCCCTGCGTCTGGCCGGCGCCGTAGTTCCAGCCTTCCGGCCGGCCGCCGATGACGTGGCGCATCGTATCGCCGTAGACGCCGATACCGTCGGGCATATTGCCCGTCTTGAAGACCAGCGGCTCCTTCGGCAGCCGGTCCTTGACCGGCGGCAGCTTGCCGGTGGCGACGAAATTCTTCGTGACCCAATCCGGCTCATGATATTCGGGCAGCGCCTTGAACTCCAGGATGGAGTCGCGCGCCACATATTTGATCTTGCCTTCGGCCGGAAAGTCCGCCGGCGCCGGCGGGATGGTTGCCTCGGAAGCATATGCATTCAGCGCCGCGGCCGAGACGCTGAGCGCCAGCCCGGCAAGAATGCCCAGATTGCGGAAATTCATCATCGTTTCTCCCTCTGTTCCGGAGCGCGGGTCACACGGCTCCTTTTCCTCGCACGACATGAAAGCGGGCTTGATGTCACGGATTTCCCTCCCGGAAACCCATGACGACCCAACCTTCACAAAACTTAGACGGCCTGCTTCAGCGCCGCCTTTTCGGCGCGCAACTCCTCGATCGAGCGGACGTTGCGGCGCGCAGCCCCCGCCCAGTCGCGGGTCTGCACCTTCGATTTCGACAGCCGCTCCTTGGCGGCCGGCACGGCATCGGCATATTGCGGCAGCCAGCGTGCCTGGGCAACGACCATCTCGTCGACCATCTGCCAGACTTCCTCAGGCGTCGAGACGGCGCCGACCAGCGGATCGTGCAGCACGGCGAGCTTCAGGAGATCGATGTCGCCTGAAACAGCCGCATGCACCGACATGCGCTGGACGTTGATCGAGGCAATGCAGGTGGCGGCACAAGCTTCCGGCAGGGTGACGCCGGAGACCATGTTGATGCCGAAGCGGTCGACGAAGCCGGGCGATTCGATGATCGCGTCGGACGGCAGGTTGGTGATGACACCATTGTTCTTGACGTTGAAATGGCCGCGATAGACCCTGTTCGTCTCCAGCGCCTCCAGGATGTGGCTGGCGTGTTCGTTCGAGCGCTTGGCAGGATCGATCGGCTTGGCGGCCGATTCCAGGAATTGCGGATATTCCGTCTCGAACCAGTTGCGCGTTTCGGTGGAGTGGCGGAGATAGCCGCCGGTCTCGCCGTGGATCCAGTCGGACATATCGATCCAGCGGGTGATTTCGTCCGGCCGTTTGCGATACCAGGGCAGGTATTCCGAGAGATGGCCGTTGCTTTCCGTGGAATAGACGCCGAAACGCTTCAGCACGTCGATGCGCAGCTTCTCCTGCTGCGAATAGACGGGGTGCGCCTCGAAGGCGGCAACCAGCTCGTCCTTGCCGATCTTGCGGCCGTTGAGGCGCAGGTCGATGAACCAGGTCTGGTGGTTGATGCCGGAGCAGATGTAATCGAGTTCGCTCACCGACTTTGCGCCCAGCACCTCGGCGATCTGTTCGGCGCCGTGCTGGACACCGTGGCAGAGGCCGACCGTGTCGACCTTGCCGTATTCGATCGCCGCCCAGGTGTTCATCGCCATCGGGTTGGCATAGTTCAGGAACTTGGCACCCGGCTCGGCGACTTCCCTGATGTCCTTGCAGAAGTCGAGGATCACAGGGATGTTGCGCTGGCCATAAAGGATGCCGCCGGCGCAGATCGTATCGCCGACGCACTGGTCGATGCCGTATTTCAACGGGATGCGGATATCGTCGGCATAGGCTTCGAGGCCGCCGACCCGGACGCAGCTGATGATGTAACGTGCGCCTTCCAGCGCCTTGCGCCGGTCGGTCGTCGCCGTGACTTTCGTCGGCAGTCCGTTCGCCTCGACGACACGATCGAGGATCGCCTTGATCATTTCGAGATTGTGCTCGCTGAGATCCGTCAGCGCGAATTCGATGTCGCGAAACTCGGGAACGCACAATATGTCGGTAAACAGCTTCTTGGTGAAGCCAACGCTGCCCGCACCGATGATAGCGATTTTGAAACTCATGATCTTCACCTCGACCCAATCGAATGCTAGAGAAAAGATGGCTATGGAGGTTCAGGCCGCATGCCGGCGCATGTGGTTGAAAAAGCCGTAAAACTGCCTGTTTTCCTCCCGGCCGCTCTAATCGGCCGTGGTCTCTTCCTTCTTGTCGACCGGGATTATGCCCGAAATCGTCGGGGCGACCAGAGAAGGATTATGCTTTCAGGGGTAATTTTGTGCTGCAGGATTTAATTGCCAATGGACAGTCGATGAGGACGGTTTCGCTGCCCCGCGGCCGCCAGCGATTGCACGCCATGCCGACCAGTACCGGCTATGAGGTGCGCGAGAACGAGACCTATGACTGGGATGGCCGACGGCGCGGCCAGACGCCCTTCACGGTGCTGCAGCACACGATCAGCGGCAGCGGTCGGCTGCGCTACCAGAACCGCAATTATCGGCTTCAGGGCGGCGATACGCTGCTGGTGCTCGTCCCGCACAATCACCGCTACTGGCTGGAGAAGGGCGACCGCTGGGAATATTTCTGGATCTCGATGAATGGCGAGGAGACGCTGCGCATCCATCAGCTGGTGCTTTCCACGTCAGGCCCGGTGTTGAAGCTGCAGCCCTCGACCATCGATCATCTGGCCGATTGCAGCCTGCGCCTCGTCAGAGGCGCGACGTCGCCAGGTGCTGCCTCGGCGATCGCCTATGAGGCGGCCATGGCGCTCTACGACGATGTCTTCGGCTCGCCGGCCTTTGCCGCCGAGCTCAGCCTGATGCAGCCGGTGATCGACCATATCAACGCCAATCTCGACAAGCCGCTGCCGGTCAGCGAACTCGCCGGCATCGTCGGCCTCAGCCGCGCGCATTTCTCGCGCAGCTTCGCCGAAAGCGAGGGCATGCCGCCCGCCGAATTCGTGCTGCAGCAACGCCTGCAGCGCGCCGTCAAGCTTCTGACCAAGGCCGACTTCCTGCCGGTCAAGGAAGTCGCCATCATGTGCGGCTTCGAGGACGCCAACTATTTCTCGAAAGTCTTCCGCCGCGTCTACGGCACCAATCCCACCGAATTCCGAACGACGGGCATGTATGCCAGCATCGGCAAGCTGAAATAGCGGACCGTCCCAAGTCGCGTCAGGCCCGCACCTCGAACACCATGTTGAACGGGGTTTCGGTCGCGCGGCGGAAATGCGTGAAGCCGGCGTCGAGCGCCACCTTTCGAAGCTTCATTTCTCCCGCCTGTGCGCCGAGCCCGAGCCCGACCTCCTGGGAGAGCGATGCCGGCGTGCAGATCATCGTCGATGCTCCGTAAAAGACGCGGCCGACCGGATTGAGATTGTCCTTGAGATGGTCATGGGCAAAGGGCTCGACGATCAGCCATGTCCCGTTCGGCCCAAGCGTGTCCTTGACATGCCGGCCGGCGCCGACCGGATCGCCCATGTCATGAAGGCAGTCGAACATGGCGACCATATCATAGCCGCCGCCTGGAAATTCCGCCGCCGAGCCCTGCTTGAACGTCACGCGGTCGGCGACACCCGCATCTTCCGCGGCGGCCTTTGCCCTTTCGATCGACGGGCCGTGATAGTCGAAACCGGTGAAGCGGGACGCGGGATAGGCCTGCGCCATCAGAATGGTCGAGGCGCCATGACCGCAGCCGACATCGGCGACGCTGGCACCGGCCTTGAGCTTTGCCTCCACCCCGGCAAGCGCCGGAATCCATTCGTTGACGAGATGGCTGTTGTAGCCCGGGCGGAAGAAGCGCTCGGTGCCTCGGAACAAGCAGGTGCTGTGCTCATGCCAGCCGAGACCCTTGCCGGTGCGGAAGGCATCGGCGACCTTCGGCTCATCCATCCACATGGATTGCACGACCTCGAAGGCCCCCACGAAAAAGGCCGGGCTGTTTTCCTCGGCAAACACCATCGCCTGTTCCGGCGTCAGGCTGAAACGATCGGTTTTTTCATCGTAAGCGACATAGTCCGCAGCCGCCTGAGCGCTCAGCCATTCCCTGAGATACCGCTCCTTCACCCCTGTTTTCGCGGAGAGTTGCTGGACAGTCATCGGCGTTCCGTCGGCCATCGCCTTGAACAACCCCACCTTGTCGCCAAGCACGACCAAGGCCCCTGACATGGCGGCGCCGACGTCCCCAACAAGACGACCGACGAGCGCATCGAGTTTCTGCATATCTGGCTCACGCATTGTTACCTCCCGGGTGCGTGATGAAGGAACAGTTAAATTAGTCTTTAATAATATTCAGTCAATCAACCTTCCCGTTTCACCAGATGAGCGTGGAGTATTGACGGTCGAAAGAATGTAAAAGGCGGGATGAATAGGCCGTTCCATTCCGGCGCAATTTACGCGTGACTACATAATCCGGGGAGATTGCCATTCCACGAGAAGACCAACGTCAACCGCTCAAAACATCTTGTGTCGTCATGCGCTTGCTCTCATCATCGCTTGTATCGAGATTACATTTTTCATATCATCCGCGGGAAGCAGCGCTACACTTTTGATGCAAGGTTATTGTTTTGAGCCTATCTTCCGCCCAATGCCGCGCCGCGCGTGCCCTGCTGGCTTGGTCTCAGGACGACCTCTCATCGGCCTCAAAAGTCGCCAAAGCGACGATTGCCAATTTCGAGGCCGGGAAGCGTTCACCCTATGAGCGCACCCTTCAGGATATGAAGCACGCCCTGGAAGGCGGCGGGGTTGTTTTCATCCCGGAAAACGGCGGCGGCGCCGGTGTCCGCCTGGCAAAACGCGCAAGCCCCTCGATCGACACGAATGAGACCGAAATGGTTCAATATGAAGAATATCTCGAAAACGACGCACCGCCCGGTGCGGGTGGCTGAATGATGGCAAAAAAAGAGAAGCTCGAACATTCCGAACTGGCGGGAGAATTCACCGATGACGGGATCACCGTGCTCGTCGATATCTTCCGCACATCGGGCAGCAATGAAGACTGGACGATGGAAGTGGTCACGCAGGCGGAGGATCTGATCCGTTGGGACGAGCCATTTGCGACAGACCGGGAGGCTTTCGACGAATTCCTGGCCGTCGTCGCCAAGGACGGCATTCGATCGTTTCTCGAAGATGAAGAGCCATCCGTGCATTGAGGAAGATTCGTGAAGAGCATCAATGATCTAGTCGCATCGGCGAAAACCGTCTGCGATCGATACCGGGCCGGTCGGATGGAGCGCGAGACCGTGCGGGAATGGGTTCTCGGACTCGGCGCCTATCCGCCGCCGCATGGCGAGCGTGTACGGGAAGCGGCGGAATGGTTCCGATTGCACAATCGTGAGCCCGTTTCCGAAGATATCGTGCTCGCGGACATCGACCGGCTCAAGGCGATTTCAGCGCCGTGATCCCGGGGCGTGCGAACGACAGGCGGCCGGCTCAGCTCCTGCTTCGCATTTTCCTGGAATAGCTCCAGCCTCGCGAGCTGGCGCAATCACGCCGGTACTCGGCGGCGTAGGACCAATGACGATCATGAGCATGATGCATAATACCGCCATCGCAGCTTTCATGCGAAGAGGTCTGGAGGTTCCGCAGCAGAGCGGTATGGCGCTTCCGTTGAAAGCTGAGCCACTCTAGCCGCGAAGCGCAGGTCGAGCGCGGCTACTGCAATTCAAGGTGTTGCAGCGTCCTTTGCGCGTCCTATCAGACGCGCGGCGCTGCAGGTAAATTTTAATTCGTCCGATAGGCAGAAGGGACAGTACGTGGCCACATTTCCGGAAAAGGCAAAGGTCGTCATCATCGGGCTCGGCGGTATCGTCGGCGCCTCCATCGCGCATCATCTCGTCGAGCGCGGATGGGACGATATCGTCGGCATCGATAAGTCGGGCATCCCAACCGACATCGGCTCCACAGCCCATGCCTCGGACTTCTGTTACACCACGAGCCACGACTATCTGTCGGTCTGGACCACACAATATTCGATCGATTTCTACGAGAAGATGGGCCACTACGCCCGCATCGGCGGCCTCGAAGTGGCGCGGACCGGCGACGATACCTGGATGGAGGAAATCAAGCGCAAGCTTTCCTCGGCACGCGCTTTCGGCACGCGCGCCCATTATGTCAGCCCTTCCGAGATCAAGGAAAAGTTCCCGCTGATCGAGGAAGATCAGGTAATGGGCGGCCTTTACGATCCGGATGCCGGCCTCGTCATTCCGCGCTCGCAGACCGTTGCCGGCAAGCTGGTCGACGCCGCCGAAAAGGCAGGCAAGCTGCAGGTATTCGGCAACACGCCGGCAAAGTCGCTGATCGTCGAAGGCGGCCGCATCAAAGGCGTCGTCACCCATCGCGGCACGATTATGGCCGACCACGTCATCGTCTGTGCCGGCCTCTGGGGGCGCCTGATCGCGGAGATGGTCGGCGAAGACCTGCCGGTCATGCCGGTCGACCACCCGCTCACCTTCTTCGGTCCCTATAACGAGTTTGAAGGCACAGGCAAGGAAATCGGCTTCCCGCTGCTGCGCGACCAGGGCAACTCCGCCTATATGCGCGATACCGGCGACCCGGCGACGACGGAGGGCGGTCAGATCGAGTGGGGCTATTACGAAGCCACCAATCCGCGCATGTGCCATCCGCGCGATCTTCTCGAAAAACACGAAGCACGCCTTTCGCCTTCGCAGCGCGACCTCGAGATGGAACAGATCATCGAGCCGCTCGAGCGCGCCATGGAACTGACGCCGATCCTCGGCGAACTCGGCTATAACGAAGGTCACTCCTTCAACGGGCTGCTGCAGGTGTCCGCCGGCGGCGGCGCATCCTGCGGCGAGAGCCAGAAGGTGCGTGGTCTCTGGTATTGCGTTGCCATCTGGGTCAAGGACGGCCCGGGCTACGGCAAGCTGATCGCCGACTGGATGACCGATGGCCGGACTGAAATCGATCACAACAGCATCGATTACGCCCGCTTCTATCCGCATCAGTTGACGGAAGAGTTCATCGAAGGCCGCTGCTACGAAGCCGCCCAGAAGATCTATTTCCCGGCCGTTCACACCCGCGAACCCTATGCATCCGGCCGCAACGCCAAGCGCTCGCCCTTCTACGAGCGCGAAAAGGAGCTTGGCGGCTACTTCATGGAACTTGGCGGCTGGGAGCGCGCGCACGGCTACGCCGCCAACGAACACCTGCTGGAGAAATATGCCGACCGCGTCCCGCTTCGCGAGAACGAATGGGACAGCCGCCATTTCTGGCGCGTGTCGAATGCCGAGCATCTGGCGATGAGCGAAGATTGCGGTATCGTCAATCTCAGCCACTTCCACATGGTCGATATCGAAGGACCCGACCATGTCGAGCTGATGGAATGGCTGTGCGCCGCCAAGGTCGGCGGCGATGCAAACATCGGCAAGGGCATTTACACCCACTTCCTCGACGACGAAGGCATGGTGCGCGCCGACTTCACCGTCTTCCGCATGGCCGACCGCTGCCGTCTCGTCAACGGCGCCGATGCCGGCCCGCGCGACCTGCACTACATGAAGCGCGTCGCCCAGGACCGTGGCCTTGACGTCACCATCACGGACGTCTCGGAAAAATTCGTGACGATCGGCATCTGGGGTCCGAACGCGCGCGACACGCTGAAGAAGGCTGTCGCCGATCCGGCCGGGCTCGACCAGGAAAACTTCGCCTTTGCGGCGATCAAGCCGATCGAAATCGCCGGTAAGCCTGTCACCGCCTTTCGCATCTCCTATGTCGGCGAGCAGGGCTGGGAACTGCACATGAAGTATGAAGACGGCCTCGCCGTCTGGGATGCGCTGCGCTCGACCGGCGTGATGGCCTTCGGCGTCGAGACCTATGCAAACTCGCGCCGCATGGAAAAGAGCCTGCGCCTGCAGAATGCCGACCTCCTGACCCAGTACAATCTGATCGAAGCCGATCTCGCCCGTCCGAAGGTCAAGGAAGCCGATTTTCGCGGCAAGGCAAAACATCTGGAATACAAGGCGCGCGAGCACCAGCCGGCCATACTCTGCACGCTTGTCATGACCGAGAATACCGACAAGTCGGGCGTGAAGCGTTATCCCCTCGGCAACCTGCCGGTTATCGATCCCGCCACGGGAGAGGTTCTGGTCGACGAGCTTGGCCGTCGGTCCTACACGACCTCGATCGCCTACGGCCCGACGGTCGGAAAGAACATTGCCTTGGCCTATTTGCCTTGGTCGCATTGCCAGGTCGGACGCAGGCTGAATATCGAGTATTTCGCCGAGAGTTATCCGGTGGAGGTTGTCGGCGTCGGGTACAAGCCGATCTACGACCCAGAAAATCTGAAGCCGCGCAGCTAGAGCAGCTCAGCTTTTAACGGAGCACCGAACCGCTCTATCATTTTGTTCTTACGCAATTCCGGGCAAATCCGCTTCGCGCTTTGCCTGGAATTGCTCAAGGCACCTCAAGCCAGATGTGGCGCCACAACGGCGGCTTGATAAGCTCGCTCGAAACGCAGATCCGTCATCTGTTCCCGGCGCCCGCAAAAACTTGCTTGGAATTTCGCTGAAACACCGTCGCTGTCACCGTTTCCCAACGTCCATCGCATCGTCAGGGGCGGCTCGGAACGCGCCGCTTTGAGACCAGCCAGCAGCCAATCGCCCAGAGCGTGCCGTGCGCCGCCGAGTGACGTCCGCACCCGTTTCCAACGCTGTCGGCGCTGGCGCTATTTTAAGGTTGCCTCGCAGCCGGATTGGAAGTCAGGATGCGGCGAAGCCGTCTAGACGCGCTTTGGAATTCAATAGCGAGCCATGATGTTGCACGAAAACCGCTCACACTCTTCGGCATCATGCTCCGGCAAATGGACGGTCGATGCTTGATACTCTCACTTGGTCCGCAGTGCTTGCCGATCCCATCGTCCAGGCCGGGACCCTGGCAGTGGTCGGCGCGGTCGTTACGCGCATAGCGCTTCGGCCCTTCCCGAGCTGGAAGCTCGCCGGCCAGGTGTTTTTTTTCGCGGTACTGACCGTCCTGCTGCTCTATCACGACATCGTGCCCTACGAAGTTGGGCCGACGCCCGCGTCGACCTTCGAACGCGTCTTCATCGCCCTTGCCAAGGTGGTCTGGTGGATCAATGCCGCCTGGGCACTGATCGCCTTCGTTCGCGTCTTCCTGATCTTCGAGCGGCAACCGCGCGAAGGTCGCCTCGTTCAGGATCTGGTCATCGGCCTGATCTATCTCGGCGCGATCCTCTCGGTGGTCGCTTACGTCTTCAGCTTTCCCGTCGGCACGCTGATCGCCACCTCGGGTGTCTTTGCCATCATCCTCGGCCTTGCGATGCAAAGCACCCTGAGCGACGTCTTTTCCGGCATCGCGCTCAATCTCGGCCGGCCCTATACGATCGGCGACTGGATCGTGCTGAATGATGGCATCGAAGGCCGTGTCGTCGAAACCAACTGGCGTTCCACCCATCTGCTGAACGGCTCGAACGACCTCGTCGTCCTACCCAACAGCTTCCTCGCCAAGGTCGGGCTGACCAATCTCAGCAGTCCCGACCGCAGCCACGGGACGACGCTGATGGTCCGCGTCGTGCCGACGATCGGGCCGTCGGCGATCGTCGACGTCATGCGCACAGTCCTTTTGAGCAGCAACTCGATCCTGACCGAACCGAAACCCGGCGTGCAGATCAAATCGCTTACATCGGATGCAATGGAACTGGAACTCTCCTTCCGCGTCAGGGATATCGGCCAGGTCGGGCCAGCGAAGAACGAGATTTTTGACCTCATCTACCGTCACATCAAGGCCGCAGGCCTCACCTTGGCCCGACCGATCGATGCCGCGGGGCCGCTGCCCGACCGCCTGCAGTCGGAGGAGATGGCGAAGCCGCACCGGCCGACGCCGCTCAAGCTTCTCGACGCCATCCCGCTCTTTTTCTCGCTGACCGAAGACGAGAAGGAAACGCTCGCAGCATCGATGACGCGACGCACCTACAAGAAGGATGCCATCCTCATCGAACAGGGCGATACGGTCGCATCGCTGATGATCGTGCGCAGCGGCGCCCTTGTCGCCACGCGGCGGGAAGGCCACAAGGAAATCGAACTCGGCCGGCTGGCGCCGGGCGACTATTTCGGCGAAAGCGGACTGCTGATCGGCCTCGGCGAAGCCGCCAGCCTGCGGGCGCTGACCTTCGTCGTCGTCTATGAGATCGCCCAAGCAAGCCTGACGCCGCTGTTACACGACCGGCCAGGCATCGCCGAAGAACTTGCCGCCACCCTGTCGCGCCGAATCGAGACGGGCCAGCACTCCTTCGCAACTGAAGGCGCCACGCTGAACGGCGGCTCGGTGAGCTCGCTGGTGACGCGGATCCGCCATCTGTTCAAGGTGCCGCAGTAGCTCCCTAAATCAAAGAAACGGAGCATGACGTCGTCCGAAACCGCTTCACACTTTTCGGTATCATCATCCAGGCTATTTCCGCTGAAACTTCTTCCGCGCCGCGCGCATCACACTCTCGGCGAGGATCAGCAGGCAGCCGAGGAGAAGCAGAGCGGCGGCGAGCAACGCGTCGGTATGGGCGAATTTCACCAGCACGCCGACGACGGCGATCAGCAGCAGCGCCGCCAGCGCCAGCGCGCCGTCGTCGACGAACATGCCGAAGAATTCCTTGAACGCGACTTTAAGAATATTCGTCATGCGGCGACCTCGGCATGGGCGTTGAAATACTGGCGCAGCACCCGGACCGCGGCGAAGGAAAAGACGGCGAGCACGGCAAGGATCGCCAGGAGCGAAAGGTCGGCGCCCGGCCACTCTGCACCGATGCCCTCGCCGACCCAGAATATGCCGAAGGCGCTGAGCAGCAGCCCGACGACGAATTTGAGGCTGTTCTCCGGAACCGCTGAAAGCGGTTTGTGCACGAAGAGGCCGATGATCAGCACCAGCAGGCAAGCCGCGGCAGCCCCAAGGCTGGCATAACCGATCATGCCATGTCCGGCGCCGGTGGCGATGACGATGAACACCACTTCGATCCCCTCGAGCAGCACGGCCTTGAAGGCCGCAATGCCCGCCAGCAAATTCGCGCGACGCTCTGCGGATTGGCGTCTCAGACTATCCGTCTCGGCCGCAAAGGCTTTTTCCTCGTCGTGCAGGGCGATGAAACCAGAAGCCCTGAGGATCGCCTTGCGCAACCAGCGCAGGCCGAAGAGAATGAGCAGCGTTCCGATGACGAACTGCATCAACTCGACCGGAATGAGGCCGAGCAACGGACCGAGCGCCAGCACAAGAATGGCCAGAACGCCGAGTGCAAGACCGGTACCGATGAAGGCCGGACGCCAGCTTTGCGTGACGCCGACGGCAAGGATGATGGTGAAGGCTTCGACGACCTCGACGAAGGAGCCGAGAAATGCGGCCGTGACCGTCGAGGTGATCGTTGTCAGAGTTGCCATGGGTTCTGTCCGTTATGCCGGCGGAGATCAAAGCCTTGTTGATGCCGGCAGCACTGTGCAACAGCTGCGAGAAAGGGAAAAGGCATGCGCTGCCAAAGATTGTGCATGAAGGGCGATCCCTATCTCTCCGCCGCCTGCGCCATGGACGGGACAGGAGAGCTATCTGCTATCACCGTTTTCAGCCTCGGCGCCATCGTCCGGAGCGCGGCTTGGAACGAAGCGTTTCGAGATCAGCCAGCAGCCGAGCGCCCAGAGCGCGCCGGCGCACCATCCGGCGAAGACGTCCGTGGGGTAATGAACGCCGAGATAGATGCGGCTCAAACCGACAATGACGGCGAGGAAGACGCCGGCGCCCATGACGAAGATCCGCGTCGACCGGTAACGCTGTGTCCGCGCCAGCAGCGCCCCGAGCGTCAGATAGGTCACCGCTGAGACCATCGCATGTCCGGAGGGAAAGCTGAGATCGCTCACTTCGACGAGATGCGGCACGATGTCGGGACGTGGCCGGGCAACAAGGATCTTCAGCGTCGTGCTCGCCAGCCAGCCAGTCAGCACCGAGGAAAAGACGAAGATCGCGATCGGCCAGCGCCGGTCGAGCATGAGATAGACGGTGATGAGAACCGTCAGCAGCGAGAGAACGGTGACGCCGCCGAGGCTGGTGATATCGTCGACGGCATGTGTCAGCCAGGCGGGCCCGATCGGCACCGCAAGTTCGCCCGGTCGCCGCAACGCCAGCAGGATCGCTTCGTCGAAGCGGAATGTCTCGCCCTCCAGGACTTCGCTCGTCAATCGCTGGAGCACAAACAGCCCACCTGCAACGGATGCCAGCATAATGAGCGTCAGCGGCTCATAGGCGGTAAGCCGTGCCAAAAATCCGTGTCGTTGAACCTCGGACATACCTGTCATCAAACTCCGTTCACATGTTGTCGTCCCTCGCCAGATTGGCAATGCAGACCCAGGATTCAAGTCCTCGCGGCATTCAAAAACAGTCCTGCGGGCCGCCGGCGCCGGATCTCCGGCACTTGGTAGCAAAAGCTCAACCTTCTTTTGCTATCGCTGGAGTTGATTGCGTTGGAGATGGTTCGGCAATGAAAATTCTCACTGCGATGATCCTGATGGCCGCCGCCCTGCAGCCGGTTTCGGCCTTGGGCGAGACCGAGTGGATGGGCGGCGCAAGACAATGGTCGGTGGGTTTTGCAAGCGAGAAGCCGCCCTATTGTCGCCTGCGGTGGGACAGCGAACTCGGCAAGACCATGGAATTCCGCCAGAGCGCCAGCGAGACCTTCTGGCTGGTGGCAAAGAGCACCTGGGACATTCCAGCCGACACCAAGACCGAAGTGACGCTGACCGATCGCAATTTGACGAAAGTCGTCGCCGCCGAATTCTTCGACAAGACCACGCTTCGCCTCTGGCCTCCGGCCAGCAAAGGAAGCGGCGGACTGAAGAAGATCATCAAGAATTCCTTCGCCGGAACCCCTGACGTGCAGTTGACCTTTGCCGGCGACGAAGGCGACTGGACGCTGCCGCTGTCGCGGGTGGACCAGCTCTACCCGACCTATCTCCAATGCCTCAAACGTCTCGAGGCCGGCGGAAAGCCCAAGCAGGATTCCGAAACCAGCAAGCCGTTCTGACGAGATCAGCCGAGCGGCGGCGGCGCGGTCTCGCGGATCAGGCTGCGCACAGTCTCGATATCGCCGTTGAGCGGCCGCTCGTCGCCATAATGGGAAACATGCTGGCGCACGACCTGGTAGACAAGGCCCGTGCCGGCCGCCCGCGGCGCCTTTGCCGCCAGGAAATCATGTGCCTGGGCCGCCGCCATCAGCTCGATCGCCAGGATATATTCGGCATTGTCGATGATGGCGAGGAGCTTGCCGGCGGCAGCTGTGGGATGCGCCAGGAAGTCCTCCTGCAGGCCGGAAGTCAGCCCACCGTCCATGGCCGCGGGTGCGGCAAGGCGGCGGTTCTCGTTGCTGAGTGCGGCAGCGGTATATTGGGCGATCATGAAGCCGGAATGGCTGCCGGCATCGCTCGCCAAAAAGGGCGGCAGACCACTCACCAGCGGATTGACGAGCCGGTCCATGCGCCGTTCGCTGATCGCTCCGATCTGTGCGAGCGCAATGGCCAGGCTATCGGCCGCCTGCCCGAGCGCTGGGGCAACAGCATGCGCCTCGGAAGAGACGATCGGTTGTTCCGGCGTGCCTGAGACAGCCGGATTGTCGGTCACCGAAGCAAGCTCCTGATCGACGACGCGGGCGGAATTATCGAAGACATCGCGGGCAGCGCCATGGGCATGCGGCACCGAACGAAGGCTGAGCGCATCCTGCGTGCGCCGGCCGAAGGCGGCGGCGACAAGGCCGCTGCCCTGAAGCCGCGCACGCAGCGTCGCTCCCACCTTCTCTATGCCGGCCGATGGGCGCAACGCCAGCACCGCTGCGTCGAAGGCGGCGATCTGGCAGCCTGCCGCTTCCAGCGTCAGCGCCGCGATCGCATCGGCCCAGTCGAGCAGCGGTTCGGCGCGGGAAAGCGCAACGGCCGTCAGGCCAGTGGCACAGGCCGTGCCGTTGACCAGGCTCAAGCCCTCCTTGGCGCCGAGCACCAACGGTTCGAGGCCGATCGCGGCAAGCGCCTCGCGGCCGCTCAGGCGCCGGCCGGCCAACTGAGCGCTGCCTTCGCCAATGAGGACCAGCGCAATATGGGCATTGTGGACGAGGTAACCGGCAGAGCCCTTGGACGGCACGTCGGGAATGCAATCATGTTCCAGCATGGCAGCGAGATGCTCTACGATCTCGCGCCGCACGCCGGAGTGGCCATGGGCAAAATTGGCAATCTGCGCTGCGATGATGGCGCGCACCTCGCGGGCATCAAGCAATGGCCCGACGCCGCAGGCATGGCTGAGCACGATGCTGCGCGACAGCAGGCTCTGCGAGGCACGATCGACCACGGTATCGGCGAGCGCCCCGACGCCGGTGTTGACGCCATAGGCCCGCACCCCCGTCTCGACGATGCGCGCGACGATGCGGCTTGCCTGTTCGACCCGCGCCCAGGCGCCGGGCGACAGCGACAGCGCCTCCCCTGCCCCGACGCGCGCGACATCGCGCCAGGTCAGCAATGCATCGATGGTGATCGTCATTGACCGCTTCCGAAATGGCCGATGAACTGGCGGAAAGCGGGTGTGGCGCCGCCGGTGAACATGTCGTCCGGCTTGCCGCTGCTTTCGATCAACCCTTCGCGCATGAAGACGACGCGGTTCGAGACGTTGCGGGCAAAGCTCATCTCATGGGTGACGACGAGCATGGTCATGCCCTCCTCGGCCAGCGCGCGCATGACACGCAGCACCTCGCCGACAAGCTCGGGGTCCAGCGCCGAGGTCGGCTCGTCGAAGAGCATGACCTTCGGTTTCATCGCCAGCGCCCGGGCGATGGCGGCGCGCTGCTGCTGGCCGCCGGAGAGATGGGCGGGATAGGCATGGCGCTTGTCGGCGATTCCGACCTTTTCAAGCAGTGCCTCGGCCTCGGCGATGCAATCGGCCCGCGGACGCTTCAACACATGGATCGGCCCCTCGATGACATTCTGCAGGATCGTCATGTGGGACCAGAGATTGAAGGACTGGAACACCATGCCGAGTTCGGAGCGGATATGGTCCACCTGCTTCTGGCTGGCGGGTTTGCTCTTCCCGTTCTTGTGAACCATTTGAATATGCTCGCCGTCGACCCAGATCTCGCCGTCGCTGGCGGTTTCAAGCAGGTTGATGCAGCGCAGGAAGGTCGATTTGCCGGAGCCGGAGGCGCCGAGCAGCGAAATCACATCGCCGTCTTCGGCATCGAGGGAAATGCCGCGCAGGACCTCGTGCGTACCGAAGCTCTTGCGGATATTGCGGACCGAAAGTCGGGTGACGCCTGGCATGAGTGCTCCAATGGTTAGGCCGCTTACGCCTTCAGCGCCTGCGGAATGGCGCGGCGATGTCGGGACAGCGAATATTCGAGCAAGGCCATGCCCTGCAGGATGATGAAGTTCAGGACGAGATAGATGATCGCCGCGCAGAGGAAGACTTCCATCGTGCGGTAGGTCTGCGAGATCAGCCGCTGGGCCACACCGGTGACCTCCCAGACGGTGACGAGGCTTGCGAGCGCCGTCGACTTCATCATCAGCACGATCTCGGTGGAATAGGCCGGCAGCGCATGGCGGAAGGCAATCGGCGCCAGGATGCGGCGCACCAGCAGGAAGCCGGACATGCCGATCGAGCGCGCCGCCTCTATCTCCTTCGGCGAGACGGCACGGATGCCGCCGCGGAAGATCTCGGCCGTGTAGCCGGCCGTGCAGAGCGCCAGCGACAGCACGGCGCAGACCATCGGCTCACGCAGGAACGGCCAGAGGAAGGAGTAACGGATGACGCCGAACTGGCCGAGGCCGTAGAACACCAGGAACATCTGGATCAGGAGCGGCGAGCCACGGAAGACGAAGATGTAGCCCTTGGCGAAGCCCGAAAGCACCGGATTGCCGCTGACCCGCATCCAGACGATGACGAGCGCCAGCAGGCCGCCGCAGAGGATCGACAGGGAAAACAGGATGAGCGTTGTCGGTACGGCCTTGAGCAGGGTGACCATGGTCGAGGCGATGAAGGTGAAATCCATCATTCCCTCCTTACGCCTGGCCCATGGCGGATGCCGGCATGCTGCGGTTGGCGCGGCGCTCCGCCCCGTTGAAGATGCGGTCCGAAAGGCTGGTCAGGATCAGATAGAGGCAGCCGCCGGCGATGAAGAACAGGAAATATTGCCGGGTCGAGCCCGCCGCCACTTGGCTGGTGCGCATCAATTCGGCAAGGCCGGTGACGGAGACCAGCGCCGAATCCTTGAGACTGAGCTGCCAGACATTGCCGAGGCCGGGAATGGCCAGGCGCAGCACCTGCGGCATGATGATGCGGCGAAAGCGCAGGCCGCGATGCATGCCGATCGCCGAGGCCGCTTCGAGCTCGCCCTTGGAGATGGCGAGGAAGGCGCCGCGGAACACCTCCGCCTGGTAGGAGCCGGAAATGATGCCGACGGCAAGCGCGCCGGCGATGAATGAAGGCAGACCGAGGAAGCCCTCGTAACCCATCGCCTGGCCGATCGAGGTGACGGCCGAGGAGCCGCCGAAATAGATGAGATAGATGATCAGCAGTTCGGGAACGCCGCGAAATACGGTCGTATAGACGTTGCCGAGCGTGACGAGAACAAGATTGCCGGAGAGTTTTGCCGCCGCGACGGTGGCGCCGAGCACGGCGCCGATCGCCAGCGCCGTCGCCGTCACAGCCAGCGTCATCAAGGCGGCGGCAATGAGCAGCGCGCCCCATCCGGTCGAGCCGAAGCCGAGCAGTTCCAAGCTTGCCATATCGTCCGTTCCCCGTCCGTGGCAGTGTTTTGCGGATTGACAATAACATGCTGTCTCCGGCGATAAAGCCGGAGACAACATGTTTGCGGCCGAAAGGCCGAAACGCTTATTCCTGCGGGCTGACGTCGACCTGGAACCACTTCATCGACAGGTTCTTGACCGTACCGTCGGCAAGCGTCGACTTGATCGCTTCGTTGAACTTGTCGCGCAGGTCCGTATCGGCCTTGCGGATGCCGAGGCCTTCGCCCTCGCCCCAGATCGAGCCGACGATCTCGGGGCCGGTGAAGGCGAGCGTGTCGTTGGCGGTCTTGAACGCGTTGGCGAAATAGACGGCATCGTCGAAGCCGAGGTCGATGCGGCCGTTCTGCAGGTCGAGGTCGCGGTCGGCGCCGGTCTTGTATTCGCGGATTTCGGCAATATCGCCGAAATTGTCATAGACGAACTTGGCGTAGACGGTCGCCGCCTGGATGCCGATCGTCTTGCCCTTGAATGCGGCCTTCAGCGCGTCGATCTCCTTCACGCCGGTCTGGCCGGGCGTCATCTTGATCGTGGCGCCGGTGCCGGCGGCCTTTGCCAGCGGGCTGTCCTTGGCGGTCGCGAAGGCGGCAGGGGTGGCGGCATAGGGAATGGTGAAATCGATCACCTGCTTGCGCTCTTCGGTGATCGACAGCGCATCCATGATGACGTCGAACTTGCCGGCGTTGAGCGCCGGGATCATGCCGTCCCAGTCGGAAGCAACCAACGTGCACTCAATCTTGGCGCGCTCGCACAGCACCTTGGCGAGTTCGGGCTCGAAACCGCCGAGCGTGCCGTCGGCATTGGTGAGGTTCCAGGGCGCATAGGCACCTTCGAGCGTGATGGTCGCCTTCGTCCAGTCCTTGGAAAAGGCCGGCGCGGCAAAAGCGGTAAAAGCCGCCACACCGCAAAACAGGATTGCGCTAAATTTCATTTGTGAATTCTCCTCTGGAGTTGAAACAGACCTTGCGGCACCACGGCCGATCTGCGCCGGCTTGCCCTTTCCCGTCCTATTTCTGTTTTAAGGACCGATTGGGAGGTTGTATATGGTACCATATGAGATATTTTGTGATATGCAAGAGGAAAGTCGCTTTATGCGGCGAATTCCCTTCGTGCAAAAGGAATAGGCAATGAAGCGTTCCGGCGAGATGAAGCGCGAACTGGCGGAAAATGACAGCACGCCGCTCTATGCCGGCGTCAAGCAGGTGATCCTCGACCGCATCCACAGCGGCGAGTGGCCGCCGAAATACCGCGTGCCGTCGGAAAACGAGCTGGTCGTCGAGCTGGGCGTCAGCAAAATGACCGCCAACCGGGCGCTGCGCGAACTTGCCAATGAGGGCGAACTCGTCCGCATCCAAGGCGTCGGCTCCTTCGTCGCCGAGCGCAAGGGTTATTCGGCGCTGTTCGAGGTCCGCAACATCGCCGAGGAAATCGCCGAACGCGGTCATGTCCACGAAGCCTCCGTCGTCGTTCTCGCCCAGGAAACAGCCTCTCCCGAGGTTGCCGACGCGCTGGAACTGCCGATTGGCGCTGCGGTTTTCCACTCGCTGATCGTCCACAGCGAAAACGGCGTTCCGGTGCAGATCGAGGACCGCTTCGTTCATCCGGAGGCGGCCCCGGAATATCTCGACCAGGATTTTTCGACGCTGACGCCGAACGCCTATCTGACGGCCGCAGCCCCGCTCAGCGGTTCAGAGCATGTCGTCGAGGCGGCGATGCCGCAGGCCTGGGAATGCAAGTTGCTGACCATCATGAAGAGCGAACCCTGCCTGACGATCCGCCGGCGCACATGGTCGGCAAAACAGGTGGTATCGACCGCCCGCCTCGTCTATCCCGGTCACCGCTACCGGCTGGAAGCGCGCAGCGGCAAGATGTTCGAGGAATGAAAGCATCGGCCATGTTGTATATGGAACATGGCCGTTATTGTGACGCCGGCGTGAACCGTGCCACCAGCGCGTGACGATCGCCCGGATAGGTGAAGCGCACATGCGTCACCGGCCCGGCGCCGCTCCAGGTGCGGCGTTCGACCACGAGACAGGCGGTGTTGCGTGCTATATCGAGCGCTGCGGCCACTTCGGCATTGGCGGAGACGGCATGGATCCGGTGTTCGGCCGTACTCCAGGGCACCTGGTTGAGCAGCCAGGGACCCGGCGCCATCGCCAGGAAATCGGCATTGGCCGCCTCCGGCACCGTCGCAAGGCTGATCAGTCGCTCCTCCAGGCAAAAGGGCCGCGCGCCGGCATTGTGGATGCAGACGACCTCGACGACCGAGGACGCCACAGGCAGTTCCAGCCGGCGGCTGTCGTCCGCCTTGGCCTTGCGGCTCGTCTTCTTCGATACCGCATAGGAGTAGGGCAGGTTCAGCGACTGAACCTCGGCCTTGATATCGTGGATTTCGAGAACGGCCGATTGCGCCTGCGGCTGGGTGACGAAGCTGCCGGACTTCTTGCGCCGCTCGATGAGGCCGGCCTTGGCAAGCTGGGTCAGAACCTTGTTCACCGTCATGCGCGAACAGTCATACTGTGTGGCGAGATCGACCTCGAAGGGAATACGGTGCCCCGGCGGCCATTCGCCTGAGACGATATGGCCCTCGATGTCGCTCAGGATGCGCTGATGCAAGGTGGGATCCCTGCTTTGGTCCATTACCACGCTCCGGTTGGCTCCCCGCTATCTCTTTGTTTTAGCGCAATTCCGGACGCAAACCGCTACGCACTTTTGCTGGAATTGCTCTAATTCGAATATCGGGATGGGAAAAGCTCTTTTTCAGGCGGCAAGCAATTCGCCCATTGCGGCCAGGAACCGCCGGTCGATAGCGTCGCGTTCACGGTGGCGACCGCCCTCCACCTGCTTGCGGCCGCGCGCCCAGACGCAATCGACGGAAACGCCGCGGGCAAACAGCCAGTGGTCGAGGATCTGATCACCCGCGAGATAGGGAACGGCTGAAATATCGAGCGAAACGATATCGGCATGATGGCCCTCGGCGAGACCTGCCGGCGCTTTCAGCGCGGCACCGCCGCCGGCAAGTGCATGCGTGAACAGCGAAAGCGCCGTCGAACCGCCGGGGGTTGCGACGACATTGCGGGCGCGAAGCGCCAGGCGCTGCGAATATTCGAGCTGGCGCAGTTCCTCCGGCACGGAGATCAGCACGTTGGAATCCGAGCCGATGCCGTAACGCCCGCCCTCTTCGAGGAAGAGTGGCGCGGCAAAGGCGCCGTCGCCGAGATTGGCTTCGGTGATCGGGCAGAGGCCGGCGATTGCGCCGCTTTTCGCCATCCGCCGCGTTTCGTCCTCGGTCATGTGCGTTGCATGGATCAGGCACCAGCGTTCATCCACGGACGCATGATCGAGCAGCCATTCCACCGGCCGCGCGCCGGACCAGGCGATGCAATCCTCGACCTCTTTCACCTGTTCGGCGACATGGATATGAATGGGACCGTCGCCGGCCATCGGCACGAGCCTCGTGAGTTCCTCGGGTGTCGCGGCGCGCAGGCTGTGCGGCGCCAGCCCGAGTTCGGCGCCATCGAGCCGGCCGGTCACTGCCCGGCATCCCTCCATCAGTCTTTCGAAGCTTTCGAGCGAATTGATGAAACGCCGCTGGCCGTCGATCGGCGCAGCGCCGCCAAAGCCGGAATGGGCGTAGAAGACCGGCAGCAATGTCAGGCCGATGCCGGTCTCTGCGCTGGCAGCGCCGATGCGTTCGGCAAGCTCGGCGATATTGGCGTAAGCGCTGCCATCCCTGTCATGGTGGAGATAGTGGAACTCGCCGACGCGGGAAAAGCCGGCTTCCAGCATTTCCGCATAAAGCTTGGCCGCGACGGCCTCGACATGCTCGGGCGTCATCGCCAGGGCAAACTTGTACATAACAGTGCGCCAGCTCCAGAAGCTGTCGTTGGCCGGGCCGCGCACTTCCGCAAGGCCGGCCATCGCCCGCTGGAAAGCATGGCTGTGCAGGTTCGCCATGGCGGGAACGAGCAGCGTGTGGCGTTCATCGCCCGGCTCGGGAGAAACGCCGATTTCGACCCGCGCGATGCGCCCGGCCTCGAGCGTCAGCCGTACATTCTTCTGCCAGCCTTCCGGCGTCAGCGCCGTGTCTGCGTGAAGCGTGGTCATCGCCTTCCCTCTCCTCTTGCCGCGCCGCCGATCTTTCTTTTCCAGAAAAGCGCGCAAAATTTCACTTGTCACCTGTTGATTATGTATATACATGTTTTGACATAAGGAAAGGCGCAAAGCTGATGACCGGGAACAATTTTTCAGAGGAAGCCTCATCCGCCGACGTCAGGCCGGCGCTTTGGCGCAATGCGCGGCTCGCCACGCTTGCGCCTGGTAAAGAAGGCCTCGGCATCGTCGAAAAGGGCGCCGTGCTGATCGAGAATGGCCGTATCACCTTTGCCGGTGCCGAAAGCGATCTGCCCGCATCGGCCATCGAACATTCCGAGATCGTCGATCTCGAAGGCCGCTGGGTGACGCCCGGCCTCGTCGACTGCCACACCCATATCGTCCACGGCGGCAACCGCGCCCGCGAATTCGAAATGCGCCTTGCAGGCGCCACCTATGAAGAAGTCGCGCGCGCCGGCGGCGGCATCGTCTCCTCGGTGAAGGCGACCAATGCGCTGTCGGTCGAGGAGCTCGTCGCCGAGGCCCTGCCGCGACTCGACACACTGCTTGCCGAAGGCGTGACGACGATCGAGGTCAAGTCCGGTTACGGGCTGAACCGAACCGGCGAAGTGAAGATGCTGCAGAGCGCCCGCCTGCTCGGCCATATCAGACCGGTGCGCGTCGCCACCAGCTATCTCGGCGCCCATGCGACGCCGGTGGAATATAAAGGCCGCAACGGCGATTATCTCGATGATGTCGTCCTGCCCGGTCTCGACGATATGTTCAATCTCGGTCTCGCCGATGCCGTCGACGGCTTCTGCGAGGGCATCGCTTTTTCCACGACGGAGATCGCCCGCGTCTTCGACAAGGCCAAAGCGCTTGGCCTGCCGGTCAAGCTGCATGCCGAGCAGCTCTCCAATCTCGGCGGCGCCAAGCTCGCTGCATCCTACGGCGCACTTTCGGCCGATCACCTCGAATATCTCGACGAAGACGGCGTTGCGGCGATGGCCGCAGCCGGCACCGTCGCCGTGCTGCTGCCCGGCGCCTTCTACGCCATCCATGAGAAGCAGAAGCCGCCGGTCGAAGCATTGCGGCGGGCAGGCGTGCCGATCGCGATCGCCACCGACTGCAATCCCGGCACCTCGCCGCTCACCTCGATGCTACTCACCATGAACATGTCGGCGACGCTGTTCGGCCTGACCGTCGAGGAATGCATCGCCGGCGCCACCCGCGAAGGCGCCCGTGCGCTCGGCCTGCTCGACAAGACAGGAACGATCGAGCCCGGCAAGTCCGCCGATCTCGCCGTCTGGAATATCGAAAGCCTCGCCGAACTCGTCTACCGCATCGGCTTCAACCCGCTTCACTCGCGTATCTTCAAGGGCGAAAGGAACGGTCGATGACCATCACGCTCCATCCAGGCTCCGTCTCGCTCAAGGATTTGGAAATCATCTATTGGACCGGCGAGCCGGCAAGGCTCGATCCCGCCTTCGATGCCGGCATCGCCAAGGCCGCCGCCCGCATAGCCGAGATCGCCGCCGGCAATGCCCCGGTCTACGGCATCAATACCGGCTTCGGCAAACTTGCCTCGATCAAGATCGACAGCGCCGATGTCGCGACGCTGCAGCGCAATCTCATCCTGTCCCACTGCTGCGGCGTCGGCGCGCCGCTGCCCGACAATATCGTCCGGCTGATCATGGCGCTGAAGCTGGTCTCGCTTGGCCGCGGCGCCTCCGGCGTGCGGCTGGAGCTGGTACGGCTGATCGAAGGCATGCTGGAAAAAGGCGTCATCCCGCTGATCCCGGAAAAAGGCTCGGTCGGCGCCTCCGGCGATCTTGCGCCGCTGGCCCATATGGCGGCGGTGATGATGGGCGAGGCCGAAGCCTTCTTCGCCGGCGAACGCCTCCCGGGCGCGCAAGCCCTCGAAAGGGCCGGGCTGAAACCGGTGGTGCTCGCCGCCAAGGAAGGCCTGGCGCTCATCAACGGCACACAGACCTCGACGGCGCTGGCGCTGGCCGGCCTGTTCCGCGCCCATCGCGCCGCACAATCGGCCTTGATCACCGGCGCCATGTCCACCGATGCCGCCATGGGCTCTTCGGCACCCTTCCATCCGGATATTCATACTTTGCGTGGCCACAAGGGCCAGATCGATACGGCCTCCGCCCTTCGCGCCCTGCTCGAAAACTCCATCATTCGCCAGAGCCATATCGAGGGCGACGAGCGCGTGCAGGATCCCTATTGCATCCGCTGCCAGCCACAGGTCGACGGCGCCTGCCTCGATCTGCTGCGCTCGGTCGCCCGCACGCTCGAAATCGAGGCCAACGCGGTCACCGACAATCCGCTGGTGCTGTCGGACAATTCCGTTGTCTCCGGCGGCAACTTCCACGCCGAACCCGTCGCCTTCGCCGCCGACCAGATTGCGCTCGCCGTCTGCGAGATCGGCGCGATTTCGCAGCGCCGCATCGCGCTGCTGGTCGATCCCACCCTCTCCTACGGCCTGCCGGCCTTCCTCGCCAAGAAGCCGGGCTTGAACTCCGGCCTGATGATCGCCGAGGTCACCTCGGCGGCGCTGATGTCTGAGAACAAGCAGATGTCGCACCCGGCCTCAGTCGATTCGACGCCGACCTCGGCCAATCAGGAAGACCATGTCTCCATGGCCTGCCACGGCGCCCGCCGCCTGCTTGGGATGACGGAGAACCTGTTCGCCATCATCGGCATCGAGGCGCTGACCGCCGCCCAAGGCGTCGAACTGCGCGCGCCGCTGTCGACAAGCCCGGAACTGAGCAAGGCGATCGCCGCCATCCGCAGCGAGGTCCCGACCCTCGATACCGACCGCTACATGGCAAACGACCTCGCCGCCGCTGCCGAACTGGTGGCGACGGGCGCGCTGAACGCCTCGGTTTCAACAGGCATATTGCCGGTATTGGAGGGTTGATCGTGATGTATGTGCATTTGGGTATCGCCCGAGACACCGGAGCACTTTGTCCATGACCACACCATACGAAATCCGTCAGGGCACCTCGCCCGTCATCCTCGGCTTCCCCCACACCGGCACGTCAGTGCCGGCTGAGATCGCCGACCGTCTCAACGACAATGGCAGGATTCTCGCCGATACCGACTGGCACATCCACCACCTCTATGACGGGCTGCTCGACGACGTCACGGTCGTGCGCGCCACATTCCACCGCTACGTCATCGATGCCAACCGAGATCCGGCGGGCGTCAGCCTCTATCCCGGCCAGAACACCACCGGCCTCATTCCCGAAACGGATTTTGACGGCAAGGCGATCTGGAAGGATGGACAGGGACCTGACCAGGCCGATATTGCGGCGCGGCTGCGGGATTTTCATGCGCCCTATCATGCAGCCCTTGCCGCCGAGATCGAGCGCGTGAGAGCGATCCATGGCGTCGCGATCCTTTACGATTGCCACTCGATCCGGTCCCACATTCCTTTCCTGTTCGAAGGAAAGCTGCCGGATTTCAATATCGGGACCGATATGGGCAAGACCTGCGACAGCGCCATCGAACAGGCGACGCTCACCGTCGTCGAAGCCGCCGAGGGGTACGACCGCGCGCTCAACGGCCGCTTCAAGGGCGGCTGGACGACACGCCATTACGGAAAGCCGGAAACCGGTGTGCACGCGATCCAGATGGAGCTTGCGCAATCGACGCATCTCCAGACCGAGGCACCGCCCTTTGCCTATGACGCCACCAAGGCGGACAGGCTTCGCGTGCATCTCAAAGACATTCTGGTGCGCCTCGAACAGATCGCACCAGGCCTGAAACGCTGACGCCCGAAACCTGACGATTGAAACCTGAGAACAGGGGAACCGCCATGACCAATCCACGCCACAATATCCGTGAAATCCGCGCGCCCCGCGGCAACGATCTCAATGCCAAGAGCTGGATGACCGAAGCGCCGCTGCGCATGCTGATGAACAATCTCGATCCCGACGTCGCCGAAAATCCGAACGAACTCGTCGTCTATGGCGGCATCGGCCGCGCCGCCCGCACCTGGGAGGATTTCGACCGGATCGTCGCGACGCTGAAGACGCTGACGGAAGAAGAAACCCTGATCGTGCAATCCGGAAAGCCGGTCGGCGTCTTCCGCACCCACAAGGATGCGCCGCGCGTGCTGATCGCCAACTCCAACCTGGTGCCGCATTGGGCGACCTGGGATCATTTCAACGAGCTGGATAAGAAGGGCCTTGCCATGTACGGCCAGATGACGGCCGGCTCGTGGATCTATATCGGCACGCAGGGCATCGTCCAGGGCACCTACGAAACCTTCGTCGAGGCCGGCCGCCAGCACTACGGCGGCAATCTCAAGGGCAAATGGATCCTGACCGGCGGCCTCGGCGGCATGGGCGGCGCCCAGCCGCTCGCCGCCGTCATGGCCGGCGCCTGCTGCCTTGCCGTCGAATGCAATCCGGATTCGATCGATTTCCGCCTGCGCACCCGCTATGTCGACGCCAAGGCCGAGACGCTCGACGAAGCGCTTGCGATGATCGACCGCTGGACCAAGGCGGGCGAAGCCAAATCCGTCGGCCTGCTCGGCAACGCCGCCGAAATCCTGCCGGAAATGGTCCGCCGCGGCATTCGCCCTGATATCGTCACCGACCAGACCTCGGCGCACGACCCGATCAACGGCTACCTGCCGAAGGGCTGGACGATGGCGGAATGGAAGGCCAAGCGCGAAAGCGATCCGAAGGCTGTCGAAAAGGCAGCGCGCGCCTCGATGCGCGAGCATGTCGAAGCGATGATCGCCTTCTGGAACGCCGGTATTCCCACGCTCGACTACGGCAACAACATCCGCCAGGTCGCCAAGGAAGAAGGCTTGGAAAACGCCTTCGCCTTCCCGGGCTTCGTGCCGGCCTATATAAGACCGCTGTTTTGCCGCGGCATCGGTCCCTTCCGCTGGGCAGCCCTGTCAGGCGACCCGGAAGATATCTACAAGACAGATGCCAAGGTAAGGGAGCTGACGCCCGGGAATACCCACCTGCACAACTGGCTCGACATGGCCAGGGAACGCATCGCCTTTCAGGGTCTGCCAGCGCGCATCTGCTGGGTCGGACTCGGCGACCGTCATCGCCTCGCTTTGGCCTTCAATGAAATGGTCAAGAACGGCGAGCTTTCCGCTCCGATCGTCATCGGCCGCGACCACCTCGATTCCGGCTCCGTCGCCTCGCCGAACCGCGAAACCGAAGCCATGAAGGACGGCTCCGACGCCGTCTCCGACTGGCCGCTTTTGAACGCCCTGCTCAACACCGCGTCGGGCGCCACCTGGGTATCGCTACATCACGGCGGCGGCGTCGGCATGGGCTTCTCGCAGCACTCCGGCGTCGTCATCTGCGCGGATGGCACGGATGATGCGGCAAAGCGTCTCGAACGCGTGCTCTGGAACGATCCGGCGACCGGAGTCATGCGCCATGCCGATGCCGGCTACGAGATCGCCCTCGACTGCGCCCGGGAAAAGGGCCTGCGCCTGCCCGGCATTCTCGGGAACTGAACCCGGTGAGAATCCTGCGCGCCGGTGATTGTAAACGCATGCCCTGGAAGAACGGCGGCGGCGAAACGGTGGAAATCGCCGTTTCGCCTGAGAATGCCGGTCTTGCCGGTTTTGACTGGCGCGTCAGTATGGCGACCGTCGCAACCGACGGCCCGTTTTCGATTTTTCCCGGCATCGACCGCACGCTGGCGATCCTCGATGGCAACGGCATGGTGCTCGATATCGAAGGCAGCACGCCGGTGCTGCTGACGACGGCAAGCGATCCCCTGGCCTTCCCGGCGGATATCCCCGTCGCGGCCAGGCTCCAGGACGGTGCGATCACCGATCTCAACATCATGACGCGCCGCGACGGGCTCGCCCACAGGCTGGTCCGGATCGACGTCGATGGCAGCAGCACCCTGCCGCTGCCGCCCTCGACATGCCTGTTCCTCTGCCATGGTGGCGCGCTCTCCTTCCGGCGGGGCGGCGAGACCGGCGCGCTTGCGGCCGGCGATGCGCTGCTGATTGAGGATGCGGCCGCGATCGCGCTTGAGGTCGATGGTAAAGCCAAATGTTATCTCGCATCGATCACCACAGGCTGACTTTCAAATAACGATTTGAAAAGATTGAACAATCGATAATTTGGCTAAGCATGCGCATCGACTATCCTGATCTCGGGCCATGGACGTCATTCCTGCTTTCGGTCTAAACTTTGCCCTTCTGATGCAGAAGAAGACCTAGACTGCCCGCAACATGCGGGGAGCAAGGGAGCAGGCGTGACGGATCCATACGATATTCTCGGCGTTGAACGCGATGCGGACGAGGCGCAGCTGAAGGCCGCCTACCGGCGTCTGGCGAAAGTTGCCCACCCCGATTCGGGCGGTGATTCGGACGCCTTTGCCAATTTGCAGAAAGCCTATGGGCTGCTTCTCGATCCGGTCCGGCGCAAGGTCTACGACGATACCGGTTACGACGTTGAATTCGCCGATGCCGCCGAGCTGCAGGCGCTCGTGATGATCGAGAAGCTCGTCACCGACGCCGTGCTCGACGAGCGCGCGCCGGGAAGTTTCGATCCCGTCGCTGTCATGCAGGAAAGCCTTTCCGAAGAACTGCGCAAGGCCCGTTTCAGCAAGAGCGAATTGGAGCGCCACGCCTCGCGCATCGGCCTGCATCTGGAACGGCTCGAAAAGCAGTCCGGTCGCGATGTGCTTGCCCACATGTTCCGTGCCCGCATCGAAGCCATCGCCAAAGCGGTCGCGGAAACCGAGGCGAAGATCAAGGCGACCGAACGCGCCGCCGATATGCTCAGCGGCTATGTATACGACATCGATCCGCCGCCGCTGCCGGATGCCGCGGTCACCAACATCGAATGGGTCGAGACCTCCAGAAACCGCTCCACCGGCTGACGGACGACGCGGCCGATCTTAATAGGACAGTTTCGGATACCAGTCCGGCGCCCGGCCTTCGGGCGTCGCATCGAGCACGGTCCAGAGCGGCATCAGATCAGGTGCGCCGCGCGGATCCTCGCCGGGATCGGCCGTCGCTTCGCCCATCTCCTCGCTCCAGAAATGGCGGATGGTGCCGTCGCGCCGCGTGAAGACGTTGAAGGCGGCGCCATCGCTGCCGTCGCTGCCGATCGCGCGATAGTCGCGGCTGTAATCGTCCGTCATGTCGGAGTAGAGCGGCAGGTGGTGCCAGCCGCGTTCCTTCTTGAAGGCGAGCAGCCTTTCGATCGGCGAGCGGGCGACGATCGCAAGGGCGGCGCGCTGCTGGATGTCAGGTACCTCGCCGTCCCAGGCCGACAGCAGCGAGGTGCACATTGGGCATGGGCGCTCGCGTTGTGGGCCGAACATGTAGCTGTAGACGATCAGCGTATCCTTGTCGGCGAAGAACTCGGCAAAGGAGATCGGCCCATCGCTGCCTTCGAAGCGGTATTCTTTTGTCACCTCGCCGCCCGGCGGCAGCGCCCGGCGCTGTCTTGCCACGCGCTCGATATGACGGCGCAATTCGATCTCTTCGGCCAGCAGCGCTTCGCGGGCGCTGCGATAGGCCTCGCTCTCATTCGGGAAGCGGGCGCCGTTCTTGGCCGCAAGCACTGCGGCGGGTACCAGATGCCGATTATCCATGACGATATCCTCCTTCTGTTGCCGCGCGCCTCAGACGCGCAAAGGACGTGCTGAAGCCACGACCGGGTCGCAGCACATCATTACAAGGACGATCGGCTGATGCGAAAATCGACAGAAGCCGACGGAAAATATTCGCCCCGCGCTTTGGCCGGCCCGGTGCCCGGATCGCCAAAGCCAAGCAGATCAAGATTATGCGTTCCGAAATGCGGATCATCGAACCAGCTCATGATCAGCATTGCGCCCTTCCTAGAGGACGCCGCGCCGAACTCATTTCACCGTCGGCTGCGAAACTCAGTGAACGGTGATCACCGGAATGCCAGCTTCGTCGGCGGCACGGATAAGCGCTGCTCGCGCGTCCTGCGCCGGAATTTCCCCATGAATTGCATGTCGGCACGCGCTAATCGCGATAAGGTACTCTTCTCCGTCGTCGATCGGCCAGCCAACCGTCAGCATCTCGGCAGCCTGGAAAAGGGTTGCGACAAGCTTGTATTTTTCCGACCCACTCACAACGAACATCAGAGGGGCAAACTCTGCGGATGTGCACCACTTCATGACATTAGGTCTCCCCACAGTAAACATATTAGTAACTGTGCAAGAACCGTTCCGTGTTCTTCGCTCGCATGCCGAAGCTCGTTTTGGAGGCCGCATAATGGAAAGGAGAATATTTCTTAAGGGGCGCTTTAGCCTCGGCGTCGCCAGCATAAGCATGGGCACCAGCTGGCAGGGAAACGGTCGCCGGCCTCATTACCCGCCATGCTGAAGCCACCAAGGCCGCCGACATGCTTTTACCAGACGCCCTTCCCGGTCTTCTGCCTCCTCAGCAAACTCAAACTGCTCCGCGGCGGCATCAGCGAGCGCGGTGTGCCTCTGCAACCGGAAACACTTCATCAGCAGAGCGGCAAAAAGAGATCCCGTAGTCGCCTCCTACTCCGGCACGACAGACGCGGGACTTCCCGCTCTGTTGCCAACGCATGATTCTCTGTTGCCAACCTACCGGAAGATTGCCTTTGACACATCGCGATAAGTAATATATCCATTCGGTTATATAGCCATGTGGTGATATATGAAAAGCAGCCTCGATGCGATTTTCTCCGCACTTTCAGATCCAACAAGGAGAGCAATTCTGGGGCGGCTTGCTCACGGCAAGGCGACCGTGGCCGAACTCGCAGATCCCTTCGAGCTGTCTCAGCCTGCCATTTCAAAGCATCTCAAGGTCCTGGAACAGGCCGGTTTGATCCGCTCCGGCCGTGAAGCGACTTCGCGTCCCCGCGAACTTGAGCCGGACGCATTGAAGAAAATCTCTGATTGGATTGGCGATTACAGACGCTTCTGGGATCAGAGCTTTGATCGTCTCGATGGCTATTTGTCCAAGGTACAAGGATACGAAGATGACAAATCCGGAGACTGATACTGACAACGCCCGCGATCTGGTTTTTGTACGAAGGTTCGATGCCCCATGCGATCTCGTTTTCAGAGCATGGACCGACCCCAAAGCGCTAGCGCAATGGAGCGGTCCTCACGGCTTCAAGGCGGTGGGCGACCAGCTTGAAGTCTGGCCCGGCGGTAGACACCGCGCCTGTCTGATAGCGCCAGATGGAGAGGAGCACTGGGTTAGCGGAAAATACCTTGAGGTCAACCCTCCGCACAGGCTTGTCTTCACACATGCCTGGGAGATCGGAACCGGCGAAAAAAGCCCGGAAACAGTCGTCACCATCACGTTAAAGGAAAGCGACGGAGGAACGGAAATGACGTTTCGGCAAAGTGGATTTGAAGACGCATCATCACTTAAGGGTCATGAAGGTGGTTGGTCGCAAAGCTTCGAGCGACTGGGCGTTTTTCTGGGGGCTACGTCCGAAAGGCCGGATCATGAGTAAGGCGGCGATGAAGCTTTACTATTGCGAGACGCTCAATCCTCGGAAGGCCTGCGCCGCTGCCCGTTTTCTTAAAGCCGACGTGGAGTTCATAAGGATTGACCTAGCCAGCGGAGAGCAGCGTACGACGGAATTCCTAGCTCTCAACCCGAACGGGAAAGTCCCTGTGCTGCAGGATGATGCCGGAACCTTGTGGGAAGCGAATGCCATCATGTGCCGATTGTCTGACAGAGTTGGCTCGGATTTCTGGCCGCATGACCACAGGCAGATCGACGTCCTCCGGTGGCTGAGCTGGGACGCGAGTCATTTCACCCGGCACGCGGCAGCCTTGTGGTTTGAATACTTGATCAAACCTTTGTTCGGCGGGGAGCCTGACGTCGCCGTGATCGAAGATGCGAAGACGAGCTTCCGACTACATGCTCGCGTGCTCGACGACCATTTGGCTACTAACAGCGTCGCGGTCGGGAAGACGCTGACTGTCGCAGATTTCGCATTGGCCGCTGCACTTCCTTATGCGACTTCTGCTGAGATTCCACTTTCCGAGTTTACGCATATTCAGGCGTGGTACGAACGGCTTGAACAACTAGATGCGTGGAGAAACCCTTTCCCGGCGTAACAAGGTGCGGCCGCTGTTCCGTGCTTATTATTTCCGCCCACGTTTCTAAAAGTTTTGCCGGTAATTCGCTCCACAGGGCCTCGCTTCTCCGTCGCTGAAATTCCTTCCGCCATCAGACAAGCGAAAGCGGCGATATGCGCAAGGGCTGTAAAGCAAAAAGGGCGCTCGACCCTTGCGGGGAGCGCCCTTATCCTGTCGGACAACGAACAGTTCGACAACGTCGATACCGCGCGCATCCATTTTTCAGGCAGGGCCGGTATATGGACCCTTTGCGCCCCGGTTTCAAGGGCTATTCGGCAGGACGTTGACAAGGTGCGTCAGATGGCAACTCCACTGACGGGATTGACCACCGGTCGTTCGCTCTTGTCCCCGACCCCGGCCGGCTGCATCGCCGGCGGCGCCATCGATTCTGCGTCTGCGGGCTCCGGCTTGTCGGGAACGGCGCCGACATCTTTGGGACGCCGCTGCTCGGGCTTTACGTTTTGATCATTCGTCGACATTGTCAGTCTCCTTTCAGTGAAGAAGTCACGGCCGTCGACATGGTTCCGACGACGGCATGGAGGATTACCGATGCTTGACAGGTTTCTGCTGCAGGGTCCTCAGGATGCGCGTTTCACCATCCTTCTGGCACATGGCGCCGGCGCGCCGATGGATTCGGCGTCGATGACAGCAGCGGCAAATGCGCTTGCCGGCGTTGGCTTCCGTGTGGCCCGCTTCGAATTCGCCTATATGGCCGCCCGCCGCACCTCGGAAGGCCGCAAGCCGCCGCCGCGCGCCGAATCGCTCAATCCCGAATATGAGGCGGCCATTGCCGCGCTCGGCGCCAGCGGCCCGCTTATCATCGGCGGCAAGTCGATGGGCGGCCGGGTCGCCAGCATGATCGCCGACGATCTCTATCACAGGGGAAAGATCGCCGGCCTGCTCTGCCTCGGCTATCCCTTCCATCCGCCCGGCCAGCCGGAGAAGCTGCGCACCGCCCATCTCGCCGGGCTGAGGACGCCCGCCTTGATCTGCCAGGGAACGCGCGACGAATTCGGCACACGAGACGAGGTGCCGGGCTATGATCTCTCCGACAGGATCGAGATCCTCTGGCTTGAGGATGGCGACCACGACCTCAAGCCGCGCAAGACGATCTCCGGCTTCTCGAGCGCCGATCACCTCGCCACGATGGCCAAGGCGGCAAAGGCCTGGGCCGAACGATTGCCGGTTTGAGGCTCACCTTGCGATTGCCGCTATCAGGCGGCAAGCTTCCTGATATCGATGCGCCGGTCGGTGGCGGAAACGGTGATTTCGAAATGATCGGCCTGCACGACGTCCCGGATGTTGCGTGGCCGATGCGCGACGATGGCCACCCCGCCTCTCAGCCGGACACTGTCGTAGAGGATACCGGCGCCGCCGCTCGAGCGCACCTCTTCCCCCAGCACTTGCGACGCCGCATAGCTGGTGCCGTCATAGACATCGGGCCGCAGCCTCTCTTCGCCGCGAATGTCGAGGTAATCGCCAATCAGGGCGGCCGCATAGCTTCGATAGGTGCGTGCCATCGTTGCTACCCCGCGTGCGACAGCCTCGCGCCGGAGATGATGGCCGACCTCGGCGGCGGCTGTCCTGAGTTCGTCGGCGGCATACCAGGCGCCGAGATCAGGACCGTTGAACCGCATTCCTCCCGGCGCAACATGCAGGAAAGCCGCCATGACGATACTGGCGTTCGGCCTGCCGTAAACCCACTCGTTTTCGGGAAGCCGTTGGATGCGATCGGCGACGAGACGGTCGTTGGTCCAGCCGACGAGTTCCATCACCGCTTCGAGGTCGGCCACCCGCGTCACCGTCTCGAAAAGGCCGATCGGTGGAAATTGCGACGGGATCAGCCGGTGTGACGGACGCGGCGCCTCTGCAAATCGATCCCTCACCGGAAGACGATGTCCGCATCTTCGTAAGGCGCGAAGGCTTCGTCGAGCCTGTTCGGCTGCATGTAGAGACCGCCGCGCGCGCCGTCGAGAAACCGGCGGACGGTCATCAGCCCGTCCTGAGTTCCGCTGGTCACGATATCAAGCGGTGGATGCCCGCCGAAAACCGGCGCCTGATGCGGCGTGCGCAGCCAGGCGACGCCGGCGCGCTCATCGGCAAAAAGCACACCGAGTGCTTGATGGATGCCGAGCACCGCCGAGATCCGGGTCAGCGTATCGACGTCAAGCGTGAAAGCGCCGTGCTCGCGCGCCTGTTTGGCCCAATTGTGGTAGGTCGACCGGGAGGGGTAACCGAGTACGAGCAGACGCTGCTCTTCCGTCAGCCCCCAGAGATCGGCGATCGCCAGGAAGGTCCGCAAGGCCGGTGCGCTTAGCCTCTTGCGATTTGCCGGCGCAAAGCGATCCATGTCCAGCCGCTGTGGCCCCTGGTCTTCCCGGTGCTCGGTGCGTCGCGCATGCTGCATAACAGCCTCCTGTCTTGAATTAGACATAGTCCAAATCTGGGCATTCGGCAACAGATTTCAAGAATTGCTCCAATGGAGCCGTCACCATAGCCCAGGCAGCAGCCGGTAGCGGACCTCGCGGCGGTATTCGGCGTAACCCGGCAGGTCTCTTGTCAGATGTTTCTCCTCGTCCAGCAGTCGCGCGACAAGTCCGGCAAAGGCAGGAGGGATGGCCAGCAGGCCCCAATAGGAGCCGAGCGACAGCGGTATGCCGACGAAGAGCACCAGCGCCGCCGCATACATCGGATGACGCACGACGCTGTAGAGCCCGCTTGAAATGACCCGCTGATCCCGGCGGATCTCGACCGTTGCCGAAGCGAAGCTGTTTTGCCGCAGCACGAGGAAGCAGCCGTAAAAGCCGGCCGCCATCAGAACATTGCCGAAAATCACGATCGGCGCCGGAATGGCCGACCAGCCGAACCGGTAATCGAGCGCCGAACCGATGAAGAGCGCGATCAGCACGATGCCGTTGAAAAGCTGAATGCGCTTCTGGGCCGGTTCCCGCTCCGCAGCCGGCCCGACATGCAGCCGCTGTTCCAGCAAGGCGCGGTCATATTTCAGGAAATAGGCCGTCGTCGCGACAATCCAGCCGCCAAAATTGAAAAGGAACAGCCAGCCCTGCCAATAGGACAGCGAGCCCGCCGCGATGAAGATCATCGCCGCAAGCACTGCGACGAATTTCACCGTCGCTTCCGTCGCCCGCCTGCCGAGACTCCTCTTCTGATCCTCCATCGGTCCGTCCTCCATTACCTCAGGAAACCTCGCCTGCCGCCTCCCGGATCGTCTGCATCAGGATCGATTGCGGCAGCGACGGAACGGCATCGGCGCGCATCGTCAATCCGACCGGCCCCTTGGTCTCGCCGGTATCGATCGGCAGAAGCGCCAGCCGCCCGTCGGCGACATCGTCGGCCACCACGCCGTGGGAAATGATCCAGATCGCGTCGTTTGCCCGGAGGAAAGCGCGGCCGAAGGAATCCGATACCGTCTCGATCTGGTTGGGCAGGCTGGCGACGCCATTGGCGATGAGAAAATTTTCGACCACCGGCCGGATGATCGAACCCCGCGTCGGCATCAGCACCGTGTAGTTGCCGAAACCTGAAAACAGCGATTGCCGGCCGTCGAGCAGCGGATGGCCGGGGCGCACGGCAAACACTACCTGTTCGGAATAAAGATGCTCGAAGGAAAAGCCGGCCATCTTCTCGGCGCCTGCCAGACGCCCGACGACGACATCGAGATCGCCAACACGAAGCTGCTCCAAGAGCACCGCATTCTCGCCGGTGACGATCTTCACCCGACTCCAGGTGTTCTCCTTGAGGAAGAGCTCCATCGCCCGCGGCATGATTCGCGATGACACCGTCGGCAGCGCGCCGATCCGGATCGGCGGCGCTTCGGAAAACTGCTCCTGCGAGACGGAATCGAGACCCTGGCGCAGCGCCGTCAGCGCCGCACCAGCGTGCCGCAGGAAGACCTCGCCGTAACGGGTGATCTTGATGCCGCGGCCGTCGCGCTCGAAGACATCGACACCTAGCACCTGTTCCAGTTCGCGGATTGTCTTGGTGACCGCCGGCTGGCTGACATGCAGCAATTCGGCGGCCTTCATGACGCTCTTCTGCCGCGCCACCTCGACAAAGGTCTGCAGATGGCGAAACTTGACGCGGCTGTCGATCATCGCTCACATAACTCCGAAGTTATCGAAAAGCCTGAAAATATCATTTTACTTAACCGGATCAAACATTCAATTTCGCCTTCAGGAGGAGAATGACGTGCAATTCGCCCGCATAAACGACGTGACGATCCATTATCAGGTCATCGGTGCACCAGCCGACAGGCCGGTGATCGTCTTTACCAATTCGCTCGGGACGGATTTCCGCATCTGGCGCGACGTCGTGGTGCGGCTTGCCGGCGAATTCCCTATCGTGCTTTACGACAAGCGCGGCCACGGCCTGTCCGATGTCGGCCAGCTCCCCTCATCGATTGCAGATCATGCGACGGATCTCGCCGGCCTGCTCGATCTCTTGTCGGTCAAGAAGGCCGTCGTCTGCGGCCTCTCCGTCGGCGGCCTCATCGCCCAGTCGCTCTATCAGCGCCGGCCGGACCTGGTCAGTGCCCTGATCCTGTGCGACACCGCCCATAAGATCGGCACAGCAGAGAGCTGGAACGCCCGCATTGCCGCCGTCGAGAAAAACGGCATCGGCAGCATCGTCGACGCCATCATGGAGCGCTGGTTCACGCCGGCCTTCCGCCGGCCCGAAAACACCGCCTATTCAGGCTATTGCAACATGCTGACGCGTCAGCCGGTCGAAGGTTATGTCGCTGCCTGCGCCGCGATCCGCGACGCCGATTTTACCGAAACTGCAAAGACGATCACTGTCCCGACAATCTGCGTCGTCGGCGACCAGGATGGCTCGACGCCGCCCGATCTGGTGCTCTCGACCGCCAAGCTTATCCCCGACGCGCGTTATGAGGTCATCCCCAATTGCGCGCACATTCCCTGCGTCGAGCAGCCGGAAGCGCTGACGGCGGTCATCCGCGCCTTCCTCACATCCATTACACCTGGAGAAAACAGCCCATGAACGAAACCGCGTCCTCCTCCGAGCGCTATCGCCAAGGCATGGCGACCCGCCGCGCCGTGCTCGGCGACGCCCATGTCGACCGAGCCGCCGCCGCATCGACGGAGTTCGACCGTCCCTTCCAGGAACTGATCACCGAAGCCGCCTGGGGCCATGTCTGGTCGCGCCCGGCGCTGACGAAGCGCGAGCGCTCGATCGTCACCATCGCTCTGCTCGCGGCGCTCGGCCAGGACGACGAGGTCGCCATGCATGTGCGCGCCACCGTCAATACGGGTGCCTCCCGTGAGGATATCTGCGAGGCGCTGCTGCATGTGGCGATCTATGCCGGCGTTCCCGCCGCCAATCACGCGATCAAGATCGCAAAGCAGACCTTTGCACAGATGGACGCCGACAAGGCGGCCTGAGGGGGAAAAATGTCCGAACGAGCAAATCGCAAACCCGAGACCGGCGCCTTCTTCGGCCGCGACCGTGCCTGGCATGCGCCGGCGCTGACTCCCGGCTACAAGACCTCCGTGCTGCGCGCGCCGCAGCGTGCGCTGCTGTCGCTCGACGGCACGGTTTCCGAAACCACCGGTCCGGTCTTCGGCCATTCGATGATCGGCGAACTCGACAACGACCTGATCCTGAATTATGCGCGCCCCGGCGAAAGCGCTATCGGCGAACGCATCATCGTCCATGGCCGGGTGCTCGACGAACGTGCCAAGCCGGTTGCCGGCGCCCTGGTCGAGTTCTGGCAGGCCAATGCCGGCGGCCGCTATCGCCACAAGAAGGAAACCTATCTTGCGGCGATCGACCCGAATTTCGGCGGCTGCGGCCGCGCCATCACCGACGAGGAAGGCCGTTACTCCTTTCGCACCGTCCGCCCCGGCGCCTATCCCTGGCCGAACGGCGTCAACGATTGGCGGCCGGCCCATATCCATTTCTCGATCTTCGGCCACGGCTTTGCCCAGCGCCTGATCACCCAGATGTATTTCGAGGGCGATCCGATGATCTGGAAATGTCCGATCGTCGGCACGATCCCCGACAAGGCGGCGATCGAGCAGCTGATCGCGCCGCTCGACTGGGGCAACACGATCCCGATGGATTCACGCGCCTATAAATTCGATATCGTGCTGCGCGGCCGCCGCTCGACGATGTTCGAAAACAGGCTGGAGGGCAACTGACCATGCAACAGCTCGGCTATCTCAAGGAAACCCCGTCGCAGACGGCAGGCCCCTATGTCCATATCGGCCTGACGCCGAATTTCTGCGACATAAAGGGCGTCTACGACACCGATCTCGGCATCGAGATGGTCAATGACAAGACGCTCGGCGAACGCATCACCGTCAGCGGCCGGATCTTCGATGGCGCCGGCGCATTGGTGCGCGATGCCGTTATCGAGATCTGGCAGGCCGACAGCGCCGGCCTCTACAACAGCCCTTCGGAAATGCGCGGAACCGCCGATCCGAATTTCACCGGCTGGGGCCGCTGCCCGACCCGCGCCGAGGATGGCGTCTACAGCTTCGAGACCGTCAAGCCCGGCCGTGTCCCCTTAAAGGACGGCCGTAGACAAGCCCCGCACATCACCTTCTGGATCGTCGCCCGCGGCATCAATATCGGCCTGCATACGCGTATGTATTTCCCGGAGGAGACGGAGGCCAACGCCGCCGACCCGCTGCTGTCCCGCATCGAACATCGCGAGCGCGTCGCAACGATGGTCGCCACCCGCGACGGCGCGACCTGCCATTTCGACATCCATCTGCAGGGTCCCAAGGAAACGGTATTTCTCGATATCTGAGGGTATGCCGGTGGCTTGTTCGGAAAGCCCTGTGCAAGTAGCCTCCCCCTCACCGTCCCTCTCCCCGAGGGGAGAGGGACGTGCCCACGCGAGATTACCTGCCCATAAAGCGCGGACGCCACCGCAGTCCCGTCCCAATAGGGAGAAGGTGGCGGCAGCCGGATGAGGGGCCAGCAAAGCGAGACAATCATGACCGCATCGCCCTTCGACCACCCCTTCCTTTCCGGCCTGCTCGGCGACGGTGAAATCGCCTCCTATTTTTCCGCCGAGGCCGATATCCGCGCCATGCTCTCCTTCGAGGCCGCGCTCGCCAGGGCCGAAGCCGGCCATGGCCTCATCCCCGCCGAAGCAGCAAGGCGCATCACCGAAATCTGCCCCGCCTTCTCGCCCGATCTGGCCAGCCTTCGATCGGCAACGGCAAGGGACGGTGTCGTCATCCCCGAACTCATCAAGCAGCTGCGCACCGCTGTCGGCGAGGAGGCGGCCAAGAGTCTCCATCTCGGCGCCACCAGCCAGGATGTCATCGATACCAGCCTGATGGTCCGCCTGAAGGCCGTCGTCTTCCTGTTTGCCGGCCGGCTTTCCGCCATCCTCAAAGGGCTCGATGCGCTCGACGGCCAGTTCGGCCAAAACCGGCTGATGGGCCATACCCGCATGCAGGCGGCGATCCCCATCACCGTCACCGATCGCCTCGAAGCCTGGCGCACGCCGCTCGCGACCTATCGCGACCGCCTGACCGAGCAGAGTTTTCCCGTCCAGTTCGGCGGTGCGGCCGGCACGCTTGATAAGCTCGGGTCGCAGGCCGCAGCCGTTCGCGCCTCGCTCGCCCAGGAACTCGGCCTTGCCGACGCAACGCAATGGCAGAGCGGGCGTCTGCCGATCGCCGATATCGCCGGCCTGTTCGCGTCGATATCGGGCAGCCTCGGTAAGATAGGCCAGGATATCGCGCTGCTCGCCCAGGCCGGCGGCGAAATCGAAATTGCCGGCGGCGGCACCTCGTCGGCGATGGCGCACAAGCAGAACCCGGTTTCCGCCGAAGTCCTGATCTCGCTCGCCCGCTTCAATGCCACTGTTCTCTCGGGCATCCACCAGTCCCTCGTCCACGAGCAGGAACGCTCAGGCGCTGCCTGGACGCTCGAATGGCTGCTGCTGCCGCAAATGACCATGGCAACCGCCGCCTCGTTGCGTCTCGCCGCGGACCTCATAGGAAATATCAAAAGGCTTGGAACTGCCTGACGCCGCGCTGGCGTGCCACGATCTTGATAAAGGCATGCAGTGGATCTGGGCCTGAGGAGGCAGCAATTGTTTTTTCAATCGCGCGCAACCATCTAATAGGCATGACTTGCGGAAAACGCCCCGCCCCAGCAGCCCGTTTACCGAAAACCAACCAAACCGGCTTGCTTTCCGAAGCGAAAGCCGATTGCTTAGGAAAATCTACTTCTTCTTCCGCTAGCGGTTAGGAGAATGAAAGGGGGCGCAGGCAAACCCGTGGAATTCTACTGCTTCGCATCGGGATAAACAATGACTACGATGGCGACGCGGGAAGGCCGGTTTGAAGAACGATGACGACAGAACTGTTTCAGGTAAAATTTTGGGGCGTCCGTGGCAGTATTCCAGTGTCGGGCCCCGAGTTCGATCGCTACGGCGGTAACACTTCCTGCATCGAAATTCGCTGCGGAAAACATCGGATGATCTTCGACGCGGGCTCCGGCCTGCGCGAGGCGGGGCTGTCGCTGCTCGCCGACGGCGTCAGCGACGTGGACCTGTTCTTCAGCCACTGCCACTATGACCACATCATCGGCCTGCCCTTCTTCAAGGCGATCTATTACCCCTCGATCAACGTCAACATCTGGTCCGGCCACCTCGACGGCAAGATGAGCACGCGGGAAATGGTCGATCAGTTCATCAGCCCGCCCTGGTTTCCCGTCAAGACCGACATCTGTCAGGCGACGATGAACTTCCGCGACTTCCATCCCGGTCAGGTTCTGACCCCCCACGAAGGCATCGCGATCAAGACCTTCATGCTGAACCATCCGGGCGGCGCCATCGGCTACCGCGTCGAATGGCAGGGCCGTTCGATCGCTCTCGTCTATGACATCGAACATATTCCGGGCGCTTATGATCCGGTCTCACTGGAGATGATGCAGGACGCCGATCTCGTCGTCTACGACTGCACCTACAATGAAGACGAGATGCAGCGTTTCAAGGGCTTCGGCCATTCGACCTGGCAGCACGGCACCGAGCTTGCGAAGATGGCGGGCGCCAAGCGCTTCGCGCTCTTCCACCACGCCCCCTCGCGCACCGACGAACAGCTGGCTGAGATGGAAGCGCAGGCGCAGGCCGCCTTCCCCGAATCCTTTGCCGCCCGCGACAATCAGACCGTGGTGATCTAGCAACCCGCGAAACCTCAGCTTGCTGACGGAACAGATGCTGGATCAGGCCGTTTCCCGGCAGGTAAACCATTGCGCGGGGACCAGCTATGACCGTGTTTTCCGGAAAGTGCCTTTGCGGGCAAGTGCAGATCTCTGTTCGAGGCGAACCTTTGCGCGTCGGGATCTGTCATTGCACCGACTGCAGGAAAGAAAGCGGTTCGGCCTTTACCTTTTACGGGATCTGGCCAGCCGACCAATTCGAACATTCTGGGGAAACCGCCGAGTTCCGAGGTCGCCATTTTTGCACCGGCTGTGGTTCGCGGCTGTTTTCCGCCGATGACGAAGAGGCGGAAATCAAGCTCGGTATCCTGTCCGATGCCCCGACGCCGCTTGTGCCGCGCTACGAACTCTGGATCAAGCGCCGCGAGCCCTGGCTGCGGCCGGTAGAGGGCGCCGAGCAGCATGAAGGGGATCGAAAGTGAGCGGCAGCGTCGGAAGCTTCCCGATGTCCGCTCTCGTCCGGCATCGCTCGATCACGGTCGCAGGCATCGAGACTTTTTACCGCGAGGCCGGTCGGCCGGATGCTCCGGTCTTGCTGCTGCCGCACGGTTACCCCTGCTCGTCCTATGAATTTCGCAATCTCATGCCGCGCCTTGCCGACCGCTGGCGCCTGATCGCACCGGATTTCCCTGGCGCGGGCTATAGCGGCACGCCTGACGATTTCGACTACAGCTTCGATGGTTATGCCGCCTGGCTGCAGGCCTTTATCGACGCCGTCAATATCGACCGCTTCGTCCTCTACCTGCACGATTTCGGGTCGCCTATCGGCGCGCGGCTGGCAATCAAAGAGCCTCGGCGCATCGTGGCGCTCATCATCCAGAATGGCGACATCCCCTATGAGGATGCCCTCGGACCCAAGTATGCCGATATCGAGGCGACGTGGACGCTTCCAATTTCGGAGATGAGGACGGCGCTGGCGGAAGCGGTCAGCGAGGACACCTTCAGGGATGAATTCCTCAACGATCTGCCGCCGGCTCTGGCCGGTACCGTCCCGCCCGATCTCTGGAAGCTGCATTGGTCGCTGACCACGCCGCGGCGCAAGGAAATCGCCATCGACCTGATCGCCGGATTGAAGGAGAACCGGGCCTGGTTTCCGGAACACCGGAAATACCTGCGGGAATACCAGCCTGCGACCTTGATCGTCTGGGGTCCCAACGACCACTACATGCCGGAAAAATCGGCGCGAGCCTATCTGCGAGATCTGCCGGATGCCGAACTGCATCTGCTGGGCGGCGGCCACTGGCTGCTCGAGACGCATCTCGATGACGTCGTCGCACTCATGCGAGACTTCCTCGGGCGCGTTCACGCCGCCTGATCTTGTTTTTACGCATGTCGTTATCGCAAAACCGCGGCACACTATTGCGCGACATGCTCAAGCAGCTCCGACGCCGATGACCAGCGGACGGCCGCATGCCGGCCCGTCACTGCAAACAAGGCCGACAGGAAGTCCCATGCGGCCACATCGTGCACCAGATGGTGAGTGAGCACGCCGACAGGTTCCTCGCTGCCGGCAAACCGATCGCGGAGCTCCGCTACCAGGTCGGCCACCAATTCCGCCTCGCCCCGTCCGCCGCGCGTGCCGTGCCAGTCGATGATGTCGACATGGGTGTTGAGCAGCGGCACCGGGCCATCCTGCCTTGCCCGCCCATAAACCGAAAGGGCGGTAAATCCGAGGCCCGGCAGCGCCGGGATAAGACTAGCGTCGATCCGGTTCCAAGGCGGCACCAGCATCGGCAGGAAGCGGGCCGGATGCAACAGCTGCAACAGCCGGAAGCCTTCCCGCAACTCGCCGAGCACGACATCCGCCGGGCGTTCGCCGCCGAGTTCCTGCTTCTTTTTTTCCGGCCCCACATGGTTCGTATGAGACCAGCCATGCACCGCAACCGTTATGGCTGTTTCCTCCCCTAGGCGCGCGGCCAAGGCCTCGCCGGTCAGGGCGGGAATAACCGCGAGCGTCAGCGGAACGTTGCTTTCGCCCGCGAGCGCCGTCAGTGTCTCCAGTGCCGGCGTCGGTTCGACGGCATCGTCATCCCGCAGCCAGAACCGCGCCACGCGGCCGGCCGCCTGCCAGCGGTCAAGCTCGCGCCGCAAAGGCTCCCAGGCCATCTTGTCGGTCATCCCGTCGCTCCCATTCCCAGATTGTCCTGCAAAATTCCGTTCAACACTCGCGCCGCGTTGGGAAGCGAACGCTCCCTGAGCACGAAGCGCCGTGCCGCCTGCCCCATGGCGTCGCGCCTTTGCCTGTCGTCAAGCAGGGCGGCCACGGCGCCGGCATAGGCCACGACATCGCCATCCGCTGTCAGCAGGCCGGTCACGCCAGCCTCGACCACCGCGGGCACGCCCGCCGTTCTTTGCGCGACGACGGGCAGGCCGGCGGCCTGGGCTTCCAGATAGGCAAGGCCATAGGCCTCGCCGCAACCGGGCCAGACATAGAGGCCGCCGCGTCCGAGCAACTCGGCAATCTCGACGGCATTCCGCTCGCCCAGCCATTCGACGCGGCCGGGAAGATCGGCAAACAGCGCCTGCACCTCGTGGCGGATCGGACCATCGCCGATGACGGCAAGCGTCCAGGGCCGGTCTTCGATCAGCCGCAATGCTTTTGCGAGCATCGCATAACTGTCTATCTTGTCGCCGGCCCGCATCATCGCGACCGTCATCAGCCGGCGCCGATCGGGCTCCGGCGAAATCGTTTCAAACAGCGTCGTATCGATGAAGGGTTTCAGACGAGCAAGGCGCGCCTGCGGAAGGGCGGAGGCAAGTCCTGCCTGGTCACGCTCGGTGAAGCTGATATTGACCGCCGCCTGCATGATCGCCGCGCCCACGCGCTTCTGCGACGCGGCCCAGCCGCTCGCGTTGCGTTTTGCCGCATAGGAGGCTTCGGCGGTGACATAGGGAATGGCGAATTCGGCAGAGAGGACAGGCCCGAAGGGATCGGGCGATTTGTAATAGGGGTGGTAGCAGAACCAGAGATCCGGCCGCGGCGCGGATTTCCATGCCAACCGCAGCCGCTCCAGTTCGGTGTGGACGGCGGGTTCGAGCTCCGCTGCGGCTTCCGGTGTCGAGGCATAGGCGCGGAATTCGGAAGCGACCTCGACCTCGTGTCCGGCAAGTTCCAGCGCCCGGATCAACAGCCGTGCCATCAGCCGGTCGCCTGAAGGCACCGGATGGTTCGGCGATTTCATCGGCGCGTAGAAAGCCACCCGCATTGACACCTCACATAAGACAGACTGTTTACATCAGGCACTCGTGCTATCACGAAAAATTCCGCTATTGTCCCCTTCATTAAAACTTGCGCATAAGCATATGGAATGTGATCGCGATCGAAGCAATTCCGCCTCTTTCTCAATCTCTATGGGCCTGCGGTTACATCGACAAGAACGGGAATGAATGACGACGGTCTCGGCCACAGGGATTTTTTCGGAGCGTGCGATCAGAAGGGCGAGGCTCGGTTCCGGCCTCGTCATTTTCATCTTCGTCCTGCTGCATTTGTCAAACCATGCGATCGGCCTGATTTCGGTCTCCGCCGCCGATAAAGCCGCCCATCTTTTCCTGATGATCTGGCGCAATCCTCTGGGGACGACCATCTTCTATTCGGCGGTCCTCATCCATATCGCGCTGGTGCTGCGCGCCATCTATGTCAGACGCAGCCTCGTGATGCCGAAGGGGGAAATGGCGCAGATCGTGCTCGGCTTGATGATCCCGCTGCTGCTCCTCGATCATGTCATCGGCACGCGTATCGCCCACGAGTTCTACGGCTACATCGATGACTATGAGGCGGTCGTCAGCATGCTCTGGATCAGGAATCCGGCGAACGGATTGCGGCAGGGCTTCGCTGTCGTCGCCGTCTGGATCCATGGCTGCATCGGCATCCATTTCTGGCTGCGCTATCGGCCCTGGTATCCGGATTTTGCGCCCCTCCTGTTGGCGCTTGCGATCCTCGTGCCGGTGCTTTCGTTGCTCGGCTTCGTCGAAATGGGCCGAACGCTCGCCGACCCATCCTACCAGCAGGCAATGACGATCAGCGCCTACAAGGAGGGCGTCAACACCCGTTACATCTCAAACCCGGAAGTTCACCGTCAGGTCGCCATGATCCGTGCCGGGCTCTACGGCGCCTTCTCGGCCTCGCTGCTGATCGTCGTCATGGCCCGCGCCCGGCGCAAGCTGAAGGAGCGGCTTGACCAGGTCGCCGTCAATTATCCGGGCGGCGAGGTGATCCGTGTGCCGCGCGGCTTCTCGGTGCTGGAAGCAAGCCGGCTCGGCGGCCTGCCGCATTATGCCGTCTGCGGCGGCAAGGGGCAGTGCTCCACCTGCCGTGTGCAGATCCTTGGCGACTACGACAGCCTGCCGGCCCCCGACAAGATGGAACAGACGACATTGAGACGCATCAATGCCGGCCCGGATGTCCGGCTCGCCTGCCAGCTTCGTCCGAACCACAACGTCGCGGTTGCGCCGCTTCTCGTGCCGGCGACCGAGGCCGCTCTTCCCGCCAACAGTCAGGAGACGAGCCCCGGCCGCGAGCGCGAGATCGCCGTGCTGTTCGTCGATATCCGCCATTTCACCACGCTGACGGAAACCCGCCTGCCCTTCGACGTCGTCTTCCTGCTGAACCGCTATTTCGCCATAATCGGCAAGGCAGTGGAGCAGGCGGGCGGACGGCTGGACAAGTTCATCGGCGACGGCGCCATGGCGCTGTTCGGCCTCAGCACCGCGCCGGAGGAAGCCTGCCGCCAGGCGCTCAACGCAGCAGCAGCGATCGTTGCCGAGATCGAGAAGCTCGCCGCAGAGCTCGCCGACGAACTGGCGCTGCCGCTGCGCATCGCCATCGGCATTCATACCGGCCCGGCCGTCGTCGGCACGATGGGATATGGGCGGGTGCGCAGCATGACGGCGATCGGCGATACCGTGAATGTGGCGAGCCGGCTCGAGACCGCCGCCAAGGAATTCGAAGCGGCAATCGTCATCTCCGAGCCGGTGGCGAACCTTTCGGGTGCTGATCTCGCCGGCATCGAGAGCCGTGAAATCAGCGTGCGCGGCCGGGCTCTGCCCTTGAAAGTCTACGTCATTCCAAGAGAGAAAGCGGCAGAACCGCTCGAAGGAAAAGACTGATGCCCGGCAAGCCCTGGCTGACCGCCAAATATTGGAGCCGTCGCCTGCGCAAGGCGCGCAATGCCGCCGCTTCGCGCTTCTTCGACACCCGCTTCGGCCGTCGCCTGCTGATCGAGAATATCGGCCCGCGCGTCGTCTCGATGACGGTCGACGCCGGCGACCATCGGATGACCTTCTCGCCCGCCGACTATATCGGCCGCAAGGTCTTCCGGAAGGGCCATTTCGAGCGCGAGGCCGTCGACCGGCTCATCGTCATCCTGCGCGAGCGCGGCCTGCTCAGAAAGGATGCGACGCTGCTGGAGATCGGCGGCAACATCGGCACCCAGACCGTCTATTTCGCATTGAGCGGCACTTACGCCCGGATCGTCAGCATCGAGCCCGACCCGCGCAATTTCCCGCTGCTTGCCCTCAACATTCGCCAGAACCGGCTGGAGGAGAAGGTCCGGCTCGTCAATTGCGCCGCCGGCGAGAGCGAAGGCGAGATCGACTTTTTTCTCAACCTCAACAATCACGGCAAGAGCAGCGCCATCCGCCAGAGCCCGGCGGACAAGAAGATCAGCGTGCCGGTAAAGCCGGTTTCCGAGATCCTTGCCGGCCTTTCGATCGACCCGGCCGCGATCGGCCTCGTCTGGATGGATATCGAGGGTTACGAGCCGGTCGCCTGCCGGTCGATGCAACCGCTGCTTGCCCGCCGCGTTCCGCTCTACATGGAGTTCACGCCGCTCTTCTACGGCCCGGAAGGAACGAAAGCGTTCATATCGATGCTGTCGGGATTCTACGAGGATTGCCTCGTGCTCTTCGAGGACCGTGAGGAGGAGATGAAGGTGCGGGATCTGCCGGGCGAGTTCGATCAGTACAATGTGCTGTTCCTGCCCTAAAGTGGGTCGCAATCTTTCAGAGTCTCTAACCGCGCTTTAGAACGCCGATTTTGCGCATGATATGATCGCGAAACCGCTGCACACTTTTGCGCGACCTACCTAGATCTTCGTCCTCTTGCGCCCCGCCGGGGCATGGCGGAATATGACCATCGGGCGAAGGAACGGGTGGGGAATGGAGGCGGATCGGATACGAGGCCTTGATGGCATCAGGGCTTTTGCCATTCTTGGAGTGTTCTATACGCATTTCGTCGACGAAAATTCCTTGCTCGGCGATCTGGCGGTGCGAACGTTCTTCATTTTGAGTGCCTTCCTGATTACCGGCAAACTGGTCGCGTTGCGCGACGCCGAGGGGTTCACATTTGCGGCGCTGCGATCATTCTACGCGCGAAGGGCGCTCAGGCTCCTGCCGACCTATTACGCCATGGTCCTGGCCCTTGCCGCGATCGGACTCGTCACGATCCGGGATGGGCTTTTTTATCATCTCGCCTTTTTGTCAAACGTCTGGTTCGCGATGGCCATGAATTGGAACCCGTGGGTGCTTGCCCATACCTGGACCCTGTCCGTCGAATGGCAGTTTTATCTCATTTGGCCCCTAGTTGTCCTCAACTGCGCAAACAGATCCTTGGCGCTGGCAGCCGCAGGTGCCGCCATTGCGCTGGCATTCTGGCTCGGGTGCTATGTCGCCGGCTATTACCCCGACAACGTGGTCTTATGGTCTCCCTTCTCGCTTGATGCATTCGGCATGGGGGCGTTGACCTTCTTTTATTCGGGCGTGCTGGCACGCACGCTCCGAACTCGCCTCATTGCGGCACTCCTGCCGGCGGCGCTGTGGAGTGCCCTGCAACTCGTTGAGACAGATGGCCGTCCACCGTTCCTAGTGGTCGTCGATTTTCTTCTACAAATTCTTCCGCTGCTGCCAATGGCAATCCTGATTGCCATAACGGCCTCAGGGACAAGCCCGATTCTCAATCGCATTCTTGGAGCCCGGCCCTTGGCCTATCTCGGCCGCATTAGTTACGGATGTTATCTTTACCACTTTCCGATGCTTTGGCTGATGATGCATATTATGTGGCAAGTGTTCGATTATCCGCTGAAGCGGGGGATCGTCGAACTGGTCGTCGTTGCGATCCCGACAATCGCCTTTTCTGCGCTAAGCTGGAAATTCATGGAACGGCCGATCCAGAAATGGGGGGCCGATCGCCAGAAGGCCGCGCAGGCCAAGATCACCGCATGAGCCAATGGATCGATCCCCATCAAACGTCAGGGAATCCGAATCCTTCGGGTAGATCGGCGTCTAACGCGTTGAGATGTTCACTTCGGGAATTGCGAGGTGGACGTGAAGGACCCTGACCGTTGCCTTATGCGACCGACTGCGTGACAAGCGATTGATGGCAGTGCACGCCGGCGAGCACGCCTGAGGCGGAGGCGAGGGTGGCATTGTGCATGACGCTTGCCGCATCGCCGGCGGCAAAGACACCCTTGACGGTGGTTTCCTTGTTATCGGCGATCCGGATGATGGGTCCGAACGGGCCGTCGTCGAAGGCGCAGCCGAGCTGTTCGGCAATCGGGCTCGCCATCGTCGTTTTCGGCGCGACGAACACCGCGTCCAGCGGCACGACGCGGCCATCGGCGAGGCGAACCGCCTCAAGCTTCGGATTGTCGCCCAACAATTCCACGATAGGGCTGCGTTCGATCCGGACACCCCGGGCAGTCAGCCGCACCAGTTGCTCTTCGTCGGGCTCAAACAGCGCCTGGGTGAAAAAGGTCGTTGCTCCCCAGTCGGGAATCATCATGGCCGAATGGGCCGAATGCGGATGGTTTGCGAGAACGCCGAGCTTGCCGCCGCTGACCTCATAACCGTGGCAATAGGGGCAGTGCAGCGCGGAGCGGCCCCACCGATCCCGCAGTCCGGAGATCTCGGGCAGCGTGTCGCTGACGCCGGTTGCGAGCACGATGCGCGCGGCTCGTTCTTCGCCGCTGTCTTCGGTGCCGACGATGAATGCGTCACCATCCCTCTGTGCCCTTACGACTTTCCCGTCGCGGATGGTGATGGTCGCATAGAGTGAAAGCTGCCGTTTTCCCTCCCGCATGATCGCTGCCGGCGTCTGGCCGTCCTGGCCGAGGAAACCATGCGATGCTTCAGAAAACCGGTTGCGCGGCGCGCCGGCGTCGACGAGCAGCACGCGCCGCCGCGCCCTGGCAAGCTGCATGGCTGCCGACAGGCCGGCAAAATTTCCGCCGATGACGATGACTTCGTAGGACATGAAACTCTCCTTTGGCTCTACCGATCATGAATCATCATAAGTTACATGAAGAGGCGCGGTCAAGTATCACGTCACTTGTCTTGTTACGATTGACTTGTCATAATGCCCCGTCCGATCGACAGGAAGAAAACCATGCGCAATGACAGCCGCCTTTCACGCATGCTGCACGTGCTGATCCACATGGATAGGCACCAGCACTCGGCGACTTCCGAAATGATTGCCAAAATGCTGAACACCAATCCGGTGGTCGTGCGCCGCACTATGGCCGGCCTTCGCGAACAGGGCTACGTCCGCTCCGAAAAGGGCCATGGCGGTGGCTGGACGCTGGTGCGTCCCTTATCGGAAATCACCCTGCTCGACGTCTACCGCGCCATCGGCGAGCCGCATCTCTTCGCCATCGGCCCAGCCGACGATCAGCCGCAATGTCTGGTAGAACAGGCCGTGAATATCGCCCTCGGCGACGCGATGAAGGAAGCCCAGTCCCTGCTCCTGCAGCGGCTGGGCAGCGTGACGCTGGACGAAATCGCTACCGACTTCGAGGCAAAACTCACTGCGCGCTCTGCCGCATCCTATTCCTGCGCTTCATGAGCGGAGATCATGTCCTGCGATAGAGAAAATACCGCCCTTCCTTAATCCCCTCCGGCAGCGGCAGCGCCACCAGCTCGGGATGCTCCAGCGGCAGGCCGCTGACGGCGATGCCGTTTTGGGCGAGCACGCCGGCCATCAGTTGCGGCAGCCAGGTCAGCGTCACGGCGTCGATCTCGTCATGGCCGGTTCCGATATCGGCATGGGCAAGGGCTGCGCCGATGCCGACAAAGGCCTGGCCGGATTCGCGGATATTGCCGGTCACCATGTCTTCGGCCTCCGGTGTCGAGGCCGAATAGGAGCGCACCTCCCAGTCGAAGGCGACGATGCGCCGGCCGGGAAAGTTTTCGCGCAGGTGATCATAGGTGCGGCCGTTGCCGAGGCCGAACTCCAGCACAGGGCCTTCGATTTCCCCGACCAGATCGACGATCGAGTTCAGAATGTCGCGTTGAGCCGTCAACCGGCGAATGAAGCTGTCGAGGCGGCTCATCTAATCCGTATCCGTCATGAAAATCGTGTGGGCGTGCTAACACATGAAACCGCGCCAAGTCGATTGCCGTATATGGGAAATGGCGTTGCAGTGGCAACATGGGTCTGTGCTAAGCTCGATAATATGAAAACAGTGACCGATGAAGATTTCTTTGCCGAAGTGCCGCTCTTCAGCGAATTCGAGGGCGTGACCGACGCCGCCAACTACCGGCCGCTGCCGGACGGATGGGTGCTGGCGCTGGCCGACATCGTCGGCTCGACGCAGGCGATCGCCAGCGGCCGTTACAAGGACGTCAACATGGCGGGCGCCAGCGTCATCTCGGCGGTCTTGAATGGCGTCGGCAAGGGCGATTATCCCTTCGTCTTCGGCGGCGACGGCGCGCTGATCGCGCTGCCCGGCTCGCTGGAGAAGGCGGCGCGCGATGCACTTGCCGCCGTGCAGGTCTGGGTTGAGGAAGATCTGAACCTGATGCTGCGCATCGCGATTGTGCCGGTCGCCGACACTCGCGCCGAGGGCCTCGACGTCCGCGTCGCGCGTTACGCCGCAAGTCCTTACGTGACCTACGCGATGTTCTGGGGCGGCGGCACCAGCTGGGCCGAAAGACAAATGAAGCTCGGCCGTTACGGCGTTGAGCGGGCAACTGCCGGAACGCGCCCGGATCTCACCGGCCTCTCCTGTCGCTGGAGCCCGATCGACGCACGCAACGGCGAGATCGTCTCGATCATCGCGATTCCCGGCGAAGGCCGGCCGGGCGAAGAATTCCGCGATCTTGTCAACGGCATCGTCGCCATTACCACCGAGCAGAACCGGGACAGCCATCCGGTGCCGGCGGATGGCCCGAACCTTGCCTTCTCGCTGCACGGCATCAATCGCGAAGCCAAGGCCACCGCGCCGGCAGGCCGGCGACTGCGGCAGAAACTCATCATCTTCCTGCAACTCGCGATCACGGTCGTGTTCTACAGGCTCGGCATTCCGCTCGGCAGATTCGACGCCCGCCGCTACAAACGCGACGTCGCCGGCAATTCCGATTTCCGCAAGTTCGACGACGGGCTGAAGATGACGGTCGACGTCGATGCCGAACATCTGAAACGGATCGAGACGCTGCTGGAAGGGGCTCGCGCCAAGGGCATTGCCCGCTACGGTCTGCATCGGCAGACGTCGGCGCTGATGACCTGCTTCGTGCCGACGCCGATTTCGCGCGACCATGTGCATTTCATCGACGGGGCGGCGGGCGGTTATGCCGTGGCCGCAAGCCAGATGACCGGCAAGTCTTTTTCAAGTGTTTCCGTCACGCCTTGATGACATGACCGGCCGAGAGGCCGAGCCGGTTGAAGACGTTGCGCGTGTCGACGATCAGGGCCGCGCTTTTCGACAGCGCCGCATAGTCCACTTGGTCGTGGTCGGTCGCGACCAGCACCGCATCGTAGCCGGCGATGGCATCAGGGGTCAGCGTCACCGATTTGCGGCCCTTCAGCGCCTGGTATTCGCGCGTCGGCGGGATCTCGGCGACGAAGGGATCGTGGTAATCCGCCCGTCCGCCACGCTCCTCGATGATCTCGATCAGCCGCAGCGAGGGGCTCTCTCTTATATCGGCGACGTTCTTCTTGTAGGCGAGCCCGAGCACCAGCACCCGGCTGCGGCTCAGCGCCTTGCCGGCGCGGATGTCGAGCGCTTCAGCAAGCTTGCCGACGACATAACGCGGCATTGCCGAATTGATCTCGCCGGCCAGCTCGATGAAGCGGGTCGGCAGCTCGTATTCGCGCGATTTCCAGGTGAGATAGAAGGGGTCGATCGGGATGCAATGGCCGCCAAGGCCGGGGCCGGGATAGAAGGGCATATAGCCGAAGGGCTTGGTCTTGGCCGCGTCGATCACTTCCCAGACGTCGATACCCATGGCCGCATAGACGGTCTTCAGCTCGTTGACGAGGGCGATGTTGACCGACCGGAAGATGTTCTCGGTGAGCTTCACGGCCTCGGCCGTCGCATTCGAGGAGACCGGAACGACGGTCGACACCGCCGCACCGTAGAAGGCCTTCATCAGCGCCAGCGCCTCGGCGCCGTCGCCGGCGACGACCTTCGGGATGGTGGCGGTATGATAATGCTGATTGCCGGGATCCTCGCGCTCCGGCGAGAAGCCGACGAAGAAGTCCGAGCCGGATTTCAGGCCGGCCCTTTCGAGAATGACCTTCACCACGTCATCGGTGGTGCCGGGATAAGTGGTCGATTCCAGCACGACGAGTTGACCGGGGCGCAGATGCGCGGCGATCGAGCGCGACGTCGCCTCGACGAAGGAAAGGTCGGGATCGCGATGCTTCGTCAGCGGCGTCGGCACGCAGATGATGATGACGTCGCAATCGACAAGGCCGGCGAAATCGGTCGTCGCCTTGAATCGGTCCGCATCGATCTCGGCGGACAGCGCCTCGTCGCTGACCGCGTCGATATAGGAATGGCGGGCATCGAGCGCCACCATCTTGCCGGGATCGATGTCGAAGCCGGTGACGGCAAAGCCGCTGCGCGCCACCGCGATCGCCAGCGGCAGGCCGACATAACCGAGCCCGATAATGCCGGCGCGGGCGGTGCGGGTTTCGATCTTCTGCAAAAGCATATCGAAGGGGGAGATGGCCAAGGCGGGATCTTTCAAACGGGAAATTCAAGACGCTGATCTAATGCATGATCAGGGCAAATTAAACCCGGGCGTGGATCTTCCTCTTATCGCTGGCGATGCTGCTGTCCGTTTTGCCCCCATGGCTACCTCCCTCACCCCGCTGCCGTTACTCACCGTCGCAGCAGGGTGTGGCCGAAATGACTCGCCCAGCCCCTTCGCTGCAACTTGGGCGCACAAAAAATTCCAGATCCCATTGTTTCGCATTTGCAGCATCCCTATTTTGACTTTTGATAATGAACCACCTGGAAAGGACTACCCGTCCGATCCCCGGCATGGGGAGCTGAGGGGCGCTGCTGCCGGGCTTTCGGCAGATCGTTGACACAATAATACCGCTCGTACATCCTGATTTCCCTGTGACCTGCGCATGAAAATGTGCCGGCCGAGGGACTTTTGGCTCTTGGGGATGGCGTGCTTTATGAGGATCATACCGAGAATGAGCACGATCGAATCCAGCGTGTCCTCCATCCTGTTGGACCGGGTCGCTGAATGGCTGACGAACTCTTCGCTGGCCGGAGACGAGCTTGAAAACATCGTGCGCGGTTTCTGCGAAAGGCTCACCGCTGCGGGGCTGCCGCTTGCGCGCGTGCATCTTTCCTTCTCGATGCTGCATCCGCTCTACGATGCGCTGAGCTTCACCTGGCGGCGCGCCAGCGGCGTCACCATCGAGGGCTTCCGCATGCCCGCCGGGCAAAAGCCGGACCGCTTCCTGCAGAGCCCTTATTATTACCTGCTAGACAACAATCTGCAGCACATCCGCCGCCGGCTGATGCAGGATGGGCCGAACGAATTTCCCATTTTCGAGGACCTGCGCAAGGACGCCATCACCGATTACCTGGCCTTCGTGCAGCCCTTCGGCGACGGCTCGGTGCAGGGCATGATGGGCTCCTGGTCGACGGACCATAACACCGGCTTTTCCGACGACATGATCGATGCGCTGCTCAGGATGCAGAACCATCTGGCGGTTGCCGCCAAGATGGCGGTGCTCGGCAAGCTCGCCAACAACATGCTGACCACCTATCTCGGCGGCGACGCCGGCAAGCGGGTGCTGAACGGCCAGATCCGCCGCGGCGATGGTGAGACGATCCGCGCAGCCCTCGTCATGGGCGACATGCGCGAATCCACCATGTATGCCGAAAAGGAAGGCCGGCAGGCCTATATCGACACGCTGAACCAGTTCTTCGATGCCATCGCCGCCCCCTTCAACCGCAATGGCGGCGAAATCCTGAGCTTCCTTGGCGATGGTTTTCTCGCCGTCTATCCCTGCGGGCGCCACAAGGATCCATCGAAAATTGCCTGCGAAGCAGCCCTTTCGGCCGTCCATCAGGCGCAGGCGCGGGTCGCCGAACTCAACCGGGACCGCGAGCAGAAAGGCCTGACCAGGGTCGGCTACGGCATCGGCCTGCATGTCGGCAACGTCATGTTCGGCAATGTTGGCCTCAAGGACCGCCTGACCTTCTCCGCCTTCGGCTCGGCGGTCAACGAGGTTCAGCGTTTGCAGATCCTGACTAAGAAATACGGCCGCGAGGTCGTCGCCAGCCAGGCGTTCGCCGGTTATTGCGGCGGCGAATGGACGACGCTCGGCGAAGAGAAGCTGCGCGGCATCCGCCAGAAAGTGACGGTGCTGCAGCCGCGCGCGCCCGCCCCTGAAATCAATGTCGACGAAAGCTTCCGCGAGGCCGTGCAGAACGGACTTTCCGAGGCCGAGCAGGTCATTCTCCTGCATCGCGACGCCAAGAAACAGGTCAAGCGCACCAGCATGGAGAAATTCATCCAGTAAAACGCCAAGACCCCGCCATGAATCTGCTTGTTTCGCCTCAGGGAACTTTGGCGGGACGCGGCAGTTTTCCTGTGATTGTCATCTGCTAGACACCCCGTTTGCGGTACGATAGTGTGCCTTAACGGGAACACAGAAGACTGGGGAATTTCATTGGTATGGCGTCTGCGGCCGATTTGTTGCGTATTGAAAATCTCGACGTCTCCTTCTCGGTTTTCGGCGACCGACTTCGTGTCGTAAAGGAAGCCAATCTTCGCATCCTTCCGGGCAAGGTCACCGCTCTCGTCGGTGAATCCGGCTCCGGTAAATCGGTGATCAGCCAGTCGATCATGGGCATCCTGCCCAATCCGGCGAAGGCTTCCGGCCGTATCCTGTTCACCGATCCGCTCGACGGCAGCACGACCGATATCCTGTCCTTTCCACGCGACAGCGAGGAAATGCGCGATCTGCGCGGCCGGCGCATGGCGACGATCTTCCAGGAGCCGATGACCTCGCTCTCGCCGCTGCATACGATCGGCAACCAGATCAGCGAGGTGCTGCTGATCCATACCGAGGTCGACAAGCAGGAAGCGCGCGAGAAAACCGAGGAGATGCTCGGCCTGGTCGGTTTTACCAATCCGCATCGCACCTACGACATGTATCCGTTCGAACTGTCCGGCGGCATGCGCCAGCGCGCGATGATCGCCATGGCGCTGATCTGCAAGCCGGCGCTCTTGATCGCCGACGAGCCGACGACGGCGCTCGACGTGACGATCCAGGCGCAGATCCTCGAATTGCTCCGCGAGCTGCAGGCCAAGCTCGGCATGGCGATGCTGCTCATCACCCACGATCTCGGCATCGTCGCCAACATGGCCGACGAGGTGGTCGTCATCTATCATGGCGAGATCATGGAAGCCGGGCCGGTCGAGGATATCTTCCGCAATCCGCAGCATCCCTATCTCAAGGGCCTGATGGCCGCCGTTCCGCATTTCGACATGAAACCCGGCGAGCGGCTGAAAGCGCTGCGCGATGTGACGGTCAATCTCGAAGCCCTCGTCGGCAAGAAGAAGTCGCTCCAGGCAGAGGCGCCGGGCATCCTGCTTTCCGTCGCCAACCTCTCGAAAACCTACAAGACACGCAAGCGCAGTTTCTTCGGCAAGCACGAAGCCACCGTCTTGCGCGCCGTCGACGACGTCAGCTTCGACATTCGCCGCGGCGAATGTCTGGGCCTCGTCGGGGAATCCGGCTGCGGCAAGACGACGCTTAGCAAGATCCTGATGCGCGCCATCACGCCGGACGGCGGCGCGGTGGTGTTCAACGACGGCAAGGAGGTCGTCGACGTCCTCTCCGTCAAGGGCGCCGAACTGCAGGACATGCGCACCAAGATCCAGATGGTGTTCCAGGATCCGGTCTCCTCGCTCTCGCCGCGCATGACGGTGCGCAACATCTTGAGCGAACCCCTCGAGATCCACGACCGCGGCGACAGCGCCGAGCGCAAGCGCAAGGTCGAAGGGCTGATGGCGGCCATCGGCCTCGACAAGCGTTATCTCAGCCGTTATCCGCACAGTTTCTCGGGCGGCCAGCGCCAGCGCATCGGTATCGCGCGCGCTCTCGCGCTCGGCCCGAAGCTCGTCATCCTCGACGAGCCGGTCTCGGCCCTCGACGTCTCCGTGCAAGCGCAGATCCTCAACCTGTTGAAGGATCTGCAGAAGGAGCTGGGGCTGACCTATCTCTTCATCTCGCACAATCTCGCCGTCGTCGATTACATGGCCGACCGCATTGCGGTGATGTGCAAGGGCCGCATCGTCGAGATCGCGCCGCGCGAAATCATCCTGCGCGATCCGGTGCACCCCTATACGAAATCGCTGCTCGCCGCCGTCCCCTTCCCCGATCTTGACCGGCCGCTCGATTTCAAGGCGCTCCGGGAAAACGGCGCCGCCGACAAGCAGAACTGGGGCAAGACCTTCACCGCCGAGCATGACGACGCTTCCGAACTTGCCTATGCCGATCTCGGCGACGGCCATCTGGTGCGCGCCCGCAAGGGCGCCGATGCCAAGGAGTTGCGCTGATGGTAACGCGTCGCACGTTTCTCGGCGGCCTCGTCGGTGCGGCAATCGCGCCAGCGGTGCTTCGGGCCGAACAAGCCGGCGAGCCGGAATTCCTGAAGGAGCGGCTCGCAGCCGGCAGCCTGCCGCCGATGGCAGAGCGCATTCCTGCCCGCCCGCGCATCGTCAATCTGAAGGAGATGGGGCTTCAACCCGGCAGCTACGGCGGCACGGTGCGCACCATCATCGGCAGCCAGCGCGACATCCGCTTCATGACGATCTACGGCTATGCCCGCCTCGTCGGCTACGACAAGCACCTGCAGTTCCAGCCGGATATCCTCGCCGCCTTCCAGTCCGAGGAGGACACAGTCTTCACCTTCACGCTGCGCGAAGGCCATAAATGGTCCGACGGCCAGCCGTTCACCGCCGACGATTTCCGCTACTGGTGGGAAGACGTCATCCTGAACGACAAGCTGACCCCGGGCGGCGGCGCTCTGGAGCTTCGCCCGCACGGCAGCCTGCCGCGCTTCGAAGTGCTCGATCCGCTGACCGTGCGCTACACCTGGGAAAAACCCAACCCGATGTTCCTGCCGACGCTGGCAGGGCCGCTGCCGCTCGTCATCTGCGGTCCCGGTCATTATCTCAAGCAATTCCACAAGAAATTCCAGCCGGACCAGGCGAAGCTGGACGAGCTGATGAAGACCTATCGCGTCAAGAAATGGCAGGATCTGCACATCAAGATGGCGCGCTCCTACCGTCCGGAAAATCCGAACCTGCCGACGCTCGATCCCTGGCGCAATACGACGGCGCTGCCGGCCGAGCAGTTCGTCTTCGAGCGCAACCCGTTCTTCCACCGCGTCGACGAGACCGGCAGGCAGCTTCCCTATCTCGACCGTTTCATCCTCAACGTCTCCTCCTCGTCGATCATCGCCGCCAAGGCCGGAGCCGGCGAAGCCGACCTGCAGGCGACCGGCATCGATTTCAACGACTACACCTTCCTGAAGGAGGCCGAGAAGCGCTTCCCGGTGAAGGTCGATCTGTGGAAGCTGGCGCGCGGCTCGCGCATCACGCTGTTGCCGAACCTCAACTGCGCCGACGAGGTGTGGCGCGGTCTCTTCCGTGACGTGCGCCTGCGCCGGGCGCTGTCGCTGGCGATCAACCGGCACGAGATCAACATGGTCGCCTTCTACGGTCTCGGTACCCCGAGCGCCGATACCGTCCTGCCCGACAGCCCGCTCTTCAAGCAGGAATATGCCGATGCCTATGTGAAATTCGATGCCGACGAGGCCAACCGCCTGCTCGACGAACTCGGCTTGAGCAAGCGTGGCGACGACGGCATCCGGCTGCTGCCGGACGGGCGGCGCGCCGAGATCACCGTCGAGACCGCCGGCGAAAGCAATCTCGACACCGACGTGCTGGAACTGGTGCACGACCACTGGGCCAATATCGGCCTGGCGCTCTATACCCGCACCTCGCAGCGCGACGTCTTCCGTAACCGCGCCATGAGCGGCTCGATCATGATGTCGATCTGGTACGGCCTCGACAATGGCGTGCCGACGGCCGACATGTCGCCTGCGGGACTTGCGCCGACGCTCGACGATCAGCTGCAATGGCCGCTCTGGGGCATGCATTACCTCTCGGCCGGCCAGGAGGGCGTCGCACCCGACCTACCGGAGGCAGCCGAACTGGTCGACCTGCTCAGCCAATGGGGGGCGGCGCCGAAATTCGAGGAGCGTCAGGTGATCTGGCACAAGATGCTGTCGCTCTATACGCAGCAGGTGTTCTCGATCGGCCTCATCAACAGCACGCCGCAGCCGATCCTTCGCGCCGCCAAGCTGCAGAACCTGCCGGCGAGAGCGCTCTACGGCTTCGATCCCACCTCCTATCTCGGCGTCTACATGCCGGATGCATTCTGGTACAAGGAGGCCTGAGGCGTGCTCAGATACATTCTCTGGCGCATCGCCGCCATGGTGCCGACGCTCTTCGTCATTTCGGCGCTGGTCTTCACCATCATCGAGCTGCCGCCGGGCGACTTCTTCGAGAGCCAGATCGCCGAGCTGCGCGCTTCCGGCGAGACCGCCAATCTCCAGGAAATCGAGGAGATGCGCCAGCAATACGGCTTCGACAAGCCGGAAATCGTGCGCTATTTCTACTGGGTCGGCGGCATGCTGCACGGCGATTTCGGCTATTCCTTCGAGTACCAGCTGCCGGTCTCCGACGTGGTCGGCGAACGGCTCTGGCTGACGATCCTCGTCTCCTTCACGACGATCCTGCTCACCTGGCTGATCGCTTTTCCGATCGGCATCTATTCGGCCACGCATCAGTACAGCTGGGGTGATTACGGGCTGACATTCCTCGGCCTGATGGGCATCGCCATTCCGAATTTCATGCTGGCGCTGATCCTGATGTATTTCGCCAACATCTGGTTCGGCGTCTCGATCGGCCATCTGATGGACCAGCAATATATCTCGGCGCCGATGAGCTGGGAGAAGGCACGATCGATCCTCTCTCACCTCTGGATCCCGGTCATCATCGTCGGCACGGCGGGAACGGCCGGCATGATCCGGCGGCTGCGCGCCAACCTGCTCGACGAGATGCAGAAGCAGTATGTCGTCACCGCCCGCGCCAAAGGCCTGCCGCCGCTCAAAGCGCTGGTCAAATATCCGCTGCGCATGGCACTCAATTTCTTCGTCGCCGATATCGGCTCGATCCTGCCGTCGATCATCTCCGGCGCCGAGATCGTCGCCATCGTGCTGTCGCTGGAGACGACCGGGCCGATGCTCATCAAGGCGCTGCAGAGCCAGGACATGTATCTCGCCGGCTCCTTCCTGATGTTCCTGGCCTTCCTCAACGTCATCGGCGTGCTGATCTCCGACATCGCGCTCGGCTTCCTCGATCCCCGCATCCGTCTGCAAGGCAGGAGCACCAAATAATGTCGCCCCTTCCCGCACCCGGCGCGCCGCTGCCGCACTACGTCTCGACCGCGCCCTTCGATCCGCACGCGACCGAAACCATGACGGCAGCGCAATCGCGCATCCATCTCGCCTCGCAGAAAAAGCTGATGTGGTGGAAGTTCAAGCAGCACAGGCTGGCCTTGATCTCCGGCATCTTTCTCGCCGCCATCTACCTGATGATCCTGATCGTCGAGTTCCTGGCGCCCTACGGCCTGCACACGCGCAACGTCGATTTCATCCATGCGCCGCCGCAGACCATCCATTTCTTCGACAAGGGCAGCTTCGTCGGGCCCTTCGTCTATGGCCGCAGCATGACGCTCGATATCGACACTCTGCATCGCGTCTATGCCGACAGGCCGAACGACGTGCAGCCGATCCGTTTCTTCTGCCGCGGCGATGGCTACAAGTTCTGGGGCGTCGTCGCCTCCGACTATCACCTCGTCTGCCCGGCGATCGGTGGCCAGATGTTCCTGCTCGGCACCGACCGGCTCGGCCGCGATGTGCTCTCGCGCATCCTCTACGGAGCGCGGATATCGCTGACGATCGGCCTGATCGGCATTTCGATCAGCTTCGTGCTCGGCATCGTCATCGGCGGGCTTGCCGGTTATAGGGGCGGCGTTTTCGATCTCATCGTCCAGCGCCTGATCGAAGTGCTGCAGTCGCTGCCAAGCCTGCCGCTGTGGATGGCGCTGGCCGCCATCATGCCGGTGACGTGGAGCCCGATCGTCATCTATTTCGGCATCACGGTGATCCTCGGCATCATCGACTGGACCGGGCTAGCGCGCGCCGTGCGCTCCAAACTGCTGGCGCTGCGCGAAGAGGATTACGTGCAGGCCGCACAGCTGATGGGCGCCAGCACGCCGCGCATCATCGGCCGGCATCTGGTGCCGGGTTTCATGTCGCATCTCATCGCCTCGGCGACAATTTCGATCCCCGGCATGATCCTCGGCGAAACCGCGCTCTCCTTCCTCGGCCTCGGCCTTCGTCCGCCGATCACCAGCTGGGGCATTTTGCTCACCGAAGCAAAAAGCGTCAGCGTCATCGCCTTTTATCCTTGGCTGCTCTATCCGATCATTCCTGTTGTTCTTGTCATTTTGGCGTTCAACTTTCTGGGAGACGGCTTGCGTGATGCGGCAGATCCCTACAAATAGCAGAAAGCTCGGCGGCGCCTCACGGCGCCGCCCCCGCCTTGCGGCCTCCGGACGGTGGGGGTGCTAAGTATGTTGCTCACCCCAGAAGGGATGCCCATGTCCAGACGTCTCGAAGATGCGCGCATCCTCATGTACAGCCACGACACATTCGGTCTCGGCCATCTGCGCCGCTGTCGCGCCATTGCCCATGCTCTGGTCGAGGATTATCGCGGCCTCAACATTCTGATCATTTCGGGTGCCACGATCGCCGGCGCCTTCGACTACCGCGCCCGCGTCGACTTCGTGAAGATCCCGAGCGTCATCAAGCTGCGCAACGGCGAATATACGTCGCTCGCCAGCCATATCGACCTGCACGAGACGCTGAAGATGCGCGAATCGAGCATCCGCCACACCGCCGAGACTTTCCAGCCCGATATCTTCATCGTCGACAAGGAGCCGATGGGGCTGAAGGGCGAGGTCGAGGATACGCTCGCCTATCTCAAGGCCCGCGGCACCGTCCTGGTGCTCGGCCTGCGCGAGATCATGGATGCGCCGCATCTGCTCGAGGCCGAGTGGAAGAAGAACAGCATCATGCAGAAGATCGACCAATATTACGACAGCGTCTGGGTCTATGGCCCGCCTGACTTTTACGATCCGCTGATCGGCCTCGACGTGCCGGCGAGCCTGCGCCGGAAGATGGATTTCGTCGGCTTCCTGCAGCGCAGCGTCTCCAAGGGCAAGACCTCGATCAATGCCCGCAAGGATAAATACCTCCTCGTCACCACAGGCGGCGGCGGCGACGGCTCCGATCTCGTCCACGACGTCATGAACGCCTACGAGGCCGATCCGACGCTGACGCAGAAGGCGCTCGTCGTGCTCGGGCCCTATATGCCGGCGGCCGAGCGCGCCAAGCTGGTGCAGAAAGGGGAAGCCATCCCCTATATCGAGGTGATCGAGTTCGACAATCACATGGAAGAGCTGATCGACGGCGCCACCGGCGTCGTCGCCATGGGCGGCTATAACACCTATTGCGAGATCCTCTCCTTCGACAAGCCAGCGCTTATCGTGCCGCGCGTCAAGCCGCGCGAGGAACAGCTCCTGCGCGCCAAGCGCGCCAGCGAACTCGGCCTCGTCGACATGCTGCTGCCGGACCAGTCGGTCAACCCGATCATCATGGCCGAGGCGCTGAAGCGCCTGCCCTCCCGCCAGCCGCCTTCGAAGAGCGGCGGCAATATGCGTCTCGAAGGGCTGGACCACATCTCGCAGACCGTCGCCCGCTGGATTGACGGCCGCGGCAGCCATCTTTCCCTCGTCGGCGCGGAATAGGGCACAGCCTTGCCACCACGCCGCAAGATCCTCGTCGTACTGAAAGGCTATCCCCGCCTTTCGGAAACCTTCATTGCCCAGGAGTTGCTCGGCCTCGAAAAGGCCGGCTTCGACCTCACGCTGATTTCCATGCGCCGGCCGACCGACAGGAAGCGTCATCCCGTGCATGACGAGATCAAGGCGAGGGTCGTCTATCTGCCGGAATATCTGCACGAGGAGCCGATCCGCGTGCTGAAGGGCCTGATCGCCGGCTTCTCCAAACCCGGCTTCACGGCGCTGATCAAACGCTTCCTCGCCGATCTCAAGCGCGACATCTCCCGCAACCGCTTCCGCCGTCTCGGCCAGGCGCTGGTGCTGGGGCGCGAATGGCCGGATGGCGGCGAATGGCTGCATGCGCATTTCATCCACACGCCGGCCTCGGTGACGGAATATGCAAGCATCCTGACGGGTACGCCCTGGACCTGTTCGGCGCACGCAAAGGACATCTGGACGTCGCCGGACTGGGAACTGCACGAAAAACTCGGCAGCGCCCGCTGGGCAGTCACCTGCACCAGGACGGGCTACGAACACATGCGGGAATTGACCGACCGAAAGGATTCGGTGCATCTGAGCTATCACGGTCTGGATCTTGCCCGCTTCGGCCATTTTGCCGGCGAACGGTCGGACCGCACCGGCAGCGACCCCGACGATCCGGCCTTCATCCTCAGCGTCGGCCGCGCCGTCGAGAAGAAGGGCTATGACGTACTGCTGCGGGCCCTGGCCCTGCTGCCCGCCGACATGCACTGGCGCATGGACCATATCGGCGGCGGCGAGGAGCTCGCAAAACTGAAAGTCCTGGCCACCGAACTCGGCATCTCCGGTCGCATCGTCTGGAAAGGCGCTTTGGCGCAGGACGAGGTGCTCGACCATTACCGCCGCGCCGACCTCTTCGCGCTGGCCTGCCGCATCGCCGCCAACGGCGACCGCGACGGCCTGCCGAACGTGCTTGTGGAAGCCTCGAGCCAGCGGCTCGTCTGCCTCTCGACCGACGTATCCGGCGTGCCGGAGCTTTTGAAGGACGGTGAAAACGGCCTCGTCGTGCCGCCCGAGGATCCGGCGAAGCTCGCCGAAGCGCTGGAAGCGGCGATCCGCGACCCGGCGCTGCGCAAGCGGCTCGGCGATGCGGCCGAACGCCAGGTGCGTCAGCATTTCGACTATCACTGCAGCATCAGACAGCTCACCGGCCTGTTCGAGGCCGAATGGCAGAAGGCCTCATGACGGCACCACGCATCTTCTTCTACGTCCAGCACCTGCTCGGCATCGGCCACATCGCCCGCGCCAGCCGTATCGCCAATGCGCTGGTCAAGGACGGCTTCGACGTGACCGTCGTGACCGGCGGCCTGCCGGTGCCGGGTTTTCCCGCCGAGGGCATCAAGACCGTCGCCTTGCCGGCGGTCGTCGCCAGCAATGCTGGCTTCTCCGGCCTCGCCGATGCCGATGGCCGGCCGGCCGGCGAGGAGTTCCTCAATGCCCGCCGCGAGCGGCTGCTCGAGGCCTTTCATGCCGCAAGGCCCGATGTCGTGATCATCGAAGCCTTCCCCTTCGGCCGGCGGCAGATGCGCTTCGAACTGCTGCCGCTGCTTGCCGCGATCGAAAAGGCCGAACCCCGGCCGAAACTTGTAAGCTCGGTGCGCGACATCCTGCAGGAAAACCGCAAGGCCGGCCGCGACGCCGAGACCGTCGCACTGGTCAAGGAGCATTTCGATGCCGTGCTCGTCCATGGCGATCCCGGCTTCGTCAGGCTTGAGGACACCTTCCCGCTGACACCCGAGATCGCCGACAGGCTGCGTTACACCGGCCTCGTCGCACCTCCACCGGCGCCGGAACCGATCGAGACCTTCGACATCATCGCATCGGCGGGCGGCGGCGCGGTCGGCGCCGAACTGATCGGCGCGGCAAAACAGGCGGCAGCGATGCTGCCCGATGATCTTCGCTGGCTGCTGATATCAGGCCCGAACCTGCCGGAGGCCGATTTCGCCGCGCTGTCGCGGGACGCGCCCGCGAATGTGACGCTGGTGCGCTTCCGCAGGGATTTTCCCTCGCTGCTGCGCGGCGCGAAGGTGTCGATCTCGCAAGCGGGCTACAACACGGTCGGCGATCTCCTGCGCACCCAATGCCGGGCGATCCTCATCCCCTTCGTCGCCGACGGCGAGACCGAACAGACGGTGCGCGCCGAACGGCTGCAGGCGCTTGATCTTGCCGATATCCTGCCGGAAAAGGGACTGACGTCGGGCCATCTGAAGGAGGCTGTCGAAAAGGCGCTTGCAGCGCCGCGACGGCGGTCGGTATTGCTCGATCTCGCCGGGGCGGAGAAGACGGCCGGCATCATTCGCTCACTGATTGCCGAATCGCTCGCCTAATCCAAAATTCCTGTGATATAAGCAAAGTTCCGGCGAGAATCGGCGTTTCTGCAGCCGGTCGCTTCGCCTTGTTTTCATTGCGATATCGGCGGTCCGGCTGCATGGTCCTGTTCTCAAGCTTCCTCCCTGTCCCGGCGCCCGGATCGCGCCCCCGGAATGTCCCAGCAAGCTGACGGTTAGCCATGGAAAAAAGCCTCGCCCGCTACATCTGGAAGAACACGCGGCTGCAGCAGCTGTGGATTCTGGCTGTCGTCGCCGCCTCGATGGTGCCCTACTTCCTGTCCTTCGACCTACCGAAGCAGATCGTCAACGGACCGATCCAGGGCGACGGTTTCGAAGGTCCCGGGGCAAAGCAGACGTTCATGCACATTGCCTACGACATTCCGCTGATTGGCCATGTCGAATTCTTTCAAGGGTTGCAGCTCAACCGCTTCCAGATGCTGATGGCCCTCAGCCTGGTGTTTCTGGCGCTCGTGGTGCTGAACGGCCTCTTCAAGTTCTACATCAACACCTATAAGGGCCGGCTCGGCGAGCGCATGCTGCGCCGTATCCGCTTCGAGCTGATCGACCGGGTGCTGCGTTTTCCGCCCATTCACTTCAAGCGGGTCAAATCGGCCGAAATCGCTACGATGATCAAGGATGAGGTGGAGCCGATGGGCGGCTTCACCGGCGATGCCTTCGTCTCGCCTGCCCTTCTCGGCGGCCAGGCGATCACGGCGCTCGCCTTCATCATCGTCCAGAATTTCTGGCTCGGCATGATCGCCGCCGGCATCGTCGGCGTGCAGGCCATCGTCATTCCCCGCATGCGCAAGCGTCTGCTGGAGCTCGGCCGCCAGCGGCAGCTGACGGCACGCGAGCTTTCCGGCCGCGTCGGCGAAATCGTCGAGGGCATCGGCACGATCCACGGCAACGACACGTCAAACCTCGAGCGCGCCGACATCGCCTCGCGGCTCGGCCGGATCTTCTCGATCCGCTACGACCTTTACCAGTGGAAGTTCCTGGTGAAGTTCATCAACAACTTCCTCGCCCAGGTGACACCCTTCCTGTTCTACGCGATCGGCGGCTATCTGGCGCTGCAGGGCCGGCTCGACATCGGCCAGCTCGTCGCGGTCATATCGGCCTACAAGGACCTGCCCGGCCCGCTGAAGGAACTGATCGACTGGGACCAGATGCGCCAGGACGTGCAGGTGAAGTACCAGCAGGTCTATGAGCAGTTCAACGTCGAGCCGCTGATCGACAGCCGCATCCAGGAACTCGCCACTGCCCCGGTGGGCGCACTGACGAGCGCGCTCGTCGTTACCAACCTGTCGCTCTCCGACGACAGCGGCGCCCGCCTCGTCGACCACGTCTCCGTCGAGATCAAGCCGAACGAAACGGTGGCGATCGTCGGCCCGAACGGCAGCGGCGCCGAAGCCTTCGCCGAAGCGCTCGGACGCATGGTCTGGCCGGATTCCGGCCGCATCACCATCGACGGCCGCGATCTGCTGGACCTGCCGGAATCGATCACCGGACGGCGCATCTCCTATGCCTCGGCCGACACCTTCTTCTTCCACGGGACGCTCGCCAGCAATCTGCTTTACGGACTCAAGCACGCGCCGATGACCGATCCCGTCTATGACGAGAGGGAAGCGCTGGAATATAAATGGCATTCCGCCGAGGCGGTGAAGGCCGGCAATCCGACGCTCGACCTCAACAGCGACTGGGTGGACTACAAGGCAGCCGGGGCCAGCGGGCCCGAGGACCTGCTGAAAGCGATCCGCCCGGTGCTCGACGCTGTCCTGATCTCACAGGACATCCTCGATCTGGCGCTGCGCTCGACCGTCAACACCGACGTGCATGTCGCCGTCAGCGACCACGTCGTGGCGCTACGCGCCTCGCTGCGGGACCGGCTGCGCGACGAAGGGCTCGACACGATCGTCGTGCCTTTCGATTTCGACGCCTATAACGCCCAGGCGACGGTTGGCGAGAACCTGCTCTTCGGCACGATGAAGCGGCCTTTGATGACCAATCGCCGGCTTGCCGCCCATCCCTATTTCCAACAGCTGTTCCGCGAGACCGGCCTCAGCACCGATCTCTACGCCATGGGCCTCGAAATCGCCGAGAACGCAGTGGAACTCTTCCACGACCTGCCGCCAGACCACCCCTTCTTCCAGCAACTGACCTTCATGACGGCGGACGACATTCCGACCTATCAGGCGCTGCTGCAGAAGCTGCAAAGCCGCCGCTTCGAGGACGCAACGCCTGAGGAACGGTCGGCCATCATCCGGCTGAGCTTTGCCTATATCGAGCCGCGCCACCGCTTCGGCCTGTTGACGGACGAGCTGATGGACAAGATCGTCAGCGCCCGCAAGCAGTTCCACGAGCATATACCGGCCGATCTCGCCGAGCTGATCGAGCGCTACGACGCCGAACGTTTCACCCCTTCGGCAAGCCTGATGGACAACGTGCTCTTCGGCCGCATCGCCTATCAGCAGGCCGATGCCTCCGACCGCATCCGCGGCATCATGGGCGAACTCTTCGACGCGCTCGACCTTTACGACGACGTGCTGTCGATCGGCCTCGAATTCGACGTCGGCTCCGGTGGCAAGCGGCTGACCATGGTGCAGCGGCAGAAGCTGAACCTTGCCCGCGCGCTCCTGAAACGCTCGGACTATTTCATCTTCAACCGGCCGCTCTCGGCGCTCGACCAGCGCGTTCAGGATCGGATCACCCGTAACATCATCGAGGATCTGCACGAGGAAGGCCAACGGCCGGCGATCATCTGGGTGCTCTCCAATGCCCGGCTGGCGGAGATGTTCGACCGGATCCTGCTCTTCGACCGCGGCGGATTGGCCGAAGCCGGAAACTATCCCGAACTTTCCGAGAAAAACGGGATGTTCAAGGAACTGTTATCGTAATATTCTATAGGGGCGGCGATAATGGGCGTTCCCGGCGGGACGCCTCGGAGTTTGAAGACGCCTGGTCCCGCGGACCCTGCGTTAGGGGGTAAAAACGCTCATGCTGTTGAGAGACGAAGTCGAAATGCTGCGACGGGTGCCGATCTTTTCCAGGATCGCACCAGCAAAGCTCAAGCTTTTGGCCTTCACCTCCGACCGCATGACCTACAAAGCCGGGCAAAACCTCTTCCATCAGGGCGATGTCGGCGACGCTGCCTATGTCATTCTTTCGGGCACCGCCGACATCATCGTCTCCTCACCGGCCGGCGAGATCAAGGTCGCCGACGTCGAACTCAATTCCATCGTCGGCGAAATCGCCATCCTCTGCGACGTCTCGCGCACGGCAACGGTGCGCGCCACCTCTCCACTCGAGGTGCTGCGCATCAGCAAGGAGCACTTCCTGAAGCTGCTCAGCGATTTCCCCGAGATGGCGGTTGAGATCATGCGGGTGCTGGCCGACCGCCTGAACCACACCACGGCGGAACTGACCGCGGCGCGGGCGGCAAAGCAGCCGCAGATGGCGCAGTAAAGGGCCAGACCACCTTACCTATCAGAGATGACGGCGGCAGATCTTAGTCACAGGTCTGCAAAAGCTTCATCCGACCGCCTTGGATGAGAAGCGCGCTCAACACACCTGTTTCGCAAGCCCCGCTGTCCAAGTTGATCCTGTGTTGATCGCTGAGATCGACATGAGCGATGGGCGTGTGACCATGTATGACAGCCAGGCCATTTTCATATGGCCCCTTCGAAGAAAGCCACGGCTCACGAATCCACGCAAGCGTTTCGACGGTCTGATGATCTATCGGAACCTCTACGTCTATGCCCGCGTGGACGAAAAGCAGTTTTCCAAGCTGCAGCTTGAGAGGCAGAGAATGTAGCCATTCAATGGTATCGCCACCTAAGAGGACCGCCACCCTGTCTTCCCATCTGCCTCGTGGATCAACGCCAAGTTCCTCAAAGAATTCGGTACCGCCATTCATCAGCCAACGGTGCATCATCTTGGCGTCAGGCGTGCGAAGCAACTGAAGCAATCGATGTTCATGATTTCCGATGAGGGTGCAGTTGGTCGCGCCGGGAATGCCCTGCATGGCCAATCTGAGCGCCCGTAAGCTTTCCGGGCCACGGTCGATCAGATCGCCCAGATGGATGCAATAGGCAGCGCCCGGAGAGATGAGGTCAAATTCCTGCACAATACCGACGTGCATCTCTTTCAGAAGATCCGCACATCCATGAACGTCGCCTATCGCGCAGATAGCCGTCTCTTCATCGATCTTGCGGATCGAGGGCATCCACTCTGAACGGACTGTGACCATTTAACCTTGCCCAGGATAGATATCCTCTGAGGGATAACGAAGTTCATCCCAAAGGCCAAGGTGACCACGCTATCTTGAGGGCTGGAAGACGGCGGCGCCCATTTTGAAGCCGTTCTTGTTCCGCGCCCAGTCAGATTTCAAATCAAGATTTCGGTGGCCATTTCTGCGCTCCGTGGACGAGGCGCAAAATTTCAACCTGTTTGATTTTTTGGCGAACCCGATAGATCACGATAGAGGATGTACGTGAAACGACCAGTTCGCGCGTTCCTTCAATTCGCCCGGGCCGGCCGATCTCCGGCTGATCGATGAGCAAATCGGTCTGACGCTCGATCTCATCAAGCTGGCTTATCGCGGCGGCGACATTCTGGTCGGCGATAAACTGAATTGCTTTCTTGCGATCTGATGCAGCTTTCGCGCGCCAGACGAGCTTCACTTGGCCTCGCCCTTAAACCGAGCCAGCAGTTCTGCCCGTTCGCGCGCCATCTCTTCCTTGACGACTTCGTGCGGGATCCAGACCGCGTTCGGATCATCGGCCTCCCGGATCGCCTCCTCGACCTGTTCGCGGAACCACTTGTCGTATTCCGCCGCCTCATGGGTGCGACGCAACGCTGCGGCCCGGTCCGGTCGCGCCGCCGTCTCCGGAGCGTAATCGGCCGCATCGACATCGAACTGCGAAATGCCGACATCCTTGAGGTAGGAAACCAAGGTATCCATGCGCTTGAACAGGCGCACCTGCCGGCTGCGCTGGGCGGCGAGCGGGCGCTCGGCCTTGCCGTAGCGGATGACGACCGACCAGCCACCGGTTTTGCCGACGACATGCGCGGCATCGACCGCGCCTGCTTCGACAAGGCGGGAAAGGGTCGAATGATCGATGGTTTCCGCGGTCATGGAATATCCTTGTTCGAGCCGATAAGGATATGCATTTAATTATAGATTGCAATGCGTTCAATAATTGGAATCGCACAGTCCGAAAAAGAAAGCCTGCATGGTTTCCCATGCAGACCCATGCATTTAAGTCCGCCTATTCGCGCTGTTCCAGCGCCCTGCTGAAGGCGAGTGCCGCCAGCGTGCAGATGGCGCCGGACAGCAGGTAGTAGCCGACGAAGGTCAGGCCGAAGCGGCTGGAGAGGCTGAGCGCCACCAGCGGCGCAAAACCGGCGCCGACCAGCCAGGCGAGGTCCGAAGTGAAGGCGGCACCCGTGTAGCGGTAGCCGCGGCCGAAGCGCGACGAGATCGAGCCCGTCGCCTGGCCGAAGGACAGGCCGAGCACGCCGAAGCCGATGATGACGAAAGCGTCGTGGCCGCTGTTGCCGGATGCGATCAGGATCGGCCCGACGAAGCTGAAGATGGCGATGATGACGGCGCAGATGGCAAGCTGGGCGCGTCGCCCGATGCGGTCGGCGATCAGGCCCGACGCGATGATGGTGACGATGCCGACCATGGCGCCGACCACCTGCACCACCATGAAGGCGCCGATCGGCTGGTTGCCGTAAAGGCTCATCCAGCCGAGCGGGAAGATGGTGACGAGGTGGAACATGGCGAAGCTTGCGAGCGGCACGAAGGCGCCGATCAGGATGTCGCGGCCATGAACGCGCAGCACGTCGAGGATGGGGGCCGCTTCCAGCTCATGCTGCTCGAGCAGCGTGCCGAATTCCTTGGTCATCACGAGGCGCAACCGCGCAAACAGCGCCACGACGTTGATCGCGAAGGCGACGAAGAAGGGATAGCGCCAGCCCCAGGAGAGAAAATCCTCACTGGAAAGATTGGCGACGAAATAACCGAACAGGGTGCTTGCCAGCGCAAAGCCGATCGGTGCGCCGAGCTGCGGGATCATCGCATACCAGCCGCGATGCTTGGCCGGCGCGTTGAGCGCGAGCAGCGAGGCAAGGCCGTCCCAGGCGCCGCCGAGCGCGAAGCCCTGGCCGAGACGGAAGAGCGCCAGCAGCGCGATCGACCAGACGCCGATCTCCTGGTAACCCGGCAGGAAGGCGATCGAGGCGGTGGAGCCGCCGAGCAGGAAAAGCGCGATCGTCAGCTTGGTGCCGCGGCCGTATAGCCGGTCGATCGTCATGAAGACGACGGAGCCGACGGGGCGGGCCAGGAAGGCGAGCGAGAAGATGGCGAACGAATAGAGCGTTCCCGTCAGCCTGTCCGGCGCGAAGGGGAAGATCAGCTGTGGAAAAACCAGCACCGAGGCGAGGCCGTAGACGAAGAAATCGAAGAATTCCGACATGCGGCCGATCACCACGCCGACGGCGATGCTGCCCGGCGAAACCGGTTTGTCGGCGTGAATGCGCCGCGCGTCGCGTTCCAGCGACGACGATGACGGTCCGTAATGCGATGTTGTAGCCATGAAAACGCCTCCCTCGTTGAAGCGCTTTCGCCAAGGCGCCTCAGCCTGATCTTGATCAAACCTGCAGGCTTATCAAGTCCGTAACACGTAAATAGTTCGTCATGGCGGCTCAAAATGAGGCTTGGATGGGAAAAATAGCGTGATCGGGACCGCGATTTTCCCATGGGAACGCTGGCATGGCCGGCTGTAGCGGATATATTGGTCGAAACATGCGCTCGCGAAAAATCCTTCTTGATTTCATCAGGATTTCGAAGCTGTAGTGCGACCTGATTTGTACCGCAGTGCGGCAAGATTGCTGCACTGCGACCTTCCGCCTCATGTCGCGATCGGGTTCAGTGCTTTAGTCGCGGATCAAATGAAACAACAAGAGCTTAGAGACGTGCCAAAACTCATGAAGTTTTCCCGCCTTCTATCCGTCTTGCCGCTGCTTTTCCTGGCAGGATGCAACATGGTGGTCATGGCGCCTTCCGGCGACATCGCCATGCAACAGCGCGATCTCATCGTCATCTCGACGGTGCTGATGCTGTTGATCATCATCCCGGTGATCTTCCTGACGCTGTTCTTCGCCTGGCGCTACCGCCGCGCCAATACAGCCGCAACTTACGCGCCGGAATGGCACCATTCGACCCGCCTCGAAATCGTGATCTGGGCAGCACCGCTGGCGATCATCATCGCGCTTGGCGCCGTGACCTGGATTTCCACCCATAAGCTCGATCCCTACCGCCCGCTCGACCGCCTCGATGCCGAGCGCCCCATTCCCGCCGATACCAAGCCGCTGACCGTCGAGGTCGTGGCGCTCGACTGGAAGTGGCTGTTCTTCTATCCCGAACTCGGCATTGCCACGGTCAACGAGCTCGCGGCTCCTGTGGACACGCCGATCAATTTCAAGATCACCTCCTCCTCGGTGATGAACTCCTTCTACATCCCTGCCCTTGCCGGCCAGATCTACGCCATGCCGGGCATGGAGACGAAGCTGCACGCCGTCATCAACAGGGAAGGCGAGTATGACGGCTTCTCTGCGAACTACAGCGGCGCAGGCTTCTCCCACATGCGCTTCAAGTTCCATGGCCTGACCAAAGAGGGATTTGAAGCCTGGGTGGCACAGGTCAAGCAGCGGGGCGCGATGCTCAATCGCGACGCCTATCTGAAGCTCGAAAAGCCGAGCGAGAAGGAACCGGTGCATTATTATGCCGGCGCCGATGCCGACCTTTACAACGCCATCCTGAACATGTGCGCCGCGCCGGGCAAGATGTGCATGAACGAGATGATGCACATCGACATGATGGGCGGCGGCGGTAAGGAAAGTGCGGAGAATCGCGAGAAGCTGCGATATGACAACCGCCATGCCGACGAGGGCATCGTGACGCCGGCCGCCATGCCGGCAACGGAGGTCCCGGCCGGAAGCGAGCCTGCCGAGCGCACCGACGGCAACAGCATGCAGCACGACATGCCCGGCATGGACATGCAGCATCAGGGTCATTCCATGCCCGGCATGAGCAATGGCGCCGATCCGGCGCCGGCGCAGCTCAACAACAACAATTAACCTGGCGCTTTGCGTCGCAAGACATAATGAACGGGTTGTTCCATGTTTTCCAATCCTGACCTCCTGAAGTTCGTCTTCGGCCGGTTGACCCTCGATGCCATCCCCTATCACGAGCCGATCCTGGTCGTGACCTTCATCGGCGTCGTCATCGGCGCCATCGCGGTGCTCGGCCTTATCACCTATTTCAAGTTCTGGGGTCCGCTCTGGCGCGACTGGATCTGCAGCGTCGATCACAAGAAGATCGGCATCATGTATGTGATCCTGGCCGTCATCATGCTGCTGCGCGGCTTCTCCGACGCGATCCTGATGCGCATCCAGCAGGCGATCGCCTTCAACGGTTCGGAGGGTTATCTTCCGCCGCACCATTACGACCAGGTCTTCACCGCCCACGGCGTCATAATGATCTTCTTCGTGGCGATGCCCTTCGTCACCGGTTTGATGAACTTCGTGGTGCCGCTGCAGATCGGCGCGCGCGACGTCTCCTTCCCCTTCCTCAACAATTTCTCTTTCTGGATGACCACCGCCGGCGCGATCATCATCATGCTGTCGCTGTTCATCGGCGAGTTCGCGCAGACCGGCTGGCTCGCCTACCCGCCGCTGTCGGGGGCGGCCTACAGTCCGGGCGTCGGCGTCGACTATTATATCTGGGGGCTGCAGGTGGCCGGCGTCGGAACGACGCTGTCGGGCATCAACCTGATCGCCACCATCGTCAAGATGCGGGCTCCGGGCATGACCTTCATGAAGATGCCGGTCTTCACCTGGACGGCGCTTTGCACCAACGTGCTGATCGTCGCCTCCTTCCCGATCCTGACGGCGACGCTCGCGCTGCTGTCGCTTGACCGCTACGCCGGCACGAACTTCTTTACCAACGACCTCGGCGGCAATCCGATGATGTATATCAACCTCATCTGGATCTGGGGTCATCCGGAGGTCTACATCCTGGTGCTGCCGGCCTTCGGCATCTTCTCGGAAGTCGTCGCCACCTTCTCCGGCAAGCGCCTGTTCGGTTACGCCTCCATGGTCTACGCCACCTGCGTGATCATGATCCTGTCCTACATCGTCTGGCTGCACCACTTCTTCACGATGGGCTCGGGCGCCAGCGTCAACTCCTTCTTCGGCATCACCACGATGATCATTTCGATCCCGACGGGGGCGAAGATGTTCAACTGGCTCTTCACCATGTATCGCGGCCGCATCCGCTATGAGGTGCCGATGCTGTGGACGGTCGGCTTCATGGTCACCTTCGTCATCGGCGGTATGACCGGCGTCATGCTTGCCGTGCCGCCGGCCGATTTCGTGCTGCACAATTCACTGTTCCTGATCGCCCATTTCCACAATGTCATCATCGGTGGCGTTCTCTTCGGCATGTTCGCCGGCGTGAACTACTGGTTCCCGAAGGCCTTCGGTTTCAAGCTCGATCCCTTCTGGGGCAAGCTGAGCTTCTGGTTCTGGCAGATCGGTTTCTGGTTCGCCTTCATGCCGCTCTACGTGCTCGGCCTGATGGGCGTCACCCGCCGGGTCAGCCAGTTCGAGGACCCGTCGCTGCAGATCTGGTTCATCATCGCCGCCTTCGGCGTCGGCCTGGTCGCACTCGGCATCGCCGCCTTCCTGATCCAGATCGTCGTCAGCTTCATGAAGCGCGAGGAATTGCGCGACGACAGCGGCGACCCGTGGGACGGCCGCACGCTGGAATGGTCGACCTCCTCGCCGCCGCCGGATTACAACTTCGCCTTCACGCCCGTCGTGCACGATCATGACGGCTGGTACGACATGAAGAACCGCGGTTATGCGCGTCCGCTGCAAGGCTTCCGGCCGATCCACATGCCGAAGAACACCGGCACCGGCGCAATCCTGTCGGGCATCAGCGTCGCGCTTGCCTTCGGCCTGATCTGGTACATGTGGTGGCTGGTGGTCGTCTCCGCCGTCGCCATGCTGGCTGTGGCGATCGGCCATACCTTCAACTACAGACGCGACTTCTACATCCCCGCCGAAGAGGTAACCGAAACGGAAGGCAAGCGCACCGCGCTGCTTGCCGAGCAGGTGTAAGAGACCATGAGCGATCACACCATCGACACGGCCGAAAAGCCTGAATTCTACCTGACGGAAGATCATCATCCGGAGAACAGCACCAATCTCGGTTTCTGGCTCTATCTGATGAGCGACTGCCTGATCTTCGCGGTGCTGTTTGCAACACACGGCGTGCTCGGCCGCAACTATGCCGCCGGCCCGTCGCCGGCCGATCTCTTCGATCTGCCGATCGTTGCCCTCAACACCTCGATGCTGCTGTTCTCCTCGATCACCTATGGCTTCGCCATGTTGCAGATGGAGCGGAACGCCAAGGCGGAAACGCTGTTCTGGCTTGGTGTGACCGGCCTGTTCGGCGCAGCCTTCATCGGGCTCGAACTCTACGAGTTCATCCACCTGATCCATGAGGGAGCCGGGCCGACGCGCAGCGCCTTCCTCTCCTCCTTCTTCACGCTGGTCGGCACGCACGGGCTGCACGTCACCTTCGGCATCATCTGGCTGATCACGCTGATGGTGCAGGTGTCGATGCACGGGTTGATCGAGGCCAACCGCCGCCGCCTGATGTGCCTTTCGATGTTCTGGCACTTCCTCGACGTCGTCTGGATCGGCGTCTTTTCCTTCGTCTACCTGCTGGGAGTTCTCGGATGAGTTCGCAAGCACCTGCACATGAGGATGCCCACGAGGCTCATCACGGCCACAGCCACGGCCATCAGGCCGGCCACGGCACATTCCGCAGCTATATGGCGGGGTTCGTGCTCTCCGTCATCCTCACCGCCATTCCCTTCTGGCTTGTGATGGCAGGCGTGTTCGAAAGCCCGGCGGTGACGGCGGTGCTGGTGATGGGCCTCGGCGCGATCCAGATCGTCGTCCATATGGTCTTCTTCCTGCACATGAACACCAGGAGCGAGGGCGGCTGGACGATCATGGCGCTGATCTTCACCCTCATCATCGTCGCCATCGCGCTCTCCGGCTCGCTCTGGGTCATGCATCATCTCAACACCAACATGATGCCGATGAGTCCCGAAATGATGAAGAACATGCCGTGACTGCTACGAAGGGGCGGCGGCAGCGTCACCCGCAGGCTCCCTCGGAAAAACGGCGTTATCAGGTAAAACGCGCGGTCTTCGCCGTCTGCCTGATCCTGCTTGCCGCCGCAATCGCGGCACTCGGCACCTGGCAGGTTGAGCGCCTCGCCTGGAAACGCGACCTCATCGCCCGCGTCGACCAGCGTGTGCATGCCGCACCCGTGCCTGCCCCGACGCGCGCCGAGTGGAGCAAGGTCAATGCCGCCGATGACGAATATCGGCGGGTGACCGCGGTGGGGATGCTGGCGAACGACAAGGAGACGCTGGTCTATGCCTCCACGATACTCGGTCCGGGTTATTGGGTGATGGCGCCGCTCACACTTGCCGAAGGCACATCGATCCTCGTCAATCGCGGTTTCGTGCCGACCGACAGGCGCGACCCGGCCTCGCGCCGCGAGGGCGAACTGTCCGGCCCGGTCGAGATCACCGGGCTGATGCGCATGACCGAGCCGAAGGGATCGCTGCTGCAATCCAACGACGTCGCAGCCGACCGGTGGTATTCACGCGATGTCGCGGCGATCGCTGAAAAGCGCGGCATCAGTGCGGTCGCTCCCTATTTCATCGACGCCGATGCCACGGCCAATCCGGGCGGCCTGCCTGTCGGCGGCCTCACGATCATCGCTTTTCCCAACAACCATCTCCTCTATGCAATCACCTGGTACGGGCTGGCGGCGATGGTGCTGGCGCTGCTGGTATTCATTCTTCGCGGCGAGAAAGCCGCTATGAAGCGATCCGGCTGATCGCCTCGGCGAGTTGCGCTTGCGAAAACGGCTTGCCGAGGCGCGGCAGGTCAACGATGCCTGCCCCTTCGGGGATCTCGGCGTAACCGGTTGCGAGGATGATCGGCATATCGGGCCATTCCTTGCGGATCGCCTGTGCGAGCTGTGCGCCAGTCATGCGCGGCATGGCATGGTCTGAAATTACCAGGTCGACTTTCTGCTTGCGCAGGATCTCCAGCGCCTCGGACCCCGCCATCGCCTCGAACACCGTATGGCCGAGATCCTCCAGCATAAGCGTCGTGTTCATCAGCACCAAACCATCGTCATCGACGGCAACGATGCGCAGCCGGCGCGGCGCATTGTCCTCGCGTAGCGGCAGGCCGGCAGCGGCCTCGGTCACCCGCTCGACAGTGACGACCGGGAACCATATTTCGGCCGTCGTGCCTTCGCCGAGGCTGCTCTTCAGCATGAGGCGGCCGCCGGACTGGGACGCAAGGCCCTGCACCATGGAAAGGCCGAGGCCGGTGCCCTTGCCGACACCCTTGGTGGTGAAGAACGGAGTAATTGCCTGCTCCATCGTCTTTGCATCCATGCCCTCGCCTTCATCGATCACCGCGATGCGGACATAGCGGCCGGGCGGCAGCGGACCCTTGCCCGCCGGCACCGATTCCTCGGACGCGCGAAGCACGATCCGGCCCCCGGACGGCATGGCATCGCGGGCGTTGACAACGAGGTTCAGGATCGCCATCTCGAGCTGGTTCGGATCGGTCAGGATCGTCGGCAGCCTGACCGGGAAAGAGGTTTCGATCACGGTCAGTGGTCCGAGCGAACGGCTCAGCATATCCATCATGCCGCGGACCAGGCCGGAAACGTCGATCGGCTCCATCAGCAGTTCCTGCCGGCGGGAAAAGGCCAGCATACGCTGCGTCAAGGCAGCACCCCGCTGAGCACCCTGCATGGCATTGTCGACCAACGACGTCAGGGAGAGATCCTGCGGCATGCGCTTCTTGAGGATTTCGAGACTGCCGAGTACAGCCATCAGCAGATTGTTGAAGTCATGGGCGATACCGCCGGTCAATTGACCGATGGCTTCCATCTTCTGCGATTGGAAGAGTTCTTCGCGCGCCTGCTCCAGTGCCCGCTGAGTCTCCATCTTCTCGGTGATATCGCGGGTGATCTTGGCGAAACCGAGCACGCCGCCTTCGTCGTCGCGGATGACGTCGATGACGACGCTCGCCCAAAAACGGGTGCCGTCCTTGCGCATGCGCCAGCCTTCCCGCTCGAACCGGCCCTCGGCGCGCGCAATGGCGAGAGCGGCCTCCGGCACGCCGGTGGCGCGATCCTCGGGGGTGTAGAAGGTCGAGAAATGCCGGCCGATGATTTCATCAGGCCGATAGCCCTTGATACGCTCGGCGCCGAAATTCCAGCTGCTGACGTTGCCGTTGGGATCGAGCATGTAGATCGCATAGTCCGAGACGCCCTGGATCAGCCGGCGAAACTGTTCCTCGCTCTGGCGGATTGTCTGTTCCGCTGCTCTGCGTTCGGTCAGATCACGAGTGATCTTGGCAAAGCCGATGAGCTCGCCTGAGGGACGGCGGATCGGATCGATGATCACATGCGCCCAGAAGCGGCTGCCATCCTTGCGCTGGCGCCAGCCTTCCCCCTCGAACCGGCCGTGTTCCGCCGCCGTGGCGAGCGCACGCGCCGGAACTCCCGCTGCGCGGTCCTCTTCCAGATAGAAACGGGAGAAATGCTCGCCGAGAATTTCGGAAGGTTTGTAACCCTTGAAGCGCTGAGCGCCGGTATTCCAGCTGGTGATGATGCCTTCAGGGCTCAGCATATAGATGGCGTAGTCGGTGATGGCATCGACCAGAAGGCGAAAGCGTCCCTCCTCGTTGAGAGACGTATCATGTCGATTCAGCGCTTCCATCGGCCCCTCTTAACCACCAGCGCATTATAACGCAGCGGCGGGCGGATGGTTCCGAAACAGCCTCGAATTTCAGACGGCCTTGACCTGCGGGTAGAACCGCTCACCGACGCGCTCGGCAGCCGCATAGGCCTGCGAGACGATCTCCGGCACGAGATCGATATCGGGCAGGCTGCCAAGGCCGAGCGGGCCGACGGCAAAGAGCCCGGCGACCGTCGAACCGTCCTCGAGGAAGGGCTCGCCACGCGCATTGACCGCCAACCCCAGCGACAGCTCATCCGGCATGGCGAGGCCGGCCGAAAGCAGGCTCTGCATCAGCGGCGCGGAAAGATCCGGCGCCTGACAGCGGCAGTCAATGATGCGCTCGGCATGGATGACTTCCTCGGCAGCGGAACCGGCCGGCGTGAAGAACAGGCCGCTCAGGCCCCGGCGACCAGCGCGGCCGCGGCGCAGCACCGTGCGACCCTCGGCGAGCTCGCGTTTCAGCCGCAGGTGCATGGCCTCCGGCAGGCGGTTGCGATGGCTGTCGTAGATCGCCCTGAGGTGCCGGTTGAACTGATGTTTGTCCCGCGCCGGCAGCGAGCGCCAAAGCGAGCGGGCGTGTTTCCTGAGGCCGTTCATCACCGATTGCCAACTCCGGCCCTCCTCCTCCGCCTCGCGACAGGCCTGGCGGATGAAGTGGACGATGTCAGGCAGGCTCTGCGGCAGCGCTTCGGCCGGGAAGACCGGATCGGCGGAATTCGGCGTATGGCTCTGGGGCAGAAAGCCGTGCCGGGAAATGATCGTCACCTGGCCGGCATAACCGGAATCGCGCAGCTGCAGCAGCTGGTCGACGACGCGGATGCCGCTGCCGAGCAGCACGGCATGCGGCCGCGCCACCAGGCGCTGGGCTCTGACCGGCGAAGCCTCCTGCTCGCCGGCATCCGGCGCAGTCAGGCCGTAGCCGGTGGCAAGCATCACGGTATCGAACAGCGGATTGGCGGGATTGGCGCTTTCGAGCAGGAAGCGGTTGCCGTGGCTCCTTCGGATCGCCACGACCGGATCGTTGCAGACCTGGACGGTGATGTCCCTGCGGGCGGCCAGCGCCTCCGAAAAGCGCTGGTAGACATAATCGCTGAAAATTTCCTTCGGCACGAAGATCTGCCGGAATCCGGGGATGGCCGCCGGCACGGCGGCGCGGAAGGCGGCGTTGCTGCAGAGCCAGTCGTTGAAATCGTCATTATCGCCGAGCGAAACCGAAAGATCGCGCACGCGGGTGTTGAGGATCGTCGAGGAGCGGGCTGAAGCCAGCGCCTGCCCGCCGCTGACCGACGAATTCGGATCAAACAGCTGCAGATGGAAGGGCGCGCGCACCGTCTTCATCAGCGCGATCGCCGTCATCATGCCCGAAAAGCCGCGCCCGACGATGGCGATGCGCGGCACGGCCGAGATCTGCGCCGCCGCATTGGCTCTCGCCGAAAAAAGTCCCTGAACCGTCATCGCAACTCCTTTGCGGCTTCATCCGCACTATGGGTCGATCGAGGTTTCAACGCATAAAACAGCGGATCATGCGTTGATGAGGTTCATGCGGCCATTCGCAACATCTGCCGCGGCATCGGGGGTCCGAACCAGCGGCCCCGCAAGGAAACTAGGGGAGCAATCACGCTCGTCCATAGTCTATTAAACTAGTAGTGTATGAAAGCGCTAAATGGCGCATGTGGCAAGAGCTTTATTGCCACATCGTTTCAATCCATTGAAATATAAAGATAATTTACAGATATTTCGGATAAAGTCCGGCCGGGCCGCCCCTCTTCAGCTGCCCTCGCCCGGATATTGTTTGGCCTTCAGCAGGTTTGCCAGATGCACCGTGTTGCGCGCCAGCATCTCGACTGATGTCGTCACGACCTTCGGCACCTTGTCTAGATCGGCGAAATTGGTGGAACCCATCGCCTCGCCGACCCAATAGGCGACCGCATTCGCGGGGATGGTGAAACCGACGTCGTTCAGCGCCTGGAAGAGCTCGGCCGACACGTGATGGGCGCCGTCCTCGTTGCCGACGACGGCGACGGCCGCGACCCGGCCATAGGAGACCATACGGCCCTGATCGTCCGCCTCATCGAGGAAGGCGTCCATGCGCTCCAGCGCCCGCTTGCAGACACTGGATGGCTGGCCGAGCCAGATCGGCGTCGCCATCAGCAGGATGTCGGCGGAGAGCAGCTTTGCGCGAATATCAGGCCAATCATCGCCGGCGCCTTCGTCCGAGGTGACGCCCGGCTTGATGTTGAAATCGGCAAGGCGCAGCACCTCGGTCACGACACCGTGCGCGGACATTGCCTTGTCTATCAGGCCGATCATCCGGTCGGTCGAGGACGCCTCCTTGGCGTCGCTGGTCTTCAGCGTGGCATTGAGGGCGAGAGCTTTGAGCGGCATGGGTCTCTCCGGTAAAGGCTGGCTGTCGGGCATTCGCCTGCTGCAACCCGTTCGCGCGCAGATCGTTCCCGCCGGGGTGGTGAGGCGACCTCACGTAAAAATAACCAACTGGTGAATTCTTTACTTGAACCCCCAAATGGAATCGGCAAAAGTGAAGATGCTATCAATCCCTTCATGGATTTGCCGTCTTTTCGGGCCAGCGTCCGACCACACATCTATTGGAAAAAATACCGTGAGCAGCGATGCGTTAACACGCGCGACGAAGCCTTCGGCTTCGATGGCGCTTGCAACTGCGGCAGGCTGGGGCCGAGGCCTCTACACATTGGTGCGCATCACCATGATGGCCTTCCGCCACCCCTGGCAATCCGGCTTTGCGATCGGCGCCACGCTTGTCGCCTCTACCTTCCAGCTGATGATCCCGCGCCTTCTCGGCCAGGCCGTCGACCACACGCAGATGGCGATGAGCGGCGGAGCGGCGGGCCAGGTGGCGCAGGACGCGCTTCTGACCACGGCGCTGCTGCTGCTCGGGGCCAGCGTGCTGCGCGGCCTCTTCACCATGGTCCAGAACTATTACAGCGAATCGGTCGGCCATCACATCGGCTACGAGTTGCGGCTGGCCTGCTACGAAAAGATCCAGCGGCTCTCCTTCAGCTTTCATGACACCGTGCATTCCGGCGACCTGATCACCGTCGGCCTGCTCGACCTCGAAGGCGTGCGCATGTATTTTTCCACCGCGCTCGTCCGGATGATCCTGCTGTCGATCCTGATCGGAATCGGCGCCTATATGCTCCTGTCGACCGATATCGTCCTTGGCCTGCTGGCGCTCTCCTTCGTGCCCTTCGTCGGCTGGCGCTCCTCGGTGACGCAGCTCAGGCTGCGCGCCACCTGGCTCGACCTGCAGGAGCGGCTTTCGGTGCTGACCCGCATCATGGAGGAGAATCTTGGCGGCATCCGCGTCGTGCGCGCCTTTGCCGCGCAGGACCACGAAATGTCGAAATTCGAGGCGGCGTCGAAGAATGCGCTGGCGCTCGCGCATCAGCGCGTCGGCATCCGCGTCACCAATACCAGCGCCATGACCTTCTCCTTCTTCGCGGCGATGGGCCTGGTGCTCTGGGTCGGCGGCGGCAAGGTGATGTCGGGCGAGATCACCGTCGGCACGCTGGCCTCGTTCCTGACCTTCATGACCATCCTGCAGATGCCGGTGCGCCAGCTCGGCCTGATGGTCAACGCCTTTGCCCGCGCCTCCACCTGCGGCACGCGCCTCTTTGCCCTGCTCGACCTCGACATTTCAATCAAGGATGCGCCGGATGCGAAGGAATTGAAGCTCACCGATGGCGTGCTGCGCTTCGAGAATGTCAGCTTCGCCTATCCGGGTTCGGAAAAGCGCACTGTGCTCCACGATGTCTCCTTCGAAGCCAGGCGCGGCCAGACGATCGGCATCGTCGGACCTCCGGGCAGCGGCAAGTCGACGATCGCCCATCTCATCCCGCGCTTCTACGACGTCACCGGCGGCAAGATCACCATCGACGGCCAGGACATCCGCAAGGCGACGCTGCAATCGCTGCGCCGGGCGGTGGCCGTCGTGCAGCAGGATTCCTTCCTGTTCACCACGACGATCGAAAACAATATCGCCTATGGCGACCCGTGGGCGAAGGAAGGCCGCATCGAGCGCGCCAGCGAAAGCGCCCAGCTCCACAATTACGTGCTCGGCCTGCCCACCGGTTACGGCACTGTCGTCGGCGAGCGTGGCGTTTCGCTGTCCGGCGGCCAGCGGCAACGTCTTTCGATCGCCCGCGCGCTGATGCTGAAGCCGGCGGTGATGGTGTTCGACGATTCGACGGCGGCAATCGATGCGGCCACGGAGCAGCGCATCCGCGGCGCCATGCGCCGCTATGCCGCTGACCGCGTAACGATCATCGTTGCCCATCGCCTGAGCTCGCTGATGCATGCCGACCAGATCCTGTTCGTCGAAGACGGCCGGATCGTCGAGCGCGGCACGCATGCGGCGCTGCTTTCGCTCGGCGGGCGCTACAAGGCGCTCTACGACCTTCAGGTGCGGCCGGGCGACGAGGCGCTGAGCGCCTAGCAACGGATATGTTCCCCTCTGCTGCCAAGTGGAGAGGAATGTGTAGTGACTATGCAGGCCACCGGAAGTGATGGCCGCGGGAGGAATGTCATGGCCGAGGAACTGGAAACCGAGCGTCCCGACGTTCGCGAGGATGGACGCCGCCCGCCGCGGGCGGTGGTCGGTTCGCATCGCGTCGAGGAGGAGATGTTCGGCAGGGCCTTCGACGGCAACATCATCAAGCGCATCTGGGTTTTCGTTCACCCCTATCGCCGTCAGGTCCTCTGGTCCGTCGTCGCCGTTCTGACCTTCACGATGATGCAGCTCATCATCCCGCTGATCATCCGCTATGCCATCGACCATGGCATGTCGCCGGGCGGCAACCATTCGGCGCTGATCTGGTCGATCGTCGCCTTCACGATGGCCATCCTCATCAACTATGCGGCGAGCTACGCACAGGAGACGCTGGTCGGCGGCGTGGCGGAAGAGGTGCTCTTCGATATCCGCAAGGCAATGTTTTCGCATCTCCAGCGCGTCTCGCTCTCCTTCATGGACAAGACCGAAGTGGGCCGGCTGATGTCGCGCCTGCAGGGCGACGTCAACTCCATGCAGGAATTCCTCGAAACCTCGGTGCTTTCCGTCGGCGACATCGTGCTGCTCTTCGGCATCGTATTCGTGATGCTCTATCTCGATTTCAAGCTGGGACTGCTGACGCTCTCGGTGCTGCCGGTGCTGTTCATCGTCCGGCTGTTCTGGCTGCCGCTCGCCCGCAAATCTTTCATGGCCGCGCACGAGACCAATTCGGTTGCTGCCGGCGCACTCGCCGAAGCGATCCACGGCGTGCGCGCCGTCCAAAGCATGGACAGGCAGGGCGTCAACTTCACGCTCTATGACGACAAGGCGCATGCCAACCTCAAGACGCATCTGACAGCGGCGCGTTATGCGCAGGTGATGGTGCCGATCGTCGACAGCCTGACCGGCGTGGCAATGGCGCTCGTCATCGTCGTCGGCGGCGCCCGCGTGCTCAACCAGGCGCTCGATGTCGGCGTGCTCATCGCCTTCCTGTTCTATATCCAGCGCTTCTTCGACCCGATCCGTTCGCTGACCCTGCAATATTCGGTGATGCAGCGCGCCATGGCGTCAGGCCAGCGGCTGACCGAAGTGCTCGACGTGCCTGTCGACATCAAGGATGCGCCTGGTGCCACGGCGCTGTCGCGCGACATGGACGGCTCGGTCGAATTCAAGGACGTCGTCTTCGGCTACAATCCGAAACATCCGGTGCTCAAGCATGTCAGTTTCAAGGTCAATCCCGGCGAGACGGTGGCGCTGGTCGGGCCGACCGGGTCCGGCAAATCGAGCTGCATGTCGCTGATCCATCGCTTTTACGATGTGCAACAGGGCCAGGTGCTGGTCGGCGGCCATGATGTGCGTGATCTGACCCAGGATTCGCTCGGGGCGCAGATCGCCATGGTGCTGCAGGAGCCCTTCCTCTTCACCGGCACTGTTTTCGAAAACATCCGCTACCACAAGCTGGGGGCGACGCGTGGAGAGGTGATCGAGGCGGCGAAGGCCGTCGGCGCGCACGACTTCATCATGCGACTGGCCGATGGTTACGACAGCGTTCTCGGTGAGCGCGGCGGCAATCTTTCGCTCGGTCAGCGCCAGCTTTTGAGCTTTGCCCGCGCCCTGGTGGCGGACGCGAAGATCCTCGTGCTCGACGAAGCAACGGCCAATATCGACAGTTATACCGAGATGCTGATCCAGAAGGCGCTGGTGAAGCTGCTCGAAAACCGCACCGGCCTGGTCATCGCCCACCGACTGGCGACGATCCGCGAGGCGGACCGCATCATCGTGCTGCAGAACGGCGAAATCATCGAAAACGGCGACCACCGCCTGCTGATGAAGAACGGCAAGCTCTATTCCAAGCTCTATAATCTCAACTACGCCTCCTTCGACGACATTTCCGAAGACGTGCTGGAAGAGACGACGGCGGCGCAATCGGCGACCTGACTCGGGCAGCATGCATTAATGCCTGTTGCAAAGTTTGAACGAACAAACGCCGTGCTGCCCCATTTATCTCCTATCGGGGACCCAGTTGCCACTGAGGAGAACGTTATGAAGAGAGTTATAAGCAGCCTGTTGATCGCCACGGCCCTTGTTGGATCGGCCATTCAGCCTGCTGCCGCGCGTGATCGCCATCATCACAACGACACCGGTCGTGTCATCGCCGGCGGCGTTGCCGCAGGTGTCGTCGGCGGCCTGATCGGCGGCGCGATCGCCAATGGCGGCCCCCGTTACGTCGATGGCGGTCCCCGCTATGTCGATGGCCCTCGCTATGTCGAACCCGCGCCGAGATGCTGGTATGAGGACCGTGACGTGCGCAACCGCTATGACGGCGGCTATCATACCGAAACCGTGCGGGTCTGCGAGTAGCGGACCTGAACGCCTCCGAGGGCGTTCATCTCATTATTTTCGCCCATCCGCCGAGGTTGCGTCCTGCAGCCTCGGCATTTTCATCAAAATTCTGGCTGCCCATGCGCTTCCTGTCATTCGGCTGTAAGAGATGAGCAGTAGCTGAAAGCCGATGAATGATGGTCCGGGGACCGGCGGCAAGGCGCCGAAGAAAGAACGCATGCGCTTCGTCAGCGCCGAGCAGGTCGCGCAATTGGCAGGCGTTTCGCGCTCGGCCGTGTCGCGCACGTTCACGCCGGGCGCCAGCGTGGCGCCGGCAACGCGGGAAAAGGTGCTGCGGGCAGCGCAGGAACTCGGCTATCACGTCAACGACCTGGCGCGCGGCGTACTTGCCAATCGGAGCCGTCTCGTCGGCATCGTCGCCACGCGGCCGGAGCTGGGCTTTCGCGCGCATCTCGCCGCAGCACTGGCCAAAAGCCTGATCAAACGCGGCAGCATCCCTATCCTCATCAACACTGGCCAGACGGAAGACGAGCTGCTCGCCGCCCAGAAGATGCTGATCGGCCACCGCGCCGAAGCGATCATCATCCTCTCCGGCTCGCCGCCGGCGAGTTTTTTCGAACTCGCACAGCGAAACGGCCAGCCGCTCGTCGTGATCGGCCGCTCGGAACCCGGCGCCGACCATGTGCGCGCCGGCAATTCCGAAGCCTCCCGCAAGGCGGCGACGGCCTTTTACGAAAGCGGCAGACGGCGGCTGGCGGTCATCGGCTCGAACACGGGAACGCCTGCCATCATCGAGCGCGAAAACGCCTTCCTTTTGGCGGCCGGGTCGCTCGGCGCATCCGTTGTCGTCGGGCGCGGCGGCGATTCCGATTATGATGGCGGCGTCACTGCCGGGCGCGCGCTCTTTTCGGAAAAAATCAAGCCCGACGCGGTCTTCTGCGTCAACGACCAGCTCGCCTTCGGGCTGATGGATGTCGTGCGCCTGGAAGCGCGGCTGCGCATCCCCGAGGATGTCGCCGTCATCGGCTTCGACGACGTGCCGGAATCCGCCTGGCTGAGCTATCAGCTCACCACCTTCCGCCAGGATCCGCTGACCATGGCATTGCGCGCCGTCGAGCTGATGGAGCGGCGGCTTGAAAACCCCGATGCGCCTCCAGGTTACGAGCGCGTCATTCCGGAACTCATCATCCGCCAGAGCTTCGAACCCTAACCTCCCCAACCGCTTTTCGCGGACGCCATCCTGTGGCAAGAAGACACGTAGATCAAAGTGTTACAGCGTCGTTTGTGCGTCCTATATGACGCTCGGCGCTGTAAGGGAGGAAGATCGCCTGAGATGAAGGGAATTCGCCAGCTTGCCAAACATCTCGACATTTCGATCGGAACCGTATCCCGTGCGTTGAACGGCAAGCCCGACGTCAACGACGAAACGCGCCGACGGGTGCTTGCCGCCGCCGAGGAGCTCGGATACGTCGCCAACCAGTCGGGCCGCAGCCTTCGCCAGGGCATGACCAACGTCATCGGGCTGATGCTCGAAGTCAGCCGCGAGACGGTCGAAAACAGCGACGACTTCTTCCTCGGCGTCACCGACGGGCTGCAGAGCGTCTTTTCCCGTCACAAGCTCGATCTCGTCATGCTGCCCTGTCCCGATGACGAGGATCCGCACGAATATCTGAAGCGCATGGTGGCGCGCCGCCTGGTCGATGCGCTGATCATCTCCGCGACGCGACGCACCGACCGGCGCATCGAGCTTCTGGAAAAGGCCCGCATCCCCTTCGTGGCGCTCGGCCGCAGCGCGTTCGGCGGCAGCTATACCTGGATGGATCTCGATTTCGAGGGCGTGGCGGCGCGCGGCGTCGACCGGCTGGTCGCGAAAGGCCACCGGCGGATCGCGGTAGCCGCCCCCTCCTCCGACATCAATCTCGGCTACATCTTCCTCGACAGTTACCGCCAGGCACTGCAACGGCACGGCATTGCCTTCGATCCGGCTCTCGTCATCCGCGTCAAGTCGAGCGAACAGGGCGGCTATCAGGCTGGCCACGAATTGCTGATGATCAAAGAGCGGCCGACCGCGATCATCCTGATCCACGAGCTGATGGCGATCGGGCTTTACCGGCGGCTGGCCGAGGCCGGCATCGTGCCCGGCCGCGACCTCGCCGTCGTCGGTTTCCGCGAGGAGCCGCGCACCCATTTCCTGCAGCCGTCGCTGACCTCCTTCCGCATGTCGCTGCGCGATCTCGGGGCGCAACTCGGCGAAACCCTGCTCGCCACCATGCCGGCCTATGCCGATCATTATCCGCAGGGCGCCCGCAACCGGATCTGGCCGCTGGAACTCGTTCCCGGTGAAAGCGACGCTTTCACCCTGACAGCCTGAACCTTTCTCAGACCCGGCTCGCCGCCGCCGCATGCTCCCGTTGCGACAGCTGATGCGTGACGACGAAGACCAGCAGGGCGCCGGCAGCCAGGCAGGCGGCCAGGAAGAACATCGGCGCGATCGTGCTGCCGCTTGCTTCCTTGATCCAGGGCACGACGTTCTGGGCGACGAAGCCGCCGAGATTTCCGACCGAATTGATGGCGGCAAGGCCCGCTGCAGCACCCGCCCCCTTGAGGAAACGGGAGGGCAGGCTCCAGAAGACAGGCTGGGGTGCGAAGATGCCGGCAGCGGCGACGCAGAGGAAGGCGAATTGCAAAGCGTGGTTCGGGATCAGCGCCGAGAGCAGCAGGCAGGCAGCGCCGATGAAAGCGGGAATGACAATATAGGGCGTCTTCGATGGCGCCTTGTCGGCCATGGCGGGAACGGCATAAAGCGCGACTGCAACCAGCACCCAGGGAATGATGTTGAGGAAACCGTTCACCGTGTTGCTGACGCCGAAGGCCTGGACGACGGTCGGCAGCCAATAGCTGAGCCCATAGGCCGAAAGCGGAAAGGCGATATAGCAGAGCGCCATCAGCAGCACGCGCGGGTCGATGAGCGCCTTGAAGCCGTTTGAGGCATTCTCGCCCATGCCGGCATTTTCCGAGGCAAGCCTGCGTTCGAGCCAGGCCTTCTCCTCACCGCTGAGGAAGCTTGCGCTTTCGGGCCGGCCGGGAAGATAGAAGAAGGTGACGATGCCGGCGATGACGGCCGGAACGCCCGTCGCGAGGAAGACCCACTCCCAGCCGGCAAAGCCGTAGAGACCGTCGAGATCGAGCAGCATACCGCCGAGCGGCGCGCCGACGGCATTGGCGATCGCGCTGAAGATCATGAACAACCCGACCATCCTGCCGCGATAGGCCGAGGGAAACCAGAGCGTCAGCAGATAGAGGACGCCGGGAAAGAATCCGGCTTCGCAGACACCGAGCAGGAAGCGCAGGATGTAGAACATCGTTGCGTTCTGCGTGAAGGCGAGCGCGACCGTGACGAGGCCCCAGGAGACCAGGATGCGCGCAAACCAGACGCGGGCGCCGAGCCGGTCGAGGAAGAGATTGCTCGGCACCTCGAAGAGGAAATAACCGATGAAGAACAGCGAAGCGCCGAGGCCATAGGCATATTCGCTTATATCAAGCGCATCGACCATCTGCAGCTTGGCGAAGCTGACATTCTGCCGGTCGATATAGGCGATGAGATAGAGGATGCCGAGAAAGGGCATCAGCTTCCAGGTGATTTTCGAGATCAGCCGCTTCTCGTCGACCATGCGTATCCTCCGAAATGACAGTGCTTCGTCACGGCGTAGATAGAGCGGTCAGATGATAATCAATTGCGCGTTGCATTTTCTCACCCAAGTGCGACCAGTCATGTGGCCGCACCCGGGAGACCGGGTGCGGCCTGTCGTCGATCATTCGGCCGCGGCAACGGCGGAGCGGCGGCCGATCGTTGCCTGGGTCAGCACGAAGGCCGAGAAGGCGCAGAGCGCGATACCGGCGGCCATCGGAACGGCGGTGCCGTCGAAGAAGACGCTCGATATGACCATGGCGACGGCGGCGATCACGAAATGCAGCGTGCCCATCAGCGACGAGGCCGTGCCGGCGATCTCGCCGTGATCCTCGAGGGCGAGCACCGCGCTCGTCGGAATGACGAGGCCGAGGAAACCGTAGCCGATGAACAGGAAGGTCGCCATCACAGGCAGCTGGTTGAAGCCGGCGGCCATCACCACCGCCATGACGACCATGGCAAGGGCAAAGGCGCTGACTGCAATCCGCATGACGCGCATGAGGCCGAACCGCTCGCCGAGCCAGCCCGTCGCCTGCGATACCGCGAAGAAGGACACGGCGTTGATCGAGAAAGCGAAACTGTATTGCGTCGGCGTCAGCCCATAATGCTGGATCAGCACGAAGGGCGAGTTGGCGAGATAGACGAGGAAGCTCGAAATGCCGAGGCCACCGATGAAGGTCAGGGTCAGGAAGTTGCGGTCGGTGAGCAGCAGCCGATAGGCGGCCATAGCGCTCTTCAGACCGCTGCCGCTGCGCTCGTTGACGGAGCGGGTTTCCTCGAGCTGGGTGGCGAGCAGGACAAGGCCGATGAAGGCGGCGATCGTCACTGCCCAGAACACGCCGCGCCAGCCGTAGAATTCGATGACGGCGCTGCCCGTCAACGGCGCCAGGATCGGCGAGATCGAGAAGACCAACATCAGCAGCGACATCAGGCGGGCGGCCTGCACGCCGGTGTGCATGTCGCGGACGATAGCGCGCGGAATGACCATGCCGGCGGCTCCGCCGATCCCCTGAACGAAGCGGAAGGCGATCAGCGTTTCGATATCGGTGGCCAGCGCACAGCCGATCGAAGCGACGGCGAAGAGGCCAATACCGAGATAGAGCGGCAGCTTGCGGCCCCACATATCCGACAGCGGACCGTAGACGAGCTGGGCGAGCGCAAAGGAGATGAAGAAGGCGAGAAGGGTGAGCTGGGTGACGTTGTTATCGGCATGCAGATCCTGGCCGATGGAGGGCAGCGCAGGCAGATACATGTCGATGGCGAAAGGCCCGATGGCCGACAAAAGGCCGAGAATGAGGGCAATGCGAAAGAAGGAAGCCGTCATAATGGTGATCTTTCTTAAAAGCGCAGCGGAGGTACCGGATCGTCGCTCCGCGACTTTGCTCTTAGAGCGCCATGCGTCCTCTCGGACGCACAAAGGGACGCTCTAATCTTTGAATTTACGCATCGTGCTTTCCGAAAATCGAACCGATTTTCGGGCCGATGCGCTAGGGTTCAATGATGATCGTTCGCGCGAAGACGAAGTTGGGAGCTCATATCTCCAGCGGCAAACCAAGAGTGTCAACAAATTTGGACACGGATGTAAAATTAGACGCCATTGTCTAAAACGTCAAGACGTCTTATCTTCGCTCTCATGAAAGATCGCATGACACCGGCAGCCCGGATTGGAGGGCATACGCAGCGCGGCCAATGCGCCAAGCGCATGTCGATCCTCGATGCCGCCGCCGACGTCTTCTGCCGCCAGGGTTTTGCCGGCGCCAGCATCGACGAGATCGCCGCAGTCGCCTGCGTATCCCGCCAAACGATCTACAATCACTATCGCGAGAAGGAAACGCTGTTCGTCGCCGTCGTCGAAGACGTCATGAACCGCGCCAACGCCATGCTCTTCTCGGTGCTGTCATCTTTCCCGGACAACGCCGACGATCTTGAGGGTGAACTGACGGCTTTCGCCGTGCGCCTCAATAAGAACTGCATCTGCAACCACGATGGAAAATTCTTGCGCAAGCTGGTGCAGACCGAAGGCGAGCGGTATCCGCACCTCTTCGAAAGCTGGCGCCAGCAGGGGCCGGGCAAGCTGATCACTGCCCTTTCCGCACTGTTCGCGCGGCTTGCCCACAAGGGAACGCTCGTCATCGACGATTTCGACGTCGCCGCCCGGCAGTTCGTCGCGCTCGGCAATGCCGACCTGCAAATGATGATCCTTCTCGGCGCCACACCCACCGATGAAGAGCTGGAAAAGGCGGCGCGCAACGCCGTCCGTACTTTTCTCAAGGCCTATGGCAGGCCGGTGGCCGAAAAGGCCGGCCAGCAGCCGCAACTCGCAGCCATCTCAGGCTGATCAGGCCTCCTCTGATCGGGGCCCTCTGATCAGGCAAAGACCGTCATCTGCGAAGGCACGACCGCGAACATGCCGACGCGGCGCGCGGCAAGATATTTCACCAGCTGTTCGACAACCGAAGGCATGACCGGCTTCTGGACCACGCCGACCGCACCCTTGACCCCATCGGCGACGATTTCTGGATTGCCGGTCATGAAGACGACCGCGATGCCATGCTCTTGCGCCAGCCGCCGGCCGATCTCAGGCCCGGTCGGGCCGTCGGCGAGATTGACGTCGACGAAAGCGATATCGGCAAGCGGCGCCAGCCGTAACGCCTGTTCGCAATCATTGGCAAGGCCGGCGACCTGCATCCCCATGCCTTCCACCGTCGCCTCGAGATCGAGCGCAATCAGGAATTCATCTTCGACGATCAATACTCTCTGTTTCATCAGATCATCTCGTTGCCAGCGCCGCACGACATTGGTGGCCATGATACGTCCCCTTGTTACGCCTATACTTCGAAAGAGGGATCCGCTCCGCCAGCCTGTCCTTCAAGCGAAACTCATGGCGGTAACGGGCAACTCGAAGATATGTTCCGCGGTGGAACGCGATTTGCCATATTTAAGATATTGTTAACGTTGATAAATTCTTAATAACAAGGAGATGGAGAAGAAGGCGGAGCCGGATCGCGCTCAAGCTCGAGGCTACATCTTATGGCTGAAGGCGCGATAAGACGGTATAACCTTGCGTTACCTCAAACGAGAATCATATTGAGAAACACATTTATCGTTCTGGCCGCCGTGATCATCGGCTTGTTCGCTTACACCAAATTGATGGCCGGGGTCGGTTCAAGCTCGCCGCCTGCGGATGCGCCTTTCGAGCAACGGGCTGACCTCATTCGCGTTTATAAATCCGAACGCCGCATGGTCCTTCTCAGAGGCGATGCCGCCCTCTCGACATACCGGATTTCTCTTGGGTGGGCTGCCGACGAGGGTCCCAAGCAGCGAGAAGGTGACGAGAAAACACCCGAAGGACGGTATGAGATAGACTGGCGAAATCCCAAGTCCATGGCGCATCTCAGCCTGCACATTTCCTATCCAAATCCTGATGACCAGCGCAACGCTCAATCCGGCGGCTTCCCTCCCGGTGGCGCGATCATGATCCACGGCCTTCCCAATGGCTGGGGCCTGTTCGGAAACATCCATCAACTGTGGGATTGGACGGATGGGTGCATTGCGGTCACCAACGCGGAGATGCGCGATATCTGGGCTCGCGTACCCGACCATACGCCCATCGAGATTATGCCCTGAACTGTTGCCACGGCCTTTTCAGCCCTTGGCCTTCAGGACGAGGACCGGCTGGCTGCGATAGTCGGCGGGAAACAGCGACTTCAGGTTCTCGATTTTCGGCAGGTCGTTATAGACGATATAGGGATAGGTCGGATTGAGCGTCAGGAAATCCTGATGATAGGCTTCGGCGGGATAGAAGCCGGTGGCTTCGGACACCTTGGTGACGATCGGCTGGGCGAAGACATGCGCCTTGTCTAGCTGCTCGATATAGCTCTCGGCGACCTTGCGCTGCTCGGGATCGGAGACGAACAGCGCCGAGCGGTATTGCGTTCCCCGATCCGGACCCTGGAAATTCAGCTGCGTCGGGTTGTGCGCCACCGAGAAGAAGATCTGTAGCAACTTGCCGTAACTCACCTGATTCGGATCGAACTTGACCTGAACGGATTCGGCGTGACCCGTCGCGCCGGTGCTCACGGTTTCATATTGCGCCGTTTTGGCATCGCCGCCGGCATAGCCGGAGACGGCGCTCTTAACGCCCTTCACATGCTGGAAGACGCCCTGGACGCCCCAGAAACAGCCGCCGGCGAAAATGGCCGTCTCGGTGCCGGATCCGGCGGCCTGGTCAATGGCTGGCGGCGGGATGACGACCGCCTCCTCGGCCGCCGCTACGCCACACGCACTGAGCGACACGACGGCAGCGGCAAGGAACGCGGCAAGGCGCCGGCGATGGGAAGACGTGGACATTGCGCTACCTCCTGCGACAGCCCAAATTCTTGCGCATCCTTGCAAAACCCGCAAATCACAAGCCGGTCACTCACGCCGATGTGACAGCTGGACGAAAGCCCCTGTGCGAACATGAAACAGCGCTCAACTTGAGTTGACAATCCCGCGAGGAGTGAGGAGAGTGCCGCCGATCAGAGCCTGCATTTCCGGGGGGAACCTATGTCCGTGCGCTCGTTCTTTGCATTCGCGACAATCGCATTTTTTTCCACGATCGCCGTCAGCCTTCCCGCCGCCGCTGCGGACACCAAGCGCGACATCCAGACGATCAAGGACGCCGATTTCTTCGGTTTCGATCTTCGCACCGAGCAGAATGTCTCGCTCGATCAGTGCAAGACCTCCTGCATCGGCGACAAGAGCTGCAAGGCCTTCACCTACAATCCCAAGGTGAAATGGTGTTTCCTGAAATCCGATTTCAAGACGATGAATGCTTTCCCCGGCGCGATCGCCGGCAAGATCGTCGAAACATCAGGCAAGCAGGAGCCCGAAATCGGCGCCGCACCGCGCCTGACCTTCCTAACCAACGACCTCATCCAACAGGCCCACGACTTCAAGGACAATCTGGCGCTTGCCGACGACCAGCAGGGCCAGGGCGTCGACAGCCTGACGGCCAACGCCCGCATCGACCTCACCGCCAATAATCTGGCCGAGGCGCTGAAGTCCTTCCATGGCGCGCTGTCGATCACCCCTGACGACGCCGATCTCTGGCTCGAAACCGCCCGCGCCGCCGCTTCGCTCGGCAACGCCGAGACCAACACATCAGGACAGGCCGTGCTCGACGCGCTGAACGGCTACGAGCTGACGCGCACCAAGACCAAGCGCGCCGAGGCGCTCGCCGTCCTCGCCGACGCCCTGGACCGCAACGCCAATTACCGCCCGGCGCTCGACGCCTACAAGGCGAGCCTGGCGCTGGTTGCCTCCGACGATGTTCAGACTGCCTACCTGCAGCTGAAATCGACGCAGGGCTTCCGCATCACCGAACACACCGTCGATGCCGACAGCGCCACGCCGCGCGCCTGCGTCACCTTCTCCGAGGCGCTGGTCAAGACCACCGACTACACGCCCTTCGTGACGCTGAACGGGGCAGCTCCCAAGGCGCTGGAAACCAAGGACAAGCAGATCTGCGTCGAGGGGCTGACGCATGGCGAGACCTACAAGATCGCTTTCCGCACCGGCCTGCCGTCCTCCGTCGACGAGGCGCTCGAAGCACCCGTCAGCATCGACGTCTATATCAAGGACCGCAGCCAGATGGTGCGTTTCACCGGCGACAGCTTCGTGCTGCCCTCGACGGCGCGCCGCGGCATCCCGATCGTCTCGGTCAATATGACCTCGGCCAACTTGAAACTCTACCGCATCGGCGATCGCGCCATCGCGCCGCTGCTGACCAATTCGCAGTTCCTGAGCCAGCTCGATGGCTACAGCGCCCAGAACATCCAGGACCAGAGCGGCGAACTCGTCTGGCAGGGCTCGATCGACATCGCCAACGAGCTCAACAAGGACATCGTCACCAGTTTCCCGGTCGACGAGGCGCTGCCAGAGCGCAAGCCCGGCATCTACGTGATGACCGCAACGGCGGCCAACGCCCCGGCGCAGGAGTGGGATTCGCAGGCGACGCAATGGTTCCTGGTCTCCGATATCGGCATCACCACCTATGCCGGCACCGACGGACTCAACGTCTTCACCCGCTCGCTCGCCTCGGCAAAGCCGATCGCAGGCGTCGAGCTGCAGCTGCTTGCCAAGAACAATGAGGTGCTCGGCACCGCGACGACCGACGAAAACGGCCGCGCCACCTTCACCGCCGGCCTGATCCGCGGCACGGCGGCACTGACGCCCGCCGTCATCACCGCCCGGAACGGGACCTCGGACTACGTCTTCCTCGACATGACGCGCGCCGGCTTCGACCTTTCCGACCGCGGCGTGACGGGCCGCGCCGCCCCCGGCGCGATCGACGTGCTGACCTTCACCGAACGCGGCATCTACCGCGCCGGCGAAACGGTGCATGCCCAGGCGCTCGCCCGCGACACCGACGGCAACGCCATCGAGAACCTGCCGCTCACCTTCATCTTCAGCCGTCCGGATGGCGTCGAAGACCGGCGGATCGTCAGCCAGACCAGCAATCTCGGCGGTTATTCCATCGATTTCCCGACCCAGGAAACCGCCATGCGCGGCACCTGGACGATGAACATCTATACCGATCCCAAGGGCAGCGCGATCGCGAGCAAGAGTTTCCTGGTCGACGATTTCGTCCCCGATCGCACCGACATGGAGATCAAGACCGAGGCCAAGGAAGTCGGTCCGGACACGCCGGCGACGATCACCGTTTCGGGCAAATATCTCTACGGCGCCCCGGCCGCCGGGCTGACGCTCGAAGGCGATGTCGTCGTAAAGCCGACGCGTGAGAGTGCTGTCTTTAAGGGCTTTCTGTTCGGCCTCGCCGACGAAGAGGCGAGCGAGGATTCGCGCCTGCCGATCGATGGCCTGCCGGAACTCGACGAGAACGGCGAAGCCTCGACGGACCTGACCATCAGCGACCTGCCGGCCACGACGCAGCTGCTCAATGCCACTGTCTATGTGAGAATGCAGGAAGCGGGCGGCCGCGCCATCGAGCGTTCTCTGAGCATTCCGGTGAAAAACGAGCGGGCGTCGATCGGCATCAAGCCGGAATTTTCCGGCGACCTGCCGGAGAACTCGATCGCCAACTTCACGGTGATCGGCGTCGATGCCGCCGGGCAGAAGCAGGAGGCGAAGAGCCTCCGCTGGAAATTCTACAGCCTCAATCGCGAATACCAATGGTATCGCGAGGGAACGGCGTGGAAATACGAGCCGGTCTACACCGCCGAGCAGGTTTCCAACGGCAGCGTCGACGCGACGATGGATGGCGGCAAGATTTCCGTTCCGGTGACCTGGGGCCGATATCGCCTCGAAGTGGAAAGCCCGGATGCCGACGGCCCGACCTCCAGCGTCGAATTCGACGCCGGCTGGTTCGTCACCTCGACCTCGACCGAAACGCCCGACGGGCTGGAAATCGCGCTCGACAAGGACAGCTACAAGATCGGCGAGACCGCCAAGCTGAAAGTCACCTCGCGTTATGGCGGCGAGCTGATGGTGACGGCCGGCACCGAAAAGCTGGTCGCCGTGCAGAACGCTGCGATCGGCGATACCGGCGGCGAGGTCGACATCCCCGTCACAGCAGACTGGGGTGCCGGCGCTTATGTCACAGCCACGCTCTTCCGTCCCGGCGATGCCCAGGACAGCCATATGCCGATGCGCTCGATCGGCATCAAATGGCTGAAGGTCGATCTCGAACAGCGTGCGCTGCAGGTAACGCTCGCAACACCCGAAAAAATGCTACCGCGCGGGCCGCTCGATATCGGCCTGCAGGTGACGGGCGCCGGCGCCAACGAGGACGCCTATGTGACGGTTGCCGCCGTCGATGTCGGCATTCTCAACCTGACGCGCTACGAACCGCCGAACCCGGAAGACTGGTATTTCGGCCAGCGCCAACTCGGCCTTGAAATCCGCGACCTCTATGGCCGGCTGATCGACGGCTCGCTCGGTGCGACCGGCAAGCTCAGGACCGGTGGTGACGGCGGCGCCGTGGCGCTGCAGGCAAGCCCGCCGACGCAGAAGCTCGTCGCCTTCTTCTCCGGGCCGGTGAAGCTCGACGCCGAAGGCAAGGCCCATGTCTCCTTCGACATTCCGCAATTCAACGGCACGGCGCGCGTCATGGCGGTCGCCTGGTCGAAATCAGGTGTCGGCCACGGCGTCAAGGATGTCATCATCCGCGACCCTGTCGTGGTGACCGCAAGCCTGCCGAAATTCCTCGCCCCCGGCGACAAGGCCAATCTGCGCCTCGACATCGCCAACACCGACGCGCCGGCCGGCGATTACAAGCTGCAGCTGACCGGCAATGATGCCGTCGGCATCGAACAGGCTTCCGCCGCGCAGACGATCCGCCTCGAGGCCGGAGCGAAATCCGAGTTGACGCTTTCGCTCGTCGGCAAACAGCCAGGCGCCGGCAGCGTCTCGATCAACCTTTCCGATGCTTCCGGCCTGTCGCTCGACCAAACCGTCGACGTGCCGGTGCGCCCTGCATCGCTGCCGATCACCGAACGGCGGGTGCTGGCGCTGAAGCCGGGAGCAAAGCTCACCGTCGACAAGAACCTGCTGGCCGATAGCGTGCTGCCCGGCGCCTCGATCAGCGTCAACGTCACACGTTCGGCCGCCTTCGATATCCCGGCCTTGCTGATGACGCTCGACCGCTATCCCTTCGGCTGCGCCGAGCAGACCACCAGCCGGGCGCTGCCGCTGCTCTACCTCGCCGAAGTGGCAAAGCAGGCCGGCACGGCAAATGACGAGGACGTGCACCAGCGCGTGCAGGACGCGATCTACCGCGTGCTCTCCTACCAGGCCTCGGCCGGTAGCTTCGGCCTCTGGGGACCGGATTCGGGCGACGTCTGGCTCGATTCCTACGTCACCGATTTCCTGACGCGGGCCCGTGAAATGAAATATGACGTGCCGGAAAGGGCCTTCGTGCAGGCGCTGGAAAACCTGCAGAACACTCTGTCCTACACCACCGACATCAAGGGCCAGGGCGATCAGATCGCCTATGCCATCTACGTCCTTGCCCGCAACAAGAAGGCCGCGATCAGCGATCTGCGCTACTATGCCGATACGATGATCAACGACTTCCCGACGCCGCTCGCCAAGGCGCATATCGCTGCGGCACTGGCCCTCTATGGCGATGCGCAGCGTTCGAAGAATATCTTCCTCGACGCGCTGCAGATGTCGGAGCAATCGATGGTGTCGCGCGTGAACCTGTCGCGCACCGACTACGGCACGATCCTGCGCGATGGTGCTGCGATCCTGGCGCTCGCCGCCGAAAGCCGGCCGGTGCCGCCTGTCATCCCGGAACTCGCCAAGGCCGTCGGCAAGGAATGGGGGCGCAGCAAATATAAGAGCACGCAGGAAGAAACCTGGATGCTGCTTGCCGCGCGCGCCATTCAGGGCGGTGACGATGGACTGAAGGTCGATGTCAATGGCGCGCCGCATACCGGCGCCTACATGGCCCGCATGACCGGCGATGCGCTCGCCGACCATCCGCTGACGCTGACCAACCAGACGAACGACACGGTTTCGGCTGCAGTCACCACCGTTGCCGCCCCCACAGTGCCGCTGCCGGCCGGTGGCGACGGCTTCATCATCGAGCGCAGCTACTACACGCTCGACGGCGAAGAGGCGAATGTCAGCGAGGCGAAGCAGAACGAACGCTACGTCGTCGTCATCCATGTGCGCGAAACCAATGACTGGCCGTCGCGCATCGTCATCACCGATCTCCTGCCCGCCGGTTTCGAGATCGACAATCCGAATCTCGTCGACAGTGCCCAGATGACGAATTTCGATTGGATCGGCGAGATCTCGGCCGCCCATACCGAATTCCGCTATGACCGCTTCGTTGCAGCCTTCAACCGCGCAGCAGGCGACAATCGCGAATTCAACGTCGCCTATGTCGTGCGCGCCGTTACCCCCGGCACCTACGACCATCCGGCGGCAAGCGTCGAGGACATGTACCGGCCGGAGCTTTCGGCCCGCACGGCGACCGGCAAGATGGAGGTCGTGGCAGCGCAATAATGAAGCGGTGGCACAAGATCGCGATCGGATCCGCGGCCGGCATTGCTTTTGCCGGCGCGGCTCTCTTTGCGCTCGACGCTGCCGACAAGGCCTATCCGCCGCCATTGGACAGGGCGAATGCCGTCTCCGCCGAGGTGCTGGATGCCGACGGGCAATTGCTGCGCGCCTTCGCGACCTCAGAAGGCCGCTGGCGGCTGAAGACGGCGGTCTCCGACGTCGATCCGCAATTCCTGCGCATGCTGATCGCCTATGAGGACCAGCGTTTTTATGATCACGGCGGCGTCGATCCCTGGGCGCTCGGGCGTGCCGCCATGCAATTGGTCGGCAATGGCCGCATCGTTTCCGGCGCCTCGACCCTGTCGATGCAGGTGGCGCGGCTGATCGAGCCGCGCGAAGGGCGTTCGCTTTCGACAAAGCTCCTGCAATTGGTGCGCGCCGTGCAGATCGAGCGGCGGCTGTCGAAAGAACAGATCCTCGATCTCTACCTCACGCATGCGCCTTATGGCGGCAATCTGGAAGGTGTGCGCGCCGCAAGCCTTGCCTATTTCGGCAAGGAACCGCGCCGCCTCACGGTCGCAGAGGCGGCTTTGCTCGTCGCCCTGCCGCAATTGCCGGAACGGCGCCGGCCGGACCGCAATCTCAAGGCAGCCGAGGCTGCGCGCAAGCGTGTGCTTGACCGTGTGGCGGTGGCGGAAGCCGTGGGCGATGGCGAAGCGGAGCGTGCCGAGGGTGTCGCGGTCCCACCGCGGCGCATGCAATTGCCCGCACTTGCCGCCCATGTCGCTGAAGCCGCGCTGCGCAAGGAGCCTGATGTCCTCAAGCATCAGACGACCTTGAAGAAGCAGGTGCAGCAGGGGCTGGAATCGGTTGCGCGGGCAGCGGCCATGAAGCTCGGGCCGAAGCTGTCGCTCGCCATGGTGATGGCGGATGCGCAAACCGGCGTGATCGTCGGGGAGGTCGGCTCGGCCGATTATTTCGACGCCAGCCGCTCCGGCTGGATCGACATGACCCGCGTCAACCGCTCGCCGGGCTCGACGCTGAAGCCGTTCATCTATGGGCTCGCCTTCGAACAGGGATTGGTGTCCCAGGAAACGATCATCGAAGACCGGCCCGCCGATTTCTTCGGCTACCGGCCGCGCAATTTCGACATGAGCTATCAGGGCGACGTCACCGTGCGCGAAGCGCTGCAGCTTTCGCTGAACGTGCCGGCGGTCAAGCTGCTCGATGCGGTCGGGCCGTCGCGACTGATGGTGCGCTTCCGCCGCGCCGAGGTGCGCCCGGTGCTGCCGCCGAATGAGACGCCGGGGCTGGCGATCGGTCTTGGCGGCGTCGGCATCACATTGAAGGATCTGGTGCAGCTCTATACGGCGCTCGCCAATCGCGGCCAGCCGGCAAGGCTCGGCGACGGTGTCACCGGCGCACCGGGCAAGCTCGACGGCGAACCGCTGCTGGAGCCGGTCGCGGTCTGGAACGTCGCCGATATTCTCTCCGGCGTCATTCCGCCCGCCGGCGCGCCGCAGCGCGGCATCGCCTACAAGACCGGCACGAGCTATGGCTATCGCGACGCCTGGTCGGTCGGCTATGACGGGCGCTATGTGCTCGGCGTCTGGGTCGGACGGCCCGACAATAGCGCCGTGCCGGGATTGACCGGCTATGGCACCGCAGCACCCATCCTGTTCGAGGGCTTCGCCAAGTCCGGCATCGCAACGACGCCGCTGCCCCGCCCGCCGGCCGGCGCCATGCGCATCGCTCAGTCCGAGCTGCCGATCAGCCAGCGCCGTTTTGCGCTGAATGCCAATGGCCTGCTCGTCGCCTCCGGTCGCGAGGCAGCACCGCAGATCATCTATCCGCCCGAGGGCGCGCATGTAGATCTCGGCGCTGGAACAGGCAACCTGTCACCCCTGATGCTGAAGCTGCAGGGCGGCCGCGCGCCGTTCCGCTGGCTTGCCAACGGCGAGCCGCTGCCCGACCTCTCGCGCCGGCGCACCCAGCAATGGCTGCCCGATGGCGGCGGCTACTCGAAACTGACCGTCATCGACTCGGCCGGGAGGGCCGCAAGCGTGGGCGTCTTCATCGACTAACGCATCGTGCTTTGCGCGTCTGAAAGGACGCGCGGCGCTGTAAGGGAACAAAAACCCGGGCACAACCGTTGGAGAGGGTCTCCCTCCAACGTCAGACGGCCTCATGACACTTCCGACCGCGACCTACCGGATCCAATTCCGCAACGGCATGACTTTCGATCGCGCCTGCGACCTCGTCCCCTATCTCAAGACGCTTGGCATCAGCCACCTCTATACCTCGCCGATCTTTACCGCCGTCAGCGGCTCGACCCACGGCTATGACGTGACAGACGCCAACGAAATCGACCCGACGCTTGGCGGCCGGGCCGGATTCGAGCGGCTGACGGAAAGTCTCGCCTCGGCCGGCATGGGACTGATCCTCGACATAGTACCGAACCACATGGCGGCCTCGCCGGAAAACGGCTGGTGGCGCGACGTATTGGCATTTGGCCGGCAGAGCGCTTATGCCAGCCACTTCGACATCGACTGGAGCGAGCCGCTGACCCTGCCACAGCTCGGTCAGGATTTCGATCGCGCTCTGGCCGGCGGCGAGCTGCGCATCGCGCTCGACGAAACGCATGGCAATTTCGCGCTCGGTTACTTCGAGACGCTGTTGCCGCTGAACCCCACGAGTTACGGCGCCCTCGCAAACCGGCTCGACGATCCCGTCGCCACCCGAATGGCGGAGGCTGCGGCCGAGACGTCCGGCGAGGATTTCAACCGCACGATGCGCGATATCCTCTTCGAAGGCGGCGATCGGGCCATCCTCCAGCAAAAGCTCGACGAGGTCTCGGCCGATCTCGATTTCCTGAGAAGCCTGCACGAGGAACAGCATTGGCGGCTGACCCACTGGAAGGACGCGGCACGGCATCTGAGTTATCGCCGTTTTTTCGAGGTGACCGGCCTGGTCGGAACCCGCGTCGAAGATCCCGCGGTGTTCGAGGACATGCACCGGCTGGTGATCGAGCTGGTGCGCCATGGCAAGGTGCAAGGCCTGCGCATCGACCATGTCGACGGGCTGGCCGAACCCAAGGCCTATCTCGACAGGTTGCGGGAGGCGGTGGGACCAGACACCTATATCGTCGTCGAAAAGATCCTCGGACGCGGTGAGGTCCTGCCGGAGAACTGGCCGGTCGCCGGCACCACGGGATATGAGTTCATCGCCGCGCTCAGCGAGCTGTTTATCGAAGGCAGCGGTCTGCGCATATTGGACGGAGCCTATCGCAGCCTCGCCGGCGAGACCGGCAATCTCGAAGAGAGCCGGCAGATTGCCAAGCGACTGATGGTCGAACGCAATTTCGCCGGCGAGACCGACAGGCTGGTGTCGATCGCGGCAGGCATCTTTCCCGAGCTGAAAAGAGACGAGATCGCCACCGCGCTCTGCGAACTGCTGATCGCCTTTCCCGTCTACCGCACCTATGGCGACGGAGGCCCGCTTTCCTGGCAGGATGCAGCGGTCCTTGCCGGGACCGCGTCGCAGGTTTTGCCAAAGCTCGATGATCGCAGTGCCTGCGACCATGTGCTGAAGCTTCTCGAAGGCAAGATCGAAGGTGATGCGGCCCATGCGTTCCGGATCCGCTTCCAGCAATTGAGCGGGCCAGTGATGGCGAAAGCGACAGAGGATACGCTGTTCTATCGCTACAACAGGCTGCTTGCCGCAAACGAAGTGGGCGGCGAACCGGGCAAGGCGCCCGGCGGCATGGAGGAATTCCACCGTCGCATGGCCGAGCGGGCGCGGCTGCAGCCGCATGGGCTTTCGGCGAGCGCCACCCACGACACCAAACGCGGTGAGGATGCGCGCGCCAGGCTTTACGCGCTGAGCGAGGGCGCGGATGTCTTTGCCCAGGCGGTGGAGCGTTGGCGCGACATGAACCGGCCGTGGCTGCAGGAACTGGCGGATGGCATTGCACCGGAGCCGAATGTCGAATGGATGCTCTATCAGGCGCTGGCCGGCATCTGGCCGGAAGACTTCGACAGAGGACGGACGGAAGAACTGCGCGAACGCCTTGCCGACTACGCGGTCAAAGCCGTGCGCGAGGCGAAACTGCGCGGCGATTGGACGGAACAGAATGCCGCTTACGAGGAGGCGGTGACGACCTATGCCACGGCGCTGGTTTCACCTGAGAATGACGCCTTCCTCGAAGATTTCGAAAGGGTGCTGCAGCCCTTCATCGCGGCGGGTTACCTCAACAGCCTGTCGCAGACGCTGCTCAAGCTGACAGCCCCCGGCATTCCCGATATCTACCAGGGTGCGGAGGGTTTCGACTTCAGCCTGGTTGATCCCGACAACCGTCGGCCGGTCGATCATGAACGGCTGGCGGCCTGGCTTGATGAAGCCGGGCCGATCGCCAAGCTGCAGGCGGCGGCGCTGAAACAGCGCATCGTCGCGATCGGTCTGCAGTTGCGCCAACGCTATGTGGACCTCTTTGCCAGAGGCGACTATCTGCCGCTGAAGGTGACGGGCAACCGCCGCGATCATGTGCTCGCCTTTGCCCGGGTGCATAAGAGTGATTTCGCGATCGTCGCCGCGCCGCGGCTGATGTTCGGCTGGCTCGACCCTGGCGTGCTCTTTGCCGGCCCGGAATTTTGGGAGGATACGGCGATCGCTGTCCCCTCCCCGCTTCACGGGCTGAAGGCGGATCTGGTGACCGGAAAGACGATCGAGCCCGGGGGCAGCATCTCGGTCGCCGCCCTGCTCGGGAGCCAGCCGGTCGGGCTGATCACCCCATTCTGAGGCATCCAGCGCCAACGCATTGGACATTCGTCAAAATAGCGCTTGACCTTCCAGTTGCTGGAAGGTTCATAACCCCATCCAGATGCCGTTCCCGGCGCGGAGAGAGTTATGAATATCAAGCAAGAAGATGATCACCATCACAGCCACGCCCATGGCGACAATCATTGCCATTGCGGCCATGATCAGGAGAAGGCTGCCGACGCCATTGTCCGTGATCCCATCTGCGGCATGACCGTCGATCCGCAGGCCGGCAAGCCCTCACTCGACCATGGCGGCCGCATCTATCATTTCTGTTCCGAGCATTGCCGAACGAAATTTGCGGCTGCACCCGAGGATTACCTGACGGCGAAGGACCCCGTCTGCGGCATGAGCGTCGATCGCTCGACTGCGAGATATTTCCTGAAAGCCGAGGGCGAGAAATTCTATTTCTGCTCGGCCGCGTGCCAGGCGAAGTTCGAAGCCGACCCTGCAGCCTACCGCGATGGCCAGCGCCCGACGACAAAACCGGCGCCGAAGGGTACGCTCTATACCTGCCCGATGCATCCTGAAGTCGTCAGCGATCGCCCCGGCGACTGCCCGAAATGCGGCATGGCGCTGGAGCCGATGGGCATCCCCCCAGCCGACGAAGGCCCAAACCCGGAACTCGTCGATTTCGTCAGGCGGCTCTGGGTCAGCGCCATCCTTGCCCTGCCGCTGCTGGCGCTCGGCATGGGGCCGATGCTCGGCCTGCCGCTCCGCGAAGCGATCGGCGAGCCGCAGGCGACCTTCATCGAACTGCTGCTGGCAACCCCGGTGGTGCTCTGGGCCGCCCTGCCCTTCTTCCGCCGCGCATGGGCGTCCGTTGTCAACCGCAGCCCGAATATGTGGACGCTGATCGGTCTCGGTGTCGGCACCGCCTATCTCTACAGCGTCGTCGCCACGCTTGCGCCCGGCATCTTCCCGATGAGTTTTCGTGGCCATGGCGCGGCCGTGCCGGTCTATTTCGAGGCAGCGGCCGTCATCGTCGCGCTCGTCTTCGTCGGCCAAGTGCTGGAATTGAAAGCGCGCGAACGCACCGGCTCGGCAATCCGCGCTTTGCTGGACCTTGCGCCGAAGACAGCACGCCGCATCGATGCCGAAGGCAACGAAAGTGACGTGCCGGTGGACGATATCAATGTCGCCGACCGGCTGCGCGTTCGCCCCGGCGAGCGGGTGCCGGTGGACGGTTCCGTCCTCGAGGGCCAGTCGACCGTCGATGAATCGATGATATCGGGCGAGCCCCTGCCCGTAGAGAAATCGAAAGGCGATCCGCTGACCGGCGGCACGATCAACAAGAACGGCACCTTCCTGATGTCCGCCGAGAAGGTCGGCGCAGACACGGTGCTGTCGCGCATCGTCGACATGGTCGCCAAGGCACAGCGCTCGCGGGCGCCGATCCAGGGGGCGGTCGATAGAGTATCGGCCGTCTTCGTGCCGGCGGTCGTCGCCGTCGCCCTTCTTGCCTTCCTCGCCTGGGCCGCGATCGGGCCGGAGCCGCGCATGGCGAACGGCCTGCTTGCCGCCGTCGCCGTTCTGATCATCGCCTGCCCCTGTGCGCTCGGCCTTGCGACGCCGATGTCGATCATGATCGCAACGGGGCGTGGTGCTGGAGAAGGCGTGCTGATCAAAGATGCCGAAGCGCTAGAACGCTTCTCCAAGGTCGATACGCTGATCGTCGACAAGACGGGCACGCTGACCGAAGGAAAGCCGAAGCTTACCGATATCGCAGCCTTCGGCGGGGTCGGGGAAGACCGGCTGCTATCGCTGGCGGCAAGCCTGGAGCGCGGCTCCGAACATCCGCTGGCCGAAGCGATCGTTTCCGGCGCCGAGGAGCGCGGCGTCGCCTTCGTCGAGGTCACCGGCTTCGAGGCAACGACCGGCAAGGGCGTTCAGGGCATTGCCGACGGCACGATGGTCGCGCTCGGCAATGCGGCGATGCTTGCCGATCTCGGCATCGATCCGGCAGCACTTAGCGAGAAGACCGAAGCTCTGCGGGGCGACGGCAAGACGGTGATGTTCGTGGTGTTCGACGGCGCGCTTGCCGGGCTTGTTGCCGTTGCCGACCGGATCAAGCCGACAACGGCTGCCGCCATCCAGGCGCTGCATGACAGTGGGTTGAAGATCATCATGGCGACGGGCGACAATGAGCGCACGGCGCGGGCGGTGGCAAAAAGCCTCGGCATCGACGAGGTGCGCGCCGATGTGCTTCCGGAAGGCAAGAAGGCGCTGATCGATGAACTGCGTAGCAAAGGCGCTATCATCGCCATGGCCGGCGACGGCGTCAATGACGCGCCGGCGCTTGCCGCCGCCGATGTCGGCATCGCCATGGGCACCGGCGCCGACGTCGCGATGGAAAGCGCCGGCATCACTTTGGTGAAGGGCGATCTCACCGGCATCGTCAGGGCGCGGCGGCTGGCGGAGGCGACGATGCGCAACATCCGCCAGAATCTCGGCTTCGCCTTCGGCTATAATGCGCTCGGCGTGCCGGTCGCCGCCGGCGTGCTCTATCCGATCTTCGGGCTGCTGCTTTCGCCGATGATCGCCGCGGCAGCGATGAGCCTCTCCTCCGTCTCGGTGATTTCAAATGCGCTGAGACTGCGCTTTGCAAAACTATAGGAGATAGCGATGAATATCGGCGAAGCATCGGAACGGTCCGGCCTGCCGTCTAAGACCATCCGCTACTACGAGGATATCGGCCTCATCCGCCCCGAAAGGGGTGGAAACGGCTATCGCGACTATGCCGCGACCGACGTCCACAAGCTGCGTTTCCTGCAGCGCTCGCGCGGCCTCGGCTTTTCGGTCGAGGAATGCCGGCAACTGCTGGCGCTCTACGAGGACAAGGATCGGGCGAGCGCCGACGTTAGGGATATCGCTCAGACAAAGCTTACCGAGATCGACCGCAAGATCCGCGAGCTGACGGAACTGCGCCGGACGCTGGAGCACCTCGTGCATGCCTGCCACGGCAACGACAGGCCGGACTGTCCGATCCTCGAAGAGCTTTCGGACGGCGCCTGACCATTTCGCACGAGCAGGCCGATTCAGGCGGCCTGCATCAGGAAAGCGGTTGTATGTTCTGGTTGGCCGCCTGCGAAGTTTGAGCCCGCTCGTCGGGCTCGTCCTCTTCACCCTCGTCCAGCACGCCGTCATCCAGCCGGTGCTTGATCGCCAGCGCATAGATCACGTCGAGAATATTGCGGTCTCTGAGATGAGGATCGGTCAGCGCGAGAAGCGAGGCCCGGACGATCTTCTTGCTGGTGGCCTTCGGACAACGCGCCTTGACGAAATCATAGAGCGCCTCATCCGTCAGCCCTTCCATGGCGCCGTCCACGAGAGCTTCGTAGACCCGCTTCTTTTCCTTCATTCTTTATTTTTCCCCTGCAAATCAGCGGCGTCATGATCTGTCATGTAATTGTCACACACAATCGCCGATTTGAGGCGCCTGTCCACTGGAGAAGAATGTCCGATCGTGGTCCGGGCAGCATTCTTTTGGCTGATCAACTTTTTTGACCCGGCCGGGAATAAAATCGGCTGCACTTGCGTATACTCAATCATGGAACGCAAAGACCGCCCCTTCGATGTCATCGGACAGCTTGCAGCGCTGAGGCGCTATGCGCGCTCGCTGGTGCGCAATTCGGACGAGGCGGAGGATCTGGTGCACGATGCGCTGGTGCGCGCCTTCGAGAAGCGCAAGAGCTTCCGCAGCGGCGGCAACCTGCGCACCTGGCTGCTCTCCATCCTGCACAATGCCCATATCGACCGTCTGCGCCGGAACCGGTCGCTGACGCGCCGCCACGACGAGGCGGCTGTCGAAGCCGAGCAGTCGCTGCCGGCCGGCCAGGAACATGCTGTGCGCCTGCAGCAGGTGCGCGACGCCTTCTTCGACCTGCCGGAGGAACAGCGCGAGGCGCTGCATCTCGTCGCCATCGAAGACCTTTCCTACCAGGAAGCAGCCCAGGCGCTCGGCATTCCCGTGGGGACGCTGATGTCGCGCATCTCGCGGGCTCGCGCGCAGCTGCGCGAATTCGAGGAGAAGACACCACGCGTTTCGCATCTGAGAATTATCGGAGGGAACGGCAATGAAAGCAATTGATCCGATCCTCGATGCCGATCTCGACGCCTACGTCGATGGCGAACTCGATGTCGCCCGTCGCATCCAGGTGGAATCCTATCTTTCCGAGCATCCGGCGATTGCCGCCAAGGTGATGGCCGACCTCAGCGTCAAGGGCGAACTGCGTCTGGCGCTTGCCGGCGAAAGTGCCTTCGGCCGCCCCGAGACCCGCGATGCCGCCCGCCGGCTGGAACGTGGCCTTTCCTATGGCCGCATCTTCCATTCCATGCAGCGCATTGCCGCCGTCGGTATCCTGATCGCCGCCGGCTGGGTGGCGCACAATTCCTTCGGCGCCTTCTCGGCGACAGAGGTGTCGGCTTCCGTTCCGGCGCCCGCCTATGTCGAGGATGCCGTTCGCGCTTATCAGACCGCGGCCCTGCGCCAATCGATGCCTTCGCAGACATCGGCCACCTATAACGCTGACGACATCCGCGCCGCCACCGCGATCGTGATGCCCGAACTGCCTGGGGATTGGAAAGTTGCCGACGTGCAGATCTTCCCGTCCGAATTCGGCCCCAGCGTCGAAATGGCGATCGAGCAGTCCGATGGAAAGCGGCTGTCGCTTTTCGCCGTCCGCCCGGGCGCCTTCGAAGTCAAGCCGGTCAGTCATCTCACGCTTGAGAAAGCAGAAGCCGCCTATTGGCAGATCGGCGAGGTCGCCTATGCACTCATCGCCGACGATAGCGGTCTCAATCTCGACCAGGCGGCCGAACGGCTCGCCCGCTCGCTCTATTAATTCAAACCGAGGAGATCAGCATGAACCCGATCAATCCCCGCTACGGTGCCGTCGCCGGCTCCCAGGCCCTCTTCGACGAAGGCCTGCGCCAGCATATGCTGCGCGTCTACAACTATATGGCTCTCGGCCTCGCCATTACGGGCCTCGTGGCCTTTGTCGTCGGCTCGACGCCGGCACTCTACGTCCCGATCTTCGGCTCGCCGCTGAAGTGGGTGGTGATGCTTGCTCCGCTCGCCTTCGTCTTCTTCTTCTCGTTCAAGATCCAGACGATGTCGGCCAGCACCGCTCAGATCACCTTCTGGGCCTTCTGCGCCGTGATGGGCCTGTCGCTCGCTTCCGTCTTCCTGGTCTTCACCGGGATGAGCATTGCGCGGACCTTCTTCATCACCGCCACGATGTTCGGCGCCACCAGCCTCTACGGCTATGCGACCAAGCGTGACCTCTCGCGCATGGGCTCGTTCCTGATGATGGGCCTGTTCGGCATCATCATCGCCAGCATCGTCAACATCTTCCTGGGTTCGAGCGCACTGCAGTTTGCGATCTCGGTGATCGGCATCGTCGTCTTCGTCGGCCTCACCGCCTACGACACGCAGAACATCAAGGAACAGTATTCGGAGAACTTCGATCAGGAATCGAACCAGAAGCTCGCCGTTTTCGGTGCGCTCTCGCTCTACCTGAACTTCGTCAACATCTTCCAGCTTCTGCTCAACTTCACCGGCGAGCGGGAATAGGACTGCGCTTCTGGGGGCAAAGGAAGCGCAAGAGCGCCTGGTCTGCAGTCTGTGACAGGATGGCTGGCTGGGTGCTCACCTAAAGGAAACGGCCGGGCCAACGCCCGGCCGTTTTCGTTTCAAGCGAACCGCGTCAAATCGCACTCATGCGACGCGCTTTAAATCTTTGTCTTATGCATGTCGTTGTCCCAAAGCCGCTGCACACTTTTGGGCGACATGCACTAGATGATACCCCAGGCGCGATAGCGGCCGCGGCCGGTGATTTCGCGAATGCCGATCTCGTTGACGAGGTTGAGCGCGCCGCGCGGCGTAATGCGCAGATGACGGGCGATCATCGCCGCCGAGACCATCGGCCGCGACAGGATGAAATCGGCAAGCTCCGGCAGGCTGCTGTTCGAACGGCGGCCGCGAAAGCGCAGCTCCATCTGTGTGCGCGCCAGGGACAGGCGGTCGATTTCCTTGAGGCCGGCCGCAGCCCCGAGATGCATCGCCTCCAGAAAGGCTAGCAGCCGTGTCGCCCGATCGCGCGCCCGACGACGCTCATGGCGCACCAGTTTCAGTCCGCCGTAGAAAGAAAAGAGGTGCGAGGCAACCTTGCCGCGGGCGCGCAGCTGGCTTGCGACCAGAAGACCGCCGAGCCAGTGCTGACGCCGCAACGGCTCGATCCTCTCCCAGGCTTCGAAAAGGATGACGGCGCCGAGAACCGGCGGCAAGCTGTCGGCCAATGGCAGTACGCTCCGCCACTCCGCAAGCCGCTGTTCCTCGTCCCATTCGTCGTCACCAAGCAAGCCGAGAGGATCTTCGTTGGGCCTTGCCGGGGCAACGGCCGTCTCGCCTGCCGGCGTTTTCCCGGTATGGATATCGAGCAGCTTCTGCGAGCGCGCAAGCAGCGCATCGATCTCCGCCATTTCGGCCGCGAGCGGCCCGTCCTCATCCTCGCCCTCTTCATCGGCCTCAACCGGAGCTGCGAGGCTCTTGGCGTCCTGCGCTTTCCCCTCCCCTTCCCCGCCGGTCGCGGTCAGCGTTGCGAGGCCCGCGACGCCAAGTGCCCAGCCGGGTTCGCCGGTCCATATGCGCCGACGTGCCCGCAGCACGGAATGGGCGATCGTCAGTTCGTGGGTCGGAGCGCGGCTATCCATATGCGCATCATGCAAAACGAGATCCTCGACATGCACGAGTTCGCCGGCCACCCAAAGCGCGCCGGCGGCATCGAAGAAATGACTACGTTCGGCAAAGCCTTCGCCGACCACCGAACGCAACACCCGCTCGTCCAGCCGCGCCAGCGCATCCTCCGCCGCGGTAAGGGAGGGAAGCAGAGTTTGGAGCATTGCACCGTCGATATCGTAGCGCATTGTTAAACTTTACGGTTTTTCACAAATGGAAGCAAAATACGAGTTTCTTTCCGATGTATGCCATGGTTAACGATGTATTTCAACAAAAGGTCTGGGAAGGAGCCGTTAAGATGGCTGATCGAGCGGCTGCATAAGGAAGCACTCGGACGCGGCATGGCGTTCAGGCATGCCTGCGATTTCTCTCAGATAGACAATCGCATCCTTCGAAGTACCGCTGCTTGCAATCCCCACCACCTCACGCCGTTCGCGAACGGTAACGATCGCCCGGTTCAAAATGGGTGTCTTCGAAGATTGTCAGCTTGTCGACCTCATTAGCTGCGCCAACCAATTCGAAAACGAAGTCTGTTTTTGCAGGTCGAGGTCAAATTCTGGCTGCGCCGCTTCCCACTGGCACCGATCTCTCAGGCTAGCCAATCCGGACCCACCCCGGCTGAAGCTATGATCGGGCATCAAAGATCGTGACATTCAAGAGCGTAACCCACACCGTATAGCGTGCGAATCTTCAGATTGCGGAGTCCTGCAAATGCTTTTCGCAGCCGGCCGATATGCACGTCAACCGTCCGGCTTTCCACGGCGTGCGGAGCTGGCCAAACGGCCTCGATGAGTTGCATGCGCGTACTGATCTGCCCCTGCCTTTCCAATAGGAATTTAAAGATTCTCATCTCCATTGGCGCAAGTGCTATTCTTGTGCCTGACACCACGACGACGTGCGACCCGAGGACGACCTCGGCGGTGGCAGCAAAATTTAGTTGGGTTAGCGCCTCCGAGCGCGGCCTTATGCCGTGGAGAAAGGCGAGAAGCTTTGAAGGCGACAAAGGACGTGTGATGCCTTCGTCGAGCCCGGCCTTGATCAACTCCAAGTGTTGGGCACGCGTGTCCTCACCGATAAGAGCACCCACTGGAATCCCTGAATTCTTCAAGAGCGCACATAACGGCGCAATATCACTCGACCACCCTGCACAATCCAGTACGATGGCGGAAACCCCTGCAGATGCGCAGGCTACCACGACATCGTCGTCACTTGCAGCAAGACGCGCCTCGAAGCCCTCACAACGCAGGATATGCGCGAGGAGCAGATAAAGCTCAGCGTTCCGTGAGCAAACCAGAATGACAGAAGCCATGTCGATTGCCTCTTTCCTAGCCAGACAAAACGGCAAAACTCAACTCGGCGCGAATTCGCCACCGTTGACATCTATGATGGCTCCATTGACGAACCCGGCATCTTCCGATGCCAGGAATGCAATGACCCCGGCGACGTCGTCCGGAGAACCGAGCCTGCCGGCTGGAATACGAGCCAGCGCGTCGATGTTGGTGTTGTTTTGCGGGGAGCCTGTCAGTGGCGTCAGGATGCGACCTGGCGCCACGACATTTGATGTTATGCCATAGGGGCCATATTGAGACACCAGCGCACGGGACAACCCTGAAAGTGCGGCTTTGGACGTCGCATAAGCGGCGCCTGCGATCCGTGGTCTCGTCCGGCCGGCAAGAGAGCCAACGAATATGACCCGTCCGTAACCCTTTTCCTTCATCACGGGCAAAACGGCTCGACAACACAGCATCGCCCCCGTCAGGTTGACGGAGAGCACGTCGTTCCACTCTTCCAGGGTAAGGTCGGCGGAAAGACCTTTTGGCGAAATCCCCGCGTTGCAAACGAGAATCCCAGGTGCGCCCAAGACACGACCGACTTCGCCGAAAAAGGAATTGATGGCCTCAGGTTCGCGGAGATCGACCTTTTTCGCCAGCCACCGCTCTGGCTCGAAAGCCTCGGCAAGCGCGGCCCCTGCGGCGATGACGCTTGCATCACCATGGCTGAAGACGGCAACCCGATGTCCCGCACTGAGCAGACGAAACGCAGCGGCAAGACCGATTCCGGTCGTGCCACCGCTGACGACCGCAACACGCGGGGTATCCTGGCTCATGCTGCCTGATCCAATGCAGCGAATAGCGAAATCGGGGGATGGGCGTCGGCGTCCGTTATCACCTCGATCAGCAAAGGCCCTTCTTCACGCAGGCCGCGCTCGAGGCAACGAGGAAGATCGGCGGGATCAGAGATTCGAACAGCCGGGCAGCCGCAAGCTTCGGCAATCTGTCGATGATCGACATCCGCGAAGCTGCAGGCGGTGGTGAAGCTGCCGAACTTGACGGTTTCAGCATCACGCTGGAAGCCGAGGATGCCGTTGTTCAAGACGATGATGAGTACGGGTAGCTTGCTCCGCACCATGGTCTCCAGCTCCGCCCAGCTATGCGCGAAGCCGCCGTCCCCTACGATGGCGACCACCGGCTCGTCCGGCCTCGCCGCTTTTGCACCGAGCGCAAGTGGCAAGCCCCACCCGAGTCCAGCAAGACCCCGCGGCGACAGGAAGCGCATACCGGAGGAAAGAGCCCGCAATTGGCCAGCTATCCACATTGAGGAATAGCTCGCATCGGCAACAACGGTCGTCTCTGCCGTCAGCACTTGCTGCAGGTCCGACATGACCCGCTCGGGACGTATCGGACTGTTCTCCGAACCAGCTACGGATTCCCGCTCCGTGTCAAACGCGCGCCAGAAACCGGCGATCCGGGCCGTCATCTTATCGCGCTGCGATGCGCGGTACGAGAGATCGCGTCGGGCAAGCGCGCTTCGAAGTGCGCTAATGGTTTCGGCCGCATCGCCTGCCAATCTGACCGCTTCGTAGTTGCGCCCGATTTCGGTGGGATCGACATCGATGTGGATGACTGATGCGGACCGGGGGATTTGGCGCCAACTGTCAGTGCCGTTCTGATTGGTTCGCGTTCCGACCAGAATGACGAGATCGGCCTCTTCGACAAGGGCAAGCGTGTGCCGCCCAAGCGATCGCGGCCCGACGAGAGCCCCGAGAACGCCAGCTGACAGCGGGTGGTATTCGTCGACGGCGCCTTTTCCCATATTGGTCGTCAGCACGGGAAGCGAGGCTTCGTCCTGTAGCCCCGAAAGCTCGCCAGCGGCATGGCTCGCATGGACGCCTCCTCCGGCTATGATGATGGGTGCCTGGGCCGTGGCGATCATTGAGGCCGCGCGCTCGATGTCACAATCGCGCGGACGTAACCGATCGAGCGGCCAGTGGCCTAGGACAGCCTCACGACGAAAGGGCGAAGGGACTATCTGCTCCCGCAAGAGGTCGGCCGGGAGCAGGAGAGCTGCCGGTCCTGGCCGGCCCGAGGCGGCTGCCGTGAAGGCAGCATCGACATAATCGTCGATCCGCTCCGCTACGAGAACTTTTCGCACCCACTTCGTGCAGGATTGGAATAGGGTAAGATGATCGAGTTCCTGGAATGCATTACGGTCAGCCTGATCGCGTTCGACATCCTGGACGAGAGCAACGACCGGAACGCTCGCCTTCAGCGCCTCGGCCAGCGGCGGAACAAGAAGCGTTGCGGCAGGTCCGTTCTGCGCTGCGACCACGCCGACCTTGCCGGAAAGGCGCGCATAGCCGTCGGCCATGGTCCCTCCCATATTTTCCTGTCGGTAGGCGATTTGACGGATGCCGATTGCTTCGGCCGCAAGGATAACCGCCGAAGGCAGGCTCTGAGCAAAGATATGGGTGACGCCATGCCTCTTCAGGCAAAGAGCGATCCGCTCGGCGACGGTTAGATTATTGGTTGCCATGGTCACATGCCTGCTTCGGTTGGAGTTACTTCGAGGATTGAAAGGAAGTCTGAGAAGGCTGAGATGACTGCGTCACCGTCAGCGGTCGTCATTGCCGTCGAAATGCAGGCCGCAGCGCCATCGGGAAGCAGGATGCCGCAATTGAGGAAATGCTTTGAGAGCCGACCCATCAACTCGGCCTCTTCCGGTGCGAGATACGCCTCGCGAAAGTCCCTTGGCTGCCTTCCTTTCGGATGGATGCGAAACAAAGAGGCAGCTCCCGTCACGCTGAAGGCGGCACCGTGGCGTTCGATTTCCTTTCGAAGTCCGACCCGGATGCGATCTCCAAGGCTCTCCAGTGAAGCGAAAGCGTCCTCCGTCATCGCCTCCATGGCGACCCGGCCTGCGACCATCGACACGGGATTTGCCGAAAACGTGCCGCCCTGCGGCAGCAGCGGCTTACCGCTGTCGCTTGCGAACACCCGCATTACGTCCTTGCGCCCGCCGATGGCCCCGACGGGAAAACCTCCGCCGATGATTTTTCCGGCGGCGACCAGGTCAGGGTGGAGACCATAGCGGGCCGATGCCCCCGTATATGACTGCCGAAGATTGAGGACCTCATCGGCCACGATGAGAATCCCATATTGCTTCGCGATCGCCTCGACAGCCGCGAAAAAGCTCGGCTCAGGCGCTATCAACCCGGCGCGGCTCGGCATCGGATCGATCAGGATACAGGCAAGCGAAGGGGCAGCCGAAGCAATTCGGCGCTCCAGATCCGCGATGTCATTGAAGCGGATAACGGTCACCTCCTCACCTACCGAAGGCGGCATACCGCGATAGGCGGGTACGGCCGGCGACCCCAATGGGTCGTTCCATATAGTCGGCGTCACCGCCTGCCCCGTTTCCGCCCAGTCATAGGCGCCATGATAGGCGCCTTCGATCCGTGCAATGCCTGGCCGGCAGGTGAAGGCGCGAGCGGCCTTTATCGCAAACATCACTGCCTCGGTCCCGCTGTTGACGAAGCGAATATGTTCGATCGCTGGAATGCGCTCGATCAACAGCTCAGCCAGAGTGATCTCGTGCTCAGTCGGGTTAGAGAAACACGTTCCGCGATGAAGCAGATCTGCAACCGCGTCGGCAACTGGAAGAAAGCCATGGCCGTGTATCAGCGTCGTGAAATTGTTATTCAGGTCGAGAAGGCGATTGCCGTCGACATCGAAGAGATAGGCGCCTTCCCCGCGTGAAATGTATAGCGGGCTAGGCTCATGATTGACCGTGACCCGCGTGATTCCGGTCGGAAATACGCGACGACCCCGTTTGAAGAAATGTTCGGACCTCGACCGGGAAAATCCCCGGCCGTCGCGCAAGATATAAGGGTGAAACATTCGATCTTCTCCGGCAAATGGGTCACGGTGCGACCCTTCATAATTTTGTTATCACAAAAATCATGAACCCGAAGAAGTTGCAACAAAAAAATCCGGCCGCAATGCTATTCTCGCTTGAGACGCTCCTGCGCTGCTTTCTTGAGGCGACGATAGCCGTCTCGAATGTCGTTTTCCATTGCGGCTCGGACGGCGGAGGGATCTTTATCCACCAGAGCCTCAATCGCGGCCAGATGGTTGTGGACACCGTATTTTGCTTCCGCAAACTCGGGATAGAGGTCGTGGAACGCGGCACCCACCCTTAACCATAGGGCGTCGATGGTCGAAAGAAGGTGCGGCATCCCACACAGTCGATAGATCGTAAAGTGGAATTCCTTATTGTCGTGAAGAGCGTCCGAATAACGCTTTTCGTCGAGCGACAGCGTGATTTTCTCTTGAAGTGCCAATAGCTTATCGACGACATCATTCGTCGCGCAAAGCGTGCCTCTTTCTGTCGCCAATCCCTCAAGCGCAAGCCGCATCTGCGTGACTTCATAAAGTGCCGCAAGATCGAGATGTGGAACGATGACCGTTTTTGGACCTACCATGACCAGCGCACCCTCAAAAACCAGACGGTTGATTGCCTCGCGCGCTGGCGTGGCACCAACCTTCAGCATTTCAGCAACCGAACGGATCGGCAACTTGTGACCGGGCTTGTAAACACCCCGCGTAAGTTGCTCTTTGATGGATGAATAGGCGAAGTCGCTGAGGCGCCCAGAGTGCAATTCCGACGCCGACGATTCCTCTTCAGTTGTATTATCGTTCAAAATTAACTCCCCACGAGTTGACATTTTCACATTTTTGTTGCAACAAAAATGCATCACGCAAAAATTGATCACGTAATGTGACAGCATAACGGGATCGCGAATATTAGCAACGCCTTGGCCCCGGCGGCCATGCCTGAATAGCTCCGGTCTTGCCGGCACGACGCACACAGCACCTGGCGCCGCGCGGGCGGAGCCGAGGGGTTCCATGCATCTCAAAGCACACAAAAGGAGATATCATTTTGATTGGCGCGCCTGTTTTTATCGATCGCATAGGCAAGGCCTACGGCAGCCAGACTGCCGTAGGCGAAGTGACCTTGGACATTTCGGCAGGCGAATTCTTGTCGATCCTTGGTCCATCCGGATCGGGCAAGACGACGCTTCTGACAATGATCGCCGGTTTCGAAAGCCCTTCTGCCGGACGCATCATCATTGGCGGTCGAGATGTCACCGCCGTATCGCCCGACCGCCGCAATATCGGGATGGTCTTCCAGCGTTATGCCTTGTTCCCACATCTGACCGTCGCCGAAAACATCGGCTTTCCCTTGCGGATGCGAGGCATCCGCAAGGACCTCAGGGCAGAACGCGTTGGCCGGGCGCTCGATCTCGTTCAACTCCCGGACTACGCCAAGCGCTATCCCCACGAACTTTCCGGCGGCCAGCAGCAGCGGGTGGCGGTCGCGCGAGCAATCGTGTTCGAACCGCCTGTTCTTTTGATGGACGAGCCACTCGGGGCACTGGACAAGAAGCTGCGCGAATCCATGCAGATCGAGATCAAGCAGCTTCAGAGGCGCCTCGGTGCAACGGTCATCTACGTGACGCACGATCAGGAGGAGGCCTTGACGATGTCCGACCGGATCGCTGTCATGGCAAAGGGGCATCTCGCGCAGCTCGGAACCCCGACGGATCTCTACTGTAATCCGCAGAGTGCCTTTGTAGCCGACTTCATCGGCAAGATGAACTTCCTGACGGGAGAATTCCTGGGCGGGACCGCTGGCCGCCAGACGATCAGACTGGGTGACGACGTGGTTATTGATACGCCCGGTGCAGCCCATGGTTTCGAGGGTTCGGCAAAAATAGGTGATCGCGTTCGGCTCGCGCTGCGGCCTGAGCGCCTTGGCCTTGCAGCGCGTGGCGCAGGGGGACAGAACGCCCTCCCCGGCCGGATCGAAACGTCGGTCTTTGCAGGCTCCTTCGACCTTCATCTCGTTCGCTCCGATTTCGGAAGCGGAGAGCTCATTCAGGTGCAGATCCCTGCTGACGGAAAGCGGGTGCCCTTTGCAATGGGGGCACTCGTGGATGTCATCGCCGAACGCGACGGCCTACGGCTCTTTACGGCTGCGGAGGCATGAAATGACCATGACAGTCGATAATTTGCCTGTTGCACCAACCCGTCCAGCAAGCTGGATTTTCTCACGCTCGGCGCGCCAGTATTCGCACGCGCTGACGCTCTTGCTTATTGTGCCGTTGATGCTCTTACTGGCCGGAGGCTTCATCTATCCAATTGGGCGGCTCGTCTCTTTGAGCCTAATGGCGCCGGGATTCACGCTGGAGCATTACGAGCGGATCGTGACCGAGCCACTCTACATGGAAGTCCTGCTTCGCACGTTGCAGACGGGTGCAATCGTAACAGTGGCGAGCTTGCTGCTTGGATATCCGGTTGCCTTTCTCATGTCCCGCGCCAAAGGCAAGACGGCGGTGATCGTATCGGCGGCGGTCTTCGTGCCGCTATGGACCTCAGTGCTGGTGCGATCCTACGCCTGGATCGTGCTGCTGCAGAGAAACGGCATCGTAAACGGTCTGCTGATCGAGAGCGGCCTCATTAACAGCCCGTTGAAGCTTATTTACACCGAAGGCGCAGTGATCCTTGCGATGACGCATGTCCTGATGCCCTTCATTATACTGCCGATCTACAACGCTCTTCGCACTATTCCTGCAGAGTACCCCCAAGCCGCCCGCAATCTCGGCGCCGGCCCGATCGGCGCGTTCATGCGCGTGACCTTGCCGCTCAGCTTGCCCGGAATCTTTGCCGGGTGCGTCATGTGCTTCATCCTGGCGATCGGCTTTTACATCACACCGGCACTCGTCGGTGGGCCTGGAGCATTGATGATGGCAACGCTGATCGGTCAGCAAACCACCGTCCTGCTCGACTGGCCATTTGCCGCAGCGCTCGCGACCGTCCTTCTGACCACGACGCTGGTCTTCGTCCTTGTGTTCCGCAAGGCGCTTTCCCTCAGCAAAGGGATGAACAGTGTCAACTGAACCCGTAGCCATCGCCCCATTCGCCGGCTCTCCCGTCAAAAGCACCCATCGACCTTACGGCAAAGCAGCCTTGCAGCTCCTCGTCGGCCTCTTGATCGGAGCAATCCTGTTCTTCCTGGTTCTGCCGACGCTGCTCGTCATCCCGATTTCGCTGAATGACAGCAGCTATATCGAGCTTCCGCCGAAGGGCCTAACGCTTCGCTGGTATGCCGAATTTCTATCCGATCCGGACTGGCGGGCAGCAACGATGTTCAGTCTGCAGATCGCGCTGGCGACGACGGTCGCTTCGACGGTTGTCGGAACGTTGGCTGCCATCGGGCTCGTTCGAGGCAATCTGCCGGGCAAGACCTTTCTGCAAGCGTTATCGCTGGGGCCAATGATCGTTCCCCATGTTGTCTTTGGCGTGGCCCTCTATCTGGTTTTTTCCCCGCTCAGCCTGACCGGTAATTTCACTGGCTTCCTGATCGCGCACACCGTGCTTGCGGTTCCCTACGTGATCATCACCGTTTCGGCGGCACTCGAGCGCTTCGATACGTCGCTCGAGCTTGCGGCACTGAATTGCGGGGCAAGCCGGAGCCGCGCCTTTTTCAGCATTGTGCTTCCCAACATCGCGCCAGCAGTGGCTGCCGCTTCGGTTTTTGCATTTCTAGCGTCGTTCGATGAGGCAACAGTCGCCTTCTTCATTTCCGATACTGGCGGCAAAACGATCAGCCGCAAGATGTTCGAGGACATCGATTTCAACCTCACCCCGGTCATTGCTGCGGTTTCGACACTGCTCGTTGCGGTATCGCTGGCGCTCATGGCGACCGTTCATCTCCTTACCGGCCGCGGGGAGGACTAACGTGGCCCATATCAATCGAACAGAGGAACACGCGATGAATAAGCGAACCAAGATCAAGGCAATGCTTGCGGCTTGCCTTATGCTTGCCGGTGCGGGGGCGGCGCAAGCTGAGGAGCAGGTCATCATTGCGACCACGGGTGGCGCCTATGATGCGGCGCTTCGAAAATTCTGGTTCGAACCATTTACCGGAGACACCGGCATTAAGGTTGTTTCGGTCGCGGCAACGAATGCCGAGATGCGCGCGAAAGCTGCTGCTATGGTTAAGACCAGCAATGTGACCTGGGACCTTTACCCGGACGGCGAGATACAGGCGAGCGCCGAAGCGCATCGGCTGACATCTGAAGACTTGACCGACTTCTGCAAAACTTTCCAGGGCCGGCCAGACCTGGTCGAGGACGCCTGCGTCAGTGCAGGGGCCAGGCTTTTTTCAACCGCAACGCTGATGGCCTACGACCCAACTGCCTTTAAAGATGGAAATCCATCGAGCTGGGCCGATATGTGGGACGAGACAAAGTTCCCTGGTGGTCGCGCGTTTCCAAATTTCGACGATCCGTGGCGGGTCATGGCTGCCGCGCTTCTCGCCGATGGCGTCCCGCGCGATAAGCTCTTTCCGCTCGACGTCGACCGCGCCCTCAGCAAGCTCAACGAGATACGCCCGGCAATATCGCTCTGGTGGAAGACCGGCGATCAGAGCGTTCAGGGCTTTCGCAATGGCGACTACAGCATCGGGCAGATCTGGCTGACGCGCGCAAATACACTGAAGGCGGAAGGGCGCCAGATCGCTTGGTCCAAGCAAGCGTCGTTCCTCGTTGGCGATCGCTTGACGATCATCAAGGATGCGCCGAACCAAGCAAACGCGTTGAAGTTGATCGCCTACTGGCTTGATCATCCGGAAGCGCAGGCCCGTGTGTGCGACGAACTTCTTTGCACGCCACCGAGTCGCAAGGCGATCGATTTGATGTCACCGGCTGCACGCGTGGCCCTGCCGAGCGACGAGGACATCCGGGATTACATCGTCATCCCGGACGCTAAATGGATCAACGACAATGCCGCAATGATGCTCGAGCGTTGGAATACCTGGATCCGATGACGATCAGACGAACCTTCATCCCTTGAGTGCACGGTTGATGGCAGTTGCAACGTCGCGCACTTCGGAAGCCGTGTGCCCGGCGGTCGGGCATATCCGCAGCCCCGCCCTCCCCTTAGCCACTGTCGGGAAGAAAATGGCCGACGTATAACAACCAGAATCAAGCACCCTTCTGGCAGCGCCGATTGCCGCGAGCTCGTCACCGACCATGACTGTTCTGATCGGGAGTGGGGATCCTGCTTGTGCGGTCGGCACCAGTTCGTCGAAAAGAGAAACGTGTTCGGCGAGCGCCCTTTGCCGCACGCCGAGTTCCGGTGTGCGATGGAGCGACTGAGACGCGAGAGCTGCACCGATCGCGGCAACATTGATAGAGGCCGAGAAGGCGTGCGCGAGAGCAAAGCGCCGGAAGATCTCTTCCTGGAAGGCTGTTGCGAGCAACAGAATGCCGCCCGAGGCTCCGAAGCCCTTCCCGAGCGAGGCTGCGATGATCGTCCGTTCACCGAGACCTTCTGGCATTTGTGAACGGGCAAACCCCTCACCTCTTTCCCCAAAGATCGATATGCCGTGAGCATCATCGATATAAAGGAAGAGTCCGTATCGCCCCTGAAGCTCCCGCAACTCCTTGATTGGGGCACAGCCGCCCATGGAATACACACCGTCGCAAACATAAGCGACCGTCTCGTTCTGGCGGCAAATTTCCTCGAGCGCCTGAAGATCGTTGTGGCCTATGGTGCGCACCTCGCATTCTTCGGCAACGACGGGCTTGTTGAAGGCCAACGTTGCATGCGCGAGACGGTCGAATACCATGACTGGTTTTTTGCCGCCCGTCAGAACGCCGCACGCAATTAGGGGAAGCGCGCTGAGGTTGGCGGCAAGCACAGTTGTATAGGTGATCACCCTGGCGCCGAAGAGATCAGAAAGAGCATCCTCAAGGTCTCCGAGGGCTGCAAAATTGAGCCGCGTGCGGGCGCACGACCAATGCAGAGTTCCATAGCGCCGAATGGTTTCGATTGCGCCTTCGATGATTGAGGGATGATTGTCGAGCCCGAGATACGAGCAGCGGACGAAGTCGATGACGCGCTCCGATCTGCCCTCTGAAACTGGCAGTTCCACCGCTCGCCCATCGGACGGATGGACATAGAGTGCCATCAGGCCGTCAAGATGGGCCGCTGCAAAGTGGGGACTTGCGTGACTGATCAGGCCCGCGGTGTTTCTGTGGGATGTTTTCGCCGATCCGGCGCCCGAAGCTAACTCTTGCATGCTGACCTCCCAGGTGTTCCATGGGCTTCACGCTATGCGCGTGATCGTTGTTTATACAACGAAGGCGGCCACAAATTTTCGGGAAGTTCCAGTGAACATGTGAACGTAGCGAAGTCACATATATTGGGTAATCTCGATTGCATATCCCTCCTTTGGCACGGTGCGGATCACGTCGCGGCCAAGCGCCCGCCTCAATGCGCGCCGGAGCCGGCCGATGTGAACATCGACTGTCCGCGGCTCGACGAAGGCTGTTTCCGGCCAAGCAGCGGCAATCAGTTCCGCGCGACCGAGAACGCGCCCCGCGTCGCCCATAAGAGCTCTCAGCAGACGAAACTCGATCGGGCTGAGATTAATCGGCATCCCCTTTACCAAGACACGCCGGCCGCTGACGTCCAGTTTCATATCGTCAAACATCGGAACGAAACGGTCAGACGCTTCGTTTGAGGAATTGCCTATTTCACGGTGCAGGTAAGTCAGGAGACGTTCCGGAGGCATCGGCCTTGTAAAGCTCTCATCGACGTTGGCTTTCAGTATGTCGAGATAGGCGGCCTTTTCGGCAACGAGCGCGATGAGCGTGAGGCCGTCGGCAAGCCCTTTTTCCTCCAGACTCGACGCGATATCTGCCAGAATTTGTGAACCCGGCTGGCAGTCGACGATGATGGCTGCAGCCCCGCGCGCCTCAGCGGTCGCAACTGCTTCATTTGGAATATCGACGAGGACGGTCCTGTATCCGGCGCCCTTCAGGATATATGACAGCATCAAATAGTAGTCGGCATCACGCGATACGATCGCCAGAAGAGCGCTCATTGGCTCGCCTCCCTCGCTACTGCCTGTATTGCGAACTCGTTTGATACGACAAAATTCTCGCGGGACTGCTTCATATTGGGCGGCACCTCGACCCTGGCGGGCAAAACTGACTGCGAAATACACCGTGACGGCGGCTATTTTATAGCTTGCCTTTCAATTTTGTTACAACATAATGTTGAAGCTGAGAAGCACTTCGCACAGAAGCGTAGATTTGCCAGGGACGACACGTGATCGTGGCCCACGCAGTGGGATCGACGTCCGGCATAATTTGATAGCCTGTTTCCGGACGGTAACGGGGCTTTTTAATGCGCGAAATATTCGAAGGGTTCTCAGCCGGCTGCGCAGTAGCCACACCGGACTTTTGGAGTGATGTAGATTTTGGGGACATAAGTACCGCTGTCCGTTTGCTTTATGGACGGCATGCGAAAACAGCCGCCGCCTGGTGTGCAATCTGCGCCCGATCTGACGGACGCTCAGGCGATTTCAAATTTTGGGTGCGCGTCTTCGAGCATCTGGGACCAGAGGAGTTCATGGAAATTCGAAAACAAAAGCGATTGTCATAAACTTTGAACGTTATGTCGCACGCCTATTCGGTCGGTTCCGACACTATGAATCTGGCCGCCTTATAGGCCGGCCGGTTTCGCACTGATCATGCATCCCGCTCGAATTGAAATGCGATATTGCAAGACACGTAGGCACGGAGCAAACAAATGAATGTAGCCGGAGCGAAGAATTCATGATCTCCACAGTAAGCCCCATGGGGACTGGTGGAGTCCCTACCTTGCCAAATTTTGCCATCCGGGGTATTTTAGCCCGATGAGCACTATGAACATTTCGCTGCCGGAGAACCTGAAGCAGTTCGTCGACAAGCAGGTCGCAGGGCGAGGCTATGGGACCAGCAGCGAATACGTCCGCGAGTTGATCCGTCGCGACAAAGATCGCCAGCACTTGCGTGATCTTTTGCTTGAGGGTGCTTCATCCGAAACGACGGAGCCGGTTGATGCCGCCTATTTCGATAGTCTGCGAGACCGTGCCTCGCGGCAAAGCTCCAGGTGACGGGAAAGTCGATCGTTCCCCGCGAGTCGGCCCGCAGGGATGTCGAGAATGCCGTAGACTATTATGCTCGCGAGGCTGGCGCGCAAGTCGCGATAAGCTTCGTTGATGCGCTGCAGTCGACATTCGGTTTAATCGCAACGCATCCTGCATCGGGGTCGTTGCGCTACGCATATGAACTCCGTTTGCCCGATTTGCGGAGCATGACGCTGAAGGCTTTCCCATACCTCGTCTTCTATCTTGAGCACGCCGATTATGTCGACATATGGCGTATTCTGCATATGAAGCGCGACATTCCCGCGTGGCTGCAAGATCCCCAGGTGTCTGCATAGTTTGCTAGCTGTGTTAGGTAGAAGGGGCCTGCGGCTATGATCCGAACGAAGGTCGATCCACTGTGGTTTAAGCGGTGCCGCGTTTCACTGCAGTTTTTTCCCGATCGCGAGGCGCCATCACTGCGCCGCTTCTGCGCGTCCCGCCACAAGCCTGCATATGACGGTCGCCACGTTGCTCAACGCAGCGACCCAATTGAGGATTCCAAACCACGAATTCTGGAAGCGGAAAAGGGAAAGATGGAAGGAGATCGTGGAAAAACTGGTCGAAGAGACCCCGCCGTTTGACCTCCATTTCGATGAGGTCGCAGCCTCAGAAGCCGCTTTCTTCGTAAAGGCCCAGCAGCCGCTGGAATTGTGCGACCTTCGGTCCGCCATTTCAGATGCTATCCACTTCGAACATTGGCGTCCAACTCCGCCCCAGATTGCTCACATGACATTGTTCAGGTTTTCTGCGGTAGAATGGCTATCAGCGGTCGACTTTGACGCGGGGATCTTGCCCGTAAAAGTCAGCGTTAGATCCCTTCAATTGTTGGAAGGGCGGGTTTATCCGAGCGTCGACATCAATATCCTCAGCGAGCCGTTACTACATGGCGAGAGCCCGCGATAACGCACCTATTTCACGCGTATCGTAGATCTGCTCGACGCCACCCCCATCCGCTCCCCGGCCCGGCCGAATCCTTGCCTTCTTCGATGGACTTCAAAGATCGACGCCGCGGCCGCGGCTGACAGCCCGCTGGCGCCGTTCCGACATGATCTTCTCGCTGCTCTCCCTGCGAACGGTCTGCTGCAGGACCTTCAGCCTGTCCTGCATCGCCTCGAAGGCGCGGCGCTGCGTCGGCGGCACACGGTTGATGAGATCCCTCTCTCCTCGGACGATGGCATTGCGGCCGAAGCGCTCGTCGAGCGCCACGCTGACTGCGGCGAACTCCCGGCGAATGCTGGGATCAAGAACAGCAGCCGATGCATTCCGCTTGCGGCCGTCGTTCTTCGCCTCGGCAGTCAGCCACATGAGCGCTTCTTCCGCCGCCTTCGACAGGCCGGGAATGGCAACCGCCATGCGCCGTCGCTCTTCGGCGATCGCCTGGCGCTCGGCATCGAGGGCGCTGGCATAGGCCGCACCGAGCGATCGTAGCCAAGCGGCGGCTTCGGGCACGGCCTGCGCAGCGTCTCTGCGCTCCCGGCCGGCGGCCAGCATCCGATCCATGAGGCGATCGGAGCCACGCAGCGCACCATAGGCGGCCGGGTCATTGGTCACTGCAGCAGAGATGCGGTCGGCGGCAAAACCTTTGACAAGCAGCTCTTCGATCTTCTCGACAGCGCCAGCCGGATCGCGCCAGATCGTTCGGGAGGTCTCGGCCAGCGCTGCTCGCTGCTGGCGATAGAGAGGGCCGGCCAGAGCACGCGATCTCGCCTCTTCCTCGATCGGAGTCTTGAACTCGGTGACGGCGGCAAGCATGGGGATATTCTCCTTCTGCGGATCGGCACTGGCGCTGGCGACGATCTTCGAACGATCCCGCCGTTCGGCGAGATGCTGCTCCTCGGCAAAACGCTTCACGGCCTCGAACAGCCGGGTCAGCTTCTCGCCCCTGGTGCCTGTGAAGTCTTCCGGCATACGCTCGACGATGTTGCGTTCGGCAACCGTATCGGCCTTGGATGTGAAGGCGCTCCAACCGAAGCGGGCGCTGAGCGCCTCGCTGACGGCCTTGATCTCCTGCACGATCGAGGGGTCTTCGGCGGCGAATGCAAAGGCCGTCTTGTAGGCATCGTCCCCTCCCTGCTTGCGCACCGCCTCGATCTCGACGAGACGTGCCACCGCCTTTCTGGAGAGCGCTGGGATCGACAATGACATATGCGCGCGGCGCTGTTGCTCGCGGCTTTCGAACCGCTCGGCGTTTCTGCGGAACTCTGTGGCGTGGGCGCGGGCGAGCGGCAGCAGTTCCGTCAATGCCGCGGTCGCAATGCTGCGCTCGTCACGTGCGGCGCGACCGTCTATCATAAGGTCGGAACCCCGCAGGCGGCCGATCCGATCCGGTGCAATAGCAAGATCGTCGGCGAGCCTGCGGGGTTCGTTGCTCGTATCCGATGCCAGGGCGTTCAGGGCGACCAGTGCCGCCTCCGGCTCACGATAGATCTTCTCCAGCAGCGGCCGCAGGATTGCTTCCCGTTCCTTCCAGGCCGGCGAGGAAAGCTGCGCCCACCGCGCATCCTCCTCCACGCTTCTGGCAAAAGCAGTGGCGGGCGGTATCAGATATCGGCCGCCGCCAACATCTGTCTCCGAGACGGTGTGTGTCTCAGTGCGCTCCTCGTTGTACGAGACACGTCGTTCCCGCTCGATCGCAAATCCCAGCGCAACGCTTGCCCTTTCCCAAAGCTTCGCCACCTGCCGGCGCTTATCGGCAATCCACGCGAGCCGCCGCGAGGCGTCCTCCTCCATCCCCGCCGCGACGAGAGAGAGATGGTCGAGCCCGCGGCGGCGGGCAAAATCGTCGGCATGCGCCCGATACCCAGCCTCGCTCTCGAAATCGAGCGTCGTCGTCTTGGCGCCGGAGCGCGACAGGCGTTCAACGAGTTGTTTGAACAGTTCCGGCCGATGGCTTTCCTGCTCGATACGCTCCCGGCGCGCTTCGGCGGTTTCGATCCGTTTGGCTGTCCAGATATTGCGATCGACTTGTCTTTCCTCGAAGTGCTTCTGCCCGGTCTGCTCGTCGACGATGGGAACCTGGACTTTGACCCGCTCCACCCCGTCCTTGCGCAGGGCCACCGTGTCGCCCTCTAAGACACCGGCATCCTCCAACGCCTTCGGCAGGCTCACGCCCCAAAGACGATGGACGGCTCCGTCATCCGTCTTCACATCGGCATAGGGGCTATCGTCGGCATCCTCGTCATTCGGCCGGAACTTGGCTTGTCCGGTTTCCACGAGTTCGCCGGTGATACCGGCAGCATGATCGGGACGCAGCTTGCGGCTCCATTCGGGCTTCGCTTCAAAATCTTCCTTCGCGGCATAGAGATCGGCACGATGGCGATGCCGGGTCATCGACACATAGGTCAGGTGCTGGTCCATCATGCCGGTGGCAAGAACGAAGGTCCGGTCGACGGTCGAGCCTTGGGATTTGTGGATGGTCGCGGCGTAGCCGTGATCGACATTGCGATAACTGTTCTCGCTGATGACGACATCCCGGCCATTGTCGAGACGCACCGAAAGCAAGACCTCGCCCCGCTTGTCGCCGGTGGATACGACCGTCCCCAGCATGCCGTTCTTGACGTATTGCGGACCGAGACGCATTGCGCGCGCTTCGACGAAGCGGGCATTTGCCAGAAAGATGATGCGGTCGCCGGTGGCGAATTCCCGCGCGCCGCGTTCGGTCTGGAATGCGCGGCTCTCACCCAGCGCCCCCTCGCCTGCCATCACAGATCGCAGTTCCTCGTTCAGACGTTTGACGTCCTGATTGGTGTGGGCGAGCACGAGAAGCTCATCACCGCGAAGACGGCCATCATTGCCGGCAGCTGTTGAGTCCTGGACCGCCTGTTTGCGCGCCGCCGTCCAGTCGCCGACAATGCGCTCGATGACGTCGTCCCGCGTCTCTGCCTCCACCAAATGACCCTGCTGCGCATAGGCATCAAGACCTTTCCCGATCTCGCCACGCGCAAAATGCCGCGACGCCTCGCGCGCCCACGCCTCGCGCTGGCGGCGCACGCCGCCAAGTTCGGCAAAACCGATCCGCTCGGTAATCGCCCGGAACGCCGCCCCCGCCTGGATCGGCTGCAATTGCATCGCATCGCCGACCAGCACGAGTTTCGCTCCCGCTTCCTCGACGAGCTTCAGCACGCGGGCCATCTGCTGCGACGACACCATGCCGGCCTCGTCGACAACCACCACATGGCCGCGGTGAAGCGTCTCCTGTCCATTGGCCCAGGCCAGTTCCCAGGCGGCGAGTGTTCGTGATCTGATGCCGGAGCTGTCTTCCAGACCCTCGGCGGCTTTGCCCGCAAGGGCCGCACCAATGACCTGGCGGTCTTGGCTTTCCCAGGCGAGACGGGCCGCGGCAAGCAAGGTCGACTTACCGGCGCCGGCAAGACCGACGACTGCGGCAATACCATTGTCCAGCGTGACATGATGGACGGCGTCTGCCTGCTCCGGGTCGAGCCGGAAGGACTTTTCCGGGTCTTGAGTTTCGACGTTTCTGATCGCAGCGGCGACCACCCGGTCGGAAACGGCAAAACCGCGACGTTCCACCAGAACCTGCGCCGACTGCGCCATGTCATATTCGATGCGAAGGATCTCGCGCGTGGTGAAAACGGCGGGTTCGCTCGCCTTGCCCGTTTCGGCATCGACCTGCTGTGGCTTCAGCATGACCAGATCGTCCGACGCCATCAGCCGCGCGCGGATATTGGCGAAGTCTGCGGGATCGTCGACATAGCGATGCAGCCCCTTGGCGATATCGCGCTCGTCGAAGGTGGAGCGTTCATTGCTCAACTGCTTCAGCAGGAGCTCCGGCTCGGCGAGCAGCCGGTCGGCCATCTCCTGGCGACGGGCAAGATCGGCCGGTGCAAAATACATCTCGGCACCCCCGCGGGAGAGTGCTGCCTTCTCGGGGCCCAGATGTCTTTGTGCGATGCCATCGAGGCCCTGCTCGGCATAAGAGCGGCCGTCAAGACGGATGTCATGGCCGGCGAGCGCCAGATGCCGGCTGGCCGTCTCCGCCCAGGCAATCTTCCACGCCTGCAAGGTTTCCTTATCGCCCGCCCAGAGCTTGTAAACGATCTTGCCCTTTGGCCGATCCGGCGTCACGACCCGCAACGGCGCACCGTCTTCGCCGGTCACTGCTACCTTCTTGGGTCCAAACCCCTCCTCCGCCAACGGTCTCAGCGTCGTCATCAGATGGATGTGCGGATTGCTGTCTTTATCGTGGTAGACCCAGTCGGCGACCATTCCCTTCGAGGTGAGATTGTCGCGCACAAATTCGCGCACCAGCGCGATGTTCTCGGTCCGGGTCAATTCCTCCGGCAACGCAATGATCAGCTCGCGCGCCAGCTGCGCGTCCGCCCGTTTTTCGAAAGCATCAACCACATTCCACAGCACTTCGCTGGCACCGGCAACCGAGCGCCCCTCGATTGCTGACCGTAACCAGGCCGGGGTTTGGTCCGGTAGCGCCAGTTCCTCGTGCACCAGTTCGGACGCCCCGCCCCGATAGCTGAACGACGTGCCGGCCTGCTCGTCCATCATCCGGGCGCGATGGCGATAGGCCGCGGCCGAGACGATGCTTCGCCCCGCCCCTCTGCTGATCACCTGCGCTCTGACGAACATGATCGCCACTGCCGTCTCCTGATCCCGGGCGCGTCGCGACAGCGACGTATATTGCGCCCTCAAACCGATCGGACCGAAGGGCCGATGCCGCCTTTCCCGGAAGACGGCATCGGCCGAAATTCCAGCTGCGACGTTTTGGGGTTGGTGCAAAATAGCCTATTTAACTATCTTATACTAGTTAGTATAATCGCTGAGGCTGGTTCCAGGAGGGAAGATTCCTCAATGGCCATAAAATCATCGATTTCTGATCTCGATGCACAGATGGAGAAGCTGCGAGAACGTCGGCGGGTTTTGACAGTTAAATCGGCAGAGCGGTTTGCCCGCGCTGCGACGAAATCCGGGCTGGCGGAAATGGAAATTGCAGACGAGGAGGTCGAGCGGATCTTCGAAGAGATCGCCGCTCGATTTCGCAAAGAGGAGAAGAAAGGGGGCCGGCGGCCCGCCTCCTCAAGCGCGTCGACCAACAGCTGGTGGCCTTGGACCGGCGCCGGAGGTTTCACATGACGGCTGAGAGGAAGGAAGAAGCGCGCGAGAAATTCCTGCTCGGCGGCATCGTCGTCAAAGCCGGCCTGTCGAAGGCAGACCGGGCGTTTCTGCTCGGCGGACTCCTCGAGCTGGCGACAGTGATTCCGGGATCGTCCGAACATCGGTGGCTACGCCATATCGGTGAAGAGGCGTTCAAGGCCCCTTCGCTCGATTCTTCTTCACCGCGCGTCGAGGAGAACGCCGGATGGCGCTGAAGGGTCGACTGCATGCAAGCCTGCTGCTGGTCTTCGTGCCGATCGCCGTGACAGCGATCACCGTCTACATCACCGCCTGGCGATGGCCGGCGCTGGCGCACAGCCTATCTGGTAAAACTGAATACTGGTTTTTCCGCGCAACGCCTGTGCCAACGCTTCTGTTCGGGCCGCTTGCTGGTCTTCTGACCGTCTGGGCGTTGCCGCTGCATCGTCGGCGGCCGATCGCGATAGTCAGCCTCCTGTGCTTGCTCGTTGTCGCCGGATTTTACGCCTTGCGCGAATATGGCCGTCTCGCTCCGTCGGTGGAGAGTGGCGTCGTCACATGGGACCATGCGCTTTCCTACCTGGATTTCATTGCCGTCATCGGCGCGCTGGCGGGCTTTATGGCCGTGGCGGTCGCTGCTCGGATCTCCGTCGTCGTGCCCGAGGCAATCAAACGGGCGAAGGGCGGAACCTTCGGCGATGCCGATTGGCTTTCGATGTCGGCGGCAGCAAGGCTCTTTCCGTGCGATGGCGAGATCGTCGTCGGCGAGTGTTACCGCGTCGACAAGGAAGCCGTTCACCAAGTGCCTTTCGATCCGAAGGATCGCAGCACGTGGGGGCAGGGCGGCCAGGCGCCACTGCTCGCCTACAGCCAGGACTTCGATTCCACGCATATGCTCTTCTTCGCCGGATCAGGCGGATACAAGACGACCAGCAATGTCCTGCCGACGGCACTGCGGTATACCGGACCGCTGATCTGCCTCGATCCCTCGACCGAGGTCGCGCCGATGGTGGTCGACCATCGCACGCGCATGCTCGGGCGCGAGGTCATGGTGCTCGATCCCACAAATCCGATCATGGGCTTCAACGCCCTCGACGGCATCGAGCACTCGAAGCAGAAAGAGGAGGATATCGTTGGCATCGCCCACATGCTGCTCTCAGAAAGCCTGCGTTTTGAATCCTCGACGGGCTCCTATTTCCAGAACCAGGCGCACAATCTCCTAACCGGATTGCTTGCCCATGTCATGTTGTCGCCGGAATATGCCGGCCGGCGGAACCTGCGCAGCCTGCGCCAGATCGTGTCCGAGCCGGAACCCTCCGTCCTCGCCATGCTGCGCGACGTTCAGGAACACTCGGAAACTGTCTTTATTCGCGAAACGCTTGGTGTCTTCACCAACATGACCGAACAGACCTTCTCCGGTGTCTATTCGACGGCGTCGAAGGATACGCAGTGGCTCTCATTGGACAGTTACGCCGCGCTCGTCTGCGGCAATGCCTTCAGGTCGAGCGATATCGTATCGGGCAAGAAGGACGTGTTCCTCAATATCCCGGCGTCCATCCTGCGCTCGTATCCGGGCATCGGGCGCGTCATCATCGGCTCTCTGATCAACGCCATGGTCCAGGCCGATGGCGGCTTCAGTCGCCGAGCGCTCTTCATGCTCGATGAGGTCGATCTGCTCGGCTATATGCGGGTGCTGGAAGAGGCGCGCGATCGCGGTCGCAAGTATGGCATCAGCATGATGCTGCTCTACCAATCGGTCGGACAACTGGAACGGCACTTCGGGAAGGATGGCGCGACGTCATGGATCGACGGCTGCGCTTTCGCCTCCTATGCGGCTATCAAGGCTCTCGATACCGCCCGCAATGTCTCCGCTCAATGCGGGGAAATGACCGTCGAGGTGCAAGGGCGGTCGCGCAACATCGGCTGGGACACGAAAAGCGGCGGGGCGCGCAAATCCGAGAGCGTCAATTTCCAGCGCCGGCCACTGATCATGCCACACGAGATCACCCAATCGATGCGCAAGGACGAGCAGATCATCATCGTTCAAGGCCATAGCCCGATCCGCTGCGGCAGGGCGATCTATTTCCGTCGGAAGGAGATGGATGCGCAAGCAAAGGCCAATCGCTTCGTGCGGAGTTGACTTTCACAGGCAGTCCGGAGCGCTGCCGGAGTTGCCTTGGGCGGATGTCTGCGATAAGCGCCTTTGCGCGCCGTTCCCGCACGGAGACGAACATGGCCGCTGAAAATGACGAATACATCTATGACGAAGTGACTGGCGAATGGCGTCCGGCTTCGGAGATGGCAGCATCCGCCAGTGGCGTGCGGCGGTCGTTCGAGACGCAAGCGGCAATTTTCTTGCCGATGGCGACTCGGTCACCGTCATCAAGGATTTGAAGGTCAAGGGGGCCGGCCTAACGCTGAAACAGGGCACTGTCATCAGGTCGATCCGCCTTACGATAGTCCCGAGGAGATCGATTGCCGCCATGATGGAATCAAGGGCCTCGTTCTACGCACCGAGTTCGTGCGCAAACGCTAATTCGAGTTCTCAGGGGCTGCTCAGCGGAATCGGCTGACCTCCGTGGCCGACCTACGGCGACGGATGAATTCGCGCAGCAGCGGCAGGAAGAAGGCTTTGCTGAAGCGGCCGGTTGGCGGCTCAGGCTCAAGATAGAATGAATTTCCGACGATGTCGGTATTGAACTCATCGAAGATGATCCAAAGCCTGCGATCGGCATCGAGGCCGGCGCGGCGCTTTTCGATGGCCGGCACTTCCACAGCAAACCGCGACGCCTCCGGCTGCTTGGTGGTGATGGGAAAGAAGAGAACCAGATCGCCGTCCGGCCGCGGCATTCTTACGCCGACGGCGACCGGCCGCTCCTTGCGTCCTTCCGTCTCTCCACGCCCAGCTTCTCTCGCCCATAGATAGGGATAGCGTATGACGCTTGCGGTCTGGATCAGCTCGTAGTTCATCAGTGGCCTGCCTCGTCCTCGCCGGCGTAGCCATCGACGGCCTTTTCGAACTCGGTAAACAGTTCATCAGGCATCGTTTCGATGGTCCCGGCGGCGCGTCGGTCGGACTGCTTCATCAGCCGTTGGTAGTCTTCGATATTGAGGATGACCAGACGGGGTTTATTCCGCTGGGTGATGGTCACTGGATGGCGCAGGGCCTCGGCGATAATGTCACCAGACTTACGGGAGAGGTCGCTGGTTGAATAGGAACCGCTTGACTTAGACATATGGGTTTCCTTACTGCTGTATTTGTTGCAATATACAGCATTTCCAACAATGCTGCAAATTTGTTTGTTTGAGGTGTTGCGCGTCGGCTGGAAGGGAAATTGCGGCGTCCCGCCATTGCCGCTCAGCTCTAAAAGACTGAGGCCATCGCCAAATAGAGGCGGCCGTCTCTCGGCATCGTTTACCACGGGGATCAAATGGCGCGCACCGCATGAACGGGGATGCCAGTTTCCAGCGATATCCTCAATAATCGATGCCAGTGAACCGATTGGTCAACCTAACCATGTCGGAAACCGGACCTCGACCCCACCGTCATCGGCCGTCAAAGCGTTGATCCAGCTGCCGCCATTGATGCGGTATTCGTGGGTGTCGACGTCGATTTCGAGATCATCCAGCAGATTGATGGTGAGGCGCCCGAAAATCTCGCTCTCACCCTGCATCTGATATTCGGCGAATTCATCCCCTCTGGTCAGAACACTTCGTTCCAATGCCTTCATCACCGGGACCCGGGCGATTGCCGCGTCGAGCCCCTCGAGCAGCAGGTCATGAAGCACCCGCCGGAAAGCATCGTCGCATCCGTGACGCTCTGCAAGGACCATCAGCCGAAAGCCAGCGAGCTTGGTGTAGAGCATGAGGTTCTGGTCGCTTGTCATAATGTGATCTCCTTCATCTTGATGACGGAGATCGGCCACTCTGTTGCAAAGAGGGTCAAGAACCGCGGAACGCGGCTCGCAAGCGGGGGAACCGATTTTATCGCTTGTGGCAAAATTGGGAGAGACCGCGCCGTCCTTGACGCCGGATTTGCTGGAGTAAATTAGGACGTCAGAGAGAGAACAGACCAGCGGCCCCAAAGGGGTCGCGACCGTTTCCGGCGTCAGCCGGCGGGGAGTGTCGAGGGGCGAAACCCCTGATGGCCTGGCGCCTGGTCGATCCGGCCGCCCAGGGTCACGGACACGGCGATAAGCCTCCGTCAGAACGGAGGCTCGGCGTCGATACGGCCGTCCTGCTCGGCCCAGATCACCTCACGTTCGGCCAGCGCCAGTTCGAGTTCGTTCTCGATCTGGCGACGCTCGGCTGGATCGGCGTTCCGCAGCTCGGCCTGCAGCAGTGCGATGACTTCGTCGATGCAAATGGTCATTGTCGTCTCCTTGACGTTTGTGAAAGACGAGCGCCCCGGCCATGGCGGCATGGAGGGGTCAAGGATTGCGAAGCAACCGGCGGAGCCGGCGAGTGGGGGAGCCGATTTTGTCGACGTGGAGGGGACCGGAGCGGAGGCAAAATTGGGGGCACCGCTCATCCTTGAGGCCTTCATGCCGCCATGACACCCTCGGATCGACTGAGCAGACCTTCCCTCTCGTATGGCACCAGAAGAGCCGTCGACGAGTTCGATGCCCTTGACGGCTCGAATAACAACAAGACTCGCGGCAGAGACATTCCGGAAGTCGGCCTCGATCGCTCGAGGCCGACGGTCTGTCGTTCAGCTCGGATTGTTCCAGAGGATGACCTTGCGGTTGGGCTCGCCACCGGGGGCTGGAGCGACGTTGCCGAAGATCACGCCGATCTCCGGAGCCTCCAGCTTCACCGCGAGATATTCCTCGCCGGTCAGGCGGGCGATGCGGTTCCAGCCCGCGCCGATCTCGAAGCCGGTTTTGCGGTGGATGATGCGGTAGTCGGGAGCTTCCTCGCTCGCCTTGTTGGCATTCGGAACGATGGCGATCGGGGCGTTGACCCGGATGGTGGCGAAGATACCTTCGAGGGTACCGTCGCTCTTTGCGGTGAGGATTGCGATCGTGGTGGCCATGGTATTGTCTCCTTCGGTTGCTCGGGACCATTCCCGATGGCGCCCGAAGAAGGGGCCGAGCCGCAGGCGTCACCGAAGCGCAGCGCAGGGGAACCCCTTGCGGGTTGACGCTGATGGCGGCCGATCCCTTAGAAAGGTGACATGCAGAACGGGAATGGCCTCGTGCGACCGAAGGGCGAGACAAACCGTTATGGCGCTCGGTCCAGTGCTTGCGAGAAGGCAGGAGCTTGGAATAACCCGCCGCCATTCCGCACAAAGCCCTCACCGTGCTAACCGCGGCAAGCCAGAAACTCGTACCAGTTGGCCCATCATACGTCGGCGCCCGGCGGGCGGCGCGGTAATCGCATCGGCGCTACAGGTCGTACGGTAATGCCAAGTGTAGATGTTCGCTGCGAGGATCGAATACGTGATCCTTGGCGACACGCCCGGCAGCGCCGGCTCATGGATGGTGTTGCGCCATTAACCCGACGCTGGCGCCCGGGCCACACCGGTAGACCGGCACCGGCTTCGTCAGGCGCTCTTCGCTGCCCTTTGACCCGCCAACACATCACAAAACGGAATCCATCGGATGCAACGGATTCAAAACTCTCGTTGGACATGGCCGGCCCCAGCAGGAATGATTCCCGACATGAACCGAATGTCGTTCCAACTGCATTTCCAGCGCATTGATGCAAGCCGAAATATGGCGCGCTATTACATGCTTGCGATCCAGCCGACCTTGTTCGGCGAAACCGCGGTCGTGCGTAACTGGGGACGGATCGGCAGGCGTGGCGGTGAAAGGACCGACATGTTCGGGACCGAACAGGAAGCTGTCGCGCATTTTCTCGACCTCGCACGCCGGAAACATCGAAAGGGCTATAGACCGAGCGAAGCTGCGATGCCGTCGAACTGATCGCTCACCGCGCTGGTCCAGCAACAACATACTTCCTAATTTGCGCTAGTATAATGGTCGAAGTCCGTGGTACTTTTGCCCGTGGTTTGGTAAGCCGGTCCGGCGAGATGATCATGGGAGCGCTGTGAGACAATTTTTAATCGGCGACCAGACATTCGACGAAGACGCTCCCGAGCTTCAGGCCCGGCTCGAACGTGCTTACGCGCAGAAGCTGCGGCCACTGTGCCGGTGCAAGAACCCGCCGCTTCCCATGTACATCGCACGCGTCGACGACCTCTATTTCATCAAGCGCATGCCGCTTTCGGGGCCTGGCCATGACCCCGCATGTTCGTCCTACCAACCGCCTTACGAATTATCAGGCTTAGGATCCTTGATCGGCAACGCGATCCACATCGACGCGAGTGGGAAGGCAGCCCTAAAGCTCGAATTTGCCCTGACCAAGAAAGGCACTCGCGGCGCACCCGCGTCTTCTTCCGAGGCATCCGAGTCGGCTCTGCGCAATGAGACAAAGAAGCTCTCGTTGCGCGCCGTCCTGCACTATCTCTGGGAGGCGGGAGAGTTGACGGAATGGCGCTCGTCGTGGTCCGGAAAACGCGGCTGGGGCCGGGTTCGGACAAGCCTCATAAATGCCGCCTCACAGATGACCGCTCGCGGCGAACCGTTGAGTGACATTCTGTTCGTACCGGAAGTGTTTCATCAGGAGGACCGCGAGGGAATAGCTTCTCGCCGGGCAAACGCGCTAGCAAATGCTCTTGACGCCGGTCATGGCCCCCGGAAGCTTATGGTAACCGTGGCTGAGGTTAAGGATTTCGCGGTTGCCCGCAGCGGCCAGAAAATCTTCGTTCGCCACCTCCCTTTTCCTTTCATGATCCAGGGCGGGACATGGAGGCGATTGAGCGCCAGATACGAGACGGAACTCGAGCTCTGGCGGTCGAGCGAAGACTTCCATCTGATCATGATCGCCACCTTCGGGATATCCGCCGCGGGGATCGCTTCAATCGAGGAGATCGCCATGATGGTGGTCAACGAGAACTGGATCCCGTTCGAGAGCATCCATGAGCAACATCTCCTGGAACGTCTTTCAAGGCTGAAGCGAAAGAGCGTGAAAGGCCTGCGCTTCAATCTCTCGCGTGAACAACCGGTGGTCTCGATCACCTTGCCGGAACAACGCCCCGCGCCCGTCGCGATGTTCATCGTCCCGATAAGCGCCGGCAAAGACTACGAACTCGCCCTGAATGAGATGATTGCCGCGAGACCGGAGATGACGCCATGGATCTGGCGCATCGCCGAGGGAGAAATGCCGCCACTGCCGTGATCGCCGGCAAGTACTGCGTCGGCGCGCGTATGCTGGCGAATAGTAGGAGGAACAGTTCCACATGGGCTCCGTCCCGTCTGGATGATGCGGCTCTCCCTTTTCCGCATAGCTGCACTGCATAATAAATATTTTACCAGCCGGTCAAAATATGTGCATATTGCCTTCAGTTGATGCAGCTGATGGTTTTCCTCCCAGTGCCATCGCATCAGCTGTTCCCCTCTGGAGGTTCATTGACCTTCACACCTTAAAGGGCCCTGGTTTTCCAGTGGCCCTATTTTTCTGCGTCAGCAGCGAAGCATGAGGGAAGTTTTCTTTCGCGGCAGCCTGTCTTGCCGCACTTGCCCTCTTCGACTGAGGCAAAGAGGAGATCACCTATACCGTGGCCCGTCCCCGGACCTAGTCCTGGTTGGCGACCACCGGCAGGCTGCTTTCGTTTGAAAGACGAGTTTCAGCCTGCCGGGCGGCAGAGACGAGGCGACGCCTTGCGCGGATCGCGTGCCATTGTTGGTCGATCAGGACGCCGATGAGGATCACGCCACCCATGACAGCGAAATTCAACGACGAAGGGATGCCAAGGAGATTCACGAGATTCTGCAACTCCTGGAGCAGGACCGTTCCCAGCACGACGCCGACGATCGATCCCTCGCCACCGCGGAGCGAAAAGCCGCCGAGTACGGCAGCGGCAATCGCGTAGAGTTCATAGAACTGGCCGTGGCTCGCCGGCGAGATCGAGCGCGTGTACATGGCGAAGTAAATCGCCGAAAGCGCCGTCAGCAGTCCGCAAATGACATAGGCCGACATGACCATACGGCCGGTGCGTATACCGGAATAGCGGGCCGCCTCCTCGTTCTTGCCGATCGCGTAAAGATAGCGCCCAAAGACGGAGCGATGGAGCACAACCCACATGGCCACGGCAATGATGACGAGCGCGATGAAAGTGTTGGGAACGCCATAAAACCGCCCAGCGGTCAGGAATTCGAGCTCGGGGAAATTTTGGCCAAAAGCAAAACCCGCCGTTCCGTCGGCGGTATAGAAGCGCGCCGCCCCACGATAAATCAGGAGGCCGCAGAGGGTGACGACGAAGGGCTGCAGGTTGAGCCGGGTGATCAGCCAGCCGTGGACGGCACCTATGACCGCACCGAGCACGAGAATGAGCGGCAGCGCCAGCATCCATGACATATCCTGGACCGCGATGAAATCGACGAACAGCACACCGAGAAACGCGACGAGCGAGCCCACGGAAAGCTCGATACCACCTGTAATGATGACGAAGGCTTGGCCGATCGACAGGATGCCGAACAGGCCGATCAGGTTGGCCGTGTTGGCCAGGTTGATCGGCAGCAGGAAGCGCGGATTGATGATGGCGACGACGATGCCGACGACGACGATCAAAAGCAGCAGTCCGAGATCTTTTTTGATCATCCGAGATCCATCCCCGATACTTATTTGTACAGGCCGCAGCCGCTATTTTACCCGTTTGCCAACAGCAAGCAAAAGGACGCTTTCCTGGCTGATTTCGTCCTCTTCCAATATGCCGGCGATTTGGCCCTCATGCATGACGGCGATGCGGTCCGAAACGCCGATCACCTCTTCCATGTCGCTGGATATCATCAGGATCGCCACTCCCGCATCGGCAAGCGCTCGCATCAGGCCGTAGATCTCGTTCTTCGCGCCGATATCGATGCCGCGTGTCGGCTCGTCGAAGATCATCACCTTGGGGCTCATCGATAGCCATTTGGCAAGCACCACCTTCTGCTGATTGCCGCCGGACAGAGTGCCGGTTCGCGTCGAAACCGAGGGCGCCTTGATACCGAGACGAACGCGCTGCTTTTCGGCCGCCGCCTTCTCCCGTTCAGCGGAGAGCATGAAGCGGCTGGAGAGTTTGGGGAGATCGGCAAGGGTTATGTTCTGGGCGATCGGGAAATCAAGAAGAATGCCGTTGCGCTTGCGGTCCTCCGGCACGAGGAAAATGCCGCGGTCGACGGCGTCCCGGGCAGATTTGACCGCAATTTGCCGCCCGTCCTGCAGGATGGCTCCGCCGTAGCACCGATCAATGCCGAAGAGGACCCTTGCAAGCTCGGTGCGGCCCGAGCCCACGAGCCCTGCAAGCCCCATGATTTCTCCATACCGGATTTCCAGATCAACGGGACGGCCGGGATAGGCCTCGGTGCGCACGCCGATTGCCTTCAGCGCAACCGAGCCGGGCGAGCGCTGCGGTTTTGCGGTTCGCGCCGCAAGCACCCGACCGATCATCAGCTTGACCATCTGATCGTGGCCGATGTCTTGATTGGCGAGTGTGCCCACCAGCGTGCCGTCGCGCAGGACCACGACCCGGTCTGCGACGCGCTCAACCTCGTGGAGGCGATGCGAGATAAAAATGACACTGATGCCATCCGCTTTCAGCAATTTGATAATGCTCAGGAGCCGTTCGGTTTCGGCCAGCGGCAGGCTCGACGTGGGTTCGTCGAAAATGACGAGCCTGGCGTTGATGGATAGCGCCTTGGCGATTTCCACCATCTGCTGCTCGGCCAGGGAAAGCGATGCCACTGGTGTGTCGGCGGAAAAATGCGCCCCAACGCGCTTCAGGAGCGGCTTGACCAGGTCTCGCAGTCGATCTCGATCGACGAGCTTGAAAGGTCCGGCCTTCAGCGGTTCGCGGCCCAGGAAGATATTGGCGGCAACGTCGAGATTCTCAAAGAGATTGAGTTCCTGGTGCACGAAGGCAATGCCGGATGCGATGCTCGATTCCACGGTGAGGGAACGAAGCTCTGCCCCGTCGAGCATGATCGTTCCTCGGTCGGGGGTAATCACGCCGCCGAGAATCTTCATCAGCGTCGATTTTCCAGCCCCGTTCTCGCCAACGAGGCCGATGACCTCGCCAGGCATGATGTCGATCGACAGGTCCTCAAGGGCAACGACACCTGGATAAGTCTTGCCAACGCCGGAAAGCGAAAGGAACGGCGTTGCAAGCGCGTCCGGTGACGGAATGTCGGAACTGTGGTTCATCGCCTGTCCATGGCTGCTAAAGCTGTCGGCATGAGACGTCTTTCGCGGCGGCGGCAAGTGCCCCGCCGCGAAGGAGGGTTATTTACCAGCCATGGCCTTCAGGTTGGCGGCATATTTGTCAACGTCATCTTTACCGATGATCACGGTCGGAATGATGATCAAGCCGTTGCTGGGAACGCCTGATTTGTCGCCCTTGAGATAGGCTGCCATCAGCTTCATGCCCTGATAGGCCCACTCGAACGGCTGCTGCACGACGGTCGCCGCGATGGTGCCTTCCTTGACGCCGCCGAGCGTGATCGGATCGTCATCAAAGCCGACGACGGTAATCTGGCCGAGTTTGCCGGCGTCGCGCAGCGCCTCATAGATGCGTGGCGTGTTGTAGGAGTAGAAGCCGACCATGCAAGTGACGTCAGGGCTGGCCACCAGCGCGTCCTCGACGTTCTTCTTTGCGCGCGTTTGATCGATATCGTCGCCGCGTACATCGGTCAACTCGATCTTCGTGCCCTTCAGGCCATCCTTCATGCCCTGGATGCGTTCCTTGGCGTTGTCGGCGCCGAGCAGGCCGACGAAGCCGATGCACTTTCCGCCGTCCGGCATCGCCTTCTTGGCGATTTCGGCTGCCTGCAGGCCAGCGTCGATGTTGGATGAACCGATATAGGCGACGCGATTGGTCTGCGGGGCGTCACTGTCGGTGGTGAAGAGAGCGGTCTGCGAGCCAATTTTATTCAGGCCGTCCGTCTGCGTCTTTGGATCGACCGCAGAGACCATGATGCCCTTGACGCCAGCACTGACCAAGTCTTCCATCAGGCGTTGCTGAACGGCGACCGATGCCTGCTCAGGGTATTTCAGCTCCATCTGGTAGTCTGGCATTTCGCCCTGGGCCTTCTTCACGCCCGCTTCTGCAGCTTTCCAGAAGTCGGACGCGCCGTTGACGACGAATGCAAGTGTCGGCTTGTCGGCAGCATGGGATACGGCAATCGGCGCCGTGCTCAGCATCAACCCGGCGAAGAACAAGGCTGCATTGCGTTTCAGCTTCTTCATAACATACCTCCCGAGGGCCGCGGTTGCATTGGCCCGTTTGCGATGAGCGGCCGGCCGGATGCACGCCCCCTCCCTGGGGCCGTCGCGCGAGCGACGAGTGGCATATGTTCCGATCGCTTCCCGACGGTATACAATTATCTTAATTAGTAAATAGTATTATCAACCTGCATCAAAACATTTGATCATACTTTATATCATGCGCAATTTTTTTACTGGAAAATGCTAGAATATATAGCGTTACGGCAGTTCACTCCATTGTCAGCGCTTTCGAATGACTGCTAATGTTTATTAGCTGCCGTGCCCATCAATCCCGATCGGAGACAATTTCCAAGAATGCGAAAACCAACGGTCCAAAAGCGGAACAGGCATCCCGCCGAAAAGCCTGCCCGCGTGACGATGACAGACATTGCCGCGGCGGCGGGCTGCTCGCAGGCAGCCGTTTCCTTCGTCCTCAATGATACGCCCGGCACCCGAATCTCGCAGCAGACGCGCGACCGGGTTTGGGAGGCGGCGCGTGCGCTCGGCTATGTGGGACCGACTTACACGACCACGGCCTCCTATTCGGGAACGGACAATGTGATCGGTTTTGCGGTGGATCAGCTTGCCACCAGCCCGGAAGCGATCGTCGCGATCGAAGGCGCACGGCAAGCCTCCTGGAACGCCGGCAATGTCCTGCTGGTAACACAGACGCTCGGCGATCCTGTCATGGAGCCGAAGGCAATCGAGGCGTTGACGAACGGGGGCATATCGGCCCTTATTTATATGACGATCTATACCCGCCAGATCGAGCTCCCTTCTTATATCTACAAGCTGAAAATCCCGACAGTATTGCTGAACTGCTACACGGCGGACCATGCCTTTCCTGCCGTGGTGCCGAGCGAGATCGCCGGAGGCCAAAGCTCGACGCGGCATCTGATCATGCACGGCCATCATCGCATCGCGACGATCACCGGCGAAATCTGGATGCAGGCTGCGCAGGATAGGCTGACGGGATATCGCCGGGCGCTGGCCACCGCCGATATACCCTTCGATCCGGACTTGGTGGTTGAAGGCGACTGGTCGGCTGGCGCCGGCTATGCCGCCACGATGAAACTGCTTGCCCTGGCAGAGCCGCCGACCGCGATCTTCTGCCAGAACGACCGCACGGCCATCGGGTGCTACGAAGCGCTGAAAGACGCAGGGCTCCGCATTCCCCAGGACATGTCGGTGGTGGGTTATGATGACGAAGAGATTTCGCGACATCTCGTACCTCCGCTGACGACTTCGGTTCTTCCACATCTCGCGATGGGGCAATGGGCGATCGAACATCTCAACCCGGAAAGCGTGCCCGGCAAGCGCTATCCGATCGCAAAGCTCGAATGCTCTCTCGTGAAGCGTCATTCCGTCGCCGCGCCGCGGACCGCAGCGCGGCTGATCCACGATGGGGCGCATGCTCAGCCATAGCTCTCGGGTCTGCGTCAACGCCAAACACGGCCGGCTCTGGGCCGGAAAATTGACCGCTCTCCCTGGTTCGCAGCGACCACATGGCCGTGACCGAACCGGTCACGACACCGGTTGAAAAAGCCGAAAGAGACAATAGGTGCTGCGGCGACGAAAAGTCGACGACCGACGAAGGTCGATTGCGGTACGGGGCATCGGCATCCAGCCTGCCAGGGAAATTCAAGCGAACTGAGGAGAGGGCGCAAAGAGTGGTCAAACGTCCGGCCCGCCCGAGAAGGACGGACGGTTTGCTTGATCCAATACCCGCAGGAGCAACGGTTCACTGGAATTTTGCCATATTCTCAGGCGTCACCAGCGCCGCGCCGGAGTCGATCAAAGACTCGACCTTCTCTCCGCGAATCGCCTTTACCAGTGCATCCACACCGAGTTCAGCCATCTTGGTGGGGAACTGCGCCACCGACGCATCCTCCACTCCACTCTTTAGCGCCTCCTCTTCACCGCAACAGAAGTCGAAACCGACCAGCACAATCTTGTCGTTGGCAGTGCCGGCGTTCTTGATGGCGCGCGCCGCTCCGGCAGCGGGCGGGCCGCAAGCGGCATAAATGGCCTTCAGGTCTGGGTTCTTCGTCAGCAGATCCTCGGCGACACTGATCCCGAGTTCCTCGCTGCAGTTTGTGGCGCCTTTCCCGACGATCTTGACGTCAAGACCGTTGAGCCCCTCAAGCATACCCTTCACACGGTCATCAAGCGCCGGCACGCCGGGCACGCCCTCAAGAATCCCCATGGTGTCGCCGGCCTTAAGAACAGTTTTGAGATATTCGCCGGCGATTTTGCCTGCAGCGAAATTATCCGTCGTGGCAAGCGCCGTCCTGCCTTTCCAATCCGGAATATTGTTATCCATCAGCACGACCTTGATACCGGCCGCCACTGCCTTGTCCAGGGCTGTCGACACGGTGGGATCGACAGGCGTGAGGGCGATGCCCTGCACCCCTCGAGTCACCATTGATTCGATTTGTGCAATCTGGCCCTCGATGTCGGTTGCGGACGCACCCTGGCCGTAGATGATCTCTACCCCGGGATTTCTCTTTGCATATTCTTTGGCTGCGTTCTCCATTGTTGCAAAGAACGGTACGGGGAATTTCGTTATAAAGCCGAGTTTCACCGGCTCCTGCGCCAAGGACGGGACTGCGGCGACGGCCAGGAGCGCAAGGGCTCCCAGCAGGGATTGCGGTTTCATGATACACCTCCCACGTTTTCGACCGCCCTCCTCTAGAGCGATCTCGTTGTCCGCTGCCCCCACGAAGCAGCGATCTCCCTTAAGCCTCGGCGCCGACAATCATCGCGACAACGTCCTGCTTGTTTGCTTCCGTTGGCTTCAATTCGCCCACCTTCCGACCCTGCCGAAGCACAACCGCCCGATCGGCGATTTCGACCACATGCTCCATGTTGTGCGTGATGATGATCACGGCGTTGCCGTCGGCTTTGAGCTGTTTGATAAGGTCAAGAACCTGGCGAGACTCGCGAAGACCGAGGGCGGCCGTCGGTTCGTCAAGAATCACCAGCTTGCGCGCAAAAACTATGGCGCGCGCGACCGCGATCGCCTGTCGTTGTCCGCCGGACATCAGCGCGACCGGCGCATCGAATCTCGGCAGCTTAACCTTCAGACGATCGATAACACTCGCCGCTTCCTGCCTCATCGCGGCCGTGTTGAGGAAGCGGAGCGGACGCGGCAACCAAGAGGGAAAAGCGACTTCCCGTCCGCAATAGAAATTCTGTACGGGGGTCAGGTTGTCGAAAAGCGCCAGATCCTGATAGACGGTTTCGATGCCGGCGCGGCGGGCGGCTGCCGTCGAATGGAGCGATACGGGAGCACCATCCACGAGGATTTCTCCTTCGTCGAGGCTATGAAGCCCGCTAATGCATTTGACGAGCGTCGACTTGCCGGCGCCGTTGTCACCCAAGAGAGCGGTTACCTCACCTGAATAGGCATCAAAGCTTACATTTTTCAGGGCGTGTATTGCGCCGAAGCGCTTCTGGGCGTTTCGAACCGAAAGTGCCGGTGTGATGGATGTCGGGCTCATCGTGCGCTCGCCGATTGAAGCACGCGGGCGCGTGCTTCAAGATGGTTACGGAGCACGTCAGCCTCCACGGCGATGACGATAACGAGCCCAATCGCGATCATTTGAAAGAACACGTCGACGCCGAGAAGGTTAAGGGCGTTGCGGATGACGCCGATCAGCACGGCGCCGATCAGGGCGTGGCCGAGATGACCTCGTCCGCCCAGGAAGCTAGCGCCACCGATAATCACCGCAGCAATCGTGTCGAGCTCCAAAAGATTGCCGTAGATTGGCGAGGCGGCGGCGGTCCGGCCCGCGAGCAGCACCGCGCCGAGGCCTGCACAAAAGCCGGAAATAATATAGGTCGAAAGCAAAATGCCCCTTACCGGTATGCCCATGCTTCTGGCAGCACTCGGCGAGCCGCCGACCGCATAGATCCATCGGCCACAGACCATCGACTTCGTCAGGATCAGAAAAAGAAGCCCGAACATGCCGACGACAAAGAATGAATTGGGCACGCCAAGCGTCGTACCGCCGCCGATCGCCGTCACAGCGTCGGGCATTCCGCGCATGGTGGTGTGGCCTGGCGCCAATGCAAGTGCCAGGCCGCGGCAGATACTCAAGCTTGCAAGGGTAATGATAAAAGGATGTGGCAGCCGCCCGTAGACAAAGACCACGCCGTTGACCGCACCGACAGCCGTACCCGCAACCAGCATGGCCATAATGACGACGGTTGAGGAATCAACCTGCTGGTAGACGAGTCCGCCGATGACTGTCGCCAGCGCAAGATTCGAGCCGACAGACAGATCGATCCCTCGCGTCAGGATAACGAGTTGCTGCCCCATCGCCACAACGGCAATCACTGCCGTCTGCGCCAAGATGTTCCCCAGGTTAACGGGCTTTAGAAAAGCCGGCGTGATCAAACTGACGACGGCGATGAGCAATATCAGGATCAACAGCGGGCCAAGGCTCAACAGCTTCAGTCCCAATGCGATGCCAGATTGTCTCGGGCGGAAGGTTGCTTGCGAACCACCAGGCCGCGACGAATTCTGAGGCAGAATCCCGGAGTCTTCCAAATTCCCCTAGCCTCCCCTGTTTTTTATACATAAGAAACATATGATACACGTACGTCAACTTGTTTTTTATGGATATCCAACCATACCTGGAGTTGCGTCGTGAGAACCGATACGACCTTCAAGCGGGCATTCAATGATATGATCGAGATCATTCGAACGCTCGATCTTGGGGAGGAATTACCGTCCGAAAATGCGCTGCGCGCCCAGCTTGGCGTGAGCAGAACAACGGTGCGAAAGGTGCTGGCAGGGATGGCCGCACGTGGGATCATTATGTCTGAAGCCCACCGACGGATTATACGCAAGCAGCCGCGGCAGAAAGAGCGCTATCCGAAGGAAGAGACCTTGGCAATTTCGGAACAGGTCGAGACGAGCTTCATGGAATGGATGCTGCGCGGTGATGCCTGTCCGGGCACAGAAATCAATGAGACGGAATTGGCCCGGAAATTCGGCGTCGCGACAACGATTATCCGTGAATTTCTCAACCGATTTCAGAAATATGGGCTGATCGAGAAGCGTCAGAATGCCGGCTGGGTTTTTAAAGGGTTCACGGCCAGTTTCGCGCTCGAACTGTTCGAGATCAGAGAGATGTTCGAAATGCGCTCCGCCCGGCTGTTCGCCGCCCTGCCCGACGGGTCGCCCGTCTGGAAACAGATCCAGGCCATGCGGGCGGCACATTTGGAGCTGCTCGCAGATATCGACGCTCGATTTCAGGATTTCTCGGAGTTGGACAGCCGATTTCACCGGCTGATTACGGCAGTCGCGCCAAACCGCTTTATCGAAAGCTTCCAAGACGTGATCGCCATGGTCTTCCACTATCATTATCAGTGGAACAAGCGCGATGAACGCGCGCGGAATGAGGTTGCCATCAAGGAACATCTCGCGTTGATCGAAGCCCTTGAAAGCCGCAACGTCGCCTCGATCGATCGCGCCTGTCGACTGCATCTGACGTCCGCCCGCGAGACTTTGCTTCGTTCGATCATGCAGTAACCTTGAGATGCACGCGGCACTCATGGTCCAATGCGGAAAAGGCTTGATTGGTTTGAAGTGTCTCGTCCGCCGATGTGCCGATCACGGAAAAAGCATAAAAAGACGATCTGCCGCTGCGCAGCAAGGGGCGTCCCGTTGGCGTGCGGATGTATCTCCGACAACAATTAGGTCGTCCAAGCCATCCCCCACAACCGCGCGGCGGAAAATGCTTCCTGCAATGGCGAGCCCCTCTGCTTGGAGCTCGAGCCACCGACAGCTTCAACGTTCAAATCGCGCCAGCATCCGCTTCAGTTGTGCGTTTTGCAGTTGAAGCTTGTTCGCCAGTTGCTCCCGGAGCAAGCTGATCTCTTTATCGAGGCTCATCGCTTCATCAGACAGTGCGGGAACGCCTGGAGACTCATGCCGAACGACCCCAGTCTCGGCTTTCCTGCTGCGGCTGCCCCGTTTTCGGGTTGCGCCTCGGCGGGTCTGCGAGGGTCTCGAAGCGTCGTATGCGAGCACGTCGGTGTCATCAGATACAACCGAATTAGCAGCTTCCAGCGGCTTGGCGCCTTCAATAACCGGCGCGCCCTGTTCCTGCAGCTCACCAGACCTCGCACCAGATTGATCGTGAGGCCGCAGCTCCTCGCCTGCTGGGCGGTCTGTGAAACGCAATCCTTCGTCGTCCGCCGGTGCAGTCGGCCTGTCGACGGTCGACATTTCCGGCGTCACATCACCGGTCGAGTTGTTTTCTTCCTTCGGAAGCCGTCGCGGTGACACCAACCGAGCAAGAAGTTTCCATGGAGACGCCATTCTATTCGACCTCGCGTTACCCCACATGCAGTTGCGAATTCAAGTCTTGGCGGCAACGGGAACTGTCGCCAGACGCACATCTCCATAAACACGGAAATGTGCCGGCAACCGTTGGTCAAACGAGGTTGAGCCGCTTTCGCAATTCGGCATTTTCGGCGCGAAGCTTCTCAGCCAACAGCTTACGCAGTCCTCGATTTTCCTCTTCCAGCTGCAGTAGGTCCGCCATCTCATCGATCACCCCCGTTATAGGTGCGCTCTCGATTTGCACCGCCTTCGGAGTCCGTTTGATTCGCCCACGCTTGGCGCTGTTCACGACGTCGTCGGCCTTGACCCTGCGTCCTCTCTTCGGTTTTCCGGCTGCCGTCTTGGCAGCATCCGCGGGCTCTGCCGCAACTTCGGCTGACCGGGTTTCAACGGCCACCTTTTTTCCGCGAGGTTTGCGCTGCTTCTTAATCGTCGCGGGAGCCGTTACCGCTGGGGCGTCAGCAACAATTGTCGTATCTCGTTCGTCGGCCATTATGGTCTCCTGTAAAGCCGCTTCAGTTGTCCGCTGTCGGGCCGGCAGTGTCAACACTCCCGGCTGTCCCCGTTCGGGCAGAGATAGCTCACCGCCTGGTTTGCCAACCTGGAAGCCTACCGGCGGAAAGAGCATTGCCTCTTCCTGCACATCTTGAGCGATGGACTTGAGATCCATGTCTCCCCAGATCGAATTCGATTTGCTCTCGGTTCTTCGCCGACCCGATTTGTGTTCGACAACAAAACTGCGTTGGAGTTTTTTCACTAAGAGGCCTTGGGTGTCTGCGGTGATGTTCCAGCGATGTCTTCAGCACCGCGACGGACTCCGTAGATAACGGCTGTCGCGCTGCCGGTCCAGACCCATGACGCGCCCCGCCATGCACACGGCTCTGACGGATCGTCCTCCGCTCGAAGTCATCACGACGTTGAGGGAGATGTCCTGTCCGTGCTTCAAAACACGACCGAAAGCGTATGATTGTGCTGGGTCGCTCTTGCGAGGCAATCAGCGGGGATCTCCAGTATGCGCGGCCTTGTTCGGGGGTTCAATAAGCAAGCCCTTAGATCAGGACGCATTAGGTTGGTATATCAGATCATTATGAGCCGCTTATCGTCGCGAGGGACAGCATAATGATCCGGGTGACAACTAGAGCCCGTCTACAATCGACAGGATGGACGCGCATCATTCCGCGCTCCGTAGCAGAACCGTCAAGGGTCCTCCGTTCCACTTGAACTCTCTAATACTGGATGCTATGTGCGACGCCGGGTCCGCAGTTCACCCAGGCATCGCCGTTCCCCCGAACACGCTAAACCTGCCTGTCAAGATAGATATGGACACCAATCCGTGCCATGTCGGAAGGGCGATCGCCGATGATCTGAACCGCACCGGGTTTGCCGGAGGCTCCAACTTCTGAGAAAGTGGAGCCGATATGAGCAAGACAACAAACAAATTTTCACCTGAAGTCCGCGCC